>CAWHOE010000009.1:0-26997 GCA_963830915.1 candidate division FCPU426 bacterium
GGGACGATCACGCCCCTCAATACCACTACGCCCAGCTCGACCGCCACTTCCACACCAACCTCCTCGAGTACGGCCAGCGAAACGATGACCCCTTCTCGCACGAATACCCCGACCATGACCTGCACCCAAACCTGGTCCCCGACCCTCACCTACACTCGAACGATCACATTTACCTTCACCCCCACGGTCACTCCCACGAACACCATGACTCCCACCCCGACCGGTTCGGCCACCCAGACCTACTCCCCGACCCCGAATTGCCAAGCGGAGATCGTCAAGATATTCGACTCGAGGGGGGAACTGGTCCGGACGATCTGCGGCGCCGATCCCTTTACCAACCCCGCGTCGATCGTTCTGGGTCTTTCGAATTTCATGCCGGATAAAAGCGGATTGGGCGGGCAGGTCACGATCTATTTGAACGGGGTGGTCATCGCGGTCTGGGATGTGAAGGATTCAGCCGGGATATTGGTCCCCAACGGCTACTACCAGGTATTGGTGGAACAGAACAATCCGGGCGGGAACCAACTGAGCGTTTCCAAGGACATCTACGTGGGTCCCAATTTCCTAACCTCGGCGGCCCAACTGACCGCCTGGCCCAATGTGGCGCGTCCCGGAACGACGGTCCTTTTCACGGCGATGATCGAGGGGAACCTGGCGGGCGGGAAAAGCGTCATCAAGGTCTACGCCTTGACCGGCGAGCTGGTGAACAGCCTTCCTATCTCCAATGGTCAGGCTCATTGGGACTTGAGCGATTCCTCCAAGGTGTCGGTCGCGTCGGGGCTTTACCTGGCGGTCCTGGATGGGATGGATACGGTCACGCAAACGCCGGTCCGTAAAATCGTGAAAGTTATCGTCCTGAAGTAAGGGTTTTTCGCTGACGGAACGCCGATTTTCCATATCCAGGCAGACAAGGTTCAGAATGTTTTGCTACCATGCTTCACATTATGGAAATCGTACTTTTAAGACTCGACCGTATCGGTGATTTTATCCTTGGTGATCCCGGCCTACCGGGCCCTGCGCCAGAACTATCCCAATGACCGTATTTCCGTCATCGTTCCCTCCGAAGTGACCGAACTGGCCAAAGCCTGCCCCTATTTCGACGAGGTTTACCTTTTCGACGCCCACTGGCTGAAGCCTGGGGCCAAGCCCCTGGCCCGCTGGCGTTCGGCCTGGCAGCTCATCAAATTCTTAAGAACCCTTTCCATCGACCTTCTGCTGAGTTTCCGCTATCAAAGCCGTCTGGACGCCGTGGTCGCGGGTCTGTCGGGCGCCAAACGGCGGGTCGGGTATAACCTGGGATCGGCCAGCTGGGCCTTGAGCCAAAAGGTCGGTTTGCCGAACAAGGACCTGCACCAGGTGGACCGGAACCTGCACCTGCTCCAAGCCATCGGCGTCAACGCTTCCAGCCGCCAGTTGGAAATATGGATCGACGAGAGGGACAAAAAGACCGCCGAGGACCATCTGCCCAGCCAGGAGCTTTTGCCAGGAATCGCCCGCATCGGGGTCCATGTGGGGGCCGCCATGCCGTCCAAACGCTGGTCGGAAGACAGCTTCGCCGCCCTCATCCATGAGCTTCACGCCGCCACCCAGGCCGACATCATCATCTTCGGCGGGGAAGCGGACCTTGGTTTTACCCACGAGGTGGTGGATGGGCTGGAATGCCCGGTGGTGAACCTGGTGGGGAAGCTCTCCCTTCTTCAAATGGCCGCCCTTATCCAGCAATGCAAGGTTTTCGTGGGCTGTGATTCCGGTTCGACCCATCTGGCCGCGGCCTGCGGGGTGCCGGTGGTGAGCCTTTTTTCCGCCGCCAACGAGGTGGAGGTCTGGAAACCCTGGGGGCCCAAAGTGAAAGTGATCACCCAACATCCGGATTGTTCCCCCTGCCATTCTTACCGCTGTACCAGGGACGACGGGTATTTCTGCATGGCCGAGATCAAGGTGGATGACGTGGTCGTTGAAGTGAAGGCTTTGATGGAGGAACAACATCAGTAAATAGAAGTTTGGAGGAGCGCGTATGAAAAAGTCCTACAAGATCGCCTTAGGTATCATCACCCCCTTGCCCATCCTGGCCATCATCCTGGGGATCGTCGCTTTCTTTGTCTATCTCATCCCCAACCTTCCGACGAAGGGTCAAGTTCCCACTCCCGATTTTCCTGTTCATATGATCGAGGGTATCGCCACCTTCTACGTCTTGATCATCGGCGCGGTCATCTTCGGCTTCCTCATCCACATCGCCTATTTCATCCACCTGGTCCGTACCGAACAGATCAACAAGGACAATAAGACCCTCTGGGTCGTCCTGTTCCTCATCTTCAACGTGTTGGCCATGATCGTCTATTGGTTCCTGGTGGTCTGGCCCGAGCCGGAGAAGCTCGGCAAGGCGAAAAAAACCCGAGAATAAAATGAAATTTTTTCCGCGCGCCGTGATCTACGCCGTCCTGCTTTTGCTGGGCAGCGCCTTTTGGCGTTGGGTGCCTTCCTTGATGTTCTTGACCACCGGATGGAAGATGAAGATCGTCGGGATGGGCAATCCGGATTACTCAAGTCCTTGGATCAAAGCGGCGGTCCTTATTTTCTTCACGGGAATGTGCGCCTTATTGTTCCGAAACCGCGAGGCGCGGAAAAACAGCGAGGAGTTCCTGTTGGCCGCTGGATTTTCCATCCTGTTCCTTTATTTAGGTTATACCCTGCTGAACTTCCAGGCTTATTTGCTGATGTTCAAGGGCCAGGGATTTCCCTTCGAGCCGGCCGCCTGGATATTCTGTGGGATCGGCGTTCTGTTCCTGTTGTTGCTCTTGATCGCTCCCCGCCGGGGCGAATGGGCCTTGGCGGGGACCCTTTTATTCATTCTGATCTTGGCGCGGTTTACGGTCAGCGCCTTCCCATTGTTGGGTGGTTTCTCCGACATGCTTCTCACCTTGGAAGTCGGGGCAAGGGTCTTGCTCCAAGGTCATTCGCCCTATGGGACGCCATACATTCCGGGCTATGAAAACCAATGCTATTACTTTCCCGGGCTTTGGCTGCCATTCCTGCCGGCCGTGGCGTTCAATATAGACCCCCGTTTTTTCGAGGCCATTTACACGGTGATCTTTGCCCTCGTGGTCTGGTTCAGCCTAAGGCCGCAAGACCGGCCTTTAGGGTCGTGGTTTCTGGTCCTTTTTCTATTGAACCCCTGGGTGCTGTTCCGACAGGAAGGTTATCTATTCGCGTACCTTCTTTCTTGGGGGGCTTTTTACTTGGCGCTCTCCCGTGGCAAGAAGAGCGCTTCCGCTTTTTGTTTCGGTTGGGGGCTTTCGACGCACCCTTTCAGTTGGGCGCTTCTGCCGGTTTGGGCGGCTTGGAACATCAAACGCAATGGTTGGAAAGAAGCCCGGAAAGACTTGTTAAGGGCCATGACGGTTGTGTCCGTGGTCGCCCTTCCATTCGTTCTTTGGGACCCCAAAGGCTTTTTCGATCTGGCTATCATGCATTGGGTCGGAAGCGGTCATATCGCGGTCGCGCAGGCAGGCCTGGCGGCTTGGCTGGCCCCTTTGCCGGGGTTATTGACCGCCGTGGCCGTGGCTTTGTTATGCGCGGGGGCTTGGGCGGTGTGGCGGGGAAATGGCTCCATGGATTCCCTCTTCCGATGGTCGGCGCTTTCCTTGAGCCTGGCGCTTTTCGCCAGTTATCACGTCCAGCATTACTATTACTTCGTGCCTTTGGGGCTGTTGTTATTCCATGAGATGGCGTTACTTGGGAAACAAGGAAGCGAGACTAAGAATCTTGGGTCGCTTTGGGATGGCGCAAAGTGAATTGATGAGTGATTTATTTGTCCACGACGGGGACCCGTTGTGGACAAAATAAATTGACCTATTTGCAACTATAACATGAAGCTCGATTTATCCTGAAAAGAGAGAAACGATGACTCAAGAACCCGATTTTCAAGAATTGGTAAAGCGGATCGAGCGGATCGAACATAAATTAGGGATTGTCCCCCCTGATTCCCACGACGATGAATTACTGGAAAGTCTCATGGCCATCCTAGATGGAAGAACTTTGCAGCAGGTTTTTCGAGAAATTGACTCGAAAGATTTGGCTTTGGCAATTGTCGGGTTTAAGGTCGAGACTTTAAAGCTCATCAAAAGCAATATATCCAAAAAAGGTTGGGAAATGCTTAAGGACGATATGATTTACCACACGAAATGGAATGGATCGGGCCAATCTCATCACATTGCACGACTTAAAATAATGTTTGTAATTCAGCAATTGGAGGAAATGGGAGAAATAGTTGTGGTTAGGGGCGACCTCCCTATGTTTGATAATAAAATTACTTTTGAAATTAAAGATTGGTTTAAAAATTTAGAGGATGAACGAAACAAGCGGATGAAAAATTTGGAAAAATGGAAAAAAGAGGTGTTTGACCCACTGGATGATTAAAAAGTTTTGCGAGGTTGTCCACGACGGGGACCCATCGTGGACAGGTTGGGATGAGTTAAAAAGGATCAAAGTATGGGAACCCAAAAAACTAAAAATATGAACGATTCAATCGTGTTGCCCTGGACCATGGAAATGAATTGGTTTTATAAATGGAGCAGTACTATCACTTCTTTATTTTTGTTTTCAAATACAACATTTGATCTTTTAACAAAAAACCCATATGGCACAACGCCGGACGCGGCTTTCATTCCGATAACCGTTGGAATTGTGATTTTATTTGGAGTTATTCGTTCGGTCAGATGTTCGGAGGAAGGCATAACTATCACCCGGGGTTTCATATGGTCCAAATCGTCTTCTTGGAAAAATATTAATTTTGCTGAGATCAAAAATGCTGTTTTATATTACAGAGGTGTTCCATCGAGATACCTTATGCTGACTATTAAAACCAATGAAAAAAGGACAATTAAATTAAAATCCCACTTATTCCGCTTAAAAGACATTGAAACATTAGCCGGTTTATTGAGGAAAAAAGCGACCCGGGCCGTTCTCCGACTTGACTATGATCCGATCTAAGGGAGTTTGTAGGGTAAAAGACATTTAGCTGTTCGCGACGGGGACCCCTTCGACGGGCTCAGGGCAAATTATATGTTGTTCAATCTGGGGACCCGTCGTGAATAATCAAACTTTATGGTGAATTAATGAAGATACTTATTTTGGCCTTTTGGTTCTCACTTAAGGGTTTTTGCTTTGCCCAGATTGCCGATCAGCCTAAACACATTAAACCCACGGACCCTATTGTTAAGACATTGCCTGGGTTAATAGGCACACCGGAAAATCTTATGGAGTTACATGTTAAAGACCAAAATTTATTAATCTGCCTTAGCGCAAATTCAAAAGACGTATTCAACTTTTCTATTTACGTTTATTTGGATGACGGCGGTGGCAAGTTTGAGTTGCTGTTCAAAAAAGATTTCAATGATAAAGATATTGTGTCGAGAAGGGTGCCTCCTGAAGCGGATTGGGTAGAAACCGTAAAATTATCCAAAGATCGCACCATTCAATTGGTGGTTCACTTAACAAAGGGGCCAGGCCTACATATTACACTTTACAATAAATAAAGGATCGGTAATATAGTTTTATGCCAAGACCAAAACGAATTCATTATGAAGGGGCTGTTTACCACGTCACTTCCCGCGGGAATGAACGGCGTAAGATCGTCATGGATGACGCTGATCGATGGATGTTTATAAGGCTATTAGGTGAAATGATCGAGGAGAACAAGGTCCTTTGCCATGCCTGGGTGTTGATGGACAATCACTATCATCTTTTGTTGGAAACGCCGGAAGCCAATTTATCCCTGGCCATGAAACACTTGAATTCCCTATATACCCAACGATTCAACAAGAAACACCATCGGTCAGGTCATTTGTTCCAGGGGCGTTTTAAGGCGCTAGTCGTCGAAAAAGAAAGCTATTTGTTGGAATTGTGCCGGTATGTGGTACTGAACCCGGTGAGAGCCAGGATGGTCAAAGCTCCGGGTGACTGGAAATGGAGCAGTTATCGTGCGACGGCCGGGATCGATAAGGCGGAGAAGTGGTTAGAAATCGATTGGATTTTGGGCCGATTTGGCAGGTTAGAAAAAGAGGCGCAAAAGAGTTATGTGAGCTTTGTAAGGGATGGTATAGGGAAAAAAGAATCGCCTTGGGAAGAATTGAGTTCGCGGGTATATCTGGGGAAGGAAGAGTTTTTAAACAAAGTGCATGAAATGGGGAGAAAACACCGGCATTTAGATGTGCCGAAGTATCAGAAACACGTGGTTAAATCGGATCCTGAAGAGGTTCTCAAGAAGGTTGGGGCGGTTTATGGGGAAAAGCCTGAAGAAATATTGATATCAGGGCGAAGAAAAGCGGAGGCGAGAGAGGTGGCCATATATTTACTGAAGCGGGAGTCGGGACTAAGCTTAAAAGAGATCGGAAAAAGGATGGGAGTTGGTTTTTCGGCAGTGGGAAACCAATGGGCTAGGATCAAGGTGAAGGCGGCAAAAGACCGAGCCTTCGCGAAGCGGATTATAAAGTGTAAAATGTAGGCCTGGCCCCTTTGTTCCTTTGCCTGTTATAAGCGATTGGCGAAATTCTTTGGATCAAATAAATAATCAAACTTTTGTATTGCCGGGTTGTCCTTGAAAGAAAAGTTGACGGTAATCAATTTTATTGAGTCGTAATGAATGGAGCGAAGTGGAAGATAAAGTTTTTCAAAAGGACGGTCATTGAATGAATTGGTTTATAAATACTCGATGCACAAAATGTAAAACTGTGTATTCAAAAAACCTTTTAAAATGTCCGACTTGTGGAAGATTTAATTCTTATAATTGGGGTGGATTAATTCCTGTAATTGTTCCACTCCTCGTCATTATTTATGGCTTGATAAAATATTTAATTCGTTTTTTACAAAGTAACTGAACCTGCACATGGGTGTTTTAAAAAGGATGGTATGCAACTTAATTCGGCCAGCACTACGATTTATGCCGTGGACTATTACAACTACCGTGAGGAATCTTTCTCCGCGACCGGTATTTATTTGGACCAATGGGGTAGTCAAGGCAGCGGAAATGGGAATTTATCAAATCCTTATGGAGTCGCCATCAATAATGCCGGTACCACGGTTTATGTCGCGGATAGCGGCAATAACCGTATCGTGGAATTTGCGCCATAAACTTTGTCCACGATGGGGACCCGGATTGGACAAAGGAAGTAGGGAAAACAGCTGAAAATAAATAGGGTCATGATGAAGATAAACATCAAAGCGTTTGGATTGGCTTGTGGTTTGTTGTGGGGTCTGGGAGTTTTAGGTCTGACTTGGTGGGTGATCCTTTTCGAGGGGTCAACCCACGACCTGATGTTGCTTGGACACTTCTATCGTGGTTATGACATCAGTCCCGCCGGAAGTTTGATTGGGGCAGCTTATGGCCTGGTGGATGGCGGGGTGGGCGGTGTCGTTTTCGCCTGGCTTTATAACGTTCTCTGCGTCAGGTTCAAATGATCAGGGGTTGAGGAGCATATTGTCCACGATGGGGACCCGTCGTGGACAACCCTTTTGGAAGTAATGTGATGGTAAGTAGTTGATTCGGAGTTCTATATGAACACTTCAGAGTTCAAAAAGCTATTTTATAACAAACCTCTTTTTTTAATTATTTATGCCTTGTTTTGTATGGTTCTATTTTTATCAATTTATTATTGGATGAGGTATTCAGTAAGCCCAGAGCAGGCTCGACTTTTAGCTCAAGTAAAAGATTTAGCAAAGGCACCAATTAAGTCTATTGTTGTCGAACAATACGAACTTTCTAACAAAAGCTTTAGAACAGAAATATCGAAATCGCCAGAAATAAAAGACGTACAAAGTTTTTTAATGAATGCAGATACGAAACCGGTTGTTGGCAGTCATGTATGGCCAATATATAAATGTACTTTAACTTTCGTTTTGAATGATGGGAAGAATGTTAAATGCTTAGGGGAAGTTTTCTCTGACAAACAATCAGACTTGTACCTTTACAATAATTTTTCAAAGCTTTTAGATCATGGAACTTATGTTGCAGGGGCTATGAAACCAGTTTATGTCGGCGGGTTTGGTAGTTGGCTTATCAATAAAGCGCCAAAAGGTAATATTTAATAATTGGTTTGGTGATGCGTTTAATGTTGTCCACGACGGGGACCCATCGTGGACCGGTTTTCAGCTGAAACACTAGTTATAAAGGTTAAAATCGATCTATGAAGAAACGTAATTTAAAAATATATAATTTCCATTCCCATTATGTCCTGGCCTTTTTATTCGCCGGCTTTGGATTTATGTCCATTAATCAATTAGTTGCCACCCCTTTTGCGAGCGGGACTTGGCTGGTAACCGGGCTTTTCGTGTCGGCAAGCTGGTTTTTCATTACTCCTGCCGTAACTTTTTACCCGGATGGTTTTAAAACGAGGATTTCTATGCGAAGGATTACCTGGAATGATATCCGTTATGTCACCATTGATGAGTATCTTAGGTCCCACTTTTGGTTGGTTTTTTATCGAAGCCCCTCGCCCCAAGCCGGTAAGGTTCTATTTATGCTCCGATATGATCATTACCCTTTTGGCGCGGCGATGGATTACCTACAGGCGAAAATCCCTAAAAGAAAATTCAGCCGTAAGGCATGGCGCGTGGTGCAGGAGAAAATCAGCCCTGCCCAGGCTTACTTAGGGAAAGGATACATGCTTAATGTTTACGGCTGGGTTTTTTTGACCTTGTGGATGATAGCTTTTTTGGTTTTGTTCTTTTTGTATCCTGGATTATTTGCGATATTTAACTTAGGCAATACTCAACAAGCTTTCCTTTGGTTTTTATTAATGATCGTCCCACTATTTCTAGAGGCGGGCTTCACGGGCTGGTGGGCAAAGAATCATTTGAAAAAAGAAGGTTTGGACCATCAGTAACCAGTTTTCCTTGTCCACGACGGGGACCCATCGTGGACATAGAGATCCTTCCAGTTTAATTAATTCGTTCTTCCAATCCGCGTTTCCCCTTTGATCCTCTGATACCCCTTTTTTAGCATCGTCTTTGACCCGGCGGATAGGGTTGACCGGCCCCGGTCACCCCTCGGCCAGCCTTTGACGGGCCCCGGTCGGCTTTGACCGGCATCCCCCTTCACTAAAGTTTCGGGGGACAGGCCGACATCCCTATCGGAAAAGTCGGGTTACCCCTCCCTAGCCGGCTGCTAGTTAGCGTCTTTCCGCCGGAGAGGGCGGTCATTCCGCCGGAGAGGGCGGTTATTCCGCCGGGTGGACGGGGCCTTTCCGCCGGAGGGGATGGTTATTCCGCCGGGTGGACGGAGCTTTTCCGCCGGAGAGGGCGGTTATTCCGCCGGGTGGACGGGGCCTTTCCGCCGGAGGGGGTGGTAATTCCGCCGGGTGGACGGAGCTTTTCCGCCGGAGAGGGCGGTTATTCCGCCGGGTGGACGGGGCCTTTCCGCCGGAGGGGATGGTTATTCCGCCGGGCGGACGGGGTCTTTCCGCACCGGGCCTTTATATCTTAGGCCCGGTACAACTAAACCCCGTGTCTCGGCTGGAAACCTCGACACAAGTGCCATCGGAAAGGCCAGGCTACCCATCGGAAGGGGTTTCCCGTCCATCGGAAAGGCTAGGCTACCCCTCGGAAGAGGTGTTTCCGAGCCTCGGAAAGGCCAAGCTACCCATCGGAAGGGGTTTCCCGTCCATCGGAAAGGCTAGGCTACCCCTCAGAAGAGGTGTTTCCGAGCCTCGGAAAGGCCGGGCTACCCATCGGAAGGGGTTTCCCGCACCGGGCCTTTATATCTTAGGCCCGGTACAACTAAACCCCGTGTCTCGGCTGGAAACCTCGACACAAGTGCCATCGGAAAGGCCAGGCTACCCATCGGAAGGGGTTTCCCGTCCATCGGAAAGGCTAGGCTACCCCTCGGAAGAGGTGTTTCCGAGCCTCGGAAAGGCCAAGCTACCCATCGGAAGGGGTTTCCCGTCCATCGGAAAGGCTAGGCTACCCCTCAGAAGAGGTGTTTCCGAGCCTCGGAAAGGCCGGGCTACCCATCGGAAGGGGTTTCCCGCACCGGGCCTTTATATCTTAGGCCCGGTACAACTAAACCCCGTGTCTCGGCTGGAAACCTCGACACAAGTGCCATCGGAAAGGCCAGGCTACCCATCGGAAGGGGTTTCCCGTCCATCGGAAAGGCCAGGCTGTCCATCGGAAGGGGTTTCCCGCACCGGGCCTTTATATTTTAGGCCCGGTACAACTAAACCCCGTGTCTCGGTCTGTACCAACTGTTATTCAGTTGGCAATGCCAGGATTTACCCTTCACCTGGTGGGTGAAGGGTAGGCAGATAGACATCGACACAAGTGCAATGGGAAAGACAGGACCCCCGTTGGCATTATTAAGGGCGGTTGATGGGTGAAGGTAAGCCATCAAAAATCCTCTGAAATAACCCGTTCTGCCTCAAAGGGTAGAACGGCCCGATTTTTGACCTCGGCCCATTTCCTGATATCGGTCTCCTCGATGGAAATGTTCTTGGGATCGCTGATGAAAATAAGCAAAAACCGGCCGGTCGGTATTTGGTAGTGGATGGCGGCTAAAGTCCTACGAACATCCTTGTTCTCCCAGGTGAATAAGTCCAACCCGTTTACCCCATCCTTGCCGATAACAGGTTCGCCGTATTTTGTGGCTAAACAGTTATAAAAATACGGAACGGCATGGTCGTCTACGTAATGGCGGCCCACCTCTCCGACCGATACGCGGATGTTGGTCAATAGGTTCTGGGGGCTGAAATCAAACCTGAGGGAGGCGTCATAGTGGTTGATGGTGGTGGAGGCAAATAACGGATTAGAGTTGGTTGATTGCGGGGTAAGAACATAAGAGGAATCGGCGTTCAGACATTCCAAAACCTGGGATTTGGACATACCCAGGTTGATGGTCCTGAAGCCGTTGGGGGCTTTCTCGAAATGCTTGTGGGAACAGGAGACGGTAAGAAGCAAGCCACAGATAAGGACTATGAATTTTGAATAAACGAAAAAAGAACGAATCATTTTTTGCCACCGATTAACACCGATCAACACCGATTGGGATTTAAAAAAACAATAAACAATTTGGCTTTTTCTCATCTGTGTTTATCTGTGTTCATCTGTGGCTAATTTTGAGGGTTGGTTTTTAAACCAGCAATAACTCATCATCCGGGGTGAGGAACCGCCATTTGCCGGGTTCCACATCCAGGTTCAACCCGCCGATGCGGATCCTCTTGAGGTCCAACACCTTCAAAGGCGTCCCGAACTTCTCATCCTTCATGGTGCCGAACAGACGGCGGATATGACGGTTCTTGCCCTCGTCCAGTACCACTTCCAGCTTGGTCTTTGCCCCGCCGCCGCCGATGACCCTTACCTGGAAAACCTTCAGGATCTCGCCGGAATTTTCCACGCCCTTCAGGGCCAATTTCATGTGCTTGTCGGTCACGATACCCCGCACGAAGACCTCGTAGGTCTTCAAACAACCCCCGGGGGTGGTGAGACGGTCGGCCAATTTATCGTTACGGGTGAAAAGTAAAAGACCCTTGGAATCCATATCCAGACGTCCCACGGGTTTCCAATGGCTCTCATAGGCCCATTCGGGTACGAGCTGATAGACGGTCTTGCGGTCCTTCTCGTCGGAACGGGTGACCACATACCCTTTGGGCTTATTGAGCATGAGAAGCTTGGGTTTTATTTCCATAATCCGAATAACCTATCTTGAAAGTGTGATCAACGAACGAGGGTCTGGAATATCTTTTCGGCGGCGGTCTGTCCCGCGGCGATGGCGTCCGGGATACCGCTTCCTTTTATTCCGTTGCCGGCCAGGTAAAGACCCTTGGTCTCCTCGGCTTTTTGAAGAAGCCGGGCGACCTGGCTTAAATGGCCTGGACGATAATAAGTCATGGAAGAGTTATAGAGGGACAAATGATTCATGACCGGCCTGTTCCTGATCCCCAGGACCGGCGTCAATTCCTCCAAAACCTTGTTTAGCAGGCTTTCCTCCCCTTTTTTCGCCAGGCTGACCGCCTCGGCGCCCAGGAAAACCCTCAGGAGGACGTAACCGTCGGGAGCCCTTCCCTCGAATTTGCGGCTGGAGAAACTGCACCCCACGATGAGTTTCTTCTCTATAGAGGGAACCACGAAACCGAAACCATTCAATAGATGGGTGATGTCCTCCCGGCGGAAACCCAGGTTCAGGGTGGCCGAGTCGTGGGCCGGAATGCCGGATAAAAGCTTTTGCCATTCGTTGTCCAGGTGGCCGATGAGGGGAAGCATCTTGGAAGGCTGGATGGCCAAAAGGACCGCGTCGGCCTCGATGGAACGGTCGTTCGCGGATATCTCCCAGGTGCCTTTATCGGAAGTCCGCAGGGATTGGACACCATTCTGCAACCAGAGGGATTCCATGGGTATCTTGGAGGCCATGGCGTCCACCAGGGTCTGCATGCCCTTGGGGAAGGTGGCGAAAAGGGAATAACGGGCGCCCGAGACCTTTTTCTGGGAATTCATCCGGCGGTGGGCCATGGCCTTCAGGAGCGAACCGTGTTTGAGCTCCATGTCCTTGAAGTGGGGCGTGCTGGCGTTGAGGCTGAGTTCGAACGGATCGGCGTTATAGACCCCGCCCACCAGGGGTTGCGCCAAATGATCCAGGACTTCCCGTCCCAAACGGCGGGTCACGAAATCGCCCACGCTCTCATCCTGGACATCCCGGCGTACCGGGATGAATGGTTCCATGGCGGCCCGTAACTTACCCAGCGGGGAAAGAAGGGGGGTGGTCATCAATGGCATGAGGCGGGAAGGCGCCATCATATAGAAGCCTTCGGGAATGGGGCAAAGCCTGTTGCCCTTGAGAATGAAGGATTGGGAAAGGTTCGGGTTGGTGCCCATCAGTTGAGAATCCAAACCCAGTTGTTTGACCATCGCCATTCCGGCGGGTTTTTCCGTGAGGAAACAATCCGGGCCTTCCTCCAGCAGGAAGCCGTTCTCTTCCACGGTGCTGACCGTTCCCCCGGGGTTCTTGCCCTCGTCCAGGATGTTCAATTCAAGGGTTGTGTTGTTCTTCTGGGCTAATTCCCCCAGGCGCATGGCGGCGGCCAGGCCGCTGACCCCGGCCCCGATAATGACTACCCGGAATTGGTTCACGCGAGGGCCTCTTCCACCAGCGAGGCCAACATGCCGATAAAGGAAGGATGGGTTCCCACCGTCTTGGCCCGGACCATATGGACCCCGACCCTTTTGGCCCTTTCCTGGGCCAGGGTGTCGATGTCGTACAGCACTTCCACGTGGTCCACCAAAAAGCCGATGGGGGCCACCACGCAGGCGTTCAGGGATTCTTTGGCGCGAAGCTCGATGAAATCCCCCAGGTCAGGTTCCAGCCAGGGATCGTCGGGTTTGCCGCTTCGGCTGGTGAAGGCCGTCTGGTAATAGGGCATGCCGACCCTTTCGGTGACCCTGGCGGCGGTTTCCTCGAACTGCGCCATATAGGAAGAGGTGTTGGACATGGGACGGGGGATGCTGTGGGTGGTGAAGATAAGTTCCGCCCGGTTCCTTTCTTTCTCCTTCGCCGTCAACTGGGCATAGGCCGCCTTCACGTTCTGCTCGATAGCGTGGATGAAACCTGTGCGGTCATGCCATTCGGGGGCGTAGGTCACGGTCGGGACTGGTTTGCCCTGGCTTTTCAACCCTTCCAAGGCCTCGTCCACCAACAATAAGTATTTGATGAAGGAGGCTGGACTGCGGTGGGGGGCCATGATGATGGCGAAAATATCGGTAAGACCCTTCTCGGATAATTCGGCAAGCTTGGCCGCGATGCGTGGTTCGGAATGGGCCAGGCCGATATGGACCGGAAGGGAAACACCCCGGGAGGCCAGTAGTTTTTCCAGGGCGGAGGCCTGCGCCCGGATGAGGCGGTTGAAGGGGGAAATGCCGCCGATCTGGGCGTATTGGCCGGCCACTTTTTCAAGACGCTCGCGAGGGACGGGGGCGTGGCGGACCACGTCCTGCAGGAAGGCCATGACTTCCTCAGGCTTTTCCGGACCGCCAAAACCGATGAGAAGCACCGCGTCAATTTTCACGAACGACTCCTAAACCTAAAAACGGCTATTGAACTACCAAGAGCACCATGCCGACCTTCAATAAAACAAATAATGAGGTCGGTATAGTACCGATTTCCAATATTTTGTTTATTGGAAAATCGGCACAAGAGCACCAAGAACTAATAAAGACTAAATCGTAAAAATGGCGAAAAACCAAACCTTTTGTTTTGCTTTTCTTGGTGTCTTTGTGTCTTGGTGGTTCAATCTGCCTTTGTTTTTTGGATTTAAAAACAAGCCATAGGTTACGACATCAACCATATGGCAAGGATAAAAATCCCAACACAAGCACAAGAGCATAAAGAATTAGTGGTTTTGGCACAAGGGTGGGATCAAGAAGAGGGGTCAAGCCTTCCAGTTCTTGACCGTATCGATCATGACGCGGACGTTTTCCATGGGTGTCTGGGGCAAGATGCCGTGGCCCAGATTGAAGATGTGACCCGGGCGGCCCTTGGCTTTCTTGAGGACTTCCAGGGTTTTTTCCCGGACCCTGGGGGGGTCGGTCAAAAGAACGTTCGGGTCCAGGTTGCCTTGGACCGCCAGGTCGCCCAACTGTTCCCGGGCTTTGTCCAGATCTACCCGCCAATCCACCCCAATGACATGGGCACCGGAATTCTTTAGATACGGATAGAAGGGTTCGGTTTGGGTGCCGAAATAAATGACCGGGATGCCAGGTTTGATGCCCGCGATCAGGGTCTTCAGGAAGGGAAGCACGAATTTTTGGAATTCCTCGGGGGTGAGGATGCCCACCCAGGAATCAAAAAGTTGGACAGCCTGGGCGCCGGCTTCGATCTGGTCGTTCAAATAATCCTGGGTCACATTCACCAACCTGCCCATCAATCCGTTCCAGGTCGAGGGATCTCCCGCCAGAACGTTCTTGAGATGACTGTATTCCTTGGACCCTCCGCCTTCTATTAGATAAGAAGCCAGGGTGAATGGCGCCCCGGCAAAACCGATCAAGGGGATGGCGGGGTTCAACCGCGACCGGATGAGCCGTACCGCTTCCAAAACGTAACCCAGACCTTTCGCGATATCGCTTTGTTTCAAACGTTCCAGGTCCTCGGCGCTTCGGAAAGGATCATGAATGATGGGTCCGCCCGACTGGGCGAATTCCAGATGGAATCCCAGGGGTTCGGAGATGAGGAGGATGTCGGCGAATAGGATGGCGGCGTCCACTCCCAGGACTTCCTGGGCGGAAACAGTGGCCTGGCAGGCCAGCTCGGGTGTCTTGCAAAGTTCCAGGAAGGAAACCTTGGAACGTATCTCCCTATACTCGGGAAGATAGCGGCCGGCCTGGCGCATGATCCAAAGGGGTGTGCGGGAAGTCGGCTCCCTTCGGCAGGCTTTCAAGAAAAGGCTTTCTTGCAGGTCGGTCTTTTTAACGGGGCTTAAGGGCGAAATCTTCTTTTTTTCCTCGAGCAGGCCCACACTTTTCTCAGCCGCTTCCTTGACCAGGAAACCCATCTTGGGATGTTCGGGGGTCAGATCGACACCAAGCCCCCGGCTTTGAAGGGCCTCGGAAGCGATGGAACCGATGGAACAGACCACTATTTTGGAGAAAGCCTCTAAGAGATGTTTTTCCTTTCCTAAGCCCTTGGCGACATCCAGCACGTTCTGGACCTGGTTGGCGCTGGTAAAGAGGGCCACCTGGATCTTTCCCTCCAGGATGGACTCGATCAAGCGGACCAGTGGGGCGGTATCCTCAGGCAGCGCCCAACGGTAAACAGGAATCGGTAGGACTTCGATAGCTCCTCTTTCCTTCAAGGCGTCCAGGAAATCAGGGTTGGAGACTCCATATTCCTGAACGGCGATCCTTAATCCCAGGATGGGTTTTTGAGAGTCCAGTATCTGGATGACTTCCCGCCAGGTGTTGGGTTCGGGTGCCACGATGGAAGGGGGCAGTCCATAGTCCTGGAGGGCTTTGACGGACTTGGAACCCCTGGCGGCAATAGTGACCTTCTTCAGAATGGAAAGAATATCGGATTTGGAAAAGCGGCTTTCCAAAACCTGAAAAAGGGAACGGGTTCCGACGCCGGTAAGAAAAATGACCATATCCAGTTGGTTGGCCTGGAGCCTCTGGAAGAAATCGAAAATGGCCTGGTTCTCCCCCAGGGGGATCTCCCGCATGGAAGGGGCGACCAGGGGTTTACCGCCATGCCGGAGGATGAGGTCTTCCATCTCTTTGATCATTCGGCTCTCGAAGGCGGCGACCGTGAGGCCTTGAAACCCTTGTTTTTCAATGTCTTTGGTGAGATCGGTCATGGGCGCAGTATAAAAGTGGGGGAGTTGGAAATCCAGCAACTTGCGTCCCTTTGCTTTTTCGTGATCCGATATTGGGGAATCCTCCTTAAATGGCAGTCAGCTCAGACTGTGATGATGGTCATACTAGCCGGTGATTATCCGAAAAAAGAGAAACGGTGTCGGGGTTCGTGCGGGTATAATTGTCCTGGGTGAGTGATTTTGTGTTTATGCCATTAGACTATAAATAGGCATAACGAGGGGTCTATGAAATGTCCCGGCTGTAGTTTCGAGCAGGCGGATGGGCGTATCGATTGCGAGATATGCGGTCTAGTATTCGAAAAATGGTTCCAACGGCATCCGGTGGAAGGCCACACGGCTGATCCGGCCGCTCCCGCGGCGGCGACACCGGCGGCTCCCGCGCCATCGGCTTCAACACCAGCGGCCCCTCCCGCCCAACCCGTATCCGCGCCAACTCCGGCGGCGGTGCCAGTGAAAAAGGCGGAACCGCCTAAAGAATCACCCCAAGCGCCCGCGAAAGTCCAAGCTCCATCCGTTCCTCCGCCTTCCGCGCCGGCCGTCAAACCGCCCGCTCCACACGAGGAGCCCATCCCCATGGTGCCCGTTCCGGAAAAAGCCCCGGAGGTCCATACCCCCCCGGCCCATCCTCCTGTCGGCATAACCACCCTGGTGACCGGTTCGATCGCGGTCGTCCTGGCGGTGCTCTTATTCGCCTTGGGAAACTCTTACCTGAATGACTCCAACAAGCGGACGCCCAAATGCATCGTGACCTTGGGGGACGCGGGAAGCGATGAGGGCGAGATGAACATGCCCATCGCGGTCGCGGTCGACCGTAACGGCAACGTTTACCTCTCTGATTGGGGTAACAGCCGTATCCAAAAGTTCGATTCCAATGGGCAATTCCTGCTGGCTTGGGGCACGCCCGGTTCGGCGCCAGGGCAGTTCAACACGCCCCAACAATTGGCGATCGATTCGCAGGACAGGCTCTATGTGGTCGAAGCCGGTAACAACCGGGTCCAGAGATTCGACTTGAACGGGAATTTTCTCGGCGGGTGGGGCTCGCTGGGTTCGGAGCCAGGTCAGTTCAAACAGCCCTGGGGTCTGGCCATCAGCGCCAAGGATGAGAATCTATGTCACCGACTTGAACAATAATCGTGTCCAGAAATTCGACGGGGATGGACACTGTCTCAAAGCCTGGGGCGCTTATGGCAAGGACCAGGGTAATTTCAACCAACCCCATGGGATCGCGGTGGATAGTGACGGCAATGTTTACGTGGCGGATAACGCGGAGAGGTCCCAGAAATTCGACTTGAACGGGACCTTCGTGGCCCAAACGGGAACTTTCGGCCATGAGCCCGGAGAGTTCCATAAGATCCAGGGATTGGCTTTGGACAAGGCGGGAAGGCTTTACGCGGCCGACGGAGGGAATTACCGGATCCAGGTATTCGACCAACAGCTTAAATTGCTCACGACCTGGGGCCAGATGGGGGCCAAGCCGGGACAGTTCAACACCCCCGGGGGCATCGCGTTGGGATCCCAACGGGTTCATCTACGTGACGGACTTCCAGAACGACCGCATCGAGAAATTCTCGGCTTTGAACCTGGATAAATAAAGCCTCAGATCATCTCCGGGTGTTCGGGGGCGGTGATGAACATCACACAGCCTTTTTCCGAATGGTCGGCGTGGATGGCGTCGGGCGGGGTATAGAGAAAATCACCGGCTTTCAATAGATCGTTCCCGATGCGCACTTCCCCCTCCAGTACCAGGATCTGAGCGCCTCCGTTATGCTTGTGGGCCGGATAAGTGGTGCCAGGCTCCAATTTCAACAAAAGCGCCCGTTCTCCCAAGGCCGTGTTATTCCGCAATAATTTTGAGGAGACACCCTTGGTCTTGGACGGCTTCCAGACACCGTCGTTCTTTCGGACCAGGGAACCCATTTTAAAGGACTCGGACAGACCCATTTTTTCCTCCAGGAAAACTTTCGAAGCGGCGAAGATATTACCAGACTTGGGGGAAAGTTCCACTAGGGGATGTGGACCACTCCAAGGGATATGACGGATGGATGGGTTCGGTAAGAACAGGAGAACAAGCGCTTGAAAAAAATGGCCGGCATTTTCATCCAGGGTATCGCGTTGGGATCGATCCTAGGGCTTTGCCTGGCGGAAGGGCTGGCCCTGATCTTCCGCGTGACCCACGGAACGACGGTCGGTCATACGACCCTCTATTTTCTCGTGGTCGGGGGCTTGATGGGATTCCTGGGGGGATGGTGCCTGGCCCTTCAGATGGTACTGAACCATCTTTTAAGCCTCCTGTTCTTCCAGATCTCCCAATTGGTTCCCTTGACCGGGTCGGTCATCGGGGAGGAATGGGTTTCTCGGATGGAGACTTTTTTCAGGGAGGTCCTGCGACCCATGCCCAAGTTATTCGGGAGGTTGGTGAATTATTTCCTGGTCACCCGCTTCCGGGATTACGGGAGGGTCAACCGATCCATCGAGAAAGCCAAGAAGCAACAACGCCTTCAGGCCTATTCGCCCGAATGGACCGCCCGGGTGGTGCTCCACTACTTTTTGGAACCATTATGGGCCTTCTTCTATACCGCCTATGTTATCCTCTTTGGCGTCACCTGCGTTCTTTGGAGCATCCCTTTCCTGGGATAGTTCCAATGCGGATTTCTCGACCTTCAATTCAAGACAGGGGTTCGGATGGACGGCATCAACTCAACTTACCAAAAATGGAAAAGCCTGCAATCCCATTGGGAGGACGAGGATTTCCTGAAGTCCCTGACGTCCCTGATGCGGCTTCGCTATCGGCGGTTGGACGAAAGAGTGGGGATGATCTTTCGGAGCGAGTTCGGGAAACTGAAGGACAAGCCCCTCCTGTTGGATATGGGATGCGGAAGGGCGGAATTCGCCGCTTTCATGAGGACCCAATGGAAGGATGACCCCGAGCAACAAAGGGACGCCTGGAACTATCTGGGATTGGAACCCTCCGCGGAACAATTGGGAAAAAGGGAGGTCCCGACCATGGGACTGGGGTTCATCCAGGCCATGGCGGAACAAGTGCCCTTGCCCGATATGGTCGCCCATGGGGTGCTCTTGAAGGAAGTGATCGACCATTGTTATGACCCGGTCTCGGTTTTCCGGGAGGCCAAGCGGGTGTTGAAACCGGGAGGCGTCCTGGTGGTGACCGTCACCAACGACAAGTCCTATTTCAAGAAACTGCTTCCCTGGGTGAACCGGGCCAACAAATCCAGGCAAACGGACCATCTCTTTTTTTTCGGTCCGGACGACCTGAGGAAACTGGCGGAGGCCACCCAATTTGACAGGGTATGGGTGGAAACCTATAATTACCTGAAATTACCCCGGCTCCTGGAATCGGCATTGGGCCTTCTGGGGCCTGTCATCAGTCGATGGGCCTTGAACCTCACCGACGCCGCCGGAAAGATCCTTTTACCGGGCTTGGGCGGCGGTATCATCTTGAAAGCCTATAAAAAACAATAAAGAGGAAATCCTTGAACAATGAACTGTTGAATATCCTGATCTGTCCCGCCTGCGGCTCGGCGTTGCGTGAGAAAGAAAATGTCATCGAATGTACCGCCTGCAAGAACCGTTATCCCATTGAGAACGGTATCCTGTCCTATTAGTGGACCGTGCTGAAAAAGCCAAACGCTAAGCCCCTTCGTATCGGGGTTGACGCCAGGCTCGCCTTCCGCCGGGGCGTCGGTACCTATACCGCCAATCTTCTATTAGCGCTCGCCAAGGTCGACCGTAAAAACCTCTATTATCTTTTCAACGCGCCGGAGAATTTAAGGACAGGCATCCGCGAAGCCCGGGTCCATTACGTCGACCTTCCTTTTACCAACGCCGCCTATTACGAACAGGTCCTGTTACCCCGGGAAGCCCGGAAAATAGGGCTGGATTTCCTACATTATGTGGACAACTCGGCCAGCGTTTGGACCGATTTCCCTTTTGTCCTGACCCTCCATGACACGATGTATCAACGTCCCCTTCGCCAGGTCCGCCCCCATCCGACCCTGCGTCAAAGGTTGATCCACGCCTATAAACAATGGGCCATTCCATCCTCGGCCAGGAAGGCCAGGGCCATCCTGACGGTATCGAAACATTCCAAGGAACAGATCGTCGAGAAGATAGGAGTGGAACCGTCTAAGGTTCAGGTGACCCCGGAAGGAGTGGATCTGGACCGTTTCAAGAAGACGGTCCGGAAAGCTTCTTCTCTTTTCCGGATCCTTGTCCATGGAGCAGCGGATGAGAGGAAAAATCTCTCGAACGTGTTGAAAACCATCAAGCTTTTGGCCGACCAGAGAAAAAGAATCAGATTGGCTGTCATTGGTATGGATGAGACGGAATTGAAATGCACCGATTATCTTGGGGAGGCAACCTCGCTGGGAGTTGGCCACCTGGTGGATTGGGCGGGAAACGTGCCTGGCGAAACCCTTCAAAGGGTCTATTCGGAATCGGACCTTTTTCTTTATCCCTCCCGTTGGGAAGGTTTCGGGCTGCCCGTACTGGAAGCCTTCGCCTGTGGTGTGCCGGTCGTTACTTCCAACTCGACATCCTTACCCGAGGTCGCGGGGGACGCGGCCTTGTTGGTGGATCCGGAGGATCCGGCGGCCATCGCGGGGGCGGTGAGACAGCTGATGGAAAAACCCCTATTAAGGAAACGTTGTATTCAAAAGGGATTGAAGAGGGTAGGAAAATTCACATGGGAAAGGACCGCCCAACTTACCCTTGGGGTCTACGAACAGGTCCGGGCGGGGATAGAATGACCCACACCCAAAAGCGATTCGACCCTCTCCTTCCAATGTTATTCATATTGGAATTGACTTCATTGTTCGTCTTTAGTTTCAGGACAGGAGCGATCTTGCCGGAACCCTGGATGTGCCCGACCCTTTTGGGAATTTACTTCCTGGGTGGTGTTTTACTTTTAATCGGTATGGAAATATGGCTATTAATAAAGTTCGATAAGGAGCCGGTCAAATTTTGGCCCCTGGCCCTGACCCATCTGCCCTGGGTCCTGGGCTGGATGCTTCCCTTGGTGACCCAGATGACATTCCCCCCTCCGCAGGATTTCCTTCTGCGGAAGATCCAGGTGCTTTTCGGCGCCATGTGGATGAGCCATCTTTTCCTGTTCACCGGATGGTTCCTTTATAAGACCAGGAAGAATGGGTTGGCCGTATCCAGGACTTTCGGGGCGGTGGCGGTCTTCTTTTTCCTGGGAACGACCCTTTGGACCACCCAATGCGACCTGAGCGGGGACGAGCCCCATTACCTGATGATGACCTACAGTCTTATCCACGATGGGGACCTGGACCTGACCAACCAATACGCGAATAAAGATTATGAGAAGTTCTACCACAGGGGAGTGTTGACCCCTCAGGGGCTGGACCATTGGATCAATGGGAAGCTTTACAGTTACCATCCGCTGGGTCCGGCTTTGTTGGCGCTACCGGGTTTCGCGTTACTGGGCAGGATGGGCGCGGCCCTGACCATGGCGGTCCTGACGGCCTTGGCTTTTTTCCTGACCCTCCTGATCTTGGAAAGGGTCGGGGCCAGGGGGTTACCCTTGAGGGCGGTCGGGTGGGTCGGCTTATTCTCCAGTCCTTTCCTGCTGTTCGCCGGCTTGATCTATCCCGAGGTTCCCACCGCTTGTTTGGTCTCGTTGAGCCTGTTGCTTTTTTTAGAGAAACGATGGAACTGGCTGGGTTTTTGTCTGGGGCTTATGTTATGGATGCATAACCGCAACGTCCTTTTGGTCATCCCCCTGTTGCTTTTATTGAGCGACGAAGTCAGAAAGGAACCCGGCGAGAAGGTCTTGAAGATATCCAAGATGTGGGCCTGGTTCCTCGTCCCTACGGCGGTACTGGCTTTATACTTCGAATGGACCTATGGGGTCTTCACCCCATTGGGGGCCCATCACGAGCCTTTCACCTCCCTTTTTCCCTTCGCCCGTTTCTTCACGGGTTTTTTCGGTCTGCTCCTGGACCAGGAATGCGGTCTTTGGTTCCATTTCCCCATTTTCGCCTTGGCGGTCACGGGGGCCATGTTGCTGTACCATTCTCAAAATCCCTTGAGGCGCTTGACCCTTGGCACTTTTGGTTTTTTCTTCCTCTTCATGTCCTTCTACGAGAATTTGGGATTGACCCCGGCGACCCGCTATATGGTCGGAGTAACGCCCCTGCTGCTGATCATGCTTTATCACGCCTTTGAGAAGATCACCCAATGGGACATCTGGGCCAAGCTGGCGGTGCTTTCCATCGCGGTTGGGATCCTGATGAATGGCATACTCTCCGCGGTCCCCTGGATGAGGTATAACAAGCTGGATGGGGAAAACATGATGCTGAAGCTGGCCGGATCGGCCGTCGGACTTCCCCTGACCAAATGGGAACCCGCTTTCCAGGCCCCGGTGATCGAGATGAAAAGTTATTGGATCAGCGCCTTTTGGGTGGCGGCGGCTATTGGGTTCACCCTCTGGTTCCTGAAAGGCCATCTGGCCAAAGGCCGAAAGGAAAAAGTTTGAACATACTCGTATTGACCCCTCTGGTCCCTTACCCACCCCATGACGGGGATAAGCTAAGGCTTTATCATTTCCTCCGCGAGTTGAAAAGGCAGGGCCACGTGATCGACCTGGTTTGCCTCACCAGGGTCCGGGAAAACTTTTCCCATGGACCG
The DNA here is from genome assembly GCA_963830915.1 of candidate division FCPU426 bacterium. Lineage (GTDB taxonomy): Bacteria > Oederibacteriota > Muellerivitia > Muellerivitales > Muellerivitaceae > CAWHOE01. The sequence continues at coordinate 23,010 of CAWHOE010000009.1, forward strand.
GAACTGGAAAAAATATGCCGGGAAGTCATCTTGGAACACTTGACCGACCGGGAACTGTTCTTCAACCTGATCGGGGGGATGATGATGGGGTTGTCCTTGAATGTGTCGAGCTATTTTTCCCCCAGGCTCCGGGAAAGGATCAGGGCCTATTGGGCCGGTCCTCGGGGTCAAAGGGTCGATGTGGTATTGGCCCACCGTTTGCGGATGGCGCCGGCGGCATTCGAGGGAAATCCCGGTAAGCCGGTCGTGTTGGAACTGACCGACAGCCTGACGGCCTATACGGGCCTGCTGAAGGGGCAAAAAGATGCCAGGTTCTCCCGGCGATGGAGTGCCTGGTGGGACCATTGGTTCCTCAAGAGCGAGGAAGCCGAATGGACCAGCAAGGCTTTCAAAAGCGTCGTGATCTCGCCCGCGGACGCCCAGGCGTTATGGGAATGCGGCGCGCCATTTTCGAAGGTGGAGGTCATTCCCAATGGGATATCCTTGGACCGAAAGGCGGGGAATAAGAGGCCTTCCATCTATCCAGCCGACCGACCGGTGGTGTGCTTCGTGGGAAATATGGGATATACCGCCAATGAGGACGGGGCCCTTTGGTTCCTAAATAAGATATGGCCCTTGATCAAACATGAGGTTCCCGACGCAGTTTTCGCGGCGGTCGGCGGCCAACCCCGGGAAAAATTGAGGCATTACCACAACGGCGATGATATTTGGGTCACGGGTTGGGTTCCCGAAGTAGAATCCTATGTGAAATACGCACAGGTGACGGTCGCTCCTTTAAGAGTGGCGGCCGGGATGCAGAATAAAGTGGCCTTGAGCCTGGGATTGGGCGTTCCGGTGGTCGCCACCTCCGCGGCGGTTGGATGGCTTCCACCCGATGGAAGGAAGTGGGTCTTAGAGGCGCAAGAGGAAGAGGATTTCGCCAGGAAGGTTGCGGAAACCCTTTTGAGACCAAGAAAAGCCAAGGCCCTGGCGATGAAGGGCAGGGGATTCATTTTGAGAACCTATCGATGGAACGTGTCAGGAAAAGCGCTGGGAAAAGTGTTGAGGGAAGCGGCCAGAACGAAAGATTCATGAGACTGGGGTTCATATGTGCGGGATCGCGGGATTCGTACAATTTAAGCCGGGGATGCCCCTGAAGAAACAAGCCCTGGAAGAGATGACCGAGACCCTCCATCACCGGGGACCGGATGAGAAGGGTTTTTACATGAAGGGGCCGGTCGGCCTCGGGATGACCCGTCTATCCATCGTGGACGTGCAGGGAGGGAGCCAGCCCATCTCCAATGAGCGGGGAAGCGTCTGGGTTGTCTTCAATGGGGAGATCTACAACCAGCTGGAATTGCGGAACCAGTTGGAAACCGCGGGGCACCGGTTTTCCACCAAGTCCGACACCGAAGTGATCGTCCACGCTTACGAGGAATATGGCGACGCCTTCATCGGCAAGTTGAGAGGCATGTTCGCATTCGCTCTTTGGGACGAGACTTTCCAAAAACTTCTCTTGGTCCGCGACCACATGGGGGTGAAACCCCTTTACTACACCACCGCTGACGGTTCGCTGATATTCGGCTCGGAGATCAAGGCGCTCCTTTCCGTCCCGACCGTGACCCGTCAGGTGGACACCAAACAGATACTGACCTTGATGACCCTTCAATATGTCCCTTCGCCCGATACCCTTCTCAAGGGAATACGAAAGATACCCGCCGCCCATTACCTGATCTGCCAAAAAGGCCGGATGCTGGTGAGGCCTTTCTGGGAGCTTTCCCATTTGAACCCCATCCCGGAAGAGAAAGAGATCACGAAAGAAAAACATAACGGCTGGGTGGAGGAGATCCAACAGAGGTTCTTTACCAGCGTCAAGGAACAGCTCATGGCGGATGTGCCGTTGGGGGCTTTCCTGTCGGGCGGGTTGGACTCTTCCCTGGTCGTGGCTTCCATGACGCACCAGACCCATCGACCGGTCAAGACCTACTCGGTGGGTTTCGCCAATGAAAGGGATTTCAACGAGCTGAAATATTCCCGGAAGGTTTCCCGCTACCTGAAGAGCCAGCACCGGGAGATCATGGTGGACGCTCGGATGCTCAACGACCTGATCCCCAAACTGGTGAAATATCAGGATGACCCGGTCATCGACCCGGCTTCCTTGCCGACCTTCGTGGTTTCCCTTTTCGCACGGCAGGAAGTGAAGGTGGTCCTGACAGGGGAAGGGGCGGATGAGCTTTTCGGGGGGTATCGGCGCTACGCTTTCGACCAGCTATCGGGAAAAGCCAGGTCCCTGCCGGGCTGGCTTAAAAGCCTGGTGCCATTCTTGACCGGAGGGCTGAAAGACCCCTATCACCAGGCCTGGCAGGCCCTTCAGAAAGAGGACCTGGTGAAACGACATTTAGCCTGGTCCCGATTGAGCCTGGAATCGACATTGAAGGAATTGGCCGGGGAAAAGCTGCTCTATGAAATGGAGCACTCCAAGGTCGAGGAATCTATCGAAAGGATATTTGAGTCGGCCGAACCCTATGGATTCGATAATTTCAACGTGATGCTTTATATGGACATGAAAACCTGGCTCCCCGATGACCTGTTGAACAAGGTGGATAGGATGAGCATGGCGGCATCACTGGAGGCCCGGGTGCCTTATCTGGACCATCGGCTGGTCGAGTTCGCCTTTTCCTTACCCTCGTCCATGAAGCTGAGGGGAGGGGTCAGTAAATACATCCTCAAACGGGCGGCTCAAAAATACCTGCCCAAGGACATCATTTACCGGCAAAAGAAAGGATTCGCGGTTCCTTTAGGACCCTGGTTCCGGAAGGAATTAAAACCCCTCCTGGTAGACACATTCCACTCGGAGAAGTTCCAAAAAAGAGGCTATTTCAACCTGGCCAAAACGGAACAATTGCTCCAGGAGCATCTATCTGGGCGCCAGGATCATCACTTGCTTCTCTATGGCCTTTTGCTGGTTGAGCTGTGGCATAAACGATTTGTGGATGTTTAAAATCGAGGTTTTTAGAGGTTTTTTGACCAGAATCACCGCCTAAGTCCTTCATTGTTTGACCTCCAACCACATTTCTTGTACAATGACCCTCCTTTTTGGCCGATTTCGTTGAAAAATAAGGCTTTTTTGCCTTATATCCCCGAATAACAAGGGTTTTTCCCAATTCTGATGGAACTTAAGGAGTTTTGGAATGCTTACCGTTATGGACCTGCGCGCCGGTAACCTTTGCGAGTTTGATGGTGTCCTTTTTCGAGTCACTTCTTATCAACATGTTAAACCGGGTAAGGGCGGGGGCTTTGTCCGTTTGAAATTGAAGAACGTCGAGTTGGGAACCGTGACCGATAAAACCCTGGATAGCTGGGAAAAAGTACCGGAGCCAGCGGTCGAAGAAAAAGAAATGCAGTACATGTACAAACAAGGCGACAAGTTTATTTTCATGGATAACGAAACCTTTGAACAGTTGGAACTAACCGAGGAAGAGGTTGGGGAAGGGTTCCAATGGCTGAAAGAAGAAATGTCCATCGAGGTTCTTTTCTACAAAGAGCGTCCCATTAGCGTCAAGCTACCGATCACCGTCAACCTTAAGGTTGTTTCCAGCGAGCCCGGGATCAAGGGTGACCGGGTTTCCGGGGCCAGCAAACCCGCCACTTTGGAAAGCGGGGCCACCATCCAGGTGCCCCTATTCGTCAAGGAAGGCGATGAGATCAAGATCGATACGAGAACTGGGGAGTATTTAGAGAGGGTCTGAGCTTTCGATTGTTCGGCAGTTGTCTCAAAGCGGTCCTTGAAAGGAGCAACAACTGATGACGACTAACCCAGAAAAAATTGAGGGTCCCAAGCCCGAGAAAAAGAAAAGGTCTGCGGTTCCTTCAGTCAAGAAATTAAAGGTCAATCCGAAACTTTCCATCGTTCAGGATGTGATCGAGCTGATGAATGAGGCCCAGATCAATGAGCTGCATTTCGAACAATCGGGCGTCAAGATCCACCTGCGCAAGGGTCCCGGTGGTC
>CAWHOE010000010.1:0-121088 GCA_963830915.1 candidate division FCPU426 bacterium
CGAGATCGCCACCGGAACAAACCGAGGTCGTCACCATGAACAACGGAACCTATGGCTTTGGCCTGCCCGCCGCGGGGAATTATTACATGGCCATGTTATTCGACCAGCAAGGGACGGGTCAGCCGGCAGTGGGCGAGTCCTTCCAGTTCTATAACGGTCTTACGGGTTTTCCCGCCACCGCCATCCCGGTGAACGGGGCCACCAACATGAATTTCTCGTTCGGGGATTCGATCAAGATCAGCGGTATCGCGGGAACGGTCAGTTATACCGGCAGTCTGACGCCGGTCAGCCGGGGCCGGCCCCTGGTTGTCAAGGCTTTCGCCGACCCTTATCTATCCGTTCCGGCCAACGTTCAGGGAAGCCAGGTCATCCAGAACAATGGGGGTTACAACCTGGCCAGTTTCGATACCAATACCTATTATCTGGTGGCTTTCCTGGACGTTAACGGCGACGGCCAACTGGAGGCGGGCAAGCCCTACGAGATCTATCAGAACCAAACCTACGGAAACGCCACGGCGGTTTCGGCCAGCCCTTCCAATACCTACACCAACTTCAGCTTCGGCGACGCGAACATCTGGGGCGGAGGGGCGCCCATGTCCACCCCCACGCCAGCGCCCTGGCCTTACACGGTCTCTGGAACGGTCAACTACACTGGCGCCTCCCCCGTCAACGCCTCCCATCCTGTTTACGTCTGTTTCGCGGACAGTTCCTATCCCAACCTGGCAAAGTCGCCCGGATTGACTTATCCCTCCCAGCAGGCCAGTTTCAGTTTCTCGGTCAGCCTGCCTGGCCCGGGGTTCTATTACCCGGTCTTTTACGTGGACGCCGCCGGGATCCACCAACCCGCCGCGGGTGACCCTTACGTCTTCTATAACAACCGGTCCTCCAAACCGGTGAACGGCATCGACGTGCTGGGACCCTACAACCTGGGGACCGTCAATTTCGGCAGTCCCGCTACTCTTTTGCCGGGCATCGTGGGAACGTTCAGCTACAGCGGGACCCAGGGAACCATCGGTTCCGGTTCCCAGGGCATTGTCATCCCCTATTATGACCAAAACCTTTATTTTCCCGTGCCCAACACAGGAACCGGGGTGCAGACCTCGGGTTCCGGTTACGAAATGCTGATGGACCCTGGGACCTATTACCTGCAGGGCTTCTTCGACAAGAACAACAACTTGAAATACGACATGGGCGAACCTTCCGAGTTCAGCGGGGGCGTTTGTGTGCCGCCAGCGGCGGCCATCAACGTTGCGGCCGGTCAACCAACGACCTTCAATTTCAACCTGACCGACGCCTGCAACGCCAGCTACACCCCGGCTCCCACCCCTACGCCCGGTTACTTCATCACGGGCAACGCTTATTACCAGGGTTCCAAGGGCAATATTTCCTCGTCCTCTCCCTTCCTGATGTTTGTCTCCCGGAATCCCAACTTACAGGGCACCGGCAGCATAGGAGCGACGGTGACTTTCCAAGGAGGTGGTTTCTCCATCGGGGTGGAACAACCCGGGGTTTATTACATCGGTTACATCCTGGACCTGAATGACAACGACAATCTGGATCCTGGCGAGCCTTTCCAGTTCTACAATGGCCACTACACCGTGCCCGCCGACCCCATTACGGTCTCCACATCGACCTCCCTGGGGGCGGTCACTCTGACCGACGCCTTCGTGGAGATAGGGGCATCCGGTACGGTCAGCTATTCGGGAAGCCTCTATGCCGGGACGGTAGGGTCCAGCCGGCCCCTGAGGGTCCAGGCCTTCGCCGATCCAGCCTTGACCATCTATTATCAAGGAAGCAACGGGGTCGACGTCAATGGCGGTTCCTACAGCCTGACATTCGATCAGGGCGGAACCATTTATCTGAGGGCTTACCTGGACCTGACCGGGAGCGGCAGCTTCCAGGCGGGGGATCCCTATCAGATCTACGCCTTCAAGGGCAACCCGCCGGGTGATCCGGTCGCCATCTCCAGCGTTCCCCAGGTCGTGAATTTCATCTTCGGCGATGAGAACGCCGGGACCATCACGCCCATCAACACTCCGACCATTACGCCGACCCCCACCATCACCCCGACGGCCAGCCCCACCGCGACCCTGACGGCCCTGCCGAACCCGGGAGTGAGCTGGACCCTGGCCAACTGCGGTTCGGCCTTTTCGGCCCGCCAGGGCCAAGCGGCCTGTGTTTTCGACGACGGAACCGGATCCAAGATGTGGGTGCTGGGCGGCTACGGGGCCGGCAACGACAACGATGTCTGGAAGTCCTCGGATGGGATCAATTGGACGCCTTCCACCTCGGTCCGCGGCCTGGCCTGCCAGGTCCGGTCATAGCGCCCTGGCCTACAACGGCAAGCTTTGGGTGATGGCAGGCGCGAACGGCGGTGGCTACAACAACGATGTCTGGAATTCCCCGAACGGCTCCAACTGGAACCAGGTAACTCCTGTGACGGTCTTCGGTAGCCGCAGCGGTCAGGAGGCCGTCAATTTCGCCGGCAAGATGTGGGTCATTGGGGGGGTCGGGCCGGGAGGCTGCTGCAACGGCGGTTACTATAAGGATGTGTGGTACTCCACCGACGGGGCGACCTGGTCCGCCGCTACCACGGCGGCGGGGTTCGGTCCCCGGGCCCATTTCGGATGCGCGGTCTTCATGGGCAAGATGTGGGTTATCGGCGGGATGGACGGGATTTCCCAGAGGAACGATGTGTGGAATTCGTTTGACGGCATCACCTGGACCCCGATCAACAACTCTTGTCCCTGGGCCATTCGCGATAGTCTTCAAGTGGCGGTCTATAACAACATGCTTTGGGTCCTGGGGGGCCAGAATGGTAACGGTACCAACGAATACGACGACGCTTGGTATTCACCCGACGGTTCCACCTGGACCTCCGCCACCACCACCGCCCAATATCCGGCCCGGGACACACACTCGGCCCTTACTTTCAACAACCAGCTTTGGGTCCTGGCGGGGGAAAAGGATCCCGGCGGTCCCGTGCTGGGCGACGTCTGGTACTCGCCCTTGGGCGGGACGGTCACGCCGGTACCGACTTGCCCACCGACCAATACGCCCACAGTCACCAGCACCGCGACCCCAACCGCGACCGACACTTGTGTGCAGTTGGACCTGTCCTTCAATTCTACCGGGATGGACCAGCCGAGTTTTGGGCTCAACGCTTATCCGGGAAGGTTGACGCTGGACCCGGCCGGAAAGATCTTGCAAGTCGGCTCGGGAGATGACGGGACCTATAACTATGGCCTATTGGCCCGCTACAACGCGGACGGCACGATCGATTCCACCTTCGGTACCTCTGCCGTCAATTTTGATTTCAATGATGTGAAGGTGGATAGCGGCGGCGGGATATTGGTGGCCGGAAGCGACGCCTCGTCCCGTTTGGCGGTCTGGCGGTTGTTGAACAACGGTAATGTGGATTCGTCCTTCGGGACCTCGGGGGAATTCTCCGTTGGTTCTTTGGCGGGGGGAACGATGGACCAGGCCAACGCCCTGGCCATCGACCAATTGGGACGCATTGTGCTGACGGGCCAGAGCAAGAACGCGGCGGGACATTATGAGATGGTCGTGATGCGGCTTTCTTCCTTGGGTGTTCCGGATGCCACCTTCGGGCCGGGGGGCGCAAGGTTGTTCACCAACACCGCCGGCGGCAACGGGGACGATGTCGGCAACGCCGTCAAGATAGACAGTTTGGGTAATATCCTGGTGACAGGCTCCAGCGTGGCCGCCACGGGGAAAACCGACATGGTCCTCTGGCGGATATCCTCTACTGGAACATTGGACAGCTCCCTCAACGGGTCGGGGTTCGTGCTGAAGGCCAACACGGCCGGGGCAAACTATTCGGATTCGGGAAATTCCCTGGTTTTGGATGTCTCGGGCAACATACTGGTAGTGGGTTCCAGTACCAATAACACCACCTTATCTCAAATGGTCGTCTGGCGTTTCACTTCCGGCGGCTTGATCGACCCCGGTTTCGGGGGAGGGACCGGATACATCCTTTATACCGATCCCCAATATCCGGGATGGGGTGCGGGTTCGGATATTAGCCTGGATATGAACGGCCGGATACTGGCCAGCGGGGTCTGCGCTTCAGGTCCAAACGCCTATAACAACATCATCATCCGGCTTCTTTCGACCGGGACATTGGATCCGGCGTTCGCGGGAGGACAAGCGCGCCAGCCCCAGTCCGGTTCCTATTTACCCGAATATGTTTTGACTTACCTCGGCCAGGATACCTCAAACCGTATCTTGCTGTCCGGGGGCATCAACGAAAGTCAATACGGCGGTAATATGGCGGCTTGGCGATATGTGGATATCTGTTCGACATTCAATACGCCCACCCCCAGCCCGACGGTCACTCCCACGCCTACTTCGACTGCGACCTACGCTCCTTTCCAAAGTTCCCTGTTCTACCTCTATGACGCCACCTCCATCACGCCCGGCGCTCCCACCAAGTTGATGGGAAACTCCTTCGGCGTGGCCTACAACACGCTTAGCGCCACCGCCAGTTCGGTCGGCTCGTTCTTGATCGGGTCCTGGGTTTCCGACCCCCTGAACAACCCCACTATCCCCCCTGGCAATTGGGACTTCGCCCTGGTCGGTTACGAGTCAGGGACGGCCAGCGGCTGCGCTTATTTCCATATGAAGGTTTACGACTACTCCGCCGCCGGACCTACCACCACCTTGCTGTTCGAGTCGGTGGCTCCCACGGCCCTTTCGAGCGCGCCCAACAGCACGACCTTTTGGACCGCCGCTGAACCCACCTTCACCCTCCCCTTGAGGGACAAGCTTTATACCGAGATATATGTGGACAAGTCTTGCGCCACTTCCTCTACTTGTATTCTCCAATACGGCGGAAGCCCCGCCTATTCCCGGTTCGACGCGCCCGGCGTGGGTACCGGCGCCAATGACAAGTTCGGGAACCGGTCCGTCATCGGCTCCCCCGTGACCTTCACCATGAACGCCAGCGTCAACAAGACCAGCATGAGGTTCACGGCCAACAGCGCGGGCACCCTGTCGGCGGTCCAGTTCTATATGTTGAGCGTGACCGGAAGCCCCGGTTACAAAGTGTCCATCCAGGGCGATTCCGCGGGAGTGCCCAATGGGGTCCTGGCCCCGGCCACTAATTTCACCCCTGCGGCAGGTTGGAACAATGTCACCCTGGGAACCTCGGTCGCGGTCACGGCGGGGGGAACCTACCATGTGGTCGTGGAATGGGACGGTTTATCGATCCTGGGCACCAATACCGCCAGCCTGCTCCAAGGAACGGCCCCCGATACAGGGTATCTGCCCTTGAACCAGACCTTCAGCGGGGCCTTGGGTGTAGCCCAGAACACGGGATCGGGCTGGCAGGCCACCAGTATCATGCCGGTGTTCCTGGTGGATGTGAGCGGGACCTGGGTCGGGAATCCCCTGGCGGAGTCTGGCGGGAGCGGCATCCTGGGGAACAGTTATCTGGCCCAGCGTTTCCGTGTGGTCAGTTCGCCCTTGACCATAGCCTCGGTCAGCGCTTTCGTTTCCCAGGTCGGCGCCACGGTGCCTTTGGACAACCTTTATTGGGAGATTCGTAACTCAGGGACCAATGTGGTTGTCCCAGGCGGGTCGGGTACCTTGATAACGGCCCAGACCATGTCCTCCCCCGGATGGGTGGGGAACCTGATCCCAACCCTGATCTTGGCCCCGGGCAACTACCGCCTGGTCCTCAAGAGCCCCTTGTCCACCGCCACCAGCTACTATTATTGGCCGGCCCAGGACCCTGTCTCGACCGTCGCGCCCTATATCTCCAACACCTACGACGGGGTCACCTCTTATAGTGAATCCTCGGGGGACGGGGGAAATACCTTCAATCCCATGTCCGCGTCCCTGAACAATGATTTTGGTTTCGACTTCCTGCCTGGGACCAGCAGCGTGCCGACCTTTACCCCGACCGGGACCCCTTCCGGCACACCGACCAACACGGTAAATGCCACCTCTACGAATTCACCGACCAACACCAAGACTCCGACGCCTACCAACACCGCGACTTTAACAGCCACCAATAGCACTACCAATTCCGCCACTGGAACACCAACCAACTCCGCCACCCAAACGCCTACCAATAGCGCGACCAACTCAGCCACACAAACAGCCACCAATACTCCGACTAATTCGACTACGAACACCGCGACCAGTACGGCGACAGCCACGAATACCGTTACCAATTCCTCGACCAATACGGCCACCAATAGCGCGACCAACACCGCCACGCAAACAGCCACCAATACCGCGACTAACTCGGCAACGAACACAGCGACCAATAGCAGGACCAATACCGCGACTAATACCGTGACCAATACGGCCACCACCACCGCTACGAATACGGCGACGGCCACAAATACCGTAACGAATACGACGACCAATACGGGGACCTCGACCGCGACCTTGACCGCTTCTTCGACCGCGACCAGCACGAGTACCAACACCGTCACTAACACGGTCACTAATAGCGCTACGAACACGGCGACAAGAACGGCGACTAGTACGGCCACGAACACACTGACCAATACCGCCACAAATACCGCTACGCCGACCAGTACCTTCACCAATTCCGCGACGGCTTCCGCCACTTATACCCCGACCAACTCAGCCACTCAAACCTCCACCAACAGCCCGACGAACACGGTCACGACCACTTATACGCCCACCAACTCGGCGACCCTGACCGCTACCTTGACGGCGACCAACAGCGCCACGCCCACCAATTCCCGGACAGCGTCCATGACCAATACCCCTACCGCCACCGCGACGAATAGCTCGACCCCCACGAATTCGCCTACCCGAACATCCACCTTTACACCGACCTTGACATCTACATTTACCGATACCTTGACCGCTACCTTCACGGCCACCATTACCTTTACTCCGACCATTACCTATTCGCCCACGACCACCAGTTCGCCGACCCAAAGCCCAACGCCCAACGCGGCCCTTTACCTGGACAGCAATTTCTTCAATCCGAACCTAACGGCTTTGGGTATGGACGTGAGAGTGGATAACGCCGGGGAAGTGAAGATCGATGTATTCAATTTGGTTGGGGAAGAGGTCGAAAAATTAGTGGATCAGACCCTCTCTCCGGGCAACTACCGCTTCAGCTGGGATGGGCGTAACAGCGGGGGAGCCGTCGTGGGGAACGCGGTTTACTTCATCGTCATTCAACAACCTTCCGGCAAACTGGTCCGTAAAGTCATCGTCCTGAGATAAAGAACGATCTCCTTTTCGGTCCTTGAAAATCCCTCCAAAATTTAAATGAAATACTCAAGTTGGCCCCGATATACTGAGGATTCCTCGATGGAACTATAACTCTATAGGGAGAACATCCAATGGCCGATCAACCGAAGAACAACCCAACCAACATCAAAGGTCTGAAAATGACGCCGCCGCGCAAGGCCTCGATCGCCATCATGATCGCGACGGCGGTCATCGTCATCGGGCTCCTTTGGCTTTTTTCCGCCATGCACCCGCTCCCGCCCAGGGTTATTACCATGGCTACCGGTCCGGAAGGCAGTTCCTACGCCTATTTCGGGAAACGCTACAAATTGCTGTTGGCCAAATACGGCATCGAATTGCGTTTAGTCCCGACCGTGGGCGGGGTGGAGAACCTTAAATTGCTTCGGGACCCCAGGTCTGGGGTCCAGCTGGGCTTTGTGGAAGGCGGGGTCGCGAAAGAAGACGACGACCAGGCCTTGGATTCCCTCGGAACGGTGGGATACGAGCCGGTCTTTTTCTTCTCCCATAAGCTGGGGACGGACCGGATCCTTTACGCCATGCAGGGCAAAAAGGTGGCGGTTGGGCCCGAGGGAAGCGATTCCCGAGCTCTAGTGGAGGAATTGCTCCACCGCAACTCGCTAGACAGCAAGATGTTCCAGGCTATACCCCTGGAGCCGGAAAACGCGGCCGAACAATTGATCCAGGGAAAGGTCGACGCGGCCATTATCATGCAAAGCTGGGGTTCGCCCATCGTCACAAGGCTAATCAACGCTCCTGGCATCGACCTCGCCAATTTCGCCAGGGCCGACGCTTACGTTGCTATTTTTCCCTCTGTATACAAGCTGGTCCTGCCCCAGGGTGTGGGGAACCTGAAGACGCAACAAACCCCCCAAGGACACCATCCTTCTGGCCACCAAGACCAGCTTGATCGTCAAGAGCGACCTCCATCCGGCCCTTCAATATTTGTTGCTTGAAGTGGCTTCCCAGGTCCATTCCAAGGGAGGGATATTCAAAAAACCCGGCGAATTTCCCGCGCCCGAATCGCTGGAGATAGGCCTAAGCCCGGACGCCCGCCATTATTACAAATCCGGCCGACCCTTCCTGCAACGCTACCTGCCATTCTGGCTGGCGGTCTTGGTGGAACAGATCGTCGTATTACTGATCCCTGTCCTGGGATTGATCTATCCACTGGTTAAAGGCTTGATGTCCCTGGTCGGGTGGGGCATGCAAAGGAGGATATTCCTGCTTTACGGCGAACTTCATTGGCTGGAGGCGGAGATCAACAAATTGGGTGACCGCCCGCCGACCCAGGAGATTTTGGACCGCATGAAGCACCTGGAAGACCGAGCTAACCGGGTGAGGGTGTCTTCCCAATACATCCCAATGCTCTATAGTCTCAAGGAAACCGTAGCTTTTGTGAGGGGGAGATTGGATAGGTTCCAGAAGGGGTAACCATGCCGTCCGACGATCCCATCCGTCCTATCGAATCGACCGCTACTTCCGACGGCTATAGGGGCGCGAGGGATTTCATCCTAAGGCCCCTTCAGCCCCTCAAGTCCTTTTCCCGCTACCTGCGCTACCAAATGATCCTTCAGAGACGCAAGAACCGGCAAAACAGGAAGCGCCAGGAGCCCCCGGGCCCGCCTTCCTCAGGTTTGGACATCCAGGCCTGAAGGGATCACGGAAGGGTATCCGGGCCTCGCTGTTTCCACTAAAATGACTTTGTCGCTAGTCTATCTGCCCGAGGTAACGATATGAACCGTCGGACCGTAGAATCCATCGCCAAGACCATTGACCACTCCCTCTTGAAGCCCACCCTGACCGATCAGGAATTGCTCGACGGCCTGCAGACCGCCAAGAAATACAAGACCGCTTCGGTCTGCATCAAGCCCTATTTCGTCTCGCGCGCGGTCGAGGTCCTGGAATTCTCTGGGGTGGCTGTCGGCACGGTGATCGGGTTCCCCCACGGGTCCCAGGCCACGTCGGTGAAGATCATGGAAACCCACCAGGCCATCCAGCATGGCGCCCAGGAACTGGACATGGTGGTCAACATCGGCAAGGTCCTGAGCGGGGATTGGCTCTATGTGGAGACCGACATCCGGGCCGTGGTGAACCTATGCAAGGGGAACGCGGCGGTCAGCAAGGTCATCTTTGAGAATTGCTACCTAAAGGACGAGCACAAGATCCGCCTTTGCGAGATATGCGAAAAGGTCGGGGCGGATTTCGCTAAGACTTCCACCGGATACGGGGATAGCGGGGCTACCGACCTGGACCTGAAGCTCATGAGGGCCCACTTGTCGCCCGCAGTGCAGGTCAAGGCGGCGGGGGGCATCCGCACCCTGGACCGTCTGTTGGAAGTATTGGACCTGGGGGTCACGAGGGTAGGTGCCACGGCGACCGCCGCCATCCTGGACGATGCGGCCAAGCGTTTCTAGTTGTAGGTTATTCGAGAAACCTTAAGGACTATTGCCGCCGAGCCTGAATTAGCTCGACTGTTTTTTGGGGTTGGAATAAAATCCCTCACAAGCTTCAGTTTCCAAAAAGAAACCAAGGAGAGAGAGAAATGGTCCAGTTCAAGAGTGCTGTTCTGTTGATGGCGGTCGGGATGTTGACGTCGACCGGAGTATTGTGGGCGGATAACGCGGCTCCCGCGGCTACACCCGCGCCCGCTACTACCGCTGTGGCCAAGCCCAAAGCGGCTAAGGTGGATAGCCCGGCTGTCGCTTCCATGAAAGCCGCCATCGCGCTGGCGGAAGCCGGCAAGACCGACGAGGCCGTCGCGGCCTATGAGAAGATGGGCGTGCTGAAGTCCAAGAAGATGGAAGCCTGGAGACTGAACAACGAGGGTCTGGCCTATCTGACGGCCAAAGAACCGGCGCTCGACAAGGCCTTGCCGTTATTTGAGAAAGCCACGGCCACCGACGACAGCAACTATGTCGCCTGGAACAACCTGGGATCGGTCTATGAACAGACCGGGGCCCTGGACAAGGCCAAGGACGCCTATCAAAAGTCGATCGACGCAGCGAAAGCGGTCAACGCCAGTTCCGCCAAGGCGGAAGGAAATCTCGCGGCTTTGCAACCCCGTTTGGACAAGCTGGCCGCCAAGCAAGCCAAAATGGATGCCAAGAATGGCAAGAAACCTGACGCGAAGGTTACCCCTGCCGCCACTCCGAAAGCCGGAGACGACGACTCGAAGTAAGTTTTTTTTGGACCGCAGCTAGTCCATCATCAAGCCCCGCCTGATCATGATCGGGTGGGGCTTTTTTATTTCCGGGGTTGGCGAGGGAACCGCGGTCGGGACCATGTCCGGGACCGGGGTGGGGGTGGGCTTGGCGTGCTTGGCCAGTTTCTGGCCCCCGGGAAGGGCGATACCCATTTGGGCCGCGGCGGCGTCCATGGTGCCCTTCATGGGGATGAAATAGACCGGGATGTATTTCTTGGAGTGGACCCGGCCCCGATGGTCCATGTGGTAGACATAGAGCACCTGGTTGTGTTTGAAGGGTTGGCCGATGGGGATGATGATGCGGCCGCCGGGCTTGAGCTGTTTGAAGAGCGGCGGCGGGACGAACTGGGCCACGCAGGTGAACATGATGATATTGAACCCGCCGTCGACCTCCTTCCAGCCGTAATAACCGTCACCCACCCTGGTATGGACGTTGGTATATCCCAGGGGCTTGAAGATCTTGGATACATCCTCTCCCAGCGGCTTGATGATCTCGATGGAATAGGCGTCCTTGACCAGTCTGGACAGCAATGAAATGTTATACCCGCTCCCCGTCCCCACTTCCAATACCGTGTCTTTCGACCTGGGATGGGCCAACTGGGCCATGTAGGCCTGGCCTTCGTAATCGCTCAAGGCTGAGCCCCAGCCCAGGGCCCAGGTGCGGGGCGGGTATTCATAGGCGGTCTTCGAAAAATCCACCCCTCCCTGGTAGTCGAAATGGAAGTACTCTCGCGGAAGGTCCTGGAAGGCTTGCAGGAGCCTGGGGTCGGCTTCGCCGAATTTTCGGTAAAGATAATGCCGGATGTCCTTGATCATTGCCGGCTTGCGTTCCTGGACCTTCTCGAATTCAGAAGCGGTCAAATGGGTGGGCCGTTTGCTCTTTTTGAAAGCCTTCAGGTATTTCTTGTAGGTCCAATCCGGACCGGTCTTGGCCGGGGCAGAAGCTGGTGTTACTTGGGCCATTAAGGATGCGCTCGTGAGAAGAAGGAAGACGAAGGCGGATAACCAGGCGCGGGGGTTCATAGGCGCCTCCCCATATTGTCCGATTTGGAAAGGGTGGTCGGGAAGACCAAGTAAGCCATGACGTAAAGGGTAAGGCTCAATAAGATCAGCGACCGGTACCCGGCCGAGATGGCCATCAGGTTGGCCAGGGGCGTGGCCACAACCGAGAAGGCCCCGTTCAAGGCCCAGGCCCAGGGAATCAGTCCGCTGTCACGGGGAAGCCGGGTGAGCCCCAGAGGGAAAAAGAATCCCAAGGGGATGGAGGCCAGGGCCGACCAGGCGCCGAGGAAAAGGCATTTCATCTGCAAAGGCCAGGACAGCAGGGCACACAGGATTGGATCCAGCAATGCCAGGGTCAGGAGGAACCAGAGGCCCAGCCCGATGGCCGCGGGACGAAGGACTTCCCGGGGCTGGCTCAAGAAACTTCCCGACATCCAGCTACCCAATCCGGAAAAGACCAGCATGGCGCAGAGCACCAGGGAGAAGGCGATGGTCCGGTCCCCCAGGAAATAGGCGCCCTTCTCGATGAGCACGATCTCGATGAACAAGAATCCCAAGCCCAAGCAGGAAAAATAGACCAGGGTCTTGCCTAGTTGGGGCAGTGGGACCGCTCCACGGGCCCGCCCCAACAAAGGCAGGGCCAGGACCAGCAGGGCCCAGAGCAGGGATTGGGGCAGGACTGCCAGGTTGATCAGGTAGCCGATCTCTTCCCGGGGTATCTGGGAGAGGTTGTCCAGGATCTCCTTCAGGTGGGACGGGCGAAGGATGGAGAAAAAGAAGGGCCGGTCCAGGGTGGAGGGCTGGAGGTTGAAGAAGTGGTCTTTCAAGAAATCCTGTCCCTGAGGCGAGAGCAATTTGACACTATCCTCCATCAAGGAGTCGGTGGCTTCCTGGGGCGCTGAGATCTGGTCGTTGGTCCCGGACCAGACGGTGGGAGGCAGGTCGTTGAAGATCTCGGTGGTTCCGGCGCCAGGCACCAGCCCCGGGTAATAGGAAATGTCGAAGGACCGGCTGTCGCAGAAGCTCTTGAGCGCGTCGATCTTATCTTCTGTCCAGGGGTCTTTGGACATCAGAAGGCGGACGTTCCAGGCGGAGCGGTAAAGGACCAGTCGGGTCTGGGGGTCCTTGATGCCCAAACCTAACAATGCCTGCTTGGCTGTTTCCAGGAGTTTGAGGGCGTAGACCGTGAACTCGCGTGTACTTACGGGTAGGGAAACCAAACCGCCAGGATTCAGGGATTTCCAGTAGGTCTTCAGGGCCTCCCGGGTATAGGCGTATTTGTTCGCGTCGGCCTGGCCGAGGAACTCGGAAGACAGGTCGATGATGTCGAAGCCCTTCTTCGAGCCAGTCAGGTAAGATTCGGGGGCCTGGCGCAAAAGCTGGACCCTGGGGTCCTTCAGCCAATTCTTCTCGCAGGACGCCAGGGAACCTCTCATGATGTTCAGCAGATTCGGGTCGCTTTCCAGGGCCACCAGTTCGGATGCGCCGAAATTCAGGGTCTCGCCGATTCGGAAGCCTCCCCGGGTACCGATCAGGAGCGCCCGGCTTTGGGGCTTGAGGATATAGGGGAAGATGTCCAGGCTTCCCTTGGCGTAGGAGAAATCGGTCTTGGCGTTCCGGGGGAAGGAGCCGATACGGTTCCCATCCAAGTAGAGGCCGTAGGCCTTGGGAGGTCCGTCCACTTTCAGCAAAACATAGTTGTTGGACAGGTCAATATCCAATCTCTCAGTGAAGTTGTCCAGAAGCAGGTAATAACCCCAGGGTGAGTAGATCCTTTGCCGGATATGGGCGTCGGCCACGTTCAGGGCGGGGGTTATCATCTTGTATTGGCAGAAATGGGATTTATTGAATTTCACAGCGGAGAACTCACTGGCCACGAGCATCAGGGCCACGACCACCGCCCATTTCCAGAGCTTGGCCTCGAAACGGGCCCGGTAAAGGGCCGCCAGGGCGGCCAGGGACCAGAAGGGGATGAGGGTGCACAAAAGGTAGAAAGGATTGACCCAGAACATGGCCGCCAGCATGGCCAGGGCCCCAAAGCCCGCGCCCACCAGGTCGGCGGCGTAGACCGCCCCGATCTTCTCGTTGGTCAGGGCCAGGAAGCTCAGGCTGATATAAAGGCCTGACAGGAAAAAGACCGGGAATAGAGCCCCGTAATACTTGGAGATGTTCTGGAATTGGTCCATCCAGAGGTTGGTGTCCTGAAGTTCCAGGGGATTGAAGGGGTTCTGGGTCACCAGGTAAAAGCCCAGGCAGGCCAGGAGAGGCAGGACCAACGGGATGAAGAACAGGAAGCGGTGGGCCCGGCGAAAGAAGAAGTCCTTGAACAGGCTCAGGGCCACCCCGCTGGCGGAATAGCCTGCCATGGCGATGGAAATGACCCAGTAGCCGTACTCCGACCAGCTGGCGATGGAGAAGTAGCGGGTAAGCATGATCTCGAAGCCGATGCTGGCCGAGGAGACGGCGAACAGTGCCCAGAGCAACTGGCGGTTGGGTTTGGAGAGCTGGTAACGGCTGTCGAATTTAGGGGTCATTTTGGGTTCGCTAACCAGGAATGAGTGGTCTGCTTTTTACTTGTTTCAGGCAGTCCCGCCGGGTAAAGGGCCGACTTGGCCAGGAAATCCCGAAGGGTCTGGTTGAAATGGTCGGCATCGTCATAGAAAAGGGCATGGCCGGCCTGGGGGAAGAATTCCACGCGGGCCAAGGGGTCCGCTTGGAGAAGATAGGCCGCCTGGGAAGTGTATTTGGACGTGACCGCGTAAAGCAAGGGGACCTGGCGCATGGTGACCAGGCTGGGTTGCCAGGGATCGCCCGGAAAAGCGTTGTTCATCAAGGCCAAAGCGATATCGGTGGGGGTCTTCATGGCGGATGCGACCAATTCATGGAAGAAATCCACCGGCGGGGATGTCTTGAAGAGGCTCCAGATAAAGCTCCGAGTAGCTGTTGGTCGGTCCTTTTGGAACTGCTCGAGGAAACGAGCTCGAGGGGCGGTGCTGGTGGCGCTGGAAGAGGCGGCCAGTGCCGAATCCACTAGCACTGCGGCGTAGAGGCGGTCGGTTCCGAATTCCCCCATATAGGCCAGAACTTGGAAGCCCCCGTGGGACCAGCCCACCAGGACCGCCGAGGTCAAGCCCAAATGGTCCAACAGTTCCTGGATGTCCCTGGCCTGTCGCACCGGGTCGTCTCCCTGAGCGGTGATGTCTGACTCGCCCTGGGAACGGGGGTCCAGCGCGATCACATGATAGTCGCTGGAGAGCCCTTCTAGCTGGGCTTTCCAGATCTTGGCTGGCAGGAGCCAGCCTGGGATCAGGACGATGGCCAATCCCTGTCCTGATTCCAGGTAATGGAGTTTCACATGGTCACTGGTGGTGAAGGATCCCTCTTGGACGGGATTTTCTTCGGATGGGGATGATTCGGCGGGGGACGGTTTAACCGAAGGAGGGATGGGGGTGAATGTCGGTAGGGGCGTGGGTGGGGCGGCTACGCCTTTGAGATGGGAAAGGGTCTTGGAAAACCAACTCGAGAATGAGGAGGGCGTGGTGGGGGTTAGGGTGGGCTGAGAGGGACTGGTTGGAACCGGAGTTACAGGTTGTGTCACGACCGAAGGAACGACAGTCTGGGAAGATGTGCTTTCGAACGGTGTACCGGAATATGAGGGTGGAACAGTGAGCGCTGGAGACGCCATGGCGGTCGGGGGGGATGAGATCGGTAGGGGTGTGGCCGTATCGGTCGAGGTAAAGGTCGAGGTAGGGATAGGAAGCGGGATGTCCCCGGAAGCCGGGGTTAGAAGGGGAGTGGGGGACGGTTGGATCGAATTCGGGAGGGTAGTTGTTTCCGAAGTGGGGGAAGGGAATACGGGGACTGAACTTAAACTTTTCAATTTGTGGAGCGACGGTCTGTGGGATTCGGGCAGGCCGGGCGGATAAAAGGAAGCCTGACGCAGGAAATCCCGGATCAAGGCGTTGAAACGGACCGATTCATCCACGAATAAGGCGTGGCCTGAATCGGGGAAGGTTTCCACCCGAGCCTGGGGGTCGGCTTTTAATAGGTAAGCGGCCTGGGACGCGTATTTGGGTGTGATGGCGTAAAGCAGGGAAACCTGGCGAAGGGAGGAAAGGGAGGGCGCCCAGGTCTCGCCCGGCTGGGTATTGTCCAGCGTTGCCAGGGCGATGTCGGTGGGGACGCGGTCTGCCGCCTTCAGGAGGGGTTTATAAAATCCCTTGGGTGCCTGTTTCTTGAACAGGCTCCAGACATAGTTGCGGTCGGCGTTCATCCGGTCGGTTTGGAATAGTTTCAGGAAGGGCACCCGTTGGGTGGGCGCGTGTCCGGAGGGCGCGGCCAGGGGACTGTCGACCAGGACCAGGGCGTTGAGCCTGTCGGTACCGAACTGACGCAGGTAGGCGAGGGCGTCGAAGGCCCCCAGGGACCAACCCACCAGGACGACCGAATTGAGGTGGAGGTTGTCAAGCAGTTCGCGGATATCCATGGCGCGTCGAAGGGGGTCGTTGCCCAATGGGGTGAAGTCGGACCAGCCCTGGGAGCGGGGGTCCAGGGTGATGACCCGGTGGTCCTGGGAAAGGTCCTTGATCTGCAAGGTCCAGACCTCGGAGGGCATCAGCCAACCAGGGATGAAAAGGATGGACTCTCCCCGGCCGGCCTGGAGGTAGCGGAGCTTCACCCCGTCGCTGGTGATGAAGGTGCCCTGCTCGGGAGAAACCTGGGCGAATAAGGGCAAGACTGTCATAAATAGGAGCGTGAGGATCGATGGGATGATGGTTTTGGACCGTGCGATGGAAAGCATCCTTTCCTCTAACCATGTAGTGGTCTGAAAACCCAAGCGGCGGAATGAGTTTACCATCTCTCTGGAAATAGGAAGAAGGCTTTTGAACTTTGACTCTTGGTTCCTCTCCAAGGCTTAAGGAGATGGTGGCATCCCGGTAAACGGAGAACCATTGGGATTTGGGACCAGGGAACGGCAAGTGATAAGGGAGGCGGTAAAACTTAATACTTGATGTGCGAGATTGCCTTAAGTTTGGCCCTGGCGGTCTTGATCTTGTCCTGCGCGGCCAGATTGCTCGGGTCTTCTTGCAGACATTCTTTCCACTTAACAATGGCTTCTTTTACCTGGCCGTTGATGTAAAGCTGGATACCGTCGTAATAAAGGGCCTTCACCTTGTCAGCATTCACGTCCATGTAGATCTTTGAGACCATCATCAGTTGGGAGCTGAGCTTCAGCTGGGCCTGGATAGCGTTCTTGGGGTTGATCAAAAGTCCGATATTGTCTCCTTCTTGTACGAACTGGATCATTCCCCCCCTCATGGGGAAGTGGTCGATCTCGGAGACAGTCAGCAGATTGGCGCCAGACAGATCGGACAATATCTCTCGTACCTTATCCTGCTCGGAGTCGGAGATGAACATCATCTGACAGTTCCTCAGTGCCTCCAGTTGTTCCTTATCAAAAGAACCGAACCGCTTTACGGTCAGAGGATGACCTTCCGCGGACTTTCCTCTAACCGCGTCATCCAGAGTCTTGCCAAAGGGATCATCTCCCAAAATTCCCAGGACGAAAGGTGCGTCTTTATCCGTGAAAGCCGCTTTGGGCCAACGCACGAACTGGGTGAAATAGGATAAATAATCCGCTTTGACGACGTATTCGGACACGTTCGCACCCTGGGCCGTCGCGGCCATTACGATCAAGACCGTGAATAGGATTTTTTTAAAACTTCCCACTGGTTCGACCCTTTCCTTCAAGGCTCATTCCATCAAATCTAAAGCTTGTACCCCAGCCTTCCCCAGATCACCAGACCATCCTGTTGCAGGGTCAGCTGTTGGAAATCGTTGGAAACGGGCTGGTAATAAGTGGTGTTGAACAAGTTGTAAAAAGCCAGGTTCGCTTCCATGTTGTCCCAGATGAAATGGGGGGAATAGAGCTTCAGGTTGAAGATCGTGTAATCGGGCGCCCAGGCCCCGGTGAAGCCGTAACTAGCGGCTGTGAACTGACACTCGGCGGCCACGGTCAGGTGTTTGGCGTCGATGGGCACCTGAAGACTGGCCTTACCCAGGTTCTGCGGAGAGTCGGGAAGGACCTGGCCCGTGATATCGTCCTGAGCCCGTTGATAGGCCCAGCTCAAGCGGCCCTGAATGCCCCCAGGGTTCTGGTACTGGTATTCCATCTCGATGCCGTTCAAGGAGTCATGACCGACATTCTCATAAATTTGGAAGTCGGTATTGTTAGGGTCCTGCACGCCCAGGATCAGGTTCTCGCCGACATAATGGTAAAGCGAGAAGAGAACGCGGTGGTTGGTGAGGAAGGACTGTTCCAAGTCGAATTCGTAGGTCTCGAAGGTCTCGATTTTCAAGTTGGGATTGGCTTCCTGGCTGTAGCCGTCGGCGTAGTACATTTCATAGTCGTCAGGCGCCCGGAAGGCCTCGCCCGCCACCAGTTTCAGGACGGTGGTCTGCACTGGGTCCCAGATGAGGGCGCCCCGGGGAACGAATTGTCCGCCGGACTGGGAGAAATAATCGTAACGACCGCCCGCGCTCAATAACAGGTTGGATATCAGATTGATATCGTCCTGGGCATAAAGGGACCATTGGGTGGACTGGCGGTTATCATCCACATAAGTGCTACCGCCCAGGTCATAATTGTTCTGGAATTGCTGGAAATTATCCACGAATTCCCCGCCCAACGTGACCTTGTTACGAGACAAGGGGGTGAGGACGTATCGGAGTTCCGCTCCCCACCAGGCTCCGTTCCCGATATCCACATTGGTGGGCTGGCCCGCGGTAGCCGAAGGGTAATTACCGGTATAGTCCGAGGCGTCCACATAGAGCCGACCCAGCCATTGGCCATTTTCGGGATCGCCGTGTTTGTAGTCGATCTCGCTGAAAAAGGTGTAGTCGTCGGTGTAAACATTGGGATTGTCGAAGGCTATCCCCATAAAACCAGTGGGTACGTTCTTGTAACGGTGCATGAAAGTTGATTCCAGAGACCAGTCATTCCAGTCCATGGTAAGGAAAGCGTGTTGGGCGTTCTGACCATCGCAATTTTGGGCGATGCCGTTATTGACGTTTAGGGAAGGGGTGTCGTACTCAGGATAATAGAGACTGGCATTGCCGCCGCTGTAATAGTAGGAGCCTTGGAGGGTCCACTGGAAACCAGAGTTGGTCTGTCCGCCATATAGGGCCCCGCCCCCGATGGTGTTCAAGCTTCCTCCTTGGGCGGAGAGGGTCAAACCCTTGACATCCTTCCCTTTTTTCGTGACAACGTTTATTACGCCAAAAACGGCCGAACTGCCGTACAGGACCGAGGCGGGGCCGCGAATGATCTCCACATGGTCCACCGTGTCCATATCCACCACGGTGTCCTCGCCTGAGTAGAACTCATCGTAGATGTTATCGTTGATCCGGTGGCCGTCGATCAGCAACAAGATCCGGGAGGCGTACCCACCAAGATTCCCGAGCCCCCGAAGACCGACATAGCTGTAATCACGGTCATAGGTGATGAAGAAACCCCGGACATAATTCAATAGATCGTCCAGGGTACGGAATCCCCCGACTTTGATCTCGGTGGAGGTCAGGATGGTGGTGGAGCCGGGAGCGTCGGTGGTCTTTTCCTCGCTCTTAGAGGCGGGATAAACAACCTCGGTGTTGTGAAGAGATTCAAGGCTATTAGAGCCGTCTGAGACGGAGGCGGATGGAGTTGTCGCGATGTCCGTGTCGTCGGAGGAGTCATCGTCGGAGAGGGTCGAAGAGGCTGCCCAGGTGAATGACGGGTTCATTAGAGGGATGAAAGTTGAAACCAACAGGCTATATACAAACAAGAAAATAGAGATAGACTTCCATTTAAACATTCAAAAACCCCCGCGTGTTGGTTCCCGCCGGTTTCAATCGTTGGGAAAAGCGAAGCACTTTCTAAAGCCTGAAAACAAGACCTAGAACGTTTTAATGACGGGTTGCTTGTGTGGGCACATAGCCGGAAAAGCGTTTAAAATCTCGCTCATTATATATTTCGAGAATTGGTTTGCCTATCTCATAGTGGATGGGTGGAGGAAAAGGTTCAGATGAACATTTGGATAATAAACATAGTTGTAATAAGGATTTCGAGTGAAAACCCTTTTCCTCTGTTTTTTTGTCTCGTCGTCTTGTGTTCCATTTGGCGGAATTCGAGGGATAATAAAGGCAGGGGAGAAACGGGGAGTTTTCAATCACTATAAGGAAGGTCCCATGGATATCCTCTGTGAGCATTGCCATAAGGTCGTTGGAAGCGTTGTACACCATACCGATCCCAACCTCGGTCCCACCCTTTGCCCCGAATGCGGGGACCATTTCCTCGCCGAATATGGCGGGGTTTCCCTCGGCGAATACCTGGACAAGTTCGAGGAACCCATGATGGTCTTCAATGATGACCTGCGGGTCGTGGCCTGCAACCGAAAGGGCCGCGCCGAGGTCCATGCCCCTTACGCCCGTCCCTTCGGACTGAAGAACGGGCATTTCCTGGATTGCCGCAACGCTGTCATGGGCGGGGTTTGCGGTCAGACCCCTGATTGCCCCCAGTGCGGCATCCGCAATTCGGTCACCCAGACCCTGAAGACCGGGGAATCGGTCGAGAATCTCCCGGCGTCACTGACCAGGGCAGGGCAGGATGGGATCCATACCCACGAGTGGAGCGTTTCCACCCGTAAGGTCGGGAATACGGTCCATCTCAAACTGCGTAAACCATCGGCGCAGGTCCATGGGGCTCAGTTCCGAAGGGTCTGAGGGGAGATTCAGGTAAACGGTTCAACGAAGCCTCGCTGATTTAACAGTGAGGCTTTTTCTTTTTACGGATTTAAGTTGTAATATAGTTCGGCGGAGAGCGCAACCGACGGTACGGAATGGTCAGTTTTAATTCCGGGAGGTCTCGATGAGAGAAGCCAACCTATCGATGGAAAGAAGGACCAGTCCCAGGGTTTCGATCAAGACGCCGGTTAAGTACCGGCTGGAAGAGGACCAGAAGATATTCCGGACCATCGAGGAATGGCGCAATTCAGGGCAAAACGCCACGGCGTTGGACCTGAGCCTGGAGGGTATGTGCATCGTGGTGGATAAACCCATCCGGGTGGGCGAGGTCCTCTGTCTGGAGATACACTGCCTGTCGGAGGATAAAACCCTGACCGTTTACGCCTCGGTTCGTTGGGCCAATTGCAAGGGAGCTGGACTTCGCTTCCTGATGATGAAGGACGATGAGGTCGATTGCTTGAAGTCCCTCCTGGAAAGATCCTCAGTAGCCCTGAAATGAGGTCCGCCTGATCCTGAAGAGACACACCTGAGAGAGGTTTATCGTGTCGAAGATATTCAAGCTCTATGTCCCGCCCGAATATACCTTCGAGAATTATTTTTGTCCTAGGATCGTGAACCGGGAAATGGAATGTTTCGACGTGGACCACAAAAGGCATGGTTTCCAGCGAAAGGGTAATAATCATCTGGTCCTATTCCTAGACCTTCAAATGAAAATGGCCACCGCCGAGTTCCTCCAAGGCTGCGGCGAAGGGGCCGATGAGTTCCATCTGAAAACCCTCGAGGATATTGAGCTTTTCAAGAATGTCTTTGAAGGCCAAAAAGAAGTGGCGGTTTATTCCCTGGCCTACCAGGCCCGCATGTCGGTCATCGCCTGGAAGATGATCATGGAAGTAGCGGAAAATGAGCAGGTGTTGGTAGTGGATGATTCAGGAAAATTGATGAGGGGCCCGGAATGCGTCGAGGAACATAAACGGCTCATGGTCCCGGAGAATGCCTGAACATAAGAATACGCTGGCCCTGGTTCTTCCGTTCCTCATCGGCTTGAGCCTTTCCATCGTTCTGGGTATGACGGTATGGAAGTGGTTCTATCTGGTCTTCAGCTCCATCGGCCTGTTCATCTCGCTTGGCAATGCCATCCAGTCCCGCTCCCGGACACCCGACCTGGGACGACGGGTGGCTATCCTTCTGATCATGCCAATCTTCATCATCTTTTTCGGGTGCCTTCAAAGGGAGAACATGCAATTGGAGGAGACGGTCTTTTACGGCGCCTTCTTCCTGGCGGGCGGGGTTTTCACCCGGGTTCTCATCCATTATTCCATCGCCAAGGTGTTCGGGCCCCTCATCTGGGGCAGGGGTTTCTGCGGATGGGCCTGCTGGACTGCGGCGGTCCTGGATTGGCTACCTATCAAAGGAAACAAGCCCATTCCGGTGAGAGTCACATATATCCGCTGGCCGGTCCTGGCGGTTTCCCTCCTGCTTCCTTTCTTCCTGATCCGGTCGGGATATAACTATATGGAAGGACATATCCTGGGCGACGCGGGTAATCTGGTACAGACCCACAAGTGGGATCAGTTCCTTTGGTTCCTGGTGGGCAACGGCCTCTATTACTTGATTGGGGTTATCTTGGCCTTTGCCTTCAGGAAACGCAGGGCCTTCTGCAAGGTCGCATGCCCGGTGTCGCTGGTGATGAAGGTTCCTTCCCGATTCGCCCTCATCCACAAGAGGCCTTCGGGGGAGGAATGCTCGAGGTGCGGAAAGTGCAACCAGGAATGCCCGATGGACGTGGATGTGAGGGGTTATATCGAGAATGGGCTCAAGGTCTTGTCCACCGAATGCATCCTCTGCAACAAGTGTTCCCAGGTATGCCCGACCGGGGCCATCCGTTAAGAGGAAAGGGAAGTCACCTGCCATCATTCTTGGAAGAACGGCCGATCAATGGATCAGGATGAGCCTTTTGAGTTTTCGGTCGTAGGGCTCCACTAAATAAAGTAGATAAACCCCGCTGGCACAGGGCCCCCCGTCCTTGTTCTTCCCGTCCCAAAAATAACTCTTCATGACGAAGTTCGTGAGGTTGTGGGTTGGGTCCAGTTGGGTGATGGCTTCGCCAGCGGTGTTGTAAACGGTCAATGAGTATTCTCCGGGATAACTGGAATAGCCGACGTAGATGGACACGCTCCCATCGGTCGAAGGGTCGAAGATGTTCTTGCTGACGTAGAAAGTGTCGAAATGGGGCAGGGTGGCCGTGGGCGTGGCGGTGTCGGTGGGAGTGTAGGTGATCGTGGGAGTGAATGTGACGGTAGGGGTATCGGTGATGGTGGGCGTGCAGGTCGCCGTCGGGGTGTCGCTGGGAGTGGCGCTGTTAGTTGGGGTGTAGGTCAGGGTAAATGTGAATGAGGGTGTGGGCGAAAGGCTAAGGGTTGGGGTATAGGTGAAGGTGGGAGAGAAGGTCAGTGTAGGACTATTGGTGGGAGTGGAAGTATCGACCGGGGTATTGGTGGAAGTCGGGGTTGAGCTAGGGGTGAACGTAAAGGTATTAGTCGGCGTAAAGGGCGGGGTGGGAGTGTAAGTAAAGGTGTTGGTCGGAACGCAGTTTCCCGCGACCGGCAAACCGACCGTGACCGGAATAGGGCTGGTTCCACTCCAGATCACCCCTGCGGCATTGAGGATGGAACAGGGGGAGTCCTGGATGGTATTGAGGTTGGCCACGTTGTCCCACACTGTCACGCAATAGCCATTTCCGCCGAAACCCAGAGGGAATTCGAAATAAAAATAGGGACTAGTGCTATTGCTTGTGGAAAAGATCTGGGTAGGCGGGCTGTAACCTACCCAGGGACCTTGGTACCCGCCGGTCGAGGCGAGGTTCTCGTCATAGATCGTAACGGGGGTATTAATGGGTGAACCGCTGTTGCAGACCACAATGGTATAGGGCTCGTTGCCGGTGCTGTAGGACTGGGGATAGGAAGTGAAGCCGGGGATCAGTTGGACCGACAAGGTCGGCGGGGTATAGACTACCGGATTCAAATTGAACGTCCCCCGGTAGTAAAGGTTTTGCGAGGCGTTGGTGGCAGTCCCGGTACCGTTGAAGGAGGACGCGGGCTGGATCTGGCCCGTTTCTGGGTTATACATGGATTGCAGCCAGGGGTCGTTGCCTGCGGCGACGGTCACCGGGACAGTTGTGAAATAATTGGCGCTGACCGCCGCGGAGTAATTGATCGAATACCAGGCGTTACCCGAGCCGTCCACTGTCGGGGGGGCGGAGGCGGTAACATCGTTGTACATCATGTAGCCTGGGTCGATATTGGAAAAATAAGCGTGGTCCCCGCCGAGACAGGTGACATCGATGACCCAGGAGGCCTGTAGCGAACTCATGCTGGTGTTGATGTTTTCTGCGGCGATGACATTGGTCCCCGTGTTGAAATCGGCCCCCGGGATGCCGAAAGTGGGAAGGGTTCCTGGCGCGGTGACGAAGTTGACCGGGCCGATCGGGCCATTCCCATTGATCCAAACGTCCAACGAATCGTCCGCCGAACCGTAAAGGGTGGCGGTGACGGGAGAGCATTGTGCCTGGACCCGTTGCATTGGACCCTCGACCGCCGCCAAGACTGCGAGACAAAGGCCGATGGATACTAAAGGAAATCGTCGTTTCAATTCAGTCGCTCATTTCAAATTTTGAAAAGTTAAATCCGGAACGTTGAAAAGTATACCTGATTTTCAAAAAAATAATCTCTAATGACAGGTTGAACCGTGTTCGAACTAGCGTAAGTTCTTTGGCGCGGAAGCGCTTTTTTATTTTTGAAAAAATAAAAAGCGTATCTCTGCGATGATGTTGCTTCGTTTTAATTTAAATTGATGAGTGGTCAGGGGGGATATTGATCGGTTTGTGTTGGGGGCACTACTTGCGGTTTTTCGGTTTGGAGCGCTGCGGTTGTGGAAGTGTGATCCGAAATACTTGGCGGGTGTCCAAGGTATTGAGTAAAGGGATATTCATTTGGCCTTGAAGACGATGTAATCATCCCACCAATAATCATTTTGATAGGTCGGTTGGCCGTGGAATAGGACAGGCAATCAATAAGGGAAAAGGTGACGCCCACTTTAATGCGTTTATACATAAGTAAAGTACTTATTAGTATTGGAACTGCGTTAAACTAAATATGGGTGTTTTACCCGGTTAAATGGTCAGGCCTGTTGGATGGGTTATCGTAAGGCTGGCGTGTCGGGAAAAACGTACTTCTGGTCAGTGTTCAGAAAGGCATAACATGATTCGTTTGAAAGCAAAGGGTTTCACGTTGATCGAGTTGATGATCGTTGTCGCGATCATCGGGATCTTGGCGGCCATCGCCATCCCGCGTTTCGCGCAGATGTTGGAAAAGTCTCGCGAGGGTTCTACTAAGGGAAATTTGGGTAGCATCAAGTCCGCCGCGTCCATTTACTATGGGGATACCCAAGGTATATGGCCGTCAACTCTGCAGTCCTTCACTGGGTATGCGTTCAGCAAGTACCTGGACAATATTTCGCCGGTCAAGGTCACCGGGGCTTTTGTTGTCGGGGCTACCAGCCCAACGGGCGCGTTGGTCTCGATGACGGCGGCTACTTCGGTTCCGACCACGGCGGCAACGGGTTGGTTGTATGATAGTACGTACGGGAACGTATACGTAAACAGTACGGTCAAGGATTCCAAGCAGATCCCTTATTCCTTTTATGGATATGAGTGAGCTAGCTTAGATAAAGCATTGTAAAAGGGCGACCAGGGTTCTGGCCGCCCTTTTTTTATGCCGAAAGTATTTGTTGGGTGTGTTATTTCAAACCCCTAAACCCAATATCTGGAGATTTTATCAACAATCGAAAAGCTCTGTTCTGAACCAGTTTTACAGCCGGAGTAATTAAGAGTATCATTTTTCTAGGGTGTTTGGGTCTGACGTCCCTGGAATGGGTCGGCTTCCGCTGTTATGGAACGTCAAAACGCTTGAGTGTCAGCAGAAGCCCGGAACAAATATGTTTTTGTATGGAGGTGAACTATGCTTCACTTGAAAACGAAAGCGTTCACTTTGATCGAGCTGATGATCGTGGTCGCGATCATCGGGATTTTGGCGGCTATCGCCATCCCCCGTTTCGCGCAGATGCTGGAAAAGTCTCGGGAGGGTTCGACTAAGGGAGATTTGGGAAGTATCAAGTCGGCCGTTTCGATCTACTATGGGGATTCACAGGGCATTTGGCCAACGACCTTGCAATCCTTCACGGGGTACGCTTTCAGCAAGTACTTGGATAATATCCAGAACGTCAAGGTGACTGGTTCTTTCGTCGTTGGAGCGACGAGCCCGGTAGGCAGTAAAGTATCGATGACGACCGCGACTTCGGTCCCATCGACTGCTGCGACGGGTTGGTTGTATGACAGTACTTACGGCAACGTTTATGTGAACAGTACGGTCAAGGATTCTAAGCAAATCCCATACTCCTTCTATGGATACGAGTGATCTGAACTGTAGAAAGAAGTGAAAAAGGGCGGCGATTTTTTCGCCGCCCTTTTTTTTATTTCGACACGATTGGAAATGGGGAAAACCTAGAAAGTTATGGGTGGTTAAAGCAAGGAATGGCAAAGGTTAAACGGGAATAGTTGGGCAAAATATGGTAGAATTGCTTTGGGTCAACGTTTCACGGTCAATCTTGTCTTTTCTTGAAAGTGAAATGTTATAAAAGGGTCGTCCGGTATATTCGGGCGAGTATGGAAATGGGTGAGGTGAACCATGATTCGTTTGAAAGCCAAAGGGTTTACTCTGATCGAGTTGATGATCGTGGTCGCGATCATTGGGATCTTGGCGGCTATCGCCATCCCGCGGTTCGCTCAGATGTTGGAAAAGTCTCGCGAGGGGGCGACCAAGGGATATTTGGGAGCTCTCAAGTCTGCCGTATCTGTTTACTATGGGGACGCTCAGGGTGTATGGCCGACCACGTTGCAGACTTTTTCGGCCTACGCCTTCAGCCGGTACCTGGATAATATCGCTGCGGTCAAGGCGACAGGGTCGTTTGTTGTCGGAGCCACCAATCCGACGGGCAATTTGGTGACGATGACAACAGGCACATCTGTCCCGGTCGCGGCGGCGACGGGTTGGTTGTACGATAGTACCTTCGGGGATGTTTATGTGAATAGTACGGTCAAAGATTCTAAGCAGATCCCCTACTCCTTCTATGGGTACGAGTGATCTAGCTTAAGGGACGTTGTAATAAAAGGGCGGCCAGGGAACTGGCCGCCCTTTTTTGTTTCTTGGGTTATCGCATTGACGCAAAAAATACTTTCTTCTGAGTAACCTATAGGAATCAAAGGAGCCGTTTGTATAGAATCAATCCCGCTATATATAGAGGAGATGATTATGAAACGAACGACGTTCCCCATACACCTGGTTTTTGTCCTTTTAATAGCCTGGGCTTTGACTGCAAAAGCCAGCGCCGCTTCCCACAAGAATACTCAAAAAGCAGAGCCGTTCTTCGTCCTGTCGGGCCGCGTTCTGGAAAAAGGGACCAAAGCCCCCGTCTTGGGCGGAAGCCTTTATATAGAACCGCTCGGCAACACCCTCGAGACCGCGTCCTCTCCCGCCCCTCAACCCCTTTCAGCCGAAACGGACCTGAAAGGTAATTACACCCTCTCGCTCCCGGCAGGGGATTATCGGGTGACCGTCGCGGGTGAAGGGTTCAAGAAACGGGTTCTCGAGACTTTCGCTGTCAAGCAAGACAACCGGAAAGATTTTTACCTGGAAAGGGAGGGCTTCACCCTTCCTGAGGTGGTGGTTTCCACCAGCAAGGTTCCCAAGACCCAGGTGAGCCACGAGTCCATGAGCAAGGAAGAGTTGGTGGAGGTACCTGGTACCCAGGAAGACGTGCTGAAGGCCGTCCAGACCTTGCCAGGTGTGGTGACCGCCGGGTCCCTCAACGGCCAGCTGTTGGTGCGGGGAAACGGGCCCAACGACAACCAGTATTACGTGGATAATATCCCCATCGGATACCCTTATCATTTCGGCATCGTTTCGACGCTGGATTCCAACCTGGTCAAGGACCTGGACTTCTATTCGGGCGGTTACGGTCCCCAGTTCGCCAACTCCCTGGGGGGGCTGGTGGACGTGACCCAGAGGGACCCCCGTTCCGACCGCTGGGGCTTCCGCGCGGACGTGAACTTGTTCCTTTCCGAGTTCGAGATCGAGGGGCCGGTCACTTCCGACAGCTCGCTGGCTATCGCCGGGCGCCGGAGCTACCTGGACCTTTTCATCAAGGACTTTACGGGCAACGCCGGCACCATCGAAGTGCCTGAATTCAGCGACTATCAGGTGAAATACAGCTACAACCCCTCCTCCCAGGTGCATTGGGATTTCCAGGCCCTGGGAAGCGCCGATTCCATCAGCGGGGATATTTCCGCCTCGGCCACTTTCACGGCCAATGACCCGGACCTGGTGGGAAATTTCAATTACACCAACGGCTACAACAACCAGGGCATCAACTTCCGGGACCTGCTGAACAGCCAGGATAAGATCGCCAACACCCTCTACCACACCAACAGCTATTTCGACATCGCCCTGGGGGCGGGCCTTTACCAGGACAACAACATCGAGGATTTTGGGGACAAGTTCTCCCTCACCCACGATTTTGATTCTGACACCAGCCTGGAAGGGGGATTGGAGTTCGACCATTTCGTCAACTCACTGAACGCCTATTTCCCCGCCTATCTTAATGAGAACGGCCGGCCCGACCCGGGGTTCAATTTCACCACCGCCGATAAGCTTTCCGCTCTGGACATTACCAGTTCCAATGACGCCTCGGTCTATCTGACCCAGAAGTTCAAGGCGCTAGAAAAGAAACTGGAGATTTCGGTGGGTGCCAGGGCCGATTACGTGAATTCCGATTCCACGGTCTTCGTCACCCCCCGGTTAGCCGCGGCCTATCACCTGACGAGGGATACTACCTTCAAGGCGTCCTACGGACTGTTCAACGAGTCGCCCGACCGCATCCTGGGCGCTCCCTACCTGGATGCCAGCCTGGGCAATCCACACCTAGCGCCCGAACAATCCTACGACACGGTGTTGGGGGTGGAGCAAAAGCTGAACGATTCCGGGTTGTTCTTCAGGGTCGAGGGCTATGAGAAGGACTTTTTCAACCTCATCGTGGTCAACAACGCGGCTACCCCTCCCATCGGTCAGGCCTACTTGAACACAGGGACGGGAAACGCCCAGGGATTGGAATTCCTCCTGCGCCAGCCTCCCACCGACCGGTTCTTCGGGTGGATCGCCTACTCCCTGAGCACCTCCAAACGGCTGGACCAGGCCGGAAGCAATTCCTATCCCTTCCAGTACGACGAGCCCAACTGCCTGACGGCGGTGGGCACTTACAAACTGAACCCCGGTTGGGATATGGGGGTGAAGGTGCTTTATTCCACAGGCCTGCCCTACACGCCCATGGCGAACGGGGGCACGACGGTCGTTACCGTCGGGGGTCAACCCGCCACCATCACCCTGGCCCAGGTCTCCCCCACCGATTCTGCCCGCCTGCCCGATTATTTCCGAGTGGATTTTTCAACCTCGCTCAATACCGTTTATGACACCTGGGAATGGCGTTTCTACTTGGATATCGTGAACCTGCTGGCTACCAAGAACGTGTTGGGCTACAGCTACAACTCGACCTATACCCAGAGGACCACGGAGAACGACTTGCCCCTATTGCCCTACTTGGGCTTCGAGATGAAGTATTAAGGCGAGTTAGACCCTTCCACCCCATAAAATCTCGAAATAGATAGAAAATATTTCGATCGCCCCGGTCGGAGCGAGAATATGGCGGAAGGGTTAAACGTACATCATCCAAATGAAAACGATTTTATGAATAAATGCTATTTATGTTTAGGTGTTCCCCAAGATAACGCTTTCATATGTTTCCTGTCATATAGCGCTGAAAAACTGTCCGGTTATTATCCCACCCGCTGTTATCTAACCAACGGTCGTCCTTTTTCCCTTGGGGAAACGGCGACCCAATAAAGGAGCCTTTTTTATGAAGAAGAGGATTTTGTTCCTTGGTCTTTTCGCCTTTTGGTCTTTCGTGATCATCAGTTGTTCTTCGAAGAGCCCGTCGACGCCTGTGGCGAATACGGCGACCCCTGTGCCGCCGACAGCGACTGCCACCATGACGGCGACCGCTACGATTGGTAGTCCGACAGCTTCACCAACGCCATCTAATTCTCCAACTCCCTCGTATTCGCCCACGCCTTCGGCGACCTTCTGCACGACCGTGGCGTTCCAAACCACCTACACCTTCGCCAGCAGCACCGATTGCTGGCATGGCGATATCTATGGAGGGAGCTCCAATATCGTCATCACGGGTGAGGGGATATCCACTTCCCAGGTCCATACGGGAAGCACAGGGTCCTTGCAGTTCGCGGTGACGGCGAACAGTTCCTCCGCCGCCCAGTTGCAGATCGAAGTCACCCTGCCGGTCGACCAGGACTTCAATGGCGGGACCATCGACGCCTATATCTATTGCGACGCCAGCCTGGGCAATACTGGCGCCATGCTGTTCGACCAGAGCGTGACGGCGGTTGGCGGGTCCAGCGCGACCTATCCCATGGAAACTTCATGGACCAATATCACCGGCGGCACCTGGATCAAGATGACCCAGTTGGTCTCGGGTAGCGGCACCGTGAACACCCACCATGTTTCCCAGTTCGGTGTACAGATCCCCGGTATCACGGCTGGCCACGCGGGCAACATCTATTTGGATAACGTGGTCTTGACCATCCCGGTCGGGAACACGCCGACCCCGACCTATACGCCCACACCGGTAACCAACGGTTCCTATACCTGGGAAGATAACAATGTGGATTACTGGGGTGTGTGGAACCCGGGTTCCAACTACACCATGGCTGTTACCTCCATCACCGGTCTGGGTTCGACGGCGACGACAGGGGATAGCAGCAATTACGGGTTGGATGTGACCCTGGCCCTTGCGGGCGGTAACGACCTCCAAGTCGCGGTCAGTGGCGGGAATGGGACCACCTATACCAATTTCCCAATGAACTGGTCTAGCCTGGGAGCGACCGGCATCCGTTGCCAGGTCTTTGTCCCGGCCGGCACCTTCAACGGTGGTAACGAGACTTGGATCGTGGGAGGCTTGTTCGTTCAGGCAGGAAGCCCGACACAAAACATCTACGGCATGTGTTATACGCCCGGTACCATCAGCCCTGATCCTGTCCAGCTTACTAACACGGGCGGATGGCAGACCCTCAACTACGTCCCCAGCGGAAGCAGTTGGTCGACTGATGAGACGTCCGTTTCTGCGGTGGGGATCGATTTCAATCTCGGTTCCACGCAGGGCGCGACTTCAGAGTTCATCATCGACAATTTCCAGATATATTAATCGGTCGTAGGAAACGCAAAAGCCCGTCTCCCGAAAAGGGGACGGGCTTTTTTTATTGGGGGAGGCGGGGTAGAGGCCTGGTCAGGTCTGTGTTTTGCTGGCCCAATAACATCAGAGCACAAAAGATACCAACCGCGAGCAAGAGGGCCAACAAGAGGAAAAGGATGAGCTTGATGACTTGTCTTCGGGTCATTCCCTGTGCTCCGTTAGAAAATTTGACCATTTCATGATTGTGAGGATCAGCAACATGGTACAAATTACGGGAATTTTGGGTGGATAAAATATTGAAATGTTCACTTAATATATATTATAGAGCCTCGTAAATATGAACCGGAAAGGCTGGTCTGTGAGAATTTTGATCATTGGTTTACTGGCAATGGCCTTAACTACTTCAGCGGTATGGGCGGATGGGACGGACCAAAAGATGTTCCTTCAATTCCAGGGCGGGGTAGGTTTCCCGGCTAGCACGAACGATCGCACTCTCAATGTTTACGACATGGGATTGAATGGGGAAGTGATGGTGGGATATTGGATCGCCCCTCAGATCTCTCTGGGACTAGAAAGTGGATACGATAACATCCCTGGGAAAGCCGTGGGCATAGGTATTTCGGATAAGAATGGGTACCTAGGCAGAGGGACCATCACCGCCGCGTCCGTGAATCACATCCCCCTAGTATTGATCGCTCAGGTAAATTTGGCACCGAATGACGCCCCCGTGAAACACTATTTGATGGTCGGATTAGGCGTGGACTTTGATTTCCTAGGGTCGACCGTTGTGTCTTATGGTGGAACGACTTCTTATCCTGAAGCCGGAACAATTTGGGTCAACCCGGAGATCGACCCGGGGCTTGGGGTTGCCTTCTCGTTAGGGAATAACACGAACCTTTTCTTCCAATCTAAATTGGAGATGACCTTCCCCGCGAGCCAGGAGAGCTTCGATAACCCGATAATGTCCATTCCCATTCAGACCGGGTTGAATTTCTCGATCTGAAGGTCTTGCCGGTAAAGCTGTATGTATTAAGCCGCTATTCGTATAAAGGAGAACGGTAATGGCCATGAAACCGATGGATAAATACGGGATATTCCGGGCGGAGTATGACGAGGTCAACAATACCCTGTCCACACTGGTGACAAGGGCGACTTTCTACATCTCCATCGAGTCCTTGTTGATCGGCGCTTTATCATTCAAATGGGACGAGATCCTGAAATACAAGGACCATGTCGCGGTGGCTTTGCTGTACGGTTTGACCATCTTTTCGTTTTTGGTGTCCCTGGTACAAACAATCAAAGCGATGAAAATGATGGATTACAAGGATGCCTTCGATTTTGGGGATTTCGAGAAGACGGCCCAAACCCCTAAAGACAGGATAATGGTTTCCAATAAGCCGGATTTCTTGGACAAGCGCATCGAGGAATTGATAACTGCTTCTCGGCACAATGACCGGGAAAACAACAAAAGGGCCCGGTTGCTTCAGAGCGCTGGGAAATACCTGAAAACTGGAATCATCCTATTGTTCCTTTTCCTGGTGGCGACCTTCCTGTTCGTGAACTCGGCCGACCTGGAAACTAAACAGGCGCCCATCACCCTGATAGCTTCCTCCGCCCCTTCCGCCAAGCCGGTCACAAGCAAATTGGTAATTCCCTCGGCCCTGAAGC
The DNA here is from genome assembly GCA_963830915.1 of candidate division FCPU426 bacterium. GTDB lineage: Bacteria > Oederibacteriota > Muellerivitia > Muellerivitales > Muellerivitaceae > CAWHOE01. The sequence goes on from CAWHOE010000010.1 coordinate 32,291, forward strand.
ATTAGACCGGATCACTTTCGCACCTCAGTCCGGCCTAACAAAATGATCGTGGGCACCGCCCCGACCGAACACTGTGTCTTGGCGGGTCAGAAAAGCCTGAAAAATGGAAAATGTCATGCATGTTAAATTTTTAATAATCCCACGAAAAGCCTTTTATTAGCCGTTTAACCTGATGGACAACTCGTTTCAAGAATAATATTATCTTTCATGAAGTCTGGGGAGGCTTCCGACAACGTTTTTCCACGCATCGGGAAGAAAATTCGCTTTTCGGGAGACCGACATGAACCGTTTCAGTATCTCTGATCTCAAACCCTTATTCTTGGTTTTGGTATTGGTTGTCATTGGGGCCATCATCAATGCCTGTGGTGGAAAAAGTCCAACCGCTCCCGTCGCTACGGCTACCCCTGTTCCGCCTACCGCCACGGATACACCCTGCGGCTATCCGGGTAATACCTGCACCTCGACCTTCACCTCGACGGTGACCAATACTGCGACAGTGACCGATACCCTTACATCGACCAACACTGCCACATTGACCAATTCGCCCACCCTGACCTTCACAGCCACCTTGTCCAATACGCCCACCGCGACTAATAGCCCAACCAATACCTCCACTCCGACCAACACGGCCACACTGACCAATTCGCCCACCATTACCTTTACACCGACCTTGAGCGATACGCCCACCCAGACCTATTCGCCTACAATTACATTCACACCGACCGTTACGCCCACCGTGACCGATTCCTTCACGCCGACCAATTCGGCAACCAATAGCAATACCTATACGCCCACGAACAGCCCAACCGTCACTCCGACGGGCATCGTGATCACGGGCAATGTCTCCTACACCGGAAGCCAAGGGACGGTCTCCAGCACCGATTACATCGCGGTGGATGTTTATAATAATAATGAGTTGGTGAAAGGTTCCAATGGCGTGAGTCTCATGGGAGCGGCGACCATCACCTCTAATGGCGGAAGCTTCAGCATTCCCATCTCTGTCACGGGAACCTTTTATGTCCTGGTCAATTACAATTACTCCGGTTATGGCAACGGGGTTGACCAGGGAGGGCCCATGCCAGGCGAACCTTATGCCATTGTCACGAACACGACTGGGGGGACCACCGGTTCCACGCCAGCCCCTGGTATCGCCTTCAGCGGGGCGACCAATCTGGGGTCCATCTCTTTCGGGGACAGTTATTTCGCCTATGGCGTGGCCGCTCCCGTCACCTATACGGCCGGGTCTTCCTATATCACATCCACCAACGCCATCCATTACCTGGCTTACGCCCACGGGACCAACACTCTCCTGACCGAGGGTGAGGCAAAAACCTTGCCGTCCAAATACACATTGACCTTCCTGAACTCCCAACCAGCCATCGATATCGTGGCCTTCTGGGACAAGGAGGGGAGCGCTTCGCTGCAGGCGACGCCCCAGGCTGACGACCCACAAGCGACCTATTCTAACGTCTCCACGAACGGCACGGTGGGTGCCCCCATTTCGGCGCCATCCATCGTTTTGACCCCTGTTTTCACTATAACTCCGACCAACACCCCCAGTCCCACATTCACTTTCACCTCGACCCCTACTTCCACGCCGACCAACGATCCCTACGTCATCAAGGGAACGATCCAATACACAGGGTCCGACAGCGTCGCGGGCCAATACCTGTTGATGATGGGAACTACTTGTATCAATTGTGGCAACGGCACGAACTCCTCCTGGGTGACTACTGGGACCAAGAGTGTGTGCAACTACACCCTGAACCTTCCCTCGACCGGCAATTACGTACTCTTCGCCATCCTATCGAGTGTGCCCAACTTCAATAACACCTCACCGCCTGTAGGCGCTTCCTACTCCTTCTATGGCGGGGCTTGCTTGACCAGCGGAACCCCGACGACCATCGCCGTTTCCGGACCCTCGACCCAGACCGTCAACTGGACTTTCGGGGACAGTTGCGTGTTGGATGGGATCGGGGGAACCATCAGTTACACGGGAGTAGGCGCGGTCAACAACAACAACGGACTCGTTGTGGACGCTTATGTGGATCCCAGCTATTCGACCCCGGTGCCTAATAACAACGAAGCTTATGTCACGGTGAGCGGTGGCACTTATAATCTGGTCAACACATCAGGAACGCCCTCCAGCGTATATCTCCAGGCCTATTACCAGAGCAATCAGGGAAACGGCGGAGGCAACGGCCCAGTCACGGGTGATCCAGTGACGAATTTGGGTCTGGTGACATTCAACAGTGTCCTGACCAACAAGAACATCACGCTTAACGATTCTTACCTCTATAACAGCACCAACAGCCTAACGGGAACGGTGAATTATTCCGGTACCGGCACGGTCAGCGCGTCCGACCCCATCGTGGTCAGGGCGGTCACTTTCACCGGTTCTTTCCTCCAACAGATTGGGGCATGCGCTGTGACCAACAACGGAGGGACCTATTTCTTTGGGTTGCCGGCTTCAGGTAATTATTACCTCACTGAGGAATATGTGGCGGTGCCTGGCGCCTATTGGGATACTGGTGATTACGCTATTGGAAGTTACGCTGAAAATTCAGATGGGACCTGTGTGGGTAGTGGTTCTGGCCCCAATGGTAGCAGCGCCAGCCCTATCGTTGTCAGCGGAGCCGCGAATTCCAACCTAAGCTTCAACAGTAGCTGCGGACAGTTCCAGGGCTACACTGGAACCTTGAACTATATCGGGTCCCTGGGTACCCCATCTTGTGGAAACCCCGGCCATCAAATATGGGTTCAAGCCGTGAATGGGACCAGCGAAAGCGCCAATACTATCGGCAATAGCACCGGCGTCTGCGATAACGGGGATACCTATTACCTCAATATCGGGACAAATTCCGGTAGCTATTACTTAAGGGCCTGGTTCGATTCCGCCGGGGCCGGTTGCTGTCAACCCCAGTCCGGCGAGTCCTGGACCGTGGTGGGACCCTTTAGTTCAAGCACGACCCCCAGCGCCAACAATATTTCCTTCGCCGACGCCCAAAGCTGGTAAGTCGTTGATAGTAAAAAGCCCGCTCCCGGAAGGGGCGGGCTTTTTTATTTTGTTTAAGTCAATCAGGCGATCGATGTTTTATGGCAAAGCCGTGAGAGGGGCCTGTTGCTTGAATCCTTACATGTCGATGCGGAAGCCCAAGGAAATGATTTTCCTCTCGCCCATATTCGGTTCCAATTTAATTTGGAATAAAAACCCGGATTTAGTGTCCTGCTGAATGACTTTTTGATCGCTTTTTTGGCTTAATCAACCGCCGTGTGATAGAACAAAGGGTATAATTGACCTGCCAAAGGGAATTTGTCCAATCTGGTCGATCCGAAAAACAATGCGCGGTTATAACTGAAATGAAAATAAAATATATCTATCGGCTCTTTTGTGGATTACTGATCGTTCTGCTGACCTCTTTTCCTGGGTTGGTCAAGGCCCAGAATCTTTTCTTGGTCAAAAGCGAGAATGTCACCAATCTCTTCTTTGGCGATACGATCACTTATTGTTTCACCCTCAGTTCCAGTTCGTCCCCTAAAGCTGATATCTGTTGGGTCATGGACGTGACAGGCTCCATGGGGGCGGAGCTCAGCAGTATCATCACCAATATGACCACCTTCACGAGCGCGTTGGCCGCCTCAGGGATCAGTTACCAAAACGGCTTTGTGGCCTATCGGGATATCAATTATTGCGATTACGCGCCTATCACGACATATCCATTGACTTCCAATAACGCGACATTCATCGGGTATGTCAGCGGGCAAACTGCCATCGGGGGAGGGGATACGCCTGAGTCGGCTTTGGAAGGGCTGCAGGCCGCGGTCTACCCCACGACCTTTTGTGGAACCGCGTCCACACCCATGGCCTGGCGCGCGGGAGCTTCCCACACCATCATTCTGATCACGGACGCCGGTTTCCATGCCTCTGATTTCGACGGTTTGAGCGTTTTGCCCAGCACCTATCCCGTTTCTCTCTATGGCATGGGATACAACATAGACGCTATCACCAGCGATTGTTCCCTTACCCCGAATACCTGTACGGATTCGGGCGCAGCTTGCACTACTTGCAACCCGGCCTTGATCCCTCCTGAAGCGGGAGGTTTGTGGCTTTCTTTGAGTTCGACATCCGGCTGGTCCGGGTTCATGACGTCCCTAAGCTCCTCAGTGGTCGCCCTTTCCAACATTCTCATCTCCGACCCTCTTCCACCCCAACTGGACCCCATCTCGGGCGGAGCGGCGGGTGAAAGCATCGTGGGCAATCAGGTCTATTTCCCCATTTCCTCGATGACCTTTCCCTCGACCATCACAGAGTGCTTTCCCGCTACCGTGAATTCGAATACTTCCGCCGCCATCAGTAATACCGCGAATGTCACCGCGCCAGGGATCAGCAAGGTGACCTCCAATACGGTGGTGGGCACGCTCCTTGGATATACCTACACGCCTACCCCTACCGATACGCCCTGCGGTTACCCCGGCCTAACCTGCACCCCAACCCCAAGCTTCACACCAACGCCAACTCCATTCGAGTTGGATATTTTCACGGTCAATAAGAACATCTTCAAACCCTCGACCGACGGGAGCGTTTCCATTTACGTGGGATATACCAAGTATCCCGGCGAATATTCCCTGAGCATCTACAACACGGCGGGGGAGGCCATCACCCAGTTGGATCCGACTCGAAATCTAACCAACTATGTATCCAAAAGTTATTTTTGGGATGGTAAGAATAAGTACGGCCAACCCTGCGCCAGCGGGGTGTACCTGATGGTTCTGGTCGAGCCCTATGATAGGAAGTTGAAGAGACTTATTTTGTTGAGATGAATCTCTGGGATGTTCAAGTGGAACCAAGGTCCAGATTTAGAATTACTTACCCGAAACAATGGGAAGTTTTGAAAGCTGGAGGCGAATGGTTCCGCGTGATAAGTCAGGGATTGCATAAACCTATCACGGGTATTACTGTATTTACGAAAAAATTTTCATGGCAGTTACAAGAGAGAGCGAAATTGCGAGATTTTCTCCATTTTTTTGTCTACTGGTTAATCAGTTGCTTAGGAATGGGGATGGTCTAATATGTTCCCGATTCGATCCCAGGAGTATCCATGACGCATAACGATCCCTTTTATTCACGACTTCTGACCATCATCCGGGGAAGCGACCTATTCCAAGCCCTTAACCCTTCGGAGATGGACGATCTCATCACTCACCTGCGATTGATCCGGACCCAGAATGGGTATGAGATCATCCGGCAAGGCGACACCTGGGATTCCTTTTATGTGATCGTTTCCGGGAGGGTCTCGGTGAAAGTCAAGAAAGGCTCCAAGATCCTCAAAGTGGCCGAGCTTGGGAAGGGGGAATTCTTCGGCGAAATGTCCCTTCTCACCAACAAAGTCCGGAATGCCACCGTTACCTCGGAGGAGATTTCCGAACTACTGGTCCTAAAAAAGGCCGAATTCCATAATATCCTGATGGCCCACCCGGCCCGGGCGGGGAAGATCCGCGCCGCCTACATGGTCCGAAAAGCCGATTTGAAAAAGAAGAAACTGGTCTACGCTTAGTTCCCGTTGTCGATCTCCCCATCCCCGAATTTGGAACCGGCGGTATAATATTTTTTGTTTATCAAACGCGAATTGGAAATAAATCGCAAATAAACATTGGATAAAACCATCTCTCCCATCCCATTGATCCCCAAAACGATATTTCTTTTTGTCGTATTGGTGTATTTCGGCATGGCGCGATCATTTCCGGTCTGGTCCCAGGTCCCTGGTTCCCTCTGGACCGAAGCGACCGCGACCGCCGCTTTTTCACCCAGATTCGATCACTCGTCCGTGGTTTATAACGGAAAGATGTGGGTGGTGGGCGGATTCAACGGAGCGACTTCTCTCGATGATGTATGGTCCTCACCGGACGGGGTGAACTGGACCGAAGTCACCGCCGCGGCGGCTTTCGGACCCAGGGTCGATTTTTCCATGGTGGTTTACAACGGATTGATGTGGGTGATCGGGGGAACCACAGGCACTGGCGGATTCAATGATGTCTGGTATTCAAGCGACGGAGGTACCTGGACCGAGGCCACGGCCGCTGCCGCCTTTTCCAAACGATGGGACCATCGGTCGGCCGTTTATAACGGGAAGATGTGGGTGGTCGCCGGAAGCAACATGGGTGCCGGCTTGCTGAACGATGTCTGGTTTTCCAGTGATGGGATAAATTGGACCAAAGCCACGGCTTCCGCCGCTTTCAGCAAAAGGGAACTGACCGAATTGCTTTCCTATAATGGGTTCTTGTGGGTGATCGGCGGGGGAGCTTATGGAGGTTCCGTTCTCGACAACGATGTCTGGTATTCGAGCGACGGAGCTACCTGGACCGAGGCCACGGCTTCCGCCGCTTTCAGCCCTAGGGTTGGGCACATAGGGGTCGTCTATAACGGGCTTATGTGGGTGATCGGGGGAACCAACGCTGCCGTGAACTATAACGATGTTTGGTCATCTCCCGATGGCGTGAACTGGACCGAGGCGACTGCTTCCGCGGCCTTTAGCCCTCGAGACCAGCATACGGCCTTGGTTTTCAACAATGACATGTGGGTCATCGCCGGCGAGACGTGGGGGGATAGCAACCTGAAAAACGATGTTTGGTACACCTCCGCTCCCACACCCACTCCAACGGTCACAATGACCCCCACCATCACGGGAACTCCCACCGCTATCCCCACCGTCACTCCGACCTTCACTCCTGTCCTGGATTGCGGCCATCTTATAGTTTCAAAGAATCTTTTCATTCCCTCTGAAGGGCCGCTCTTCCTGAGCGTCTACTCAGGTTGTTTGACCGGGGATCATTCCTTGAAGATCTATAATTCGGCCGGCGAAGTGGTCAAGACCCTTCCGCTGTTGCCAGCTGGCTCGCCCACCGCTTCTGTCACGGCAACCTGGGATGGCACCAACAAAGATGGGGGGGCTTGCGCTAGCGGGTTATATATATTGCGCTTTCTGACGGATTGGACTGTTTCTTCGCGCCGAGTGATTCTGGTCCATTGAAACCTATGCTGTAAATTCGCTGGCTTAATAGTTTCTGCCTGTCCTCGGTCGATTGATGTAAAATCCCCTATTCGGAATACTGAACCAATCGACGCGTATGAGGGAATATCCATGATCAAGAACCTGATGGTCTGTCTCGCCCTGTTAATCCCCGCCTCATTATTAGCCCAACAGGCCCCGTCTGGAGGGGAATCCTTGTTTTCCAAGCCGGCCATTGGACTCTTAACGCTTACCAACAACCTTAAGGGAAAAACCGAGACGATCCAGGTGGAAGGCCAGCCTTTTCATGAGGCAGTCCGTTTCACCACAGTGGAAAGCACGGTCAATATTTGGGATGTGCAGGCGATCACTGAAGTGCCGGTCGAGGTTAAGGCGGGCGACGTGGTCCTGGCTGAATTCTGGATGAGAGCGGCCAACACCAGTGTGGAAAGCGGGGAAGCGAAAAGCGAGTTCGTGTTCGAGCGTTCGGGCGACCCCTGGACCAAATCGGTCAGCTATACCCTTTCCGCCGGGCCCCAATGGAAGAAATTCTCCATCCCATTCACCATCATCGAGGATCGGCCGGCGGGAGGAGCCCATATTTGTTTTCGTATGGGTTACCATCCGCAGGCTTTTGAATTGGCCGATCTTAAGGTCACCAACTACGGTTCTAAAGTAAAGATCGCTGACCTACCCCAGACTCGCGTGAGTTATGAAGGGGCGGAATCCGATGCGCCCTGGCGGAAGGAGGCACTGGACCGAATCGAAAAGATACGGAAATCGGACCTGACCCTAATAGTCAAGGATTCCAAAGGCAATCTTCTGCCGGGAGTCAAAGTGGCTTTGCGGATGAAAAATCAAGCTTTCCGGTTCGGTACGGCGGTTGTGGCCAAGGACCTGGCGATTCAGGGGCCTGAGAACGAAAGGTACCAAATGGAGGTCGCCCGGCTGTTCAACCGGGTGGTGTTCGAGAACGACCTGAAATGGGGCCCTTGGGAAGAAGGGGCATCCAACAACGGTTATTGGCAGCGCCAATATGTCCAAGGGGCGATGAAGTGGCTTGCCGAAAGGAACATCGATGTAAGGGGTCATAACATGGTCTGGGGAACCTGGCGTTATCTGCCAGGTTCCTTGAAGAACCTGTCGGGTGATCCCAAGGCTCTGGAAGCCGCCATTGAGGACCGCATCAAGGATGTGGGCGGTACTATGAAGGGACAGTTGGTGGAATGGGATGTGGTGAACGAACCCGTTCCCGAGCATCAACTCACGGATCTTTTGGGGCAAGAGGCCATGGTGACTTGGTACCAGACAGCCAGACAGGTGGACCCGAAAGCGCTCTTGTTCGTGAATGACTACCCCAGCCCCGACACCACGGGCCATCTGGACGCCTATGACAAGGTCATCCAGTTCCTTCAACAAAAAGGGGCGCCTTTGGGGGCCATCGGCCTGCAGGGACATGTGGGCAACTCGCCCTGGTCCATTCCGGCCTTGCTGCAGACCTTGGATAAACTGGGCGCTCACGGGCTGCCTATCGAGATCACCGAGTATGACACGGAGATCTCGGACCGGACATTGGACGCCCAATTCATGAAGGATTTCATGACGGCCGTATTCAGCCATCCCTCGGTCGAGGGGTTCATCATGTGGGGTTTTTGGGATGGGGCTCATTGGCATAAGAGAGCGCCGATCTTCAACGAAGATTGGACCGAAAAACCAACAGGTCAGGTCTACGAACAGCTGGTCCTTCGGGACTGGCGCACCAACACCGACGGTGTGACGGACGCCAATGGGATTTATCGCGTCAGGGCTTTCCTGGGTGATTATGAGGTGACGATCAGTGACGGTTCTAAAACGGTTAAGTCCGCCGCGACCTTGACTAAAGATGGGTTGCCCTGGACGGTGGTTTTAAAGTAAAAAAGGGTTTCGTTTTCTTTATAACCATTACCGATGGGTAACCTGATGGGTCGAATGTTCGCGTATTAACGGTTTGTGACATTTCTTGTAACACCCCTGAAACTTCCGGCCGACATAGTCCTCCCGCTACAGATGGTGTTCATCATCTATTCAGGGAGGTTTGAACGTGGAAATGTTCGGTCAAATGTTGTCGCCGGGACATGTGTTGTTCTTGTTGTTGGCGCTGGGGTTGGCGCTTTCCTTCGAGTTCGTGAACGGTTTCCATGATACGGCCAACGCGGTGGCCACTGTCATCTACACTCATACCTTGAAACCATGGATCGCGGTCGTCTGGTCCGGCCTATGGAACCTGACCGGGGTCTTGACCTCGACCGGAATGGTCGCCTTCGGAGTCATCGCCCTACTGCCCGTCGAGTTGGTCATCCATGTGGGTTCGGCTCCCGGCTTTGCCATGGTCTTTTCCCTTTTGATCTCCGCCATTCTCTGGAATGTGGGAACCTGGTATTTCGGCCTTCCGGCCTCCAGCTCTCATACGCTGTTCGGCTCCATCATGGGGGTCGGGTTGGCTAACGCCATGATGACCCCTGGCCATGTATTCGGCGAGGGCGTCAACTGGGACAAGGCCAAGGATATCGGCATGGCCTTATTGGTCTCGCCCATCCTGGGTTTCGTTTGCTCGGCGCTTGTTCTCCTGATCTTGAAAGCCTTGGTCAAACGCAAGGATCTTTACGAGGCACCTGAAAAGGGCAAGGCACCCCCCTTGTGGATCAGGGCATTGCTGGTATTGACCTGCACAGGCGTCAGTTTCGCCCATGGTTCCAACGACGGTCAGAAGGGGATGGGGCTCATCATGCTCATCTTGATCGGCGTGGTTCCCGCTACCTTCGCGGTGGACTTGAGCATCAACGAGAAGGCCCTCCAGGACCTTTCGGCTACCACCCAAACCATTTCATTCCAGATGGACAAACATTCGCCCGGCGCGGCCATGGCAGGCGGGCCGGTGGCGGACCAATATATCTCCGACTATTTGAAGCCTGGAGCCAAGATGAGCGCGGATACCTTCGCGGCCATCGGCACCAAGTGCCGGGAGATATCGGCCTCTCTCCAGGGCCACAAGAGCTTGACTGAATTGAACGAGGATCAGCGCCGCGGTTTGCGCAATGATCTTTACCTAGTCTCTGAGGGATTGGGCAAGGCCAGCAAGCAGAAACTTTTCAATGACGCGGATGAGAAAAAGTCGGCGGATGACATCAAGAAACACATGGATAAGCTCACCAAGTTCATCCCGGTGTGGGTGAAGGTGGCGGTGGCCTTGGCCCTTGGATTGGGGACCATGATCGGTTGGAAGCGCATCGTTGTCACTGTGGGTGAGAAGATCGGTAAATCCCATTTGACCTACGCGCAGGGCGCCTCGGCCGAATTGGTGGCTTTCGCGACCATCGAGGCGGCGGATATGTTTGGGTTGCCTGTGAGCACGACACATGTACTTTCCTCAGGCATCGCCGGGACCATGGCGGCCAATCGCTCGGGCCTGCAAATGCAGACCCTTCGGAACATCGTGTTGGCCTGGGTCTTGACCCTCCCCATTTGTATGCTCTTGGGAGGAGCGACCTTCGCCTTTATCCTGAACGTGGTCTTCAACGTTGTGGGGATAAAATAGACAAACACTCTTTCATCATTTATGACTCGACCTCGAGAAGGCGGCAATCACGGCCGCCTTCTTTTTTAGTTTACCCCAACTCTCAGAAGGATGATCCCAAACCGTGCGCCGACCCCTCAAAACCAAAAAGAAAAGCACTTCTCCTCGGGGGCCGAGGGAATTGAGAAAAAAGATCGCCAACTTTTTTTCAACGATCGAGAATTTGCCCTATGGCGCCAGTTTATTGACTGAGAAAAAAGCGGCTAAGACGGTCGTGGGGGCTGGCATTCTCATCATGGCCTTTGGCGCCGTGCTTTTTTCCATCGGATGGAAAGGACATGTCCCTTGGGTGGCCGAAACCGCCTTCGTCATTACCTTGATCGGCTGGATGATGGTCGTTTTGGGTTTCGCTTTTGGGTTCGTCGGTTGGGCTTCTAAGTATTTACCGTTCAAAACCGGGCATCAATGATGGGACTCCTCTTTGGAAGTGTTGGAGTTTGAGCCAAAAAACAGGTGTTCGGTGTTATTTACATAGGTTTAATCTTTCGAGGCCTTAAATGGCCGATTCGGGGACATTTTATTTAGAAAATCTTCGCAATCGGTGAATGTTGTTTTGTACAATACGGTCCAGTTTGAGCCGGACGTTCAAACCTTGGGGAGCCTGATGAAATTCCAATATGGGTCGTTCTTTTTTTTAGGGATAGGTTTAACCATCTCAACCATTGTTGGTTGTAATGGTAAAGCGCCATCGCCGGTCGCTCCTTCTCGTATCATCTCCCTTAATGTCTCCCTTCCTAGGACCCAAGAACTTCAAGCCAGTCTTCTAGGCTCCACTAGCGATACCCTCCTCTATACGGCCACATCCGCCAGCGGATCGGTTACGGGTTCAGCGGGGCCTTTCTCCGATCAGGCCGGAGCCGGCGCCATCGATCTTTCCTTGAACCTTCCCAGCTCGGGGACTTGGCTTCTCGCTTTGGAATTGTTAGAAGCCTCCGACCAGAAACCTTTGGCCTTGGGCGCGGCGCAGTTCGATACTGGGACGATCACGGGTCCCATTACAATAGAGATGGGCTCAGTTTCCCGTAATTGCTACCAGACGGATACTTGGATGGACCCGGGGGGTTCTTCTTTTTCTTTCGAGAACGATAATCTTTCGGCGGGAGTTTCAAGCTCTCTGGACATCTATTTCGCCCCGAGCGCGGGAGCCTTCCAGGTCCAGGCCTTGGGTTCCGACAAGATCCAATACATGGGTAACGGCCCATTGGTGAATTACGCTGCCGCGCCTACCACTGAAGCCGCAACTTTATCCTCGGCCTCCAAGACAGCAGCCGGGGCATCCAACGCTAACCTGCAGACGGGAGATGTTTACTGCGTTCTTTTATCAGGCGGCGGACACGCTTGGATGCAGATCAATAGCCCCGGGTCTTCGATCATTGGGCCTTCCTTCCGGTACAGGGTCAACACCACTCTGCCTTATTACGCCTATGAAAGGACAACCGCGGATCTCTCTGGAGTTTGCCTGACTCCGGCACCGACTTATACGCCTTCCTATACACTGACTCCTACTCCGACCAATACTCCGACCATCACGTACACTCCTACCAATACCCCGACGTACATTTACACATCGACTCCCACCATCACCTATACACCGACGACTACCGCAACCTCCACGGCGACACCCCAACCCAAATTGATCCTTTCCTGGGTCGATCAACCATCGTCGCAAAACTATCTCTATAATCAGGCGAACGTCACGGGCATCCAGGTCTCCCTGACGGCCTTCGGACAAGAACCGATCTCGGTGACCAAGATCGCTTTCGATCTCGGCGGGACCCTGACCAGCGGGGAAGTGGTCGCGGGAAGCGTTCGATTGATACCCGATACGCCAACGAATGACCCGGCCGGGAACGGGGTCTATACCGCCTCGGCCAACCCCACGCCGGTCGCTTCCGGAAGTTTCACCAACGGCGGGGTCACGTTCGCCGGTTTGACAAACCTGATCGTCTCCCCTGGCGCTCCCCAGACTTTCCTCTTAGTGCTCAGCCTGAACGCGACGGGAGGAGAGGATTTCCTCGCGGCCGTCGGTTCCTCCTCCATCCAGGCTTTCGGGGCCACGACTCAGACCCTATCCTTGGTGTACGGCGGTCCTTTCAATGGGAACCTTCATAACGTCCTGGGTGCGACAGCCACGCCGACCCTTACCGCGACGAACACCGCCACCTCAACTGGTACCCCGTCTTTGACCATGAGTCCGACTTTCACCACTACTCAGACGCCGACCAATACACCTTCCAATACCACCACCCAAACCCCGACCGATTCGGCCACGAATACGGCCACGCCGTCACCCACCAACACCCCCACCGTGACCATGACTCCTATCCCGACGGTCTATATACCGGACCTGAATTTATTAAACGTGATTCAAAATGTACTATTGACGAATAATATCCATGCCAACCTTACGGACCCCATTTACCCTGCGGACATGGCTTCTATCACAAGTTTATACGCCAATTCGGATAGCATCGTCAGTTTGGAAGGTCTTGAATATTGCACTGGAATGACCACCCTTCAGCTTGAAAACAACGCTGTCACCGACCTATCACCCATCTCAGGTCTAACGGGATTGACGTATTTAGATCTCTGGTATAACCAGCAAATAACAAGTTTCACTCCTTTGAGTCTTTTAACAGGTCTCCAACAGCTTTATCTCGGGAACAACAATCTTTCCGATCTATCCTTCTTGCCGAATTTGATCAACTTGCAGGATTTGGATCTGACCTATAACTCAATTACTGATATGTCGCCTGTGACCGATCTAGTTAATTTGCAAAATTTGTATATTTATTCCAACCAGATCACGACGGTACCGGACCTAACGGCAATGACACAATTGAGCTATTTGGACATGGATAGTAACTACAATTTGGCGGATATCAGCGGGTTGGCCGGGGCGGGAAACCTTAACTATCTCAATCTGGATTACACATCGGTTGCTGACTTGTCGAGCTTGAGCAACTTGAGGCGTCTCAATGACATCGAGTTGGACGGCACTTCCATCACGGATTTGGGGTCTTTGGTGACCTTGGCGCAGGGAGAAGTCTATAACGTTTATCTATCCATCCTGAACGATCCAAATTTGAACTCGAACACGAACGTGCCGACCGAGATTCTGATGCTCATGAGCGATAACTGGACCGTTAATTTCCAGGTGAACATACCCGACTCGGCGCTTTATGGGGCGGTTTTCACCACTTTGGAAAATAATGGCGTCATTAACGGGGATTCGATCATCACCCCGGCGGATATGGCGACTCTCACCAGCCTGACAGCGGAGGCTGATTGTATCACCAGCCTAGAAGGGTTGGAATATTGCACGTCTTTGACCAGTTTGGACCTGCAATGGAACACCATCTCCGACTTGACGCCCATTTCCAATCTCACGGGATTGACTTCCCTCAATCTTGAGAGCAATAGCCTCAGCGACATCAGCCTGTTGGCCGGCATGACAGGTTTGACCGAATTGAACCTGGATAATAACCAGATCACCGACCCATCGCCCTTGGCTTCATTGACGGGTTTGATCTATTTGGGGCTGGACGTCAATCAGATAAAAGATTTCTCTTCACTCAGGAGCTTGAGGGGCCTGAACGAGCTCGACCTCTCCAGCAACCTTATCACTTCCATTCCAGAAGAGTTTTCCATGCCGCAGGCTTTCCGTTTGTACCTGGAATACAACCAGATCACGGATATCCAACCTCTAGTGGACGCTGGGGAGATCGACGGTACCGCCTGGTTATATCTTTACGGAGATCCCTTGACCAATTTGAATGTGCCGACTGAACTTCAGCAATTGGCAGGTGATGGTTGGACGGTCTATTCCTGGGTGACCATTCCGGATCCGAATCTATTGAGCGCAGTACAGTCCGTCCTTGTAGAGAATGAGATCATCTCCAACACATCGGTACCCATTACACCCGCCGATATGGCCGCCATTACGTCGTTGACCGATGACGATAATGGAGTCACCAACCTGCAAGGCTTGCAATATTGCACTGGAATGAACTATCTGGAACTGGAATACAACAACATTACCGACCTATCTCCTATCGCTAACTTATCTGGTTTGTATTCACTGGATCTGTATTACAACAATGTCTCGGATCTCACGGCCTTGACCGATATCACGTCGTTGACATACTTGGAGTTGGATGGGAACCCCATTACGGATTTAACTCCTTTACTGAACAATTCGGGTTTGATACCCAACCGAGCGACCATTTCGCTATTGGATATTACGATCAACCCAACCATATATTCCCAGATCACGACATTGGAGAATGATGGGAATGGATGTACGGTTTATTATTATTATCTACCTTAAAGAATCCCGAATGGCGGGTGGGATCATCTGGTAGAAACCGAATGTTGACATAGTATGGTTTGTATCATCTTTTGTTGTTTGTTCGATTAGATTTCAAAGGATACTTGCAGGAAGATAAAGGAGACAGGAAATGAAAAAAGTACTATTGGCGATAGCCGTCCTGATGATATCCGCGCCCCAAATGACCAGGGGCGCCCAGGATCAAGGGAAACCAGTGCCGGATTGGGTTTTGCAGCACCGCCAAGACCAAGCCAAGGGGATCAAAGGTAAAAGGGTCAAACCGGCCAAAAAGATCGGTGGCACGGCCCAAAAGGGAGCGCCACAGGTATCGCCCCTCGGGAAAAAAGGCAAAGTTGCCCCGAAAAACTAAATGAAATTAGGGTTTCCTAAGTTTTAACCGAGTAAGCCAATAATGAAACATATACGGTTTGGATGATCCTGCCCCCATTATCCCTAAGCACCAAACAGCCATGACAAAGGTCGTTAATCTAAAGTTCGTACCCGTTTGTGTTTTATGTTAAAAAACGGTCGATTTTTTCGCTGTCTGACGTCTAAAATAAAAGCCAACTATTTTGGGGAGGATATATGGATAGGGTTTGTTTATTTATCGACGGCAGCGGCTTTTACTTTTCACTGAAACGGAATAATCACGCTACCCGAGTGGATTATCATGAGCTTTCCAAATCCTTGGTGGGTCCCGACCGCAAACTGATCCGCGCTTATTATTATAATTCCGCCTATGACCCAGCGCTTTCCCCCGATCAATGGAAGACCCAACAATCGTTCCTGGATTCCTTGACCCGCACCCCTTTCCTTGAATTGAGATTAGGCAAGCTCATCCCTCAAAAAGAGGGCGGATTCCGGGAAAAGGGAACGGATATTCGGCTGGTCAGTGATATGGTTTATTACGCGGCCAAGGATATTTACGATACCGCGATCGTCATCACGGAGAATACCGATTTTGCAGGGGCACTGGCCCAGGTCAAGGAATTCGGGAAGCATATCGAGTTGTGCTTTTTCCCGGAAGGTCAGCCTCGAGAGTTGGTACAGGTGGCCGACAGGATCATTCCTCTGGTCGAGGTTTTAACAAAGTTCGGCAAGAAGATCTTTCCGGAAGCCCCCGAAAACATGGAAACACCCGAGGATAACGCGGGCAATCGTGTGGGGGACCCAATCCCGACCAAATCTAGTTTCCTCTCTGGGCCCAAAGGCCTGTTGAAGGGCAAAAAGAAGATTTGATCTGTTGGCCTTTCCCCTCGGCAGCCCTTACCGTTTCTGCCCCGTGACTTAAGTCACCGCTTTCTTCCCGCCTTTTCTCTAAACTCCTTGAGTTGGTAGATTAACCAGGAGGCGGAAATGAAAACAGACATCCATCAAAGCATTGGAAGCATCGTAACCCAATACCCATCCACCATTCCTCTGTTCGAGGGTCTTAAGATCGATTACTGCTGCGGGGGAAACAAATCATTGAAGGATGCTTGTGACAAAGCCGGGATTTCGTTGGAAAAAGTCCTCCAATCTCTGGAGGAAATGACCGGGGCGCCGGAGCAGGAACAGGATTGGACAAGGAAAAGTCTACCCGAATTGGTGGATTTTTTACTTCAAAAGCATCATGTCTACACCAGGGAACAGCTGGCGCTTTTGGAAAAACTATCGGAGAAAGTAGCCAGGGTGCATGGCCCAAATCATCCCGAACTTCTGGGAGTGCGTAAGGTTTTCAGGCTCATCGCTGATGAATTGGGATCCCATTTGTTGAAAGAAGAACAAGTGGCTTTCCCTTATCTTCTGGCCTTGGCGAATTCAGCGAATGGAGGAAATGGGGAAGGGCTATTCTTCCCCTATTCGGTATTCAAGAGCCAACCTCAGATGGTACTGATGGCGGATCATGAGACGGTAGGGGAGCAACTGAGGGAAGTGCGTCGGTTGACCGGAGATTTGACACCGCCCCCCGACGCTTGCGTGACCTTCCGGGCTTACTACCAGGCTTTCCAGGAGTTGGAGTCGGATCTGCACAGGCACATTCATCTAGAAAACAATGTGCTTTTCCCCATGGCGGAAAAGTTGGCGGGTGAGGCGGTTTTGACGGGAAACTAATTTCCTAACATCGTCCGAAATCATAAAAAGATGGGGCGTACCCCTTTGGGCGCGCCCTTTTTGTTTATAATGCGGGTCGATGGATATAGGCCGAAGTTTATTTAAGAAAGAGGCGTATCGTGAAAGCGGAATTCGATAAGGGGCCGGCTTTGGAGGCCGATCTGGACGCGGCCAGTCCCCTGACCAGCCTTTTCAAAATGGCCATGCGCCAACGAGGCTTGTTCCTGGGTATCCTGGCTCTGGCCGGATTTTCCAGCCTCTTGCTCCTGCTCCAACCCCTCCTTTATCGGGAAGCGGTCAACGATGTGGCTGGCGTTTTCATCAAGAGTGGTGTGGAAGAAGGTTCTATTCAAAAGGTCGAAGAATCCCTATTCGAAGCATGGAAATCCAAGGTCCCCCATACCCGCCATACGGTCGCTCACCGTACCCCTAAGCAAGCCATGTCCACGTTGATCGTGGTCGTGGTGCTCCTTTTGATGATCTCCCTAACGGCTTCCTTTACTTCCGCATGGGCGGAGATCATGACCAGTCAGGCGGGTCATGGAATGGAAAGGGCGGTCATCCTGGCAGCCTTCCGCAAAGCCCTTCATCTACCTTTGAGCCGGGACAGCACGGACCGGGCCTCGTTCTTGACCAAGCAGGTAGATCAGGTGGAACAGGTCGAGCCTGTGGTTACCATGCTGGCCCTGAGGGTGGGGCCGGAAGCCATCCGGTTGATGGGCATCCTTACCATCATGCTCTACCAAAGCCCGCTTTTGGCGGCGTTGGCTTTGGCTCCCTTGCCTTTTTACGCCTGGGTGGCGGTCGCGTCCACTAAGCG
This sequence comes from candidate division FCPU426 bacterium, assembly GCA_963830915.1. GTDB lineage: Bacteria > Oederibacteriota > Muellerivitia > Muellerivitales > Muellerivitaceae > CAWHOE01. The sequence goes on from CAWHOE010000010.1 coordinate 50,155, forward strand.
TTTGGGCATCAACCTGGATTCCTACTATTCGCAATGGCAGTCGATCTCAGGAAGGATCTCTGAAAGTTTGGCTGGCTTGAAAACGGTGAGGGCCAGCGGGGCGACGGAGAGGGAATTGAAGGCGCTGGAAAAGGAAACCTATTCGGCCTACGCAGGGGCCGTCCAAAGGGACCGTTTGGGAGCCTGGTCCCTTTTTGGACAGGAGTTCCTGGTTCAGATCAGCAAGGCCCTGGTTCTGTTAGTGGGCGGGTGGAAGGCGTTCGAGAAACAGTTGACCCCGGGGGATGTGGTGATGCTGGTGGCCTATATCGACCAGGTTTATGATCCGTTGGATTCATTGTCAGGGATGGGAGTCGTGATCCAGGAGCATATCGGCTCTTTCCGCCGGGGCCTTCGTCTGGCGGTCCGCAAACCGGAAACATTCGGAAAGGACGCGCTAAAGCCGGGCCCGGGTAAGGTGACCGTGGAAGAATTGGATTACCGTTATAATCATGGTGTCCCGGTCCTTCGCCAGGTCAGCTTCGAGCTACTGCCCGGAAGATTGAACGCCCTGGTGGGACCTTCGGGGTCCGGGAAAAGCACCCTGGCTGAATTGGTGTTGGGGTTGAGGCCCGCGTCGCGGGGAAAGATCCTTCTGGACGGACAGAATATCCATGAACTGTCGGAGGAGGACCTGCGTCGGGCCACGTCCCTGGTTTCGGCGGATGGGGTCCTTTTTAGCGCCACATTGAAAGAAAACCTTCTATACCAACTGCCGGAGGCCAATGATAAGCAGGCTTGGGAGGTCCTGTCAGCGGCCTGTTTGGTGGACGTGGTGCGTAAGCTTCCCCAAGGTCTGGATACTTTCCTGGTGGACGGCCATGGACCCTTGTCATTGGGGGAACGCCAGCGCCTCCAGATCGCCCGGGCTTTGCTGGCGAAGCCCCGATTACTGGTATTGGATGAGGCCACCGCCAACCTGGACAAAGCCAATGAAGACCGGGTCTTGAAGGCGCTCCAAGGGCTTCGAGGGAAATGTACGGTCCTGGCTTTAACCCATCATCCGGCCTTGGCCAAGGGCGCGGATCAGGTGATGGTCATTGAAAATGGCAGGATCAAGGCCGTTGGAAAGCCATCGGCTGTAGCACGTCAGAACGCCTATTACAAACGAATGATGAAGGTCTGATCGGTTTTATTATCAGCGATTCATTCCTGTCCTTGTTTTGATTATCTTAGTCGTCATGCCGGGTGTCGGGGCCATAGCGGCCTTCGTGCGGGTGAAATGACACTCACTTTGATACTTCGGTCAAAATACGATCTTTTAATCCCTCTTAAGTGATCTTTACGACTTGAATAGACCTCCTGGAATCTGCTAAAAGGTAGGTATACAAGAGTATACTATCTCCTTTGGCGAGGATTCTGTCATGCAAGCGGACTATCTGGGCCCCATCAGTGATCATCCTGAAATCATTATCCCTTTCCTTGCTCCCCCTGTGCCGGCGGGGGCGCCAGGGCCCCCGGAGCACTACCGTGAAAAACGGATCGATCTCAACCGGCTTTTTCTGGAACACCCCAATGATACCTATGTATGGACAGCCAGCGGTGCCTCGATGGAACCGGCCATCCACAACGGGGACTATCTCATCATCGACCGATTCCTCACCCCCCTTCCGGGCGACGTGATCATCGCCCTGGTGGAAGGTCGGCCCACGGTGAAAAGGGTCATGGGGGAAAGCGGAGCGTTCTTCCTGCTCCCCGAAAACCCCGCCTATCGACCCATTCCCATCGATCCCGAGGACGGCATCGGGTGCTGGGGCGTGGTAATCTATTCCATCCATCCTTTGCGAGGTTCCCATGAGGTCCATCGTCGGCTTGGTCGACTGCAATAATTTTTACGTGAGCTGCGAGAGGATATTCAACCCGAAGATAAGGGGAAAACCCGTCGTGGTGCTTTCCAACAACGACGGGCTGGTCATCGCCAGGTCCAACGAGGCCAAGGCCCTGGGCATCGGCATGGGGGACCCTGCAGTGAGGGTGCGGAACCTGGTGAAAGAACACCATGTCTTTGTTTTTTCCTCCAATTACGCCCTCTACTTCGACCTCTGCGACCGGGTCAGGAGCGTTCTGGCCGATTACACGCCCAAATTGGAGAAATATTCCATCGACGAGGCTTTCCTGGATCTGTCCCGGGCTGATGAAAAGGGATTGCCCGAACTGGGGCGAAGCCTGAAGAAGGCGGTGGAAAAAAGGACCGGCATTCCCGTATCCGTCGGCATCGCTGAGACCAAAAGTCTGGCGAAGGTGGCCAACAAGATCGCCAAGAAGTCCCTGAAAGCGGGAGGGGTGCTGAGCCTGGTCGGGTCTCCCTACCGGGACGGGGCATTGGACATGACGGACGTGGGTGATCTGTGGGGCATCGGTCCGGCCTATGAGGCCCTGTTGAAACAGAATGGGGTGGCGACCGCACTAGCCTTCCGTGATCTTCCGGAACATTGGGTGAGGAAAAAGCTGACCGTGGTGGGCGCTCGGATACAGGCAGAGTTGAAAGGCATCCCCTGCATCCCTCTGGAATCCATTCCCCCCGGGAAGCGGCAGATCGGCACGGCCCAGGGTTTTGGACGGCTACTTTACCGCCTGGATGAATTAAAGGACGCGGCGGCGCTTTACGCGACCCGGGAGGGGGTGAAGCTGAGGGCCGAGAAGATGTCCGCCAAAACGCTGTTCGTGTGGATACAGACCGACCCCTTCGGCAAGGGGCCCCAGCACGAGGACGCTAGGGATATCCTGCTTCCGGTAGCCTCGAATAACACCCCGCTTCTTATTAAGCACGTCACGGCCGCTGTGGAGGATATGTACAAGAATGGTTTCGGTTACAAGCGCATTGGGGTCTGGGCCAACGAACTGGAGCCGGAGGATAGCGTACAGACCGATCTTTTCGCCAGGCCGGAGGACAGCCGGATGCCTCTTTTGATGAGGCTAATGGACCGGATGAACGACACCCAGGGGGCAGGGACCATCCGTGTGGTGTCGGTGGGCATCCACCAGGATTGGCTCACCCGCTTCGCCATGCAATCACCGCATTGGACAACCCGGAGGAAGGACCTGCCAGTGGCGATCATCCCGTGAAAGGAATGACTTTTTTCAAAAAGATTTACTGCGCGAGGTGGATGAAACGGTTCCACAAATAAACCAAAAACCAGCCAGCCGGAAATAACATCAATGAGGTACCCGCCCAGTGGACACACTCAGCCATTCCCACGCAATGATCGGTCAAACCCATCATCCCAAGCATATTGCCCCAATCATGTCCTCCGCTTTCGCGGCCGGACATGCCCGTGATAAGAATAAGGGCTTGGACCTTGGCGTCGGCCATGTACCAACTCACTTCATCCAGGTTCTCTCCGAGCCAAAAAATGGAGAAAAAGATACCGGCCTTGTTTTTTTGATGATAAAAATTCAGCAGGCAAATGACTGGAAAGGTCAATTGCATGAGGGTACCCCCGGCAATGGTGATGAAACGAACGCCTAAGATACCGTAGATCCAATGTCCTGCCTCGTGGAACACCAAATTCAAGGATGAAAGGATAATGAGAACTGAATTTTCCAAGTTGTAGAACCATTCGGCCATTGGCATGTTGTTTTGAAAAGGAAGGGTTAGAAACAAACTGACGATGGCGGAGAAAACACCAGCGATGATATATTTGCTAGTCTCGATTTTCATGAGCCCTCTATTTTAATTTCCGGTGGGTAGGGATGGATATGGATCATTAACCACGGAACTTCAAAAAAACCTTCCTTTCATCAGCGCTTGCCCGAAAACGAAATAGCACCCTGAATCGATCAGGGAAAAGAGTCCGAACCCGGCCAAGGCCCAGGTGGTGAGATGTACATTGAGCAATTCCGCTTTTTGATGTAGCCGGTCGTGAACATCATCGATGCCACGCCGGACAATCAGGTAAATCAGTAATAAAAGCATCATTGGCAAGGCGTAGCCAAGGTTGTAAAGAAGAATGTACCAGATCACCGAAGACAGTGGCGATCCTAGGGACGCGTATTTGCTCAGGGCGAATAGGTAGGGGATGGAAACAGGGAAGGATGTGATCGAAATGAAAGCGCCAATACTGAAGGTGAAACCACTATTCATGTTCCTTAATTTTTGAAAAAGTATGTTTTCCCTAGGGTTTTGGGATTTCCGTTTTTTCCATCGGAAATACCACAAGCCGATGGCGACCATGACCAAACCGGTCAGGAATTCCGACTTGTAATAGAGGGAATTGGGGATATTCGCGCTGGATGGAAAGAACCTGCTAAGAAAGGAGCGAAGCTCATCCAAAACAAGGTAACCGCCGAAACCGCAGGCAAAATAGGCTCCGCTCAGTCCCGCCAGATAACTCAGGGAGTTGCGGAGGGGTTGAGCTGTCGTCAACAGGAGGAGAAAGACTACGATCTGTGATGTCGTCGACAAGCTATCGAACAAGGACATGGAGAAAGTGTAAAAAAATATATTCATTCAAACCACCGGATTTTGGGTTGCCCCATTCTAGCCGTTAACTTTAGTTTGGCGGAATCCTCTTTTGGAGGCCTGTTTATCTATTGTTTTGTCGCCGTGAGTGGAAGTGGGAGGAAAAAGGTTTGCCTGAATTTCATTTGCCAGCCCTTGAGTTATGGCGGGATAATATAATGAGTCTACTGGAAAAAGGGAGTGGCCAAATAGGCCCGATTTATCGAGCCCGCTTTTCCCGACTGTGATGAAATTGAAGGAGAGTTCATGGAACAAATACCTCGGGACCATGAAAAACCCACTTTGGAAGCCTTTTGGAACGAGATCAGCCAACGGGCGAAAGAGATCTACGAAAAGAGGGTTAAGGCCAACAAGCCTGGGGATGAATTGTCCGATTGGTATCAAGCGGAAAAAGAAGTGAGAAAAAGGCATGAATCGTGATCGAAAATTAAAAGTGGCCAGGATGGAATGGGGAGATTTATCAGGATTCAAACATGGTAAAAAATTGTTTTTGGCTCATTGATTCAAACGGGCGTAAGAGAAACTCAAATAACCGGCGAATGTTACCCAGCCCAGATAGGGGATCAGGAGCCAAGCGGCAGTTTGATCAAGGGCCGCGAAGTTAACGATGGTCACCGCGATTAATAACCACATCAATGCCAATTCCTCAAAAGCCCACCATAATCGTTTGATGCCGAAAAAGAAGAAAGACCAGGCGGAATTGACCAAAAGTTGAGAAACGAAAAGCCCGATGGCCAATTCCTTTCCAGACGTTTCGGCGGGTAATTGCCATATCAGGGTGAAGGCAAATGCCATCAAGGTATAGAGAATGGTCCAAACCGGACCAAAGATCCAACTGGGTGGGTTGAGGGGCGGTTTGACCAGGGTCTTGTACCAGGTCTTGACCGAGCGGGCCGTGAAGATAGCCCCGATGGCTCCGGCCCCTTGGCAAATGATGAAGGCTATGATTAATTTCAACCAATCCATGACGCAACCATTCTTGAAAAATGAAACTCAATTAGGAAAAAAGAAAACCCGTTTTCTACTCGCCGATAAAAGATGGTTAAGAGTTTAATTTGTGTGCGGTTTTCTACGTTCCACGACTGGTGGTTGGTGTTCTTTCCGGCGGTCCTTTGAATAAAGAACGAAGTTCCCATTGATCTTCTTATAGATGTATTTTCCTTCGGCGTCCCAAAAAAGGTTCTGGGCGATGGGTTTCAGGTGGACAGGAATGGCTTCCAGACGCGCCCGTCTGTCCTGGGAAACGGGCCGATGGGACCTGCGGCGGTCATGAAGAACGAACACGAAACCGCTCCCCTGTTTCTTGAGTATCTGTTTTTTGACGGGATCGAAGAAATAATTACCGGTCAGTTTAAGATAGTTTTTCTCGGACAAGGTTCCCTCCTGAAATCTCCCGACTATTGAAACTCTTAATGATCTTGCGGTCAATGTCCAAGGGAAGAAAAAGACTAAAAAATTATTTTTAATTAGAGGTAAGACCTTGAAGAATAAGAAAAGAGGCCCGACTCGCTGTAATTGCCACTTCATTCATGCTTTCATCCGTACCTTCCTATATAATTTTTGACCAATAAGCGAAAGGGAGGGAATGCCATGAGAACCATGCTTCGTTGGGGGAGCGTCTTACTAGTTTGTCTCGGGGTGGCCTGTTGTTATAAAGGATTTCAATTTCCCGACAAGGCTGGGACCGTTTTCATTCGCCAGCCCATTGATAATATGGAAAACTTCAAATCCGCATTCGAGGCGCAAAAATCCCATCTTAAAACAGCGGGTTTTTCCGCCTATAGCCTCCATCGAGACATGACCAATCCCAGGGTTCTTATCATAACGCTAAAATGTTTAAGTCTTCGTAAAGGATTGAATTTAATTGAGTCGCCTGAATATATGTCGGCTCTGGAGAAGGGCGGCGCGGGGATCCCGGTGGTTTGGCCAGGGGTCGATGTGCGTGATAGGAAATACATAAACCAACCCCCGCCGCCCGGAGGAATCGTCATCGCCAGAAACACGGTCCGCTCCTTTGACTTCTGGATGACTTGCTTTGCGGCTGAGACCCATCATCACGCGGGCCGTGGTTATATCCCGGGCAATCTTAGCGTCCATCGACAGTTCGGTGGTCAGGACGCGGTCATTGTCGCCCATGAGGCATCAGATGTTACTAAAGCTCCAGCTTTCATGGATGGCGAGGAAATGAAAGGTACTATGGAGGCGACTGGGGTAGTGGGTGTGGAGATATGGTATGGAATCAACCTGGAAGAAGGAAACCTTTGATAAAAATATTTTCAGGAATGAATTGTTGAGGACTCGTCCTGTCGTTCGACAGGGAGTGGACACCCTTTAATACTCATCGAAATGTTCCCTGGCGCGGCTTCTTAATTCCCCCAAGAAGTGCGGGTTTGTTTTTCCGATTAGGTCATCCAATTCTTCAGGGTCTTTTTGGATGTCATTCAACCTTCCGGGGTCGTCCACGGAGGTGTCTACCAATCGTGTGAATTTCAGGATGCTGTCGGCCATATAGTAAACTACAGCGCCTTCCTGACTGGTTCTTCTGACAGCGCTTAAATGACAACTCCATGGATTGATCCTGGGTCTTAATAAAGATTGACCCTGCCAAACGCTTGGGAAATCAACACCGGCAAGGTCCGTTATGGTTGGAGCGATATCGATCTGGGTTCCGAAACGCGTTTCGGGAAAGGACGGAAGGGGATGGGAGCCGAAAAAGATCATGGGTATATGGATCGCTCCAAGGGCTGCGTAACAACCATGCCCATATTCCCCCTTCTCTCCCAGAAGTTGACCATGGTCTCCGGTAAAAACTGCCACATAGTCCTCCAAGTAGCCTTTCTGTTTGAGCATCAATAACAACTTCCTCATCACTGAGTCCATCTGCAAGATACGGTCATCGTAACCGTTGATCGTGGCTTGGATATCCGTCTGATCTCGACTGCCAGTAAAAACCAGGTTCAGGATGTTACGGTAGGGTTTGTATTGCTGGTAAGGTTCCAGCAATTCACTGAGCTGATGAACGGATATCAAATGGATGTAAAAGAAGTGATACCCTCCGTCGTCCTTCTCGAGATTGGCTACTTCGTCGACCACTAGTTCATCGTCGCAGCTGCCTCTTGGCCCGGGGTGCTCGGATCCGTCAAAGAAAAGATCAATCTTTTTTCCGAAAGATTTATGGTCCAGCTGCCAACCGTGTCCTCCAGCGAGAATGAGACGCGTTTTAAAGCCATGATCCGAAAGGTAATCGGGAAGAGTGTAATCAAATTGGCACATATTGGTGGGTTCTTTGGAGGTCAACAAACATTGGAGCCCGGTGATGGTTTCTAGGCCATTGGACAAACCCAGGTCCACCTTGACGGCGTTATTTTTGACGAAAAAATCCGAAAGAAAAGGGGTCAAAGGACGGGCATAACCATAAATGGGTAGATGGTCAGCCCGCATTGCATCTACTACGAAAAGAAATATATTGTGGACCTTGGGGAATTGGCGTTTAACCTTCCTTTCTTCGAGACGATCCTTTCGGACCCAGTCGAGCCTTTTTCGGGTCATGGGGAAAAGGGAACTTTTAGCCTTGAAGAAGGTGACGACTGGATCATGGCTAAAGTTACCGCTTTTGTCGATGGAAGGATCGGCGGTTACTACGATGACCACGATGGCCAACCATGTCATGACACAGAAACCTGCTATGAGCCTTCGCCGGTTGGTGTTAAGTTCCTCAAATGCTTCTTTTAAGGCCCAGTACCAAATGAGCATGTCGCGGACCCTGCCTTCGAAAATAAGGATCAAGGCGACTAGTGGCAGAATCAGCAGGGCAATGAAGAGGGCCCTGGGGATATCGAAGTTATCCGCCACATCGAAGAGGTGAGGGATGAAGCCTAAGACTTGGATATAGTTGAGAGTGTCATCCCAAGAGAAATAACCAACTAAAGCGCAGATGTAAATGAGGTAAAGAATAAAAATGGAAAAAGAAGGGACCAGGACCGCGGGGATAAAAAGCGCCTTGATCCTCCACCTAAGCAATTGGTCCCGGATCAGGATCATGATGATGAAAGTGTTGATGAGCCAAAGAATCAACACTATAAAATGTTGCCAGACTAAAGAGAATTCGTTGCAGAATCTGGGAAAGACAACGGAAAGATATGAAATTGACATCAAAACCGGGATCAGGATGATGGGCCAGAGTGTATGTTTTTTTGGGAATGGGGTGGTCATGTTTTCCCTTAACTTGGATTGGTCAGGCTTCATTATATAAAGGAGTTGGGATGGAACGGTGGAATTTGAGCGGTTGACTTGAAAGGATTCGGTTAAGGCAAGCAATAAAAAAGCCGACCTTGCGAGGGTGGCTTTTTTACGTCTGGCGACTAATCAGCGTAAATCTATTATCCGTTCATGAATTCGTCATAAGCGGTGAGGTCCAACATGCCGTGGCCGGAAAGATTGAAAAGGATGATTCTTTTCTTTCCTTCCTTTTTCGCCTCTTTGGCTTCCGATACCGCCTGGGCGATGGCATGAGAGGACTCGGGGGCCGGAATGAGACCCTCAGAACGTGAAAAGGACAAAGCGGCATCGAATACCTCTTCTTGAGGAACTGATTTTGCCTCAATGAGTTTTTGGTCCAGTAAGTGACTGACCGTTGGTGCCATCCCGTGATATCGCAACCCGCCGGCGTGAATGGAAGGCGGCATGAAATCCGCGCCCAGGGTGTACATTTTCATCAGAGGAGTGGTCTGGTTGGTATCCCCAAAATCATAACGATACTCACCCTTGGTCATGGAGGGGCAGGAAGAAGGTTCCACGGCCACGATGCGAGTTTTTTTGCCTTTTTTGAGGTTCTGTTCCACGAAGGGAAATGCGATGCCGGCGAAGTTTGAGCCGCCTCCAGCACAGCCAATGACCACGTCTGGATACTCGCCGGCCAATTCCATCTGTTTCAGCGATTCTTGGCCGATGACCGTTTGATGCATGCAAACGTGGTTCAGTACCGATCCAAGCGCGTATTTAGTGTTGGGAGTCTTGGTGATGTCCTCAATAGCCTCGGAAATGGCGATACCCAGGCTTCCCGGGCAATCCGGGTCCTGGTGAAGTACCTTGCGGCCATACTCGGTCTCGTGACTAGGTGACGGGAATACTTTGGCTCCCCAAGTCTGCATCATGAGTTTGCGGTAGGGTTTCTGGTGGAAGCTAACCCTAACCATAAATACGCGACATTCTATGCCGAAAAGTTTACAAGCCATGGCCAAAGATGAGCCCCATTGGCCCGCTCCGGTTTCGGTGGAAATCCGTTTGGTCCCGGCCTGCTTGTTGTAATAAGCCTGGGGAACGGCGGTATTGGGTTTATGAGAACCGGCGGGGGAGACGCCCTCGTATTTGTAATAGATATGGGCGGGCGTGTCGAGGAGCTTTTCAAATCGGGTCGCCCGCAATAAGGGAGTTGGGCGCCAGAGGGAATAGATATCCCTAACTTCTGCCGGGATTTCGATGCGATTCTCTGGACTCATTTCCTGCATGACTAAGTTTTCGGGGAAGATTGCGGTCATCAGGTCAGGGGTCACGGGTTGCTTGGTACCTGGATGGAGCGGCGGAGGCATCGGAACAGGGAAATCAGGAAGGATGTTGTACCAATGGGTGGGAATGTCCTTTTGGGTCAGGTCGAAACGAGTGTTGTTGCTCATGGTTTATCCTTTTTATCTGGGATGATTGATCGGTCAAACGAGACCAAATTATAAAAGGATTCGAGGCTACTCAGCACCGCTTTTTGTATGTTTTTTTGGGGTTGAAGGGGTGAAAAGAATGCAAGATTGGATTGATTCGCCAATAAAAGACAAGGTTTAAGCTTTCATCTTTAACAAGTTTGTTATTGGATTCCGCCGACGTCCCTGTTGGTTGTTGTGGTAATATTTCAACAGAGAACCGTCTATATAAAAGATATACATACGAAAATCCTAAGGAAAATCCATTGCGTATAAGCTTACGACCTTTCCTTTTTCTCCTCTTGTTCGTTACGTTATTCACGATGGGCAGGGGCTGGGCTCAAAATCTAACTCTTCAAAAAAGCGCTTCTCCCTCTGTTTCCGCTTTTGGGGACACAGTCACCATCTGCATGACCCTTTCGGCCAATGTCACGATCAAAGCTGACATCGCATGGATCATTGATGTCACTGGTTCCATGGGTGGAGCGCTAGGCAACATCATTAGCGACATTACGACATTTACCAACAATTTAGCTGCTGCAGGAATCGACTACCAAAATGGATTAGTTTGCTATAGGGATATCAATTATCCGGATTTGGCTGGAGAGCCGAACCTAGCTGTTTATCCCCTGACGAACAACAACGCAACCCTGATCGCTGAATTGTCCGCACAATCAGCCGAGGGAGGGGGCGATACCCCCGAATCGGGGTTGGAAGGTCTCCAGGCCGCGGTTTCGGCAACGAATTATACCGAACCGACTGTTCCGTTGAACTGGAGGCCTGACGCCTCCCACACAATGATCATGGTCACGGACGCGGGAGTTCATTCGGTCGAATTCGACGGGAAAAGCTCACTTTCCTTTATTAATTTTCCCGCAAGCCTTGCCGCACAGGGGTTCAAGATCGACGCGATTAGTTCGGATTGCAGTATCGCTCCTAATACCTGTACTGATAGCGGGGCCGCCTGTACCTACTGCTCACCCGAAGTCATAGCTTCTTCAACTGGTGGAGTTTGGATGCCATTGTCATCTTCCGCTTCCGCCTGGGTCACTTTCATGTCGACCTTGAGTTCGAGTGTGGAGAGCTATACCAACGTGGTCATTACTGATCCGCTTCCCGCTGGTTTGGTACCGATTCCTGGCATGTCGGGAGGGGCCAGTATTGTTGGCAATACACTTTCATGGACGATTCCGCTGGTATCTTTTGGTATGACTCCAACTCCCGTGGTGGAATGCGCGGCGGTCACTCTTTCCTCAAATATGCCAGGCACGATCTTGAACACCAGCTATGTCACGGCTTCCGGAGTCAGCCAGGTGACGGGAAACACAATTAGTATTATTAGTTACGGAACGACTCCTACGCCCACCTATACCCAAACCTTATCGCCAACCCCTACCTTAAGTCCCACTCAAACCTATACTCCCACGCAAACTTACACGCCCACCCAAACCTTTACCCCTACCCAGACTTTCACACCTACCTTTACTGGAACAAACACCGATACCTTTACGGCCACCCTGACGGCCACAATAACCTGGACCAACACTCCGACCATGACCCCTACCCAAACCAACACCTTTACGGTGACACCCACACCGACCATTCCCTTGAGGCTCTGGCCCAATCCTTATAACCCCAGCCTAGCGGTCGGGGGAACCTTGAAGGTCGGTTTAATGCCCCCTGGTTCCACCTTCAGCATCTATACGGTTTCAGGAGAGCTGGTCTTCAAGGCCTCAGAGGTCCAGGGTTACGTTCATTGGGACGATCGGAACCGATTTGGTTCGTTTGTTTCCGCTGGCATTTACTTCTATGTTGTTCAACAGGGCACTCAGACCCTCTTGACGGGCAAACTTTTGATAACTGGCAATAGTTCCTGAGGTTTGGTGGTTTCCTGATTTTTTGTCATTCCTGTCCCTCATTCTAACAGGTGCTATCCACCAGGGGACTCTTCCGCTTCCCCTGGGACTTCCTGGTTGAAAACGTTTTTTCTAACTATATTGGCTCCCCGAACGAAGATTCGTTTCGGTTTTACTTGGCAAAAACCATATAATCGTTCGTCGGTCGCTAATCTCCGCCGGGGAACGAGAACATGGCGCAAGAACCACCCAAGATGACCCTTGAAGAATTGTTCACTCCTGTTGAATCGAATACCGCCTCTCCTGTTCTCCCCGCTCTCTCTGCCCCGGTCAATCCGCTTATCGGAAGGGAACGGGAACTTCAGGAAATCCGCTCCTTGCTGGAGGATCCTTCCTGCCGTCTCTTGAGTCTGGTGGGTCCGGGCGGGGTTGGTAAATCCCGTTTGGCTTTGCAAGTGGCGTTAGAAAGCAAAGGCCGTTTCGCCGATGGCGTCTGTTTCGTTTATTTGGTGTCCGTTCAATCCGCCGAACTCCTAGCCGCCGCAATCGCCAATGCTTTCAAGATCTCCTTTTATGGCCAGGAGGATATGAGAAAACAGGTCCTGAATTTCATGAGGGAAAAAGAAATTCTGCTTTTCCTGGATAATTTCGAGCACTTACTGGAGGAGTCGGATTGGTTGGTGAAGATCCGGGAGGAATGCCCCAAAGTAAAGATTGTCGTGACCTCCCGGGAAAGCCTCGGTTTGAAAGGTGAAAGACTATTCATGGTCAAGGGCCTGCGATATCCCTCCGATGAGTCGGAAAAGGAAATCGATGGGTATGGGGCGGTCCAATTGTTCCAATTGGAAGCGAAGAATGCCCACGACGGGTTCATTGTGGAAGAGAATCAGAAACCCTATCTGATCTCGTTATGTCAATTCCTCGATGGGATGCCCCTGGGGCTAGGGTTGGCAGCTTCCTGTGTGAAGACGCATAGCCTGGAAGACATCTTGACCGAGGTGAAGCACAACCGTGATTTTCTTGCGAGCACTTACGGGGATATCCCGGAAAGGCATCGAAGCATTCGGGCAGTATTCGAGTCTTCTTGGAATGCCTTGACCCCGGGTAAAAAAACGGTACTCAGCCAACTATCGGTCTTTCAAAGTGGCTTCACCGGAGAGGCGTCACAGGCTGTAACAGGGGCTCCGGCCCCTCAGTTGATGCTTTTGGCAGACAAATCCCTTTTGGAAAAATCCTCCACCGGTCGATTTAGCCTTCATCCCCTTCTCAAACAATATCTCGAGGAAAAATTGGAGGAGACCCCGGAAATTCGGGAAAAAACCAGGGATAACTTAAGTGATTACTTCGCCGGCTTCGTTGGGGAGAGAGCTCTTTTGCTCCATGGGCCAAGGCAGAAGGAGGCCTTGGAAGATATCAAAATAGAGTCGGAAAATATACGGGTCGCCTGGACCCGTTTACTGGAAAAGGGACCGGCCGAGAAGGTGGAATTTTTCCTGGATCCTATTTTCCTTTATTTCGAGGTGCGAGGCCTTTATGGGGAAGGGGAAAAGATATTCAACGCTGCCGCAAAGGTGGTCGCCGACAGGTTAGCCCGCGATGAATCGGCGCCTAGGGCTTTACGGGCGCTTTATGGCGACCTGACGGCTCGCCAGGGAACTTTCTTTTATCAACAGGGCGACAATGGCAGGGCTAACGAGATCCTGCGGTCCAGTTTGACCCTTCTTCAGGAAGTGGGTTCGGGGAAACAGATTGCCTTCGCCGTTAACCACCTTTGTTTCGTACTTTCGCTGATCAGCGGGAATTTCCAGGAAGCGAAGGATCTGCTGGAAAAGGTCATTTCGCCCTGCGAGAAGCGGGGGGATAAACCAATGTTGGCCCTATCTTTGAAGAATTTGGGGTATGTGAATTGGCGGATGGGGAACTACACGGAAGCTCGCCAGCAGTTCCACCGAAGCCAGAACATCTTCCAGGAATTGGGGGACGCTGATTCCTTGGCCATCGTTCTGACCGAGATCGTGAATCTAGCTTTCGACCAAAGCCGTTATGAAGAGGCGGAGGAACTTTGCCTGCAAAGCCTGAAAGTCTATAAGGAAATCGGGCATCGAAGCGGAGAAGCTTGGACCCTAGGAAAGCTGGCTAATATCCATTGGGCCAGGGGAAATTACGAGATCGCGCAGAAGCTTTACGCCCAGGCCCTCCGCCATTTCAGGGATACGGGTGACCGGGAGGGTGTGGCCTGGGCCCAGAATTCAATCGGTTTGAATCTGAGGTCCATGGGGGATTGCGAAAGCGCCCTTAAATGTTTTCAGGAGGGTATCGAGATCTATCAAGGGGTGGGTCACCGATGGGGCGCGGCCTGGTCCATGGCCAACCGGGCTTTCCTGGAGTGTGTCCTGGGACATTATGCCGAGGCAACCAAAGATTTCATGGGGAGTTATGAGACCTTCAAATCCATCGAGAACCCCTGGGGAACCGCCTTCGCACTGGATGGTCTGGGATGGGTAGCCTTCGGTCAGGGCAGGGTGGAAGAGGCGCTGAAGTATTATTCCGAGTCTTTTTCTATTTTCAGAAAGAACGGGAACCAAAGGGATGAAAGTATGGTTCTCTGTCATCTGGGAGAGGCGGCCTTGGTCTGTCAGGAACCGGTCGAGGCCCGGAAATATCTGACCCCGGCATTGAGGACGGCTATGGAAATATTCGCAATTCCGGTCATCCTGAAGATCATGTTCGAGGCCTGTCTGCTCGCGGCCCAGGAGAAAAAAACGGAGGTTGCCCTGATCGGCGCATTCTTCATCTTGAACCACACAGCCACCGAATGGGAAGTGAAGGAAAAGGCCAGGGTTTTGATCAACGGTTTCAAGGAAGTCTTGGGTGACACGAAATTCGCCGAGTTGGACCAAAAATCAAAAGGCGTTCAGCTAAAGCAGGCCGCGGAAGACTTACTGGCGAAGTGATTTAACCTAAAATTCGTTTTGCGATGATAGTTGTGTACGAAATAATATCGATCAATAGAAAATAGAAAAGGAAAGAAAACTAATGAAACCCAATACGTTATCCATCGATGTGGGCGGAACCGGGCTCAAGGCTTCGGTACTGGATAAGGACGGAAAGATGCTTGTGGACCGGGTTCGCGTGGAAACACCAATTCCCTGTCCGCCCGCTGTTTTGATGGACTCCCTGGATGAGTTGATCCGACCCCTTCCGGAGTTCGACCGGGTTTCGATAGGGTTCCCTGGGGTGGTCCGCGAAGGGAAGGTCATTACCGCGCCTAATCTTGGCACTCCTAAGCCCTGGTCCCATTATCCCCTGGCCAAAGCCCTTGAACATAAATGGGGGAAGCCGGTTCGAATCCTTAATGACGCAGACATGCAGGGTTTGGCGGTCATCAAGGGCAAGGGATTGGAAATGGTGGTAACGCTTGGCACGGGAGTGGGAACGGCTCTTTATCGCGACGGGGTCCTGATGGCTCACCTTGAATTGGCCCACCATCCAGTGCATGGAGACAAGACCTACAACCAGTACATCGGCGATAAGGTCCTGATCAAGAAGGGCAAGAAAAAATGGAACCAGAGGGTTCGGAAGGTCCTGGATATCCTTTACACGCTCATCAATTACGACACGGTCTTTATCGGCGGGGGGAACGCCAGGCTCATTAAGTTCAAGCTAGAGAAGAACATGAAGGTGGTCTCTAACCAGGCGGGCATTCTGGGTGGTATCGCCCTTTGGAGGGACGACCGAAACAAGGTTTAGCTTTTTTTGCTGATATAGGAACCCATGTCGGGCGGTGGCTCGGCTGTGAACGAGACTAACTTCCCGGTGCCCGGATGTTTAAAACTCAATTTTCCAGCGTGCAATAGATGTCGGGATATCCCATCCGGGCCCGGGGTCGAGGGGTCTGTTCCGTTCTTAACGGCCTTCACGAATTCCAAAAATTGTTCGTCCGTTCTTCCGTACAACTTATCCCCGACCAGGGGATGTCCCAATGAATCCAAGTGCACCCGGATCTGGTTGGTCCGGCCAGTCTTGGGAACGCATTTGAGAAGGGTGGCTTCCTGGAGCCCTTGGACCTTCTCAAATAAGGTCAGGGAAGGTTTGGAGTTGGGAGTGCCCGATGGTACGACCTTATGCCGGATGGAGATTGCGCTTTCCGTATCACGGGTGATGGCCCCCTCCACTTGGAATCGATCCTCCTTGACCAAGCCCTTTACGACCGCTAAGTATTCTTTCTCCACCAGTCCCTGTTCGAATTGACGGGTCAGGGCCAGGTGGCTTTCCCTGTCCTTGGCCACCACCATTAAACCGCTGGTTTCCCGGTCAAGCCGATGGACCAGACGGACATCGCCTTCCCATCCCTGAGCGCGGACCATTTCGGTAACCAGGTAAATGAATGTGTTCTTGATGTAGTTGCCATCGGCGTGAGATGGAAGCTGACCTGGTTTGACCGCCACAAGGAATGTATCCTCCTCGTGGACAATCCCTATATGCCGATCCACGGACGGTTCTTTCAGGATGACCCGATAGGAGACCAAGTCTCCTTTGCGCAGGAGCTGTCCCGGGATGCCTTGTTTGCCGTTAACCTGGACTTTTCCTTGGCCGATCAAAGAGGACCAGTTTTCTATGGTCTGGTAGCGGAACCTGGAGGAAAGATATTCCAGTAGTGTCTTACCCTTGGAAAGCGGGGGAACTTTGGATTGAAGGATGGTTTCTTCGTTCATTGGATTCCTAAGAGGTCCCGGCAACTTCGAGAAACTACAAATGCGCGGGTGGTTTGAGGTAAGCTACTCTCATGGGCAATAAACAATTTATCACACTCATCGCCATTTTTTTTGCCTGCTTTTTCGGATGGCTTTATTATGATTCCCAGCAGGATGCCCAGTCCGTACGGGCCCAGAAGGTCACTCGGGATCTGCTTTCGGGCGGGTCAGGATCCGGCGCCACTGTCGAGTACCTATACCATTTTCCGGACACGGTTTATTCCCACCAGTTGACCACCCAACAGATCGAGGATCTGGACCGCGCCCGCGGTTCATCTGAGGATAACCATATATACGGTCTCACGGTCGCCGACTTCAAAGCCAACGCTCTTTATCGGTGCAACGGCTCGAAGAAATGGTTCAAGGACGAGTATGCCATGTGGGTGGAGAACCTACAGGTGGAGTTCGCTTATAACACCATCACGGTCTATGTGACCAGCGGCTATCCGGATGAGTCTTGTGAGTACGAACAAACCTTGGCCCATGAAAAGCAACATGTCCAGATACACCGGGAGGTCTATCTCCAGTACCAGAAGGTCCTTCAGGACGCCATGGCGGCGGCGCCTGAGATACCAACTCAGGACCGCCCGATTACCGTCACGACCTGGGATGAAGGGAAGGAAAGGCTAAGCAAGATCATTTCGGGGGTGGTCGATCCAGTCTTTGATAAGTTTGGGCAAGCCCTCGCCGAAGAACAGGCGAAGATCGACACGCAGGAAAGTTATAACGAATTGCGGAGCCGCTGCCAGCATTGGTGAGGTTTAGCCATTTAGGATTGGGGAACAGCCGCCATTTTTTTAGAATATCGGCTTAAGACCGGGGCTGCGTCCTTCAAATGGACCAGGATGTCCTTCATGTTCCAAGAACGGTTATATCGAGGAATGGTGCTACGGTTGAGAATGGCGTTCCTTAAGTCCTCTGGTCGATTTCCCTCGAATTCCGTATACCCCATCCCGATGAAACGTGAATTGTGGGCATCACTGCAGCCGATGGGCGCAAACGGTGTCATAGCCAACATCTTCATGGCCTTGCGGTTGCTCCAAAAGGAAAGCGCGTCTCCGTGGTTGATGGTCTCAATACCATCAAACGGAATATCGGGAAATAGTTCGATCGCCTTGGGATGCTTGGAGGAGGTGCCGGTATAAAGATGGAAAGGATGAGCCAGGATGGCCAGGCCTCCTTGGGCGTGGATAAGCTCGACCGTGCGTTTGGCGGTGAGACGGGGAGGAACGAAACTTTTGAGGAACAAACCAACCACGTGGCCGTTCAGACTGCTGACTTCTTCTCCCAGAATGACCTGTACACCCAAGTCGGGTCTGCGTTGAGAATATTCCTGGGCCCGAAAGGCGCCTTCCATGGTGTCGTGGTCGGTGACGGCGATCATCTGAATACCGGCTTTAGAGGCTGCTTTTACGACCAGACGAGGGGTATCTAGTCCGTCAGAGAAATCGGTGTGAAGATGTAGGTCGGCTTTTCCCATTGGATGGCCTGTAATCTAAAGACTCTCCGTAAGTTTTTGATGATGGATAAGTTAAATCCGGGTTAATTAACCACTAAAAGATGGCAGGGGCCTGTTCTCGGAGGTTCTTATTCCTTAACATCAGTTCACGGACCTTCCGACGGATTTTTTCGGCCATGAAAGGTTTGGAAAAGATAATATCCACCCCCCAATTTAAACTCTCCTCGATGTGTTTGAGGGTGGTGAGATGGGTCACGGCCATGATCGGGATCCGGTTCGGAAAGATCAACTCCTTAGCCCGGTTGATGAGATCCTTGGCGTTCAAACCGGGGGTGTAAGGATCTAAAATGAGGGTGTCTGGCTGATAAACCGAGAAAAGGTTGAAGGCCTTGTCCCCTCGGCTGCAATTAAGAACGATGAAATCGTTTGAAAGGCCGTCGTTCATCTCGCGAAGGTCCCGGATATCCCCGTCAATGACCATAATCTTTTCCATGATGGAAGTCTCCTTGTTGATTTGAAGGGCTGAGAATAAGATGACAAAGAGAGCTTTGGTTCAAGGATCGGTAAATAACGGGTTAATCTTAGGAACGGCTCAGGGAAATCGAATCCTTGGGAAACCTGGGGGGTTTAACAAGGTTTTTACAGCATTGTTTTGACACCCTAACTATAATCCCTGGGGTCAAAGTAAAATCAAACCACTACCCCTGGAAGAAAAGGTATGCGGAAAGGTTCGTATGAAACAGATATTTGTGGTCGAGGATGAAAAGGACCTGGTTGAGTTATTGACCTATAACCTTGAAAAGGACGGTTATCGAGTCCTGTCCGAGATGGACGGGGAAACAGCCATGAAAAAGATTCCCGAGAAGATGCCGGATCTGGTTCTCCTGGACCTGATGCTCCCCAAGGCCGACGGCTTGACCGTTTGCAAGACCCTGAAATCCAATCCCAAGACCGCCCATATTCCGGTGGTGATGTTGACCGCCAAGGGCGAGGAGTCGGACAAGATTGTGGGGCTGGAATTGGGAGCGGATGACTACATGACCAAGCCTTTTTCGGTCAAGGAACTGCTGGCCCGGGTCCGGGCGGTTCTCCGCCGGTTCTCCAAATCCCAGGAAGGCGAGCCGATCCAGAAGTTCAAGGACCTGACCTTGAACCGCACCAAGCATGAGGTGGTCCTGAAGAGCCAGAAACTGGACCTGACGGCCAAGGAATTCGAACTATTGGATTATTTCCTGACCCATTCAGGGAGGGTCCTGTCCCGGGACGTGCTCCTGAACAACGTCTGGGGTTACGATTATTTCGGCACGACCCGAACGGTGGATGTCCATGTGCGTCGTTTAAGGGAAAAGTTGGGAAACTACGATAAGCACATCCAGACGGTCAAGGGTTATGGCTACCTTTTCAAGGAAGATGCCTGATTTTTCCTGTATCATTCCCCTATGAGATCTAATTCCAGGGTCCTTTGGGCCATTGTCATTCTTTTCCTTCTTTTCATCTTCTTTTTATCCGGGCTCAACGTGGTGGCCTGGCGAGAAGCGGTCGCCTTCACGGCGGGCGTCCTCTTGGTCCTGGGCCTGTCCCGCATCTTGACGCCCGATAGTCCCATCTGGGAAAAGACATCCCTGGCCTCCGTACCCGAGCCTTCAGTGTTGGTCGAGGACGACCGTTCTATCTTCATCCCGGGGCGCAATTTTGAGGAGATGCTCGACAGGCTCGGTTCCCAGGAGTCCATGCTCAACGTGGTCCTTAACAGCATGGGGGAAGGCGTCTTGCTCCTGAACCAGGCCGATCGCGTGGTCCTGATGAACCCCTCCGCCCAGAAGATTCTGGGTCTCTCGGAAAAAGACGGGGTCTCCAAGCATTACCTGGAAGTGGTCCGCAACCCAGTCCTAGCGGATCTATTGACCCAGTCCAAAAAAGAGGGAAATGCCAGTGGGGAGTTCGAGATGTCGGGACGTGAAGAAAGACATTTCGCCCTCAGCGCGGCCGCTATCCGGGTGGACGGAGGGACTTTGTTGGGACAGATCGTGGTCTTCTCCGATATCACGTCCATCAAAAAGCTTATGAGGATGCGTACCGAGTTCGTGGCCAACGTCTCTCACGAGCTCAAGACCCCCCTAACCGCCATTCTGGGATACGTGGAAACCCTCTTGGAAGGGGCCATCGACGACAAGAAAAATCGCGTCCAATTCCTGGGGAAGATTTCGGACCAGGCCCAACGCTTGAACGCCCTCATCACGGACGTTCTGGAACTCTCCAAGATCGAGAGTGGGACCTATGTTTCCTCCCTGGAATTGGTGGACGCCTCCGAGGTGGCGGGACAGGCGTTGGAACTTTTGAAGGCCAAGGCGGAGGCCAAGGAAATCACTTTCGACCAACAGATACCGGCCGGATGCGAGGTTACTGCTCATCGGGAAGGCTTGTTCCATGTCTTCGAGAACCTGCTGGATAACGCCGTAAAATACTCCCCAAGAAAGACGGTCATTCGACTGGCTTCAAAAACTCGGGAAGACGGGCGTATGGAATTGTCGGTGGAGGATCAAGGGCCAGGAATCCCCAAGGAGGTCCAGAACCGGGTTTTCGAGAGGTTCTTCCGGGTGGACGTGTCCCGAAGCCGGGAGGCTGGAGGCACAGGCCTGGGATTGGCCATCGTTAAACATCTGATGGATAAGATGCGTGGAGAGGTAGCCCTGACAAGTGAAGAAGGTAAAGGGAGCGTCTTTACCCTCATTCTTCCCAAGCCTTCGATTTAATCCCACCCTCTTAAAAAAAGGCCAACCCCGCCGTATTCAACCAATCGTAGTGCTTTTTTCCTGGGCTGGGGGTTTCTGGAACGCCGGTTCAATGCTTTTATCTGGATTAGCCACTGGTTCTTTGGCGGTCGATGTTTCCTTCGGAACTGAAGGTGTGCGGTCCGCCAGATTGGCGGCCAGGATTTTCTCCACTCTACCTCTTATTTCCCTGGCGACCGAGACGGGAGATCGGCTTCCTTGGATAGTATAGAACCCATATTCCTTGCCCAGAGTCTCGAAAATCTTGTGCAAACGCCCCTGGTACTTTATGAAGTTGTCGTACATGCCACCCACCCGCTGGATATCCATTCCCGATTCCCAATAGTCCAGCATACCGCTCTTGCTGAAATGGCGTTCAGCCAGGATCTTGGGACTGACGTTCAGGTAGAAGATGGCGTCCGGCACCAAGGCGAACCCATAGATCTCCCTCAGCCAATCCATGGAGGACCCGCGCACGATATCCCGGGCCATCATGGTGTAGATGTAACGGTCCGCCAGGACGACGAAACCCGCCTTCAGGGCTGGGATGATGACCCTTTCCAGTTGGTCGGCGAAATCGGTTGCGTAGAAGAGGTTCAGGGTGATGGCGTTAAGGGTGTTACCCCTCATGGCCTCGGCCAAAGCCTCTCCGACAAGTTCGGAACGTTTCAAACCCACCTGCACGGTGGGGTATCCTTTGCGCTCCAGCCAGTTCAACAGATAGCTGCTCTGGGTGGAACGGCCCGATCCATCCGATCCCTCGATGACGATGAGGGTCCCTTTCAGGTTGGAGGGATCAATCCCCGGCAAGCCTTTTCCATAGAATCGTTTGGTTTTCATGGTCTCACTCCCCGTGCCTTAAGTTTGTATTTTTTTAGGTCGATACGTTTCTTGACGATATCCCTCATAGCGGCCTGCTGTTCCTCTGAGGGGAGAGTGGCGGCAATGCGCTCGAAAGGGAACTCCTTGCTGATGCGGCCGTATTCCTCATAGATCTTCCCTTGGAAGATCCGGAAGGACTCATAAGGGTCCTTGGAAAAATTCATATCCATTCCGGCCTCATGGTACTTCAGCTGAGGCCGGCCCTCCAGGATTCGGTTTAAGGCCACCTCCAGAGGGACGTCAAAATAAAAGGTGATGTCGGGCTTGCGGGCGAAGCGGTAAAGTTTTCTCAGCCAGTCCCGGTCGCATCCCCGGACCGCGTCCCGTGCGAAGGCGGTGTAGACGTAGCGATCGGCCAGAACGATATAGCCACCCTTCAACAGTGGAAGGATCTGGCGCTCATAGCGGTCCGCGAAATCGGTGGCATGGATAAGGGAAAAAGTGGTGGGCGTTAGCAATTTTTTCTTCTTCCCCTTGCGGGTGGCTTTCTTGACTAGGTCTGATGAATTCCACTCGGTAAAGAACACCTTATAACCTTCCAGTTCCAACCAGCGTTTCAACAACCGGATGTGGGTGGACTTGCCTGAGCCGTCCAGCCCTTCCACGGCGATCAATCGACCATCCAGTTCCTTGGTTTTCATCGGCGTCATAGTGCTTCGCTCCTTTTTTTGTCTTTCAATCTAAAAGTTTTTTCCAACGGTTTGTGTTAGTTACGCACCGAGAACTTTACCTTGAAGGTTTTCTCGAACAGGTCGCATTTCTTCATCAGAGCCCATTTTTCCAACAACATGTCGCCCCGGCCTATGAGTTTTATGGAGAATTGGGGCCTCTTGTATTGGATGTTGAACCCCTGGACATTGGAGGAGTGGTCGTGATCCATGGCGTCGGCGATCCTCAGGATGGCCGCTAGTTTGGAAACGATGATCTTTTCCTTGGGACCAAGGACTCTATAGTTCTCGTGGACGGTCCTGGGGATGGCCTTGCGATGGTACCGGGCGATATTGGCTATCATCTCGATCTGGTTCTGGTTCAGCCCAATCAGGGGAGCTGCCTTGATCAAATAATAGGAATGTTTGTGATGGGCCGCGTAGCTCACGAACTGGCCGATGTCGTGGAGCAAGGCGGCCGATTCCAGGAGCAAGATATGCTCGTCCCCCAGACGGTGGAAGGTCCTTGTCTTCCGGAAAAGGTCCAAGGCCAGACGGGTAACGGTGTGGGCGTGCTGACCGTCGTAGGAATACTTCAAACCGGTTTGGAGCAGGGACCCCATCACGTCATCCCGATGCAGGGCTGGTTTGCCGGTCAACAGCTCAGAGACCATGTCGATGAGCAGACCTTCTTTCACACCCACGTTGGGTATATAGACACGGCTGATACGGCCCACTTCCATGATCTTTTGGAGGACGATAGCGGCCGGTAGGATAACATCCGCCCGATCTGGGCGAAGTCCCAAACGGGTTATGCGCTCGTCGAAAGTAAGCTTTTTCAGACGTTTCAGGATCGAATCCAATTCCAGGCGGGTCATGAAAAGGTCTTCGGCTTTGTGAAGTAGCTGTTCTTTCAGCGCTAGGAGTGCGTCCAGATTGCCGCCCGTTCCAACGCAGATATTCACCTTTTGTTTGGCTAGCTTTTGATTGAAACGCTTTCTCGCCGCCTCGGCGTATTCCTGGACCATCTGGTTAAACTTTTTTTCGCCGACTTTTTCCTGTTCCAGGACTTGCAGGAGCCTCACCGCCCCCATCTGGAAACTCTCGGTGGCCAGGATCTTGCTGTTACGGGCCAGGGTAATCTCCACGCTTCCGCCCCCGATATCTACCAGCATGGCGGTTTTGTTCTCCAGGGGTATCTTCTTGGAGACGGCCAGGTAGACCAGCAGGGCTTCCTCTTCGGAATTGATAGGGGTCAATTCGATGCCGGTGGCCTGATAGATCTTCTTGATGAAGATATCCCGGTTCCTGGATTCCCTCACCGCGCTGGTGGCCACCGCCCTGGTCTTGACGACCTGATGCTGTTCGATGACTTCTTTGAAACGCAGGAAAGCCTGGATGGCTTTGCGGGTATTTTCTTTGGAGATCGATCCCCGGGTAAAGACATCCTGTCCCAGGCGGACCGGCTCTCTCATGTCCTCGACGATATGGAGCTTTCGGGTATGGTCCATGAAACCGATGGCCATTCTCATGGCGTTGGAACCCACGTCGATGGCGCATAAAGTTGGCATACCAAGGCCTCAGTGTGTCAGCGTTGATGTCCCCAAGCACGGAATAAATGAAAACGCGGGATGAAACGTTCATTGGTTTCAGATGGCTTTTGGGCTCTACCGCGGCTTCTTATAAGAAGAGGGAACAGGTTGTAGATTTTATGGCTTTTGACCGGCCAAATCATGACTTTTAATGTTAAATAATCGGCTCTAACCCCAATAAATGCGCAATATATTGGAGTTTCCGACCCATTAAACCCCCATTAACCTCACCGAAACAGTGTAAGTATAGCCTTCAACCATCAAAACATAGGAATGGGAATGGTTCAGGCATTTTTTCAACAAGTCAATCGTTGGGACACCCGGATGTTCGGATGGATCTTCGGCGACGTCGAACGGAAATCCCTGAAAAGGTTATTCACGCTATTGTCCCGGAGCGCTGACAGTTACTCCTGCGCCGTCTTGGGCCTGATTTGGTCCCTAGTCCAACCGGAAGCTATCCGGTTTATCACTGGAACGCTTTTGGCTTTCGTGCTGGAACTGACTCTTTATTACCTGGTCAAGAAAAACATTCGCCGTCCCAGACCCTATCGAAAATTGGAGAGCGTGCAAAATCTTATTGTTCCACCGGACGAATTCAGTTTTCCCTCGGGTCATACCGCAGCCGCTTTCCTGATGGCGGTTATGTTGACCACGGCCTGTCCCGCTCTCCTTCTCCTGGTTTTTACCTGGGCGGTTTTGGTGGGATTTTCCCGAGTGTATTTAGGGGTTCATTATCCAACCGATGTGTTGGCTGGTTGCGTCCTGGGTCTGGTCTCGGCGCAAGCCGGGTTATGGATGGTCGGTTTCATTTCCTGATCCCGCCAATGCTTTTTCGTAAGCCATTCGACACTCGCGTGGTCCTGGTAACGTCATAACCAAATCTAAAGAGAAGGGGATTTATTATGAAGAGAGCGTCACGTAACGTTTTGCCCGTTCCCAAAAGGACATCTCGGAAGAAACGAAAGACCGAATCCCACGTCCTGATGTTCCGGAGCTTGAAAAAACAATTGTTCGGCCATCCCCAGAAAAAATCCTTGGATCTTTTGGATCAATGGATACTCAAGAAACGGATGATGAGTTTGTTTTTCTAAATGGAACAAATTCTTTTAACGGAGCACCACTAGTCTCGACTCGTGCACCGACCACCTTGTCGAGTAGTGGATGACATAAACCCCGCTGGCCACTGGTTGCCCCACCGTATTCCTTCCGTCCCAAGAAATATTCTCGGTCCCTGCCGGTTGGGTAGAAGTGTCCCTTAGGGTCCGTACCTTTTCCCCGGCGCTGTTGTAAACAAAGACCTGATAAAAACCCGCTACGCAAAGGCTGGCTTGGATATTCAGCTCGGTGGGCCCGGAAAAATGGTAAATATTTTGGGATAAGTGAAGTTGGTCCTGGCAATTAGGGGCGATGACCCCAGGGGTAGGTGTGGGAGTGATAGTAGGGGAGGGGGTCGGTGTCGGGGTAATGGGGCAAGTCAGGATGCGGGCGTATTGAAGCTCCACCCCTCCTCCTGTGCCTCCGGTGAATCCCCAGTAAACCATAGGGTTACCCCCGAAAATCAAATTGACGATATTTTTCGTATAAGTGATCCGTAAAAGGCCGTCGAAGGAGATGGTCATGGTGGTGGTCGAGGCGTTCCAGGCGATCTCAAGGGTATGCTCAACCCCATCCTTCATAGTGGCCTCGGAAGGGAAAGCGGCTACTGCCGCCGCGCCATTATGGTTCAGGGCCCCGTTCTCGTCCACGCCCAGGTGGTCGTAGGGAGGGTCCATAATGACGGCATCGGCGTTGGAATGGGTATCCATTTCCACCGCCACCGATGGACTGATGGGCGGTGTGGCGCCACACATGAAACTGCCGAATCCCAATGCCCCGCCCGCGCAACCAAGAGCCGTTAAACCCTCGGATTGAAGGACGAATGCCATACCGTCCGAACCGGATGGGTCGCTTCCCAGGAATACCTTGAAGCTCATGTCGAAGTTCTTGCTCAGGTCAAGGGGGGTAGCGTCCCAAGCGGCTCCGGCCTGTCCCACAATCGGTTGGGTCACGGTCACCGAAGCGTCCGATCCCAGGGCCGAACCATTCAAAACCCAGGAAATGGGACAGCCGCTAGAGGGGGTGGGCGTGTTCGTGGGGGACAAACCGAAAGATGGTATGGTCCATAGAAATAAAGAGAAAATTAGAAGAAAAGTATAAAGCGCTTTATATGAAACGGTATTCATTCAAATTTTCCTGGCTGAAAACACAATTTTGAAGATGGAACGTCTAATCTCTATATAAATATATCAAAGGTTGGAAATATTAGCCGAGTTTGTCCAATTTTTAAATGGGCGGGAAAAGATCGAAGGGTTATTGGGATGGTAATATAATATGGAAAACAAGGTTTTTATAAGACCTGGTTGAAAAGGGAATGTACATGGAAGATCTGAAAATGAAAACCATCCTTTATAATTTCAAAAAGTCACCCAATGAGAATCCTAAGATCAAACCCTATTGCCTGTCCATCAAGCATCTTTCTGAAATGAGCTGGATGAAGGAATCGCTCATCAAGGCGGCGCTGACCTCTATGAAAGCGGGCGGGTTGGTCGATTTCACCTTTCCCGCCGACCATGCTTACCTGACCCCTGGAGGACTGAAGGCTATGGGCCAGATGACGGTGGATGATTTTAAACATGTGGAAGCCCAAAGGCTCGAAAGATCCATCGCCCATACTGCTGCCAAGGAAAAATACGCCCTGTCCCATGGCATCGACCCGAAGACCATGCGCTATGGTTTTGAGGATAAGTACGCTGAAGATTGATCCATTTTTCAGTTATTGTTCAACCCTTGATCTGATCCACCATCTTTCAAAAATCCCTTTGAAAATTGAAAACGATTGAAGGATGGATGTTTTCCTAGACGGGCTACGGACGGAAAATCGGCTCCCTGTCTTCCAATTGGCGGTTTTTTGAGGTTTAATCAGGCCGGCAATTGTTGAAATTATTGTTCCGGATCAATTCTTGTAAATTCATTCATGGTGTGGAAATGGTTTTGACGGATATGAACGGTTCAAAAAAACTCTTGTTCTTTCGATTGGGTCCTTTATCGCAAAAGTTCTCAATCTGGATAGCTGGATCGATTTTAGGTCTGTTGCAATTGTCCTTTCCTGGGCTGACCCTTGCGCAAGATAATGGCCGCCAACAGCTCAGTGGCTACAAGATCTACGCCATGTCCAAAGCGCCTTTATTAGGACGCCATAAAGGGTCGGCCGGGATGAGATTGGCCATCTCCCTTCCGCTGCGCAATACCCAGACCCTAAAGGATCTTCTAGCGCGCCTCTACGATCCCAAGGATCCTTTATACCGCCATTATCTCAACCCCGACGAGTTCACCTCCATGTTCGGCCCGACAAAGGATGATTATCAAGCCCTCAAGGATTTCGCGACCTTCCACCATTTGTCGGTGACCCGTACCTACCCCAATCGATTGATCCTGGATGTGGCCGGCTCCACCGAAGATGTCGAGAAAGCGTTCCATGTCCATGTGAACGATTATCTGAGGCCGGACGGCGGTGTCTTTTACGGCCCGGACCGGGAACCCTCGGTCGACCTGGACGTGCCGCTCGACCACGTGGCTGGCTTGGAGAACGAGCATCGTCCCCAACCCCGTTTTCGGCGGTCTGTTCCTCAATATAACCTTTCAGCCAGGAACGGTTCCGTTTCCCCTCGCAGCGGTGGGGGATCAGGAACGGGTGGGGAGTTCAGGGGTTATGACTATCGTAACGCCTACGCTTCAGGTGTGACCCTTACAGGAACGGGCCAATCCCTGGCGTTGGTCGAGTTCGATGTTTACCAAGCGAGCGATATCACCACTTATGAATCAAAAGCCTCCCTACCTAACGTGAAGTTGACTAACGTTTATTTGGACAGCCTTTCCTCCTCGACCCCGATCGATTGCTCCAACGCTGATGGCAACCCCGAGGTAGAGGTAGTCATGGATATCGAGTTGGCCATTTCCATGGCGCCAGGGCTTAATCAGGTCGTGGTCTATATGGGGGACTACCAGGCTAATGTACTGAACCACATCGCTTCAGACGATACTTGCAAGCAGATCAGCTGTTCATGGGGATGGCCGGAAACTTCATCCAGCCGGACAACGGAAAACAATATTCTTTATGAATTCGCAGCGCAGGGCCAATCCTATTTTCTCGCTTCTGGGGATGGTGATTCCAGCCCAGTCACCATCGGTGGTGTGCCAGTCACTGGCGTTGGCGCTTTCACGACCGATCCTCCTTATTCGGATTCGAATTTGGGGAATGACGATTTAGTCGACCAGACACTGGTGGGCGCGACCGATCTGAGTATGAGCGGGGGTGTGTGGTCGGCGGAAAAAACCATCAATTACATACTGGAAGGTTGGTCCGCCACGGGAGGTTTTTTGGGCGGGACCATCCTGCATGCAGCCATTCCTTCCTACCAATCGGGCATCAATATGAGCGCCAATTTCGGGTCAGCGACCTACCGCAATGTGCCGGATGTGTCCATGGCTGGATTGAATTGCAATGTTTATGATTCTTGTTTTGGGAATGACAACGAAGGAGGGACCAGCGCCGCCACGCCCCTTTGGGCCGGGTTCACGGCCCTGGTAAACCAACAGGCGGCCCTGGTGGGGAAAGGCACCGTCGGTTTCGCCAATCCGGCCCTCTACTCAATCGCCAAGGGGTCGAATTATAACCTCGACTTCCACGATATCACCCTGGGGAACAACGGCAGTGTCACGCAATTCCCAGCTGTGACCGGGTTCGATCTTGCGACTGGGTGGGGCAGTCCCAATGGCCAGAATCTGATCAATGACTTGGTGGGGTTCCTTCCCACCCTGACGCCCACTTTCACCCAAACCCCTACCAAAACCCCCACATCCACGTTTACGCTCACGCCGACCAAGACAGCGACCAATACTTTCACGGTTACCTTTACCCCGACTTGTACCGCGACCATTACTGATACCAACACGCCGACCATGACGGCGACAACAACCGATACACCCACGATCACGGATACCATTACCTCGACTGATAGTCCGACCATCACCGCCACTCCCACCGTGACCTTGACCCCAACCGTTACTGACACACCTACCAACTCGCTTACCGTGACCGACACCTTGACATCAACCGATAGCCCCACTCCGACCAATAGCCCGACGGTGACGAGTACATCCACTATTACTGAAACGCCCACCGCGACTCTTACCCCCACGTCAACCACCGGGCTCCCGACGTCGCCAGGCTCTTCCTATATCTATCCCGCACCGGTTATTGGAGGCTCCGCCAATATCAGTTACAACATGGTTGGATCGGGCCATATGTATTTGCGTATCTACAACTTAGCGGGCGAATTGGCGGCGACTTTCGACGATGTCAAACCCGCCGGCCAGCAAACTAGTTTTTTGAATCTTTCGGGTTTTGCTCAAGGAGTTTATTTCTACATCCTCCAGATCCAGTACGATTCGGGCGTTTGGGACAAACAACAACCTCGTAAATTCATCGTCTTGAGGTAGCCCTTGAAAACGATCGGTTGGTCCTTACTCATTCTCATACTTGCGATAGCCATTCCAGCCTGGTCCGAGCAGATCCAGGGCACGGCGGGATACGGTTTTTCTTTGGATCCGGCCTTGGGGTCGGCTAGGGCCAAGGCCATGGGTTCGGCTTTCGTGGGGGTGGCGGACGACGCCTCGGCCCTTTGGTGGAATCCAGCTGGTCTAGGACAACTGTCGGAATCCCAGTTATCAGCCCATTACAACCAGTGGTTGGTGGATACCAGCCAGGGATCGCTGCTTTTCGCCACACCCATGGAAACCGGAACCGGTCTGGGATTGGGGATCAACTATGTCAGCTTGGGTCAGTTCGAGAATCGAGCGGGCAACGGAACGCTTACGGGAACTTCCACCGCCGAGGAATGGGACATGATCGGCGGGTATGGGTTGGCATTGATTCCAAGGCTTTACTTGGGATTATCCCTTCAAGGTCATTTCGAGAGCTTGGCCGGTATCGGTGACCAAGCTTATTCAGGCGCCTTAGGCTTCTTATGGGTCGTCCAATCGGAGATCAAATTAGGTTTGAGTTTGAACGAGATCGGTTGGACCTCGAACGGCACCGCCATCTCCACGTCCCTTCGTCTGGGAGGTTCCTATGACCTGAACCTGGGAAGAGATAACCAACTTCTCTTGGCTTTGGCTGGCGAATGGGATGACGGATGTTTGGGTCGTCTGCAGTTCGGCGCCGAGGACAAACTTTTCAAAGTCCTCAGCTTGAGGGCAGGGTACCAATGGATGTCCTCCGATATGCGATTGGAAGGGACCAGCGGGTTACAGGCTGGGGTGGGTTTCACTATTCAAGGGGTCCAACTGGACTACGCCATCCAACCCTTCGGGGACCTGGGCACGGCCAACCTGATCAGTCTGACTTATCAATTCGATGCCCCGGATAAAGGCAAAAAATAGGCTGATTAACAATCTATCGGCTTATACAACCTGTCCCGGTGAAATTTTCCCAACCTCCTACTTCAATAAAAAATGAGCGTTCCTTGAGTTTTGGTTCTTGTACAATGCCTTGTCTTTTCCCAAACCCCAGACATGGAGAAGCCCGTATGTCAGACTCATACTCAAGAAAAGCCAAAAAACTCGTGGCTCGTATGGCCCTGCGGGAGAAAGCCCTCATCCTCACTGGCGACGGCTGGTGGAACACCTATAAGTTCGAGCGATTGGGTATTCCTTCTATATGTATGACAGATGGGCCCCACGGCCTTCGAAAGGCCCAGGGCATCGATATCACCGCCAGCGTTCCAGCCACCTGCTTTCCCACCGCCTCAGCCCTGGCCTCCTCCTGGAATACCGAATTGGTGGAAAGGGTAGGTTCGGCTTTGGGCCGGGAATGCCAGACACACAGTGTGAACCTGATCCTGGGGCCGGGAAACAATATGAAGAGGTCGCCCTTGGGCGGCCGCAATTTCGAGTACTTTTCCGAAGACCCCCTCCTGTCCGGAAAGATCGCCGCGTCCCACATCCGGGGCGTGCAAAGCCAAGGGGTGGGCGCCACCCTCAAGCATTTCGCGGCCAATAACCAGGAACATGAAAGGTTGGGGTCCAGCTCTAATATCGACGAGAGGACCCTGCGTGAGATCTATCTTCGAGCCTTTGAGATCCCTATTCGGGAGGCCCAACCCTGGGCCGTCATGTGCGCCTATAATCTCATCAACAACGTTTATGTCTCCGAGAACGAGTGGCTTTTGACCAAGGTATTGAGGGAAAGCTGGGGTTATCATGGTTTTGTGGTTTCCGATTGGGGAGCTGTCAGGGATAGGGTAAAGGGTATCCAGGCGGGACTGAACCTGGAAATGCCGGGGAGCGGTGACTACAACTTCAAGAAGATCATTCGGGCGGTTCGATCGAACCGTCTGAGCGCGGCGAAGTTGAACGAATCGGTGACCCAACTCCTGGCGGTCGTGCTCAAGGCTTGGGACAACCGGCGTCCAGCCGAGCCTTTCACCGAGTCCCGCCACCATCAATTAGCCAGGGAAGCGGCGGGAGAAAGCTTGGTCCTGCTGAAGAACGAGGGTGTCCTTCCACTGGACCCCCGCAAGGTAAAGACCATCGCTGTCATCGGTGCCTTCGCTAAGTCACCCAGGTACCAGGGGGCTGGAAGTTCCCAGGTCAATCCCACCCGGTTGGATATTCCCTATGACGCTTTGGTGAATGGCACTAATGGGAAATGCAAACTCGCTTACGCCCCAGGCTACGACGCCGAGGGGGTGACCTCCTCCAGATTGTTGACCGAGGCAAGGGCTGTCGCGAAAAAGGCGGATGTGGCTTTGATCTTTGCGGGATTACCAGATAGTTATGAATCCGAAGGGTTCGATCGAGCTTCCTTGAACCTGCCTCCCGGACACAATGATCTGATAGAGGCGGTCGCCCAGGTTCAATCCGATGTGGTTGTAGTCTTGATGAACGGCTCGGCCGTGGTCATGCCGTGGCTGGATCAAGTGAAGGCGGTGTTGGAAGGTTGGCTGGGCGGGCAGGCCTCGGGTGGGGCCATCGCCGACGTTCTCTTGGGTGCGGTCAATCCATCAGGCAAGCTGGCGGAGACTTTCCCCAAACGATTGGAAGATACCCCGGCTTTTCCCGAATTCCCCGGCCTGAACCATAAGGCCGACTACAACGAGGGACTCTTCATCGGGTACCGCCATTACGATAAAAGGAACATCGAACCCCTTTTCCCCTACGGTTTCGGCCTGAGCTATACCACCTTCGCCTATTCGAATCTAAAAGTCCAAAAGACTACCAAGGGAGTCAAGGTGACTGCGGCCATCAAGAACATTGGAAACTGTTACGGCAAAGAGATCGTACAGGTCTATGTGAGGGAGTTATTCCCGCCTGTCATTAGACCCGATAGGGAATTGAAAGCTTTCGACAAGGTCGCTTTGAAGCCCAAAGAGTCGAAACAAGTGGAATTCATTTTGGATGAAAACGCCTTCGCCTATTGGGACATTGTCTCCCATGATTGGATTGTAACGGGTGGGCTATACGAGATAATGGTAGGCAGTTCCTCCCGGGATTTGAGATTGTCCCAGACCGTGGAGATGAAGGGGAAGCAGGCTTATCCTCAATTGAACGAGGATTCCATGCTGAAGGACTTCTTGAAACACCCAGTGGGCAAAGCCTATTACCCCACCCTGGCCAAGGCATCCGGTCTGGTCAACGCTATCGGTAAGAGGCCCAAGGGAACCAAACTGTCGGCCCAGGAAAAAGCCAACATCCAAAAAGCCGAAAAGGCATTGATGTCCTATGTGAACGAGTTACCGGTTAACCGTATCGGAGCATTATCTCTGGGACAATTCACCGACAGGATGTTGGAGGATGTTTTGAGAAAGGCCCAAACCCAAAAGCGAAAAGCTTAGTGAGGATATTGGCGAATTCGACCGAGTTTTTTTCAGCATACGAATGCCGGATCTTGCGAGTCCGAGATCCGGCTTCTCTGAAATTCAGTATTTATATACCTTACGGCATTTCGGGTGCGTAGCTGACGGCCGGGAAAGGGTTGGGAATAGGCCTCTCGACGAATCCGTAGAAGATGACCACGGCTTGCGAGGGTTGGTACATCCCGGTGTCGTAAGTGAAGGCCACCTGGATCGTTGGGTTTGATTCCCGTTCGCCCATGCCGGTGCCGGCTTGTTCCTTCGATTTATGGACTTTCACCGCCCGTTCTGGGGCCCCCATCGGGCATTGAGGTACCGCCATCGACTCACAAGCTGGAGCTTCCAGTGATTTTTCATCACGTTCCGCCCGATAGCCTTCCAACGCCAGGGGACGGTGGGTGTTGTGATAGGAATACTGGGGATGGGCGTCATAGTAAGCGTCCAGTTCACCCTGGTTCCAGAAGTAGGCCGCCCCGATGACCCCGCAGTTAGCCGCCAGATCCTTGCCCATCCTGTCCCCGCGCCACTTGGCGTAGGACCTGTGTTTCCCTGTGAAGAAAAAACGCCGGGCCTCCCCGCCGCTCACTTGCCAGCCGGGAATGGTGATGGAACTATAAGGGTCGATCATCCATTTCTGACCGTCCTCCATGCCGCTTGGCTGGCCCGTGATAGCGTTGAGGCCGTCCACGGTCAGGTTCACCGCGACCCTGACCGGCAGGGGATTATAAAGCCTCACCGAATAACGCTCGTCCCGGGCGGCGCTGATATAGGGGTATCCGTCCTTGGACGACTCGGGTTTGAGGCCTTCCAAATCGCTCACGATCTCCATGCGGAATCCGTAATTTTGTAACCGGGAAAAATGCGTCAAGCCGTCGTCGTTCACGACCGCGGCCTGGTAATGTACGTCGTAACCCTTGACGGCAGCTTGGGCGAAGGGGGCCGTCATGGCTAACAGCGCTATCAGCGAAACTTTGGCTAATTTCATGGTGTTTCTCCTGTTCACAAAGGGTGGTAAATCACCTACCCCTATGAGACACAGGCCGGGGGAAAAAGTTCCCGGAGTACCAAAGAAAATCCCGTCGGGTCCGTGAAAGGGCTTTCGCGTCACGTTCAACGGGCGTTTTTCGAGGAAATGGATCGAATTGCCATGCGCACTTAAAAGGATATGCATAGAATAACGGGCCGCATCAGTTGAAAAATCCTTGAAAGGACAACGAACATGAAAAAGATCCTCCTCGCGCTATATCTTTTATTTCCCGCTCTATCCGCCTGGGCCGGTAACTACAAAAATTTCGAGGTCTCGGTCTATGTCGTCGCCTCCGATGTTGAAAAAATGAAGGACCGGGTCTGGTTAGAGGCTCAATGGGCCAAGGTGACGGACGGCCTGAAGGTGGACAAGGTCTATCTGGAAACCTACCGGGAAGAGACCAGGAGTGATCAGGAGGCCATCGACGTTGCCAAGGCCTTCTTCAAGGAAAAGGGCGTCAAGACTGCGGGCGGCATCGCCACCTGCTTCAAGGGTTATCCCGCCTTCATCACTTTGTGCTACACCGATCCGGCGGATCGAAAGAAACTCCAGGATGTGGTGGAATTCACCGCCAAAAACTTCGATGAGATCATCATGGACGACTTCTTTTTCTACAACACTAAGTATCCCTCCGACATCAAGGCCAAGGGAATGAAGACATGGACCCAGTTCCGCCTGGACCAGATGACCGAGGTGGCTAAGAACGTGCTGGTGGGCCCGGCCAAGAAGGTGAACCCCAAGGTCAAGATGGTCATCAAGTACCCCAATTGGTATGAGCATTTCCCCAATTGCGGCTACAACCTGGAAACCGAACCCAAGATCTTCGATGGAATCTACACCGGCACCGAGACAAGGGACGGCCCCAACACCGACCAACATCTGCAACAGTACCTAGGTTACGACCTGATGATGTACCTGGAGAACATCAAACCCGGCGGGAACGGGGGAGGCTGGGTGGATCCTTACGGCTGCAGGGATAAGGAACGCTATGGGGAACAGCTGTGGCTGACCCTTTTCGCCAAAGCGAAAGAGATCACCCTTTTCAATTTCCACGACATCCAGAGCCCGATGAAGGCCACGGCAAATAGTCCAGTCAAGACAAGCCTTACCGCCTATGTGGGAAGCATCTACTCGAAGGTGGATGGTTTCATCGGAAAGTTGGGCAAGCCCATTGGGCTGCTCAGCTATAAACCTTACCAATCTTCGGGCGAGGACTTTTTGAATGATTACTTGGGAATGATCGGTCTGCCGGTGGAAATGACGCCAAACTACCCTAAGGACGCTTCTGCTATTCTTTTAACTGAATCTGCCAAGTTCGACCCGAACCTGGTGGATAAAATTAAGGAAAGCCTGCTGGCGGGGCACAAAGTGGTCATTACCTCTGGACTGTTACAGGCTTTGCAAGGGAAAGGTATTGAGGAGATCGCCGAGATCCAGCGCTACGACCGTAAGGCCCTGGTGAGGGATTTCAACATCACCAAGGGGGCCACTTACAAGGCTGTTGCCGATATCCTCATCCCCCAGGTTCGTTACCCTACCAACGATGTTTGGGAAGTTATCACCGCTCCGGTGAAGGGTGTTAGCTATCCTTTGCTTTTGAGGGCACCCTACAACCAGAGCAATCTTTATGTGTTGACCATTCCGGACAACTTAGCCGACCTTTACAACCTGCCAACAGAGATTTTGGACAAGATCCGTGAGGTGCTGGCGGGTGACTTGCCGGTACGCCTGAAGGGACCAAGCCGGGTGGGGCTGTTCGTCTATGACAACAACAGTTTCATTGTGGAGAATTTTGCGGCGCTTGACGGAAAAGCCGTCTCGACCCAGGTGATAGTGGATGGGAAGATAAAAAGCTTAAAGGACCTTGTGACTGGCAAAACTTTCGTGGGAAAAACCGAAGGGGACAAATCGGTGTTTAACCTGAGGATCCCGCCAGCGGTCTATAAGGTGTTAATGGCTTTTTAACTGACGAACCTAGAGGTTAATCGCTTGACGCATTTATGGCCTGTTATGGAACAAACTTGGGATGTGGAACGTCTTATAAGTGCCAGTCAAATGGCAAAAGAGAGTTATCCATTTCGATCAAGGAGAGTTTTATGAATTTGAAGAAAATCGCTGTGGCGGCTTGTATGTCCGGTATGTTGATGTTGCCGGTATTGGCGAAAGCTGATCAGATCAACTTTTCCATCAATGTAGGGAACGACGATGAGGCCCATTTCCATTTCGCGGAT
The DNA here is from genome assembly GCA_963830915.1 of candidate division FCPU426 bacterium. Taxonomy (GTDB): domain Bacteria; phylum Oederibacteriota; class Muellerivitia; order Muellerivitales; family Muellerivitaceae; genus CAWHOE01. The sequence continues at coordinate 86,516 of CAWHOE010000010.1, forward strand.
AAGACCGTTCAACATCATCCGGATATCTGGAAAGCGGCCATGGCTTTGCAGAACGCGAAGCACAAACTCTGGGAAGCCCGCAAACACACCAATTTCGGCGGTCACGCCGAATCCTCCATCCAAGCCATCAACCTGGCCTTGGACGAATTGCGTCAAGCCGAGGATTTTGCCCGCGCCCATCATTGAAGAGGGATTTTGGAACGGTTGGTAAATAGCTAGTTGAAAACCAAGGGATGTGCCGTATAGCACATCCCTTTATTGGGCCGAGGGAATACCCATAGCGTTTATCTGTGATTTAAGGACTGAATATTTTTACCGTGTTATTGTCCACGATGTAAATCTTACCGGAAGGACTCAAGGATAAGTAATCAATAGCGCCCAATGCGTGTGGCCCGGTGTTCCCCCATTGGCAAAGGTAAGTCCCGGTCGTAGTAAATTCCTCCACCCGCATATTGCTAAAGTCCGTCACATAAACGATTCCCTTCAAGTCCACGCATACCCCGCAGGACAGGGTGCCGAATTGGCCCGGCCCGTTACCGGGGCATCCTAAATGGCAAAGATAGGTCCCTGTATTTGTGTATTTGTAAACGCAGGAATTGTTATAGTCCGGAGTGTAAATATTCCCCCAGGTGTCACAGGTAATACCGTCCGGATTGCTCGTGTTGGTATCCCATGAACCTTGGGTGCTCCAAGAGAGTATGAAATTCCCGTCTGAATCGAATTTTTGGATATTTTGATTGCCAGTATCCACCACGTAAATATTATTCGAGGAGTCGGCTGTGATTCCGCGGGGTGCGCTGAATTGACTTTGTCCTGAACCGGGAGATCCCCACCAAGTGAGGAATTCACCATCGCTCGAGAATTTTTGTACATTTTCATTGCCGTCATCAATGGTATAGATGTTATCGGAAGAATCGAGGCAAAGACCCCCGAAGATTGTGAATTGTCCTTGTCCAGTGCCATAGTCTCCCCATTGCTTGATGAAAGTTCCCCCGCTGGAGAATTTTTGGATTCTGAAATTGGCTGTGTCGGCGACGTAGATATTTCCCATGGAATCGCTGCCAATGCCGTAGGGTGAACCGAACTGTCCAGGACCGTTACCGGCCGAACCCCATTGGGTGATGTAAGTGTAGGGTAGAGCTATTGGAATGACCGTTCCGGTGGCCGTCAAGGTCGCGGTGCTAGTGGAGGTCGAAGTCTGTGTGGAACTCGCGGTGGGAGTATCCGTCGGGGTGTCGGTGAGTGGGGGAGTGGCAGTTGGTGAGGAGGTCGAGGTGGAAGTTGTTGTACAGGTTTGTGTGTTCGTAGGAGTAAAGGTGAAAACTGGGGTTTTTGTGGCGGTGGAGGTATCGGTGGCCGTGAAATTCACCGTCGCCGTGGGGGTAAATGTCGGGGTGGGACCCAAAGGCATAGATGGAACGATTACGGTCTTGGAACAACCGCATAAAACAAGACAGCCCAACAAAGACATCGAAAGAAAAAAAGATCTCTTTTTCATTCATAGTCTCCCATAGTTACACACAACATAATGCATGCTAATAATACCGCTTTTCGGTGGTTCAAGGTCCGAAGATTTTGACCACCCCGTTGTCGATGATGTACATCTTGCCCGAGGGACTACAGGTCAGGTAATCGATCATGCCAAGGGTGTGGGTCCCGGTGTTACCCCATTGGCAGAGGTATGTGCCGTTCGTAGTGAAATCCTCCACCCTTGCGTTGGTGTAATCGGTCACATAGACGATACCGAGCTTATCCACGCACACCCCGCAGGATAAGAGGCCGAATTGGCCAGGCCCGGTGCCGTAGCCTCCCCAATGGCATAGACAGTTACCCTTGTTGTCGTACTTGTAAACACAAGTCGTGTTGTAATCCGGGGTATAAAGATATCCCCATTGGTCGCAGGCGATGCCGTCCGGGTTGCTGTTGAATCCATCCCAGGCGCCGCTAGTGGTCCAGATGGTGATGAAATTCCCACTTCCGTCGAACTCCTGGATATTGGTATTACCCGTGTCCACCACGTATACGTTGTTCGAAGGATCGCAGGTGATCCCACGTGGCTGATTAAATTGGCCCTGGCCCGACCCGGGAGTCCCCCACCATGTGACGAAGACCCCGTCGCTGGTGAATTTTTGGACATTCTCATCGCCGTCGTCACAGGTATAGATGTTGTCGTTGGAATCGATACATATGCCCGCCATGATCGAGAATTGGGATTTGCCCGCCCCGTGGGTACCCCATTGCTTGATATAGGTCCCCGTGCTCGAGAATTTTTGGATGCGGTAATTATCCCGATCCAGGACGTAGATATTTCCCAAGGAATCGGCGCAGATGCCGTAGGGCGAGCCGATGAACTGTCCCGGTCCGCTTCCCACCGAACCCCATTGGCTGATATAGGTGAGTGGCTGGGCGTTAGGTGTGTTGGTGCTGGTGACCGTGGGGGTTGAGGTGGCGGTGGAAGTGGAGGAATTGGTCGCCGTAATGGTCGGGGTATCGGTGGGTTGGATGATCCTGGTCGCTGTGAGGGTCGGGCTATTGGTGAGGGTGGGCGTGAAGACGGGTGTGAAGGAATTGGTCGGCGTATTGACCGGGGTTTTGGTAGGGGTAGAGGAGGCGGTCGCTGTGAAGATGGATGTCGCCGTGGGTGTGTCGGTCAAGATAAGGGAGGCGGGATTGGTGGGAACGTTGTAGGTCTTGGAACAGCCAAAAAAGGTCAGGGAACTTGCCAATACGACATACAGGAAATACCGGTTATTACTCATTGATCACCTCCGGATAAAGAAGCCCCGTGATTCATTTGAACGATATTCCCGTTATTTTGCATAGTCTGCGCCACATTTAAGTCTTTAGGAAAAAAGGTCTTTTCCGCCTTGGGGAGAGGCACGAAGGCCCTTTGAAAAGCCCGTCTTTCGCCAAAAAACCAGCTTTCGGAACTATCGAATTCTTGACTGGTAACGCATGGGTTGGTCTCCGGGAATCGTTGTTCTATACCTTCTAGACGGGGATATCCGGAAATAATTCCAAGTTTTTTAAAAGAAAATAGTTATCGGGTAATTAGCCATTTCATGACGGAATTACGGGGGGAGGAGGGGCTTTGGGTGGTGGATACCTGCACATAGTAGAGGCCGTTGGCCAGGAGTTTGCCGTTCTTGTCCGCCATCGGCAGGGTGATCACTTGTCCCGGACTTACCTGGCCATAATCCTTCTCGAATATCACCCTGAACGACAAGGTATATACCCGCACCTTGATCTTGACGGCGCTTATCAAACCCAGGTCGATCGAGAGGGGTGAGGTGTCGAGGGAGGGGTTGGGATAAAGCACCATGGGATGGAAGAAAGGTGTCGCCGTTATTGTTGGAGTATCTGTATCGACGGCCGTGAGGGTTGGGGTGGAAGTGGAAGAAGGCGTGAATGTTTGGGTCGGCGTGTATGTGGGTGAGGGTGTGAAGGTCTTGGTTGGCGTGTAAGTGATAGTAGACGTGGATGTAGGTGTCCCTGTATTGAAAATAGTAAGGGAGGGCGTGAAAGTGGGGGTTTGTGTTGACGTCGGAAGTCCAGAAGTGGGGCTGGGGGTCGGCGTGCCGTTCAAGAGGTCGACCGAATCCACGTAGACCGTTCCCGTCCAGGCTGACGAAGGAATGACCTGGATGCCCATCTGCATCACCTGGGAGATATTGGCGACCCCCGTAGTATTGAATAGGATGGTGTTCCAGGTCCCGGGGACCAGGGCATCCAGGGGCCCCGCTTGCCAGCTGTAAGAACTGGTCAACTTCATGAAGATATCGGCCTTGCTTCCGACCGGGAAATTCGCCGGCACGAAGACATGGGCGATCACGGCCTTGCCGGTAAGGTCCATCGCGGTCGAATAGGGAATGCCCACCTCGACATCGTTAGTGGTGAAACTGACGCCCACCTGGAGGGAATGACTGCCGAGGTAAAAGAAGGACGTGGTATTCAGTTCCGACACCGCCCCGTTGTTCAGATAGGTCCACCCCATGAGCGTGCCGTCCTCGAAGGGGTAGAGCGAGTTGTCCGCTCCCGCGGGTGTGGGACTCAATGTGGGGGAAAAGGTCTGGGTGGGTGTGGGCGAAATGGTCGGCGTATTGGTGATGGTCGGCGTCGGGGTATACCAGGTCCCCGTGGGGGTAGGTGTCTTCGTGAAGGTCCAGGTGGGGGTGGGCGTGACGGTGGGGATCGCCCCATACAGGGCCACCTGGTCCAGCAGGAAATAATAAGCCCCGATGGTCGGGCTCACGACATCGAACTTAACTCCCGTCATGTCCGTTCCCGTCGGGGGAAGCCCGGTCTGAGTGCCCCAACCCGCTTGGGTCATGGTCGAAAAGGGAATTTGGACCAGATGCCAATTACCGTCCGCCACCACCGCGACGTTCACCCCCAGGTAATCGCCCGTCGTGACACCAGCGCTGGTTATCTGGGCCCGGTAGGTGTGGCCGGTCACATCCCCATAAATATAGAACTCGATACCCGAATACCCCGCGGCCACGGCGTTGTAGGCGGCCATGCCGGGTTTGAGGTAGGACAGGTAATTGCAGTAGCCACCGGTAGCCAGGTTCCCGTAAACGCTGACGCCTGTGCTGGTGGAATTGGCCCCTGGGTTGGTATAGGCCACCAGCAGGGCCGTGGCGTTCCCCGTGGGCCCGGCATAGGCCCCCCAAGGCTGGCCCCAAAGATTGTTGCGGGTGGCCGGGCTGACCAGATTGTTCTCGTCAAAATCATCGATCATACTGACCGCGATATTGGAAGTGGCCGTGGGCGTCAAACTGTAGGTCTGGGTGGGGGTTTGGGTTGGCGTGGAGGTGTACCAGGTTCCGGTGGGGGTGAAGGTAGGCGTGCGGTCGTCATGGCCTGTTCCCTGCAGATAGATCGTATAGGGCGTCTTGTGGGGGGTGTTGTTGGGGATCTGGAGAATGGCCTGGGCCAAGCCAGAGAATGTTGGCTGGAAAGCGACCTTGAAGGTGGCCGTGCCTCCCGCCGTCAGGGTGCTGACCGAAGGCTGGGCGACCACGGCGAATTCGGTCGCGTTGGGGCCGGTCAGCCGAACCAAGCTGGTTCCGCCATTGGCCAATCCGGTGAGGCTCAAGGAAGCCAGGGCGGTGGAGGAGTCGGCCAGGGTGAAGGTCTCGGTCACGGGCAGGCTGAAGCCCACGTTCCCGAAATCGGTTCCGTCGCCGGTGGAAGGGGTGAAGTTCAGGTCCTGGATGGTCACGGCTCCCGGTCCCAAGACCGTCATGTCCGAATAGAGGGCGGTCTGGAAGGGAGACGCCAGGTACCCGTTCACGTCGGACAGGTTCGCTACCGGCCCGTTGGTGTCGACCGGGTCCCAGCCCCAGGCGTAGCGGACCATGGCGGGGTTGGAAACCGAGGGACTGCTCACGGCCACCGTGTTACCCACGATGGTGGCGGCGGCGAAAACCCAGCCCGCCGTATCGGGGTCCGCGCTGGCGGCGGCGATCTGGAAACCGGTGACGGGCTGGGCGTCGCTCGTGGAAAGCCCGGGCGTGCCGTTGGGGAAGGTGAATAGGATCGTTACCGTGGAACCGCTCACCTGGAAGGATTGGTACAGGGGCCCGGTGAAGGAGAGAGGGTCCGAATTCCCGTAGACCTGTTCCATGGCCCAGGGGGCCAGGCGGGCGGCGAAGGCTTCCTTGTTCATGGGATGGTAGGAGATCGCCGCGTCGCAATTGAGCGCCTGGGCGTTCAGGTCGAAGTTCACGCTCATGCCCGTCAAGGGCAGCTTCAAGGCGTTGAACTGGCCCCAGCGCACATCGGCGATGCTCACGTTGGCCAGGGGGGAATAGGGTTCGGTGCCGGTCCAATAGGTGCAGGGGGAGGAGGCCGTGTTCATGTTCGCGATGTTCTGCAATTGGACGATATAAAAGGGAAGGACGCCGTTCCATTTCACGCGCCAGTCCTTGATGAGCGAGGCCAAGATGAGCGGGTATTGCTCGGGGGGAAGCCAGCCATGGAAATTACCCGGGGAGATGGTGTTGCCCTCGTTGGTCTCGCCCTGGTCCCAGAACACGGCCCGGAGGTTGAAGGCCGTCAGGGGGGCGATCATGGCGTTGTAACAACCCGTGGGCCAGGAATCGGAAGGGGTCGAGCTGTAATTGGTCAAGGAAACGGCCGCGGGATACATGGCCGGGTCGGAGAGGATGGCCTGCGAGCTCATGAAGGCTTCAGCCGGCATACCGCCATAAGCGGATTGGATGAGCCCGATGGGTACGTTCTCCCTTTGGTAAAGGTCCCGGCCGAGGTAATAGGCGAGACCGGAAAAATTCCCCACGTTGGCGGTGTTGGCCGGTGTGCAGGTGAACCAGCTGTTGAGGGGGATGTCGGATAAGGGGAATTGCTGGATGCCGTCAGCGATATGAAGCATGCGGATATTCGGGAAATTGGCGGTGGCGGCGTCGGAGGATCCGTTGGGCGTACATTCGGCGAGGTAGACATCGTCCATGTTGGATTGCCCCGAACACAGGAAGATATCCCCCACGACCACGTTGGAATAAGTGATCGAGTTGCTGGATCCCTGGACCTGAAGGGATTGGCCGGTCGAGTTGGCCGTCATGGAGGAAAGGGTCACTGACCAGGAACCGGAAGCGTTCGCCACACCGGTGACGGTTTGAGTGCCAAAGGTGACCGTCACTGGCTCGCCGACGTTGGCGGTCCCATAGATGTTCACCGGACCGTTCCTCTGCAGGATCATGTTGTTGCTGAAGATGTTGGCGAAAGCCACTGTGGCCCTGGTCGGGGAAACCAGCGATAGGATCAGGAGAATGAACGCTATTATCTTGAAGTTCATGATAGGTTCTCCTTAGGCGGTTTTTGTGAAACCGCTTTCATTTTTGAAGGTCCAGAAAAAGAAAAAATGTTCAACCGGAATTGCGAAGAGACCTTCTACGAAAAGATCGATGGTTAGTTGTTTATTATTATATTGTCCCCAATGTTTCTTCCAACGAAATTAGGGTTTTTCTAATTTTATGACTGGGAATTTCCGAAAAGAATCCAATCGTGTTTCATGGTTTTATTGCCTGTGTGGCGGAGTGGTTCCCCGATGGAACGGGCGCAGGTTGCGGCTGAAATCAACCTTACGGATGATCGGATGGGGAAAGGGTTTGGGAGAAATAGCTGAAGGTATTGCGGATTCTCTTGGCGTGATAAACGGCCGCGTCGGCGTTCTTGATGAGCTTTTCGATGGTATCCCCATCCTCAGGAAAAAGGCTGGCGCCGATACTGCAGGTGATATGGATGGTATTTCCCCCGATCTCAATGGGGCTGGAAAGATATTCCAGTATCTTCCGTCCTACCATGGAAGCGTCGGAGGGCTGGGCCAGGCCGTTCAGGATAACGGTAAATTCGTCCCCGCCCTGGCGGGCCACCGTATCGCCCTCTCGCAGGCAAAGCCTTATCCTCTCGGCAGTTTCCCGTAAAAGCAGGTCTCCCATCGGATGGCCCAAGGAATCGTTCACCTGTTTGAAGTGGTCCAGGTCGATGAAAAGCACGGCCAGGGGCTTGGCGTTCCGCACCGATTGGGCCATGGCCTGGGAGAGCCGGTCGTAAAAAAGGAGCCGGTTGGGCAGGCCGGTCAAGGTGTCGTGATGGGCTATGTGGTAAAGCTGGGCCTGCTTTTGTTCCGTGACTTCCTTGATGAGCCGGTGGCCCGTGCCGATGCCCCGGTATTTCCCATCCTCTGTGATGATGAAACCCTCGTATAAGTACTTTTCCTCCTCGTCGGCGATGATGGAGCTCAGGTCGTCCAAATGGACCGTGCTTTCCACCGAAAGGAAGTTCTTTTCCATGACCATGGCGATGGGTTTGCGCTCGTAGATCTCCCGGAAGAACCTGCGGGAAAAGCGGTCGACCAGGGCGAAGCGGTTCACCAGCCCGACTGGGGTTTCTCCATCCACCACCGCGATGGATTGTATGGAGATGTCGTTGGCGAAAATGCGGTAAACATCCTCGCAGGGCACGCTGGGGGCGACCGGGAGCACTGGCACGAGCAGGCGCTGGATGAACTGGCTCGGGTTGGTTTTTTTGTTTTCCAGAAGGGCAGAGGTGGAAAGGGGTTGACTCTTGTTCGTCATTTGCGGCACCGCCATAAGAAAGACTAGGGTTATCCTATGGGAAGGCCGTCGGGATGGGTTTCTTGCGTGTAAAAAGTGATGTTAAATTTTGGGGCCGGAATGCCCGCCCAACAATGGGAAAGCGCTTATTATTTTAAAATGGTGAAACACAGGGGGTTCATTTCATCTCCTTTTACCCCATCCTTTTTTGGAAGAGGGTAACAGAGAAAGTTTATCCAGCCTCTCCCTTTTCCACTAGCTCGTGGTCGATTAATGAAATATTTGTGATTCGTTAAACCTTGTTTTGGTTTGCGGAAAATCTGTCGGACTGACCAGCGACTTGTTTTAACCAAGTTTTCAATCCCATTGGAAGCATCTATACTGCCGAGGTCTTTCTAATAAAAAATTTAATGGCTCCGTGCTTCGGAAGAAAATAAGTGGGCCGAATGTTATTGGTCCGACATCTTGAGTCCGAAAATATTTGATGGGCACTATGGAAAATACGATCAATAAAAAAACAGATGCATTCCTCATCCTTCTTCTCCTCTTTGCCCTGAGTTTGCCTGGTTTTGCCCTGGCCCAATGTTCGGGTGACCTGATAGTCCCCAGTGGGAGCGCCACCGCTTTGTCGGGGACCTATAACTTTTGTTCCGTTTATATCGCGGGGTCGGTCACCGCGATGGGACAATTAACATTTAATGTGTCTGGGGGCGGAGGGGTGACATTGGATACGGGAGGCCAGATCATCATGACCCAATTCTCCGCGGGTACCTGCGGAGGACCGGGGGATGGTACGGGCGGAGGCGGGGGCGCGGGTGGGGGTGGTTTATTGGGTGGAGCGGGCGGTGGTACCTCGGGCGGTGGAGTCGGAGGCACGGACGCGACGAATGGCTACGGGGGTTGCGGGAGCGGGTCAGTACCGGACCAGGGGGGCGCGGAGGGAGGCGCGGTCACCATCAACGCGACCGGAGGGGCGATCGTCCTGAATGGTTCCATCGCCGCGGATGGGTACTCGGGCGTGCCCGGCTACTGTATTGGAGCCATTTGCGGCGGCGGTGGCGGTGGACTTGGAGGCACGGTGGTGGTCACAGGCCAGACCATATCAGGCGGTGGGTCTGTCGAGGCCAACGGGGGCAATGGAGGTGCGGGAAAAAGAGCCCTTGGTGATGTAAGTGACATATATAACGGGGGCGGCGGGGGAGCGGGCGGGGAGATATTGTTCTGCGCCCCGGGAGGGAATAGCTTCACCGGAACGACCCTTACCAACGGCGGGGCGCCCGGCGGCACGGTTGGGACGGGAGGGCCCTATGGTGGCAGCGCGGGGTTTTATAACGCGAACGCCTGCCCGCCGACCAATACCCCAACCTTCACCCCGACGGATACGGCCACCCTGACCCCGACCAATACTCTCACTCAAACCAGCACGCCCTCCGCCACTAACAGCGCCACGGCGACTGAAACCCCTACAAATAGCTCCACTCCTTCCGATACCTTCACGGCCACGGATACCTGGACGTCTAGCGCGACCTACACTTCAACCAACACTCCCACCCCGACAATGACCGCTACGATCACCGACACGCCCACGCCAACCTCTACGCCAACCAATTCATTTACTCTGACCGATACGGGGACTCCGTTTCCACCCCAACCCTAACCTTGACCCCGACCTTCACTTTCACCTCCACCCAAACCGCGACCATGACCTGGTCCTTGACCCCGACTTTGACCCCTACCATCACCCTCACTCCCACCATCACCATGACACCCACGGTGACCTTGAGTCCCAGTCCCGTGTGCCATGATTCCCTTTATGTTTCCAAGAATCTTTATGTCCTTAGCGACCCGGGGTTCTTGGTTATTCGATTCTGTTTCTGCGATCAGGGAACTAGCGACCTAGCGGTATACAACACTGCGGGTGAGAAGGTCAGGGACCTGGGCGAACAAGCAATTGTTCCGGGAAACCTGAATTCGGCGGATTGGGACGGTAAGAACAAGGATGGGTCGCAGGTGGCTAGCGGTGTCTACATCATCCGCGTGGTAGGACCCTACAACGCCCTAGCGAATAAGGTAGTCGTGGTTCATTAGGTTTTTTCCGTCGGCTGGACTATCCAGGAAAATGTAGGTCCGATCTCATTTTCGTTACCCTGTTATTTGCGTTGTTGTGCCAGGGGTATTCGGCTTTATAATCCATCCATCATCAATCAAGCGCGAAAAAAAGGATATTCCGTGACGGTTAAACAGCTTCCTTCCATCCTCTTGGTGGATGACAGTTCCATCAGCCTTCATATGATCTCCCGCGCCCTCATCAATAAAGGATTCGCCGTGGAAACGGCTTCCGGCGGTGAAGAGTGTCTGGAAATGATGAAGAACAGGACCTTCGGCCTGGTACTGCTGGACCTCCTGATGCCGGGCATCGACGGTCTGGAAGTCTGCCGTAGGCTATCGGAACATCCTAACAGGACCCAATTCAAAGTGGCCATCTGTTCCGGGTGCGACGAGCAGGACGTGATCCAAAACAGCATTGGAGTCGGCGCGGACGCTTATTTCGTCAAAGAGGGAACCTCGGAAGATTTCGCCGAACGCCTATCGGCGCTTCTGGCGGGCGAACCCTCGTCCGATCCATCCTGACCCGTCCACGGCACATTAACTGCACCCGTTTTTCCTCCGCCTATTGACCCTGAAAAAGGTTGGTTTTGGGGTTTTCCCTGTTTTTGCGTTTATAGACTTTTGATGAGGGGGGTATAATCCGTTGGTCGGCCGTCCATGGTCCCGAAGGACCAGCGACGGACCAAAATTTACCTTGGAGGGAATTCTCATGACGAAATATGGCATCCGGTATTTCGGTCTGCTCTTCTTCGCGTTGACCTTAACGGCTCTTCCGGTCCTCGCGGACCAATATTTTTCGCGCGCCGGATTTGAAAAGGTCATCAATAACTGGGGTGATATCCGTAAAAAAGCAGCGGATAATTACAAGGACGCCAAGAATTTCTACGGCGAGCTCCTCAAGCGGACCACAACCCCCACGGACCCGCTCTATACCCAAATGGCCCAAGCCCTGGAGAAGATGGCCCAGGTCCGGGACGAGTACGTAACCCAGCTTGAGAAATTCGAGGACATCAGGACGGAAATGAACAGCCTCTATGGCGAAAGGAAGGATATCCATTCGACCGACGCCGATTGGCAAAATGTGGTGGCTCTCAACGATAAGATGAACGCCCTGGTTCTCCCATCCAATCAAGAGGGCAAGGTTTATCAACAGTCGGGGCAGGCCGTCTACGACCTGGCCAATTCCAACCATGTCAGGAAATACTCGGTCAAGGACATCTTTTACAAGGCCGGCGACATCATCGGAAAGTTCAAGAAAGCCCTGAAGGACGTCAATGGCAAGATGGATCAAGGCAAGGCCTATCTGGCCCAAAATCCTGACCCGAAAAAACAAGCGGTCCTGGATGACCTGGCCCCGATGATCGATCAGATGACGGCGTTGGTGGCCGAGGCGGACGCCGCCAATCTTGAGTTCGACAAGAAATACGTGGATACGAAGGTTGAGACGATCTGGGAGGGTCCTGGCATTCCCAAAGTGATCCTGCTGGACACGCTCAAGGATGACGCCGGGAAATTGAACGACTTGGTCAACAAGTTCAACGACCGCGCCAAGGATCTCAAGAAATAGTCCGCTTTTGAAAGTGCTTGTCTAATGATTTGGGCTTGAAGGCCAAAATCGCTTGGAAAATAACAGGGAAGAGTATAATGAGGACCAATTAATTCTCTGGAGTTGTCATGGCCAAGCGAAAAGGGCGGGTAAAGGTTGAGGCGAGCCGTTGTAAGGCTTGCGGCCTCTGCGTGGAGTTCTGCCCCAAGGATTGCCTGGAATCGGCGGACCACATGAACGCCATCGGCTATATCCCCATGCGTTTCAAGGAAGGGTCGGACTGTACGGCCTGCGGCAATTGCGCCCAGATGTGCCCGGACATGGCCATCCAGGTCTACTTCATCGAGGAGACCCCCGTCGAGGCCTACCAGTGAAACCCACCCTGATCAAAGGCAATGAGGCCATCACGGAAGCGGCCATCGCGGCCGGATGCCGTTTCTACGCCGGTTACCCCATCACCCCCCAGAACGAGATCACCTCTTCCATGGCCCGCCGGATGCCCGAGGTGGGCGGGACCTTCATCCAGGCCGAAAGCGAGCTGGCCTCCATCAACCTTTGTTTCGGGGCCTCCGTGGCGGGCGCCCGCGCCATGACCTCCACCTCCTCCCCCGGATTCAGCCTGATGCAGGAGGCTGTTTCCTACCTGGCCGCCTGCGAGATACCCTGTGTGCTGGTGAACGTCATGAGGGGTGGGCCCGGACTGGGCAATATCCAGCCTTCCCAGGCTGACTACTTCCAGGCGGTCAAGGGAGGGGGCCATGGCGATTACCGAAACCTGGTCCTGGCCCCGGCCACCGTGGAAGAGGCCTATACCTTCACCCAATTGGCCTTCGAACTGGCGGACAAGTACCGCAATCCGGTCCTCCTATTAGCGGATGGTCTGTTGGGCCAGCTGATGGAACCTATCGATCTCCACCGGAAACCCCTGCCTCCCCCCGCCCAGCGTTCCTGGGCCCTGGACGGCGCCAGGGGACGTAAGTCCCGCCTCATCCGTTCGCTTTTGATGGTGGACGGGGAACTGGAAAAACACAATTACCACCTGGCTGAAAAATACAAGACCATGGCCAAGGAAGTGCGCTGGGAGATGGACACTCAGGGCGACGCCGAATTGCTGATCGTGGCTTATGGAACCTCCGCACGGGTCGCCAAGGCCGCGGTGCGGGAGGCGCGGGGCCGGGGCGAGAAGGTCGACCTGTTGCGTCCCCAGACCCTTTGGCCATTCCCTTCCCAGGCCATCCGGGAAGCCGCCCAACGGGCTGGCCGGGTGCTGGTGGTGGAGATGTGCATGGGCCAGATGGTGGAGGATGTCAGGCTGGCCGTGGGAGATTCGATCCCCGTGGAGTTTTTCGGCCGTCCGGGCGGCGCCGTGCCGACCCCGGCCGAGGTCCTGGCCGCTATGGTACGCATCCACAAAAAGAACGGATCAATACCGACCTCCGTTAAGGGTAATTCAAAAGGAAAGTCGATATGAAACTGGTCAATCCCCGTCCCGAAACACTCACTGAAACGACCATGACCTATTGTTCCGGCTGCGGCCACGGATTGGCCCACCGGCTGGTGGCCGAGGTGTTGGATGAACTGGGAGTTCGCGAGAAGACCGTGGGCGTGGCGCCCGTCGGCTGCGCGGTCTTCGCCTATGACTACTGGAATTTCGATGTGACCGAAGCGCCCCATGGCCGCACGCCCTGCGTGGCGTCCGGCATCAAGCGGGTCCTGCCCGACCATGTGGTCTTCAGCTACCAGGGGGATGGGGACCTGGCTTCCATCGGCTTGAGCGAGATATTGCACACCGCCAACCGGGGCGAGAACATCACGGTCGTTTTCATCAATAACGCCAACTACGGCATGACTGGCGGGCAAATGGCGCCTACCACCCCCATCGGGATGAAAACCACCACCACGCCCCTGGGGCGCAAGGCGGGGGATGGGCATCCGATCAAGGTTCCCGAACTTTTGAACGCCCTGGAAGCGCCCGTCTATCTGGATCGCCAGGCCATCCACGATCCTGGCCATATGCGCAAGGCCAAGGCGTCCTTGAAAAAGGCGTTCCAGTACCGAATCCAGGGAAAAGGTTTCGCGCTGGTGGAGCTTTTATCGGCCTGTCCGGCCAACTGGGGCATGACCCCGACGGACGCGGTGAAATGGGTAGGGGAGGAAATGATAAAGACCTTCCCGCTTGGAGTAGTTAGAGATAGAACATAAAAGGCGGTTTGAACCACCAAGGGCACCAAGTTCACCAAGAACGACGAAAAACAATATTTTGATTAAACCGATTAAATATTTTGATTTTGCTTCTCTTGGTGCCCTTGGTGAACTTGGTGGTTAAACAGGTTTGGTTTTTGGAGGATGTTCATGAGAGAAGAATTCCATTTTCGCGGGTCGGGCGGGCAGGGCATCCTGCTGATGGGCCTGGTCCTGGCCCATTCGGCCATCGAGGAAGGCCTGCATGTTTCCTGGATACCCTCCTACGGCGCGGAGCGCCGGGAGGACCCTCTTCTGCGCGGTGACGGTTTCGGATGAGCCGGTGGATTGCCCGGTCACGGACCAACCGACCTTGCTTTTCACCATGGATCAAAGGGCGGCGACCACTTATGCCCAGTCCCTGCGTCCCAAAGCGGTGCTGGTTTATAACGCCTCGCTAGTAACGGAGGTGCCCGAAGGAGGATTCCGGGCCTACGGCGTGGAAGCCTCGAAGCTGGCGGGAATGGCCCAACTGACCGCCGCCGCCAATATGGTGGCCCTGGGCGCGATCCTGTCGGTCAAGCCCGTGGTCAAACTGCCGGCGGTCGCCCTGGCCCTGCCCATGGCCTTGGGCGCGAAAAAGAAACACCTGGCTCCGGCTAATTTCAGCCTGCTGGAAAAAGGCTTCAAGTCCATCCTTCCGATATCTTCAACGGGCCGCTAACTATTCCCAATACATCCCTGACCCCGAAGTTCCCTTTCTAAGCAAAAAAGGAATGAGTCATTTTCCTTTTTTTATCGTTCAGATGACTAGGTCTATGATTCTTGTCATTGCTAAAACAAGTCCTCAAAACTCTAATGAGTCTCTATTTTGAAAAGTCTATTCAAATAGTACTCATTGGAGATGTTTGTGGCCCGCTGGAAAACGATCTTGGCTCTTTGGGCGGTTTTAGGGCTTTCCATCGCCCTCTGGACAACGGCTTGCAATAACAGCAATGGTCCCCTCGCGCCCATTCATGGGACATTCTGGGTGACCTCTACGCCCTGTTTTGATTCCACCACCGGTTTTACCTGTACCTTCACCAATACCCCGACCATGACCTACACTCCCACCATTACCTACACGCCTACCATCACCTA
The DNA here is from genome assembly GCA_963830915.1 of candidate division FCPU426 bacterium. Classification (GTDB taxonomy): domain Bacteria; phylum Oederibacteriota; class Muellerivitia; order Muellerivitales; family Muellerivitaceae; genus CAWHOE01. The sequence goes on from CAWHOE010000010.1 coordinate 101,570, forward strand.
CACACCCACCATTACCTATACCCCGACCCAAACGGGCACGCCGACCAATACCGCGACCATCACCTTCACCGCGACAATAACTTCTACGCCAACGATCACCAGTACCCCCACCCATACCGGCACTCCGACCAATTCACCCACCCACACTGATACTCCGACAATCACCGATACGCCGACCATCACCTTTACCCCCACGAAGACAGGCACTCCGACCCCCACGGCCTGCTCTGGCACTTTTGGAAATACCTTCGCCCAGAGTTCGGCTTATAGCGGTCCGGCCTATCTATGGTGCTATTCCTATTATGCCTCCGCGCCCCTGACCCTGACGGGCATGATGTTCGAGGTCGAGGGCGGATATGAATACGAGGGGGCCGTATACAGCGACAATGGAGGTTACCCAGGCACCCTTTTGGCCTACACCACGCCCGCAGTCGCTCCAGGATATAGCCTAGGGTTTTGTTATGCCGGGTTGAACACCCCGGCCGTATTGGCGGGAGGACAATCCTGGTGGTTGGCGGCTCACAATGATTACCAGACTTGGGGAAGCAACGGAACCAATAACGGGGGTTATTACAGCATGGCGTCGTCGGCCTATGGCAGTTTTCCCACGAACCTAGTCCCCGCTAATTACCAGATCGCCTATCTCACTTATAGTTTTTACGGGGTTTATTGCCCTTGATCGAGCGAGATGAGTGGTACCCCGAATGTCTCTGTGGGAGAAAGAGAACAATGAGAAATACGTTTTAAAGTTCTTGTGAGGTTCCGATAAATGAATTTGGTATTTGAAAGAGCGCCTTCAAAAATTATTTCATCGATTTGTGATCGAGGATTGGATCGTGATAAATATATACCCAGTGTTTATCGATCAAACGAACGGGTTCACTTTCAATATGTTTCTTTTCCTTGTCCGACACGGTTTGTGGTATTTCTAATAAGTCTATTTTTTCAGAAAGTCTATTCAAACTTTATCTTGTGGAGATATCTTTGGCGCGCTGGAAAACGATCCTCGGATTTTGGGTCATGGTAACGCTTTCCATCGCCCTCTGGACAACGGCCTGCAATAACGGGAATAGCCCTCTTGCGCCAATTCATGAGACATTGTGGGTGACCTCCACGCCCTGTTTCGATTCCACCACCGGGTTCACCTGCACCTTTACCAATACCCCGACCTTTACTTATACGCCGACCATTACCTACACGCCCACCATCACTTATACCCCAACCCAAACGGGTACGCCGACTAAAACCGCGACCATCACTCTGACCCCGACGATCACGTTGACCCCGACCATCACCTACACTCCGACCAAGACCGGAACGCCGACCAATTCACCCACCTTTACCTATACGCCCACGATCACCAATACACCGACCCATACTTACACCCCCACCATCACCTTCACCCCGACCGCCACCGCCTGTAGCTGCCAATATGGGGATACGGCCTCCCAATATTCGGCCTACGCAGGTCTGACCAATTTGTGGTGCTATTCCTATTATTCCACCGCGCCCGTGACCCTGGCCGGAATGATGATCCAAACCATGAGCGGGTATGAGTTCGAGGGGGCCGTATACAGCGACAATGGCGGATACCCCGGCACCCGTTTGGCCTATACCGCGCCATCGACCGCTACGGGAATAGGCATCAATTTTAATTACGCCCCGCTGAATACGACGGTTGTATTGGCGGGAGGCCAATCCTGGTGGTTGGCGGCTCACGATAATTACCAAACCTATGGAACCACCGGAACCGATGATGGCGGTTATTACAGCCTATCGTCATCCGCTTTTGGCAGTCTTCCCTTGAATTTGCTAAAAACCAACTATTCGATCGGTACTGTCACTTACGCTTTTTATGGAGTGTGTTGTCCCTAGCCCGCCGCAGGAGCAGGCTTTCGAAAATGGCTCATGGCATGAAAGAGAACGGTATGAAACACATTTTACTATTAACCCTGATTCTTCTGGCGCCAGCCGGCCAGCTTTGGGCGGTCACCGAGGCGATATTCTCATCTGTCTCTGGAAAAGTCGTGATCAAGCGCCAGGATGGAAGTATTTTACGCGCCGCCGAAAAGGATTCCGCGGTGGTGGAGGGACAGAGGATCGTCGCTGGTTCCGACGGTCGGGCGATACTGAAACCTTTGACGGGTCCGAGATCCGGATCAGCCCCAACACCGATCTGGTGCTGAAAAAACTCCGCAAACCCCAAGCCAAGGACAAGATCATCCAATTCAAGCTGTTGATGGGCCAGCTCCTGGCGTTGGTGAAGCCCTTGCTCAGTTCCCATTCCACCTTCGAGATCGAATCGGGCGGCGTTGTCTGCGGCGTCCGCGGCACCCGGTACCAGGTCAAGTATGAGCCTTCCACCCACACCGTTTACCTGCAGGTCATGGAAGGGACGGTCTATGCCGATTCCAACGGCCGCAAGGTGGATTACGGTCCGGGAAGCAGCGTGGTTTTCCATAACGGCGTGCCTGGCAAGGCGCCCAACAATGGGGTTCCGAATGGCAAGGGGGCCGACAGCACGGGGGCGTCCTTGCAGGACCTGGAAGACCAATTCCAGATCGGCCTTTCCTCAAACGGTAACCGTGTCTATACCGATCCTTCCGTAGAAGGCTCCATCAAGGTGAAACTGTCGGCTAATGTCGGACTAGGAGAGAACGTGCCATGAGCGAGGCAAAATCCTTCCTGAGAACTTGGGCGGCGGTCCTGCTAATTGGGGTGGCTGCACCAGCTAGCGCGGGTCAATTGAACCTGGGCTTTGTTTACGACGGATGGAACAGCAATTTCCTTTCCGAGCAATCCCAGGTGAACACCAATTACGGTTCCGAGTGTTGGGTGCCTTTTTCGCTCAGCCTGAACCTGGACAAGGGGCTGATGGTCTATGGGTCGGGTCTTTTTGGCGCCGGTTCCTACACCTATTCCCCAGACGGTATCACCAACACCACTATCAACCTCACTAATTTTGCCGATACGGTCCTTGGCGGGGAAATACAGTTCAAGACCTTCGGCCAATCCTCCCTCCTGAATGTTAGTGTGAGCCTACCGACAGGCGACCCTACCTGGGAAACCAAACAGATCGACGCCATCATTCCCACCGAATTCATGGATTACCGCTATCGGGGTCGCGGGCTTGGTTTCAGCGCCCTCTATGGGCTGACTTTCCCCTGCGGGAAGGACGCTTTGGGCATGGGAGCCGGGTTCTCCTATTCGGGAGCATTCAATCCCACGGGGGCACCTTCCGATTCCCTCCAACTGGGAGACACGATGTTTTTGGCCTTCAATTACACCCAGACAGGCTTGAACGGTTACAAAGAGATAGCCCGGCTTTGCGGTTTTTATTCCCTCGCCTCCCAGGACCCGGCGGAAGGTGTCAATTACCAGCTGGGCACCAACCTGAACGCTTCTTACAGCTGGTTCGATCCCACCGGATTGTCCCTGGATCTGGGGGTCCAGTATTTCCTTCCTTCCAGCCGTTTGGACGTGGAGAACAACCTGGTCTTGGAGGCGGACAATTTTTACGCCCCCCGTTTTTATGTCCAGCCCTCCTATGTGTTGGGCGAAGTGAAGTGGTCCGCGCTGGTGAAATACGTTCTTCCCAATGATTACCCCGCCACCTATTCAATTACCGGTGTTAACCCGATGTATTTCGGCGGGGGATGGGTCTTGGGTGTCGGGCCCACATGGAAGATGCCATTGAACGATAAGTCCAGCCTGAGTTTTTTTGGGATGTACGATTACATCCTTCAGGACAACGCCGGCGTCGGAGCTTCGGGGAATTCCCTGGTGAACGCCACATACAACTACTGGACCTTGGGAACGAACTACCAGATAGACCTTTAATTAAAGTAGAGGAGTCGGGCCATGAAGATCATCTCTAAAAAAACAGTGGCGGCCGCGGCCGCCTGCCTCTTGTTCGCGGTTTGGGGCTGTAACGGACAGCACCCTTTGGCCTCTCCGCCCAGCATCCAAATGAGTGTTTGCGTGGCGCCCTCCAAGGATGTCCAGGCCGGCCTGTTGAGTTCCACTTCCAACGTCCTTCTCTGGAGCTATCAAGTGAGCGTTACCCAGGTCGTTCACGGCCAGGAGGGACCTTTTGCCTCGGGGGACGGAGCGGGCAATATCGATTTCGTACTATCCCTGCCTCAGGGCGGCAAGAGGGTATTGTCCCTGCAATTGAACGACGCCACCACCAATCTTCCACTGGCCGTCGGTGCGGTCCAGATCGACCTTTCCAACCCGACGCCCAACCTGGCGGTCACCCTTCAACTGGGTTCGGTCAACCGCCAATGTTATTTGATCACCCCCACTTATGTCGGAAGTTACTACCTGCTGGACGCCCATAGTTTGGACTGTTCCTACACCAATGCGGACCTGTGTGTAGCCTCTGTGAACTCGAATTATCAGCTGACAGACCCGAACAATATCTCCTCCATCGCTTACCTGGGGAACGGTAACATGGTCGATTTTGATTATGTCCCAGCGAATGACATGTTTTTTCCCAGTTCGAATACGGCCAAAGCCCAGGTCCTGAAATCGGCCTCAGGTGCTGGTTTGGATCTGCAGGTGGGGGATATTTACTGCATCAAGATGAACACTGTGTCCGGAGCTTATGCCTGGGTTCAGGTGAGCGGTCCCGGGACTACTGTTTTTGACGGCCCGAGCTTCCGCTTCCGGGTCAGCACCGATCCATTCTTTTCTTATTACAATACCACCGCGGATACGGCCCAAAATTGCTCCACCTGGGGTAACTGTAGCTAAAATGTTTCTTCCTTGTGACTCATCGATAGTTCTTTGATGGATGCTTACGGACCGCTTTAAAAGGCGGTTGGAACGCTTAGCGTAAGACCAGCAATTTCGCTTTGAAGTGTTTCCCTTCGACTATCACCACCACGTAATAAACCCCGTTGGATAAGCGGCTCCCCGACCTGTCGACCAGTTCCAAGGAAATGGGCGTTCCCGCGCTCAACGAGTCATAGGTCAGATCGATGATTTTTCGGAACCCCAAAGTGAACACCTGCACCCTAACGTTGGAAACGCCAAAGTAATTGGGCGGAAGGATGTTCACGGTCGAGCCGGTCACGGGGTTGGGATAGAGGCTCACATGACCTGGGATCTGGGTGGGGGTGAAGGAGGCTGTGGAAGTGAAGGATTCGGTGGCCGTATGGGTCGCGGTTGGCGAGAGGGTGGGGGTCGACGAAAAGGTCTGGGTAGAAGTAGGGGTGTGGCTGGGCGTGGAAGTAAAGGACAAGGTCCAGGTCAGGGTTTGGCTTGGGGTGGCGGTCCCTGTGGCTGTCGAAGTCAATATGGGTTTTGCCGTGAATGTGTATGACGCGGTGGGGGTGTAAGAGGCCGTGGAAGTGAAGGTTCCCGTTGTTGAATTGGTCGTGGTTGGTGTGAAGATGGGGGTCGGCGTAGAGGTATTAACGGGTGTATTGGTTGAGGTGAAAGTGGGTGTGTTCGTTGGGGGTATAGCTGTATGGGTACTGGTGGCGGTGTAAGTCCGGGTGGACGAACTTGTCCAGGTAGGGGTACTGCTGGGCGGTACTGGAGTATTGGTAGGGGTCGAGGTGTAGGTGTGGGTGTTGGTGAATGTGTTCGTCGGTGTGTTCGTGGGTGGAACGGGAGTATGAGTGGCCGTTGCGGTATTCGTGGAGGTCGAGGTCAATGGTGTTGTTTTGGTATTAGTCGGCGTAGGAGAAGCCGTCGCGCTCGGCGTAGTCGAATCCGTCGCTGTGTTCGTAACAGTGGCGGTCATGGTAGCGGTGGCTGTAAAAGTACTGGTCGTCGTATTGACAGGACATTGCGAGACATAAGCGTTATAAGTCGCTTTGAGCAGGTCCTGCGAGGTTCCATCGTAATCCTGCGATATTTCCCAGATCATCATCCCGCCCACACCGCGAGTTCCCAAGGCGTAAGCGGTCTTATTGGCCGCGGAAGCAACGCTCTCATAAGTGATGAAGTCCGAGCCCGTCAAGTAATTGGCCTGGGCCGTGGGATCCCATTGGACGGTATAGCCCATGGCGTTGAGCCGGGGTTTAACGAACGTCCCATAGTCCTGATCCACCACGGGGCAATCACCCCCGCAATTTATCCAAAGGGCGTTGACGGAAGTGAATTCATCCGCGTAAAAAGGCATGCCCGCGTTGATCTTGGAGGGGGATATGCCCGCGGCGGACAGATACCAATCGAGGGATGTTTTGAAGCTCCCGGCCTGTTCCGGATCGGCGGGATTTTGATATTGCGGGGCTAAGTGCCCGCTGTTGGTATCCCACCCGCCGTAAAAATCGTAGTCCATCACGTTGAAGAAATCCACGACGCCTTGCAACGCGTTCAAGTTCATGTAATAGGCGCCATCCCAGGTATTGTTGCCCATGGCGCTCGTCGCCATGGAAATGAGCCAAGTCGGGGAAGGGAAAACGGCCCGAATGGCCTGCATCATGAGGGTGAGGTTGCTTTCGTCCGTCGTGGTGAGCGGAAATTCGTAGTCGATATCCACGCCGTCATAGCCGTTGGTCTTGCAGAAATTGAACAGATTATTGGCGAAATTGGACCGATAAGCGGCATTGGCCGACACAAGCTCAAAGGCCGTTCCTTGACCGGCGCCACTGCCTCCCACGGATACCAGAACCTTTACCCCAGCCGCGTGGGCTCTGGAGTTGAGGGCGGGCTCCAGAAAAGTGGGGTCTACCGAGAGGGTTCCGTCATTGGTCGCCGTATTCAAGGTGATGAAGGCATGCTCGATATGGGTCACCTCGGTCATGGGTATGTTGGCCGACGTATAGCCTGGCTGGTCCCAGTAGGCGTAATAGGCGACGATCCGTTTATCGCATTGAGCCATGACCGGGGCGGTCAAGCCCAGAAAACCCAAGGCGGCCAGCCAAGTGAGAATTTTGGATTTATCCAGGTTCGGGCCGGCCCGATATATCCATCTCATCTCAAAACCAACACTTTAAGGACCTTTGTGACGGATGGGTTGCCCGCGACTGGGATCCGAACGTAGTAGATTCCGTCCGCTACCGGAACACCCGAATGGTCCTTCAGGTCCCAGTGGAAGGTTTGGTTGCCGTTGATCCCCAGGTTTTGGCTGACGATCTTACGGAAAGACAAGGTAAACACCTCCATCGTCACCGTCGATCCAACCGGCACAGAGACATCAAAGGAAATGGGCGATCCGGTCGAGGGGTTCGGATAGGGCGCGGAGATCACTACAACTGAAGAAAGGGTTGGAGTATAAGTTTCTGTAACGGTAGGGGTGTCGGTTGGAGTCGATGTCGATTGTGGAGTGAAAGTGCTCGTGGCAGAATTGGTTGCGGTGTTGGTCGATGATTCCGTAGGCGTGTTTGTCTTTGAGTAAGTCGAAGTAACCGTTGGAGTGTTCGTCGCCGTGCGCGTCGGGGAATTCGTTGATAAGTTGGTCGCCGATGGAGTAGGGGTGGCGGTTGGCGTGTTGATCGGCGTATGGGTCGGGGTCGAGCTGGTGGTATGGGTCGCCGTGTCCGAGAATGTGCTGGTGATAACAGGTGTGGAAGTGGGTGTGTTGGTTGATGATTCCGTAGGCGTGAATGTCTTCGAATAAGTCGAAGTGAACGTTGGGGCGGTCGTCGCCGTACGCGTCTCGGAATTCGTTGGGGAACTGGTGTAAGATTGAGTGGGTGTTGAAGACGCCGTATTGGTCGGCGTATGGGTCGGGGTCGAGCTGGCGGTATTGGTCACTGTGTTCGTGAATGTGCCGGTGATAACAGAAAGGGATGTGGGTGTTATGGTAGCCGTTTGAGTTGTGGTACAGGTGGGGGAATTAGTTGCTGTTGAGGCTGCTGTTTTTATTGCCGTGTTGGATGCCGTGTTGGTCGCTGTGTTCGTTGGGGTTGGAGTGCCAGTCGCCGTCGAGGTGTTGGTCGCCGTAACGGTCATTGTCGGCGTGAAGGTGGCCGTAAAGGTCGGCGTCGCGTTAACACAGCTGATTTCATAGATATACTGCAGGTTGTTAGACCCTCCCGTTGCCGCCGTGAAGCCGTAATAAACTTTGCTGTTGTTCCCAAAGACTGAAGCCGCCAGGTCCCGGTTATAAACCATCACCACCGTGCCATCCACGATCAGTATCAATTGTTTGGCGGCCGCGCTCCAGGCCACCTGGTAAGTATGTTCCGCCGAATTGGAAATGTTCGATGGAAACACGTAAGGACAAGTACCCATCGCATAAGTACAGGTATTGGCCGGGTTCCCGTTTTCCAGCATCTGCAGCGTTCCATTGCTGTTATAGGTTTCCAAGTCAAAGGCCACCGAGGGCGTAATGGCAACACCGCCCGTATAGCCTTTATTTCCGCCGCCGCCCCCTAGGGCCCCCGTCCCCCTGGGATCATTTTGCAACACAAAATCAATGCCATCCGCTCCCCCAGGCGCCCCAAAGTATGCTTTGAAAGTCATGTTGAAATTCTTTGTCAAATCAATCGTGGACGAGTTCCAAGCTGTTCCCGTTTGACCATTGACCGCCGTCGTCAAGGTCACCGCCGTTCCCAATGACGCGGTGCCATTGACGACCCAGGAGGCGCATACCGGCGGAGTGGTGGTCGGTGTAAAGGTAGCGGTGGGGGTGGGTTGAAGACAAATATTGGCGTAAAGGGAAATATTGTTGTTCATATGATTTCCCGTCGGCGTGAAGTTTTTTGGCAAGATACCGGTAAAAACGAGGGGCGTGTAATAGGTAGTGGCGGTGCCATTGTCGTACCCCACATTGGCGGTCGCGCCCCCAAAGCTGTTACCGAACCAATAATTACCCGGGGGCAGATAAGTGGGCGTGATGTTAAACACATTCCATCCGTTTGAAACGGACTGGGTATTGCTTTGAACCAGTAAAGTTCCCGGAGTGCCGCCGTTATCGCCATAAATCCCCAAAGCCCCGATCGCGTCCACCGTAGCGTTGGTCATATAGACCCCTAACGAATTGATGGTCGCAGGATAAGACAATGGGTAGCTAGTGGCCGACAACCAACCCGCTTGAAGATAACTTCCCGCGCCGGCGGTGTTATACCCAAACACTCCGGGATAGGCGCAAGGCGCCGAGGTGGGAGTGGGAGTCGGCGTGAAACCGCATCCGCCGAATGTGCTCTGCATCATGGCGACGATCTGGTCGGCCGTCACGACACGGACGTTGGAATTCAACTGGCTGATGGTATTTTGAACCGCCCACAGCGGGCTTCGGATGGAACCCTCGGACGGATTATAAGCGCTCCAATCGTCCCAGATACTGACGCAAACCAAAGCGTAGCTTGCCTGATTGGTCAAGGGCGATGTGGGCAGCGCGTTGATCTGCGCCGCCACCCCCGGGGGGGAATTGGAATATTGGCCGTCCATATAAAGGCCGAATTTTTCGGAGACGATGGGTTTACAACTACTCCAGGCGGTAGCGCCATTGTATTGATTGTAATCACCGTACACTTTGTAAACCGCCCCTTGAACATTGGGAAAATTGACCAAGGGCCCCGCGTCGCCCATGCTGCCAACCCCTCCGTTGGGGTCGTCGATTTCACCGGTCGTGGTCAATTGGGAAGCCAGCAAAGCCGCCGCTCCTTTACCGGCCAATGCCGCCTCGCCTCCGGATGGCTGGTCGTAGGGATAGTTATATCCCGGGGCCTCGGCACAGCCCACGAACCCGTCATTGGGAGTGGCGGTGTTGTAAAAATATTCCATCAGCAACGGAGCCAGTTGGGCCATGAAAGGCGAGATCTCCCACGTCATGGGAAATTGACCCCGCAGGGGCGACAGCCACCAGGGAGCGTTCGCCGTCGCGAAATCCCCGGAATAGAAACCGATGTTGTCCCCGTCGGTCATCACAAAGGCGACATAACTGACATTACTTTCGATATTTACCGCTGGCCGCTTGGGGAATTTAAGAGGCTGAATAGGCGGCAATACTGAAAGAGCTTCCAGGTTGATGGCCAGATCGGTGACGATCAAACTTCCCCCGCCTTGGCTCATCGCCTGGATATCCGGGTATTCGTTCCAGATGTAACCGTAGAAGAGGCACGCGGGGCCAAAGGCCTGGGCGTAAGTGGTGTCGACCGAAGTCGGCATATTCTGGTCGCTAAAAAAGAAAGCTTTGTGCGCGATGCCAAAATCACGGGAGCCGCCCGTATTCCCCGGCTCCAGGTCCACCGCCATTCCCTTGGTGAACTGCGACCCATAATTGGCGAAGGTCCAGGCGTCATTCAATCCATCCGCGTTGAAGGCGATGTTGACCCCGTAAGACGCGGCTGTCGCGACTTCCCCATCCTCAATGGGAATATCATTCCATAAACCGCAAAGCGAAAAGGCCACGTTAATGGAGGGCGTATTCGCGGTGTATTGGACGCCTTGATTGAAAAAGCCGCGGAATTGCTGGACCAATTGCCAGACCGAGGTGACATTGTGGATGATCACCCCTTGGCCTTGGAGTTCATTGGCAAGGATCACGGGGTTGGATCCGCCGTATTCTTGCCAGATCATGTTGGAACCGTTTTGCGAATTGACAAAGCCCGCCAACGCGCTGCCGATAGCGCTCTCGTTACCGTTATAGGAAGAGGTCTGGATGACCCACAGATCGGTCAAGGCGGCCGAGTATTTAGGCTTGGGCCCCGCCCAAAGTTGGGTTTGGACGAGCAAGACCGATAGGAACAAACCGGCCAGTATGTTTTTTGGGCCCAATTTCATAGGGTTCGCACCTTGTTCCGTAGCATTCATCCCCGCTTCAACAGGGATGTTCCCGACACCATATTCGGCGGCGCTCCTTCAATGGATCACCGCGAGTCTGGCCAACAATCGAGCGAATGGTTTAAGCAAGTACACGACATAAACGCCGCTCCCGACTTTTTGGCCGGTCTGGTTCGTCCCATCCCAGTAATACGTCGTTATCGGCATGGGGGCGTCCAGATAGACATCGCAAAGCGTTTTGATGTGCTCCCCAGCCGTGTTGTAAATCGCCAAATTCATCGGTCCCGGATAACTCGATGACCCGATCGTGATGCAGACCTTCCCGTCCAGGGGGATGTTGAACACGTTCTTGCAAACGAAGAATTCGTCGTTTCCGGCCGTCGGGGTGGGAGTCCAGGTAAAGGTGGCCGTGGAGGAAGGGGTGAAGATGATCGTTGGCGTCCAGCTTGCGGTGAGGGACGTCGTAGACGTCATCGAACTGCTTGCGGTGAGCGAAGGCGAAGCCGTAGCCGAAGCCGTCGATGTTGGGGTTGGGCTATTGGTCTGGGACGCCGTCGCCGTTGAGCTATTCGTTACAGTAAGAGTGAAGGTTTTCGTCGAGGAGGATGAGGCGGTTTGAGTCGCGGTAGAAGCACTGGTTACGGTGGGTGTATGGGTTAAGGTCGTACTCGCGGTAAGGGTCGCCGCACTGGTCGGGGTAGATGTGGCCCTATTCGTTCGAGTACTTGTCGCAGTAGTCGTCGGGGAACTCGTGGAAGTAGCCGTGCTGATGCTCGTCAAGGTATTCGTATTGGTAACCGTGGCGGTCGAGGAACCAGTTGTCGTGCGGGTGGCCGTACTGGTGGGAGTCACTGAATGGGTCGCGGTATTCGTCATCGTAAAGGTTGGAGTTTGGGTTAGGGAAGGAGTATTTGTCGACGTGCGGGTACCAGTCGCGGTGGAAGAATGAGTCGCCGTATTCGTGAAAGTAGCGGTCGAGGTGTGACTGGGTGTGGCAGTCTGGGTGTTTGTGGGGGTATTGGTCGGAGTAGGGGTGGAAGTTTTGGTGGCGGTTGGCGTTGCGGTGTTGGTCGGCGTTTGGGTCGCCGTATTGGTCGGAAAGGCGCATTGAATGTTCAAATCCACTTCCTGTGCCGTTGTATTCCCACAGGGATTGGTCGCCCGAACCCAAATCGTAACAGGTCCCGCTGAGGGCATTCCTTGCGTGCCGGAAGTAAGGCCGGCGGTGTAATTAGGCCCGCTCCCGGCGAAATTGTTCCAAGTACTCCAGGTGCCGTCCAAGGTCCATTGGGCGGAAGTCACGCTGACCAGATCCGTCGCGTTGATCGTCAGGTTGAAAGTCGGACAAACGGTCGTCACGCCCGAATCGATCGCCGGAGCCGTGACGCTTAAGCTGGGAAAGCTTGTCTCGATCGAGGAACCGCAAGCGGATGGATTGGTCGAATGCTGGGTCACGAAAAGATTGAAATCGGAGGAATTGGGTATGGATAAAGGCGCATTCACCGTCGGCAAATACTCCCTGGCCACCCTCAGCATCGTCAGCCAGTCGTAACGATAGCTGATAGTGCCGCCGCCCCAGTGGGAGGCTAAGGCCGTAAAGACGCACTGAAGCGCGTTATAAAGCGCCGTTAACTGGGCATTGGAAAGGCTGAAATGCATCAAGAGCCCTCCCGTTCCCATCGCCAAAGGAGGACCGGCGCTATCTCCCCAGAAGAAGCTTTCCACGTTCGCCCAGGTTATCTGCGAGTCATAAATGCTCGAAGCGCTGCTATTGCATTGCGACGCGTTTTTAATGGCGTTATAGGTGGTCAAAACATCGCAAACATAACCGCTGGCTTGAGGAAACCCGCTACAGGCTAAATTTGAATTGGTCGGCAGCTGGCTTTGAAATCCGGAGTTGAGGCCTTGGTTATAACCCGACGCCAAAAACTTGGTCGCCATCAAGGGGTCGCCGCTTCCTTCCAGGGAACTTTTCCAGCATAGATTGGTTGACTGGGAAAGAGTGTCGTAGAGTTCCCAAAGGTTCAAACTGGCGACCAGGACGGAATTTGCGTCGGCGGCCGAATTTCCATCAATAAATGAGGATAGGCCGCAATTGGTGACGGTCGGCGACAAATAGTAATAAAGCGCTTGTCCTCCCGAGCAGCCCATGTTGGGACAATTGATGATGGCCGTTGTCGCGTCCGGTTGAGTGGGGACGCATGAATAAGCCGGGAAAAACTGGGGGAAACCCTGGACCCTGCTGACAAAAGTATAGGACTCTTCGCTAAAAAGACCCGCCACGCCGATCGTGTTCGTGGAAACAAAAAGCGGCGCGTTAGTAGCCGCGTTCACCAGACCATCGAACTGCTCTTTGGCGCCCTGGGATAAAAGCTGCATCATATCCACGTTAAAATATTCCTGCCCCATCGCCACCGACATCATGTATAAGGGGCCGCCCATCGACAGGTCCGGATCGAACATGACGTTCGTATTACTGATGGTCCAAGAGACTGAAGGAAGGCCTATTTGGATCTGGGTTTCTCCAGAAAAGTTGTTGATAAAACCACCCGCGTCCGCCCCGCCGTTTTCTTCCCACGGGACGCAAGAAGCGCTGTAGTACCCCGCGGCCGCGGTCACCGCCGCGACAGCGGCGCAACTGGCGAGTGGGGTTGGGGTTGGCGCCATCACGATCGGGTTGCAAGCGCCCGTTTTCACCAAGATCTGCATATCGTAAGGTGTGCCATTTTCCCCGGCCGGAACAGGATCGGCGCCATAACTGTAACTCGTCAAACAATGGCCGGCGGGAACGAGTTGATCGGACGAAGCGACCAATTGCTGATAAAGGACCGGTCCCGATCCAGAGCCGCTGAAACTTCCGCCCCCATATCCCAAATAACCGGCATAGGAAGGGGTTTTAAATCTCCACCCGTAAACGTTTTCGACGATGGGGGTATTGTTACAAAGACCCGCGATGAGGTTGACATAACTGCCCGAGCCGCAAGGGCAACCGGTAAAGGCGAGGGAAACCCCATCGTTCGTTCCGGCGGACAAGGCTGGCGTGGATGACCCCAGGAGTAGGACGAAAAACGATAGATTGACATTCAACAGAACTGATTTTCCTTGCATGGAAACTCTTCCGTTCTATGAATTTTATCTAAGGATGAGTGCTTTGAGAATTTTTGTGGTCGATTGGCCGCCCGTGACGTGAACACTCAAATAGTAAAGTCCATTCGCCGCCTGTACACCCGAACGATTCTTGAGATCCCAGTAGATGGTTTGGCTACCGTAGATCTCCTGGGCTTGGGTTGTGACCTTGCGGAAGGCCAAGGTGAACACATCCATCGTGACGGTCGATTTACCCGGCGCCGAGACATTGAATGAAATAGGCGATCCGTTCGAGGGGTTCGGATAGGGCGCGGAGATCACAACCACCGAAGCGATCGTCGCGGTAAAAGTGGGAGTGAGCGTGGAGGTTGGGGTCGGGGACGCTGTCGCCGAAGGCGTCAAAGTTTTCGTCGCCGTGCCGGTGAGCGTCGGCGAAAAGGTATCCGTGGGTGTGGGGGTGTGGCTGGGCGTGGAAGTAAAGGACAGGGTCCAGATCGGGGTTTGACTTGAGGTGGCGGTACCGGTGGCAGTCGAGGTCAATATGGGTTTTGCCGTGAAAGTATATGTCGCGGTGGGAGTGTAAGAGGCCGTGGAAGTGAAGGTCCCGGTGGTTGTATAGGTCGCGGTTGGCGTGAAGGTGGAGGTCGGCGAAGAGGTATTGGCGGGTGTGTTAGTAAAAGTGAAGGTGGGTGTGCTTGTTGGGGGTAAAGCTGTGTGGGTACTGGTAGCGGTGAAAGTCCAGGTGGACGAACTCGTCCAGGTGGGGGTACTGCTGGGAGGCACAGGCGTATTGGTACGGGTCGAGGTGTAAGTGTTGGTACTGGTGAATGTATTCGTCGGTGTGCTCGTGGGTGGAATGGGAGTGTGAGTGGATGTCGCCGTATAGGTCGATGTCGTCGTATTCGTGGAAGTCCAGGTCCAAGTGGGCGTGGAGGTCTTGGTGGAAGTGAAAGTATTCGTGAAAGTGGATGTGGGCGTGTTCGTGGGTACATAGACCGTGGGTGTGAACGTGGGTGTGGACGGCATGGGCACGATCTGGATGGCGTCGACCATCGCGTTATCCACGCTGGCCGGGCCGAATTGGATCGTGATGGCCCCGCCCGAAGGCGCGATATTATTGAACACCTCATCCAGGGCCATGTTCTGGCCTCCGGCTGTTTTGAAAATGTCGAAATTGGTTAGGACCGTGTTCCCGTTGATGGACACATTGAAGACCCTGGCCCCGGCCGCGGTCCAATAGGTCTCGGCGAACTTCAGGGTCGCCTGATAGGACCCCGCTGGAACGTTGAAAACATAAGTGAAGGGGCTCCCCCAACGCTGACTCTGGTAAAGGGCTTGGTCTCCCGCCCCCGGCAAGGCTCCCGTAATGCCGCTGGTCGTGACCGCCGCGGTCCCGCCCGAATAGTTCTCATCCGCGCTCCAAACCTTTCCCTGGCTGTCGCTGTACTGAGGCCCGCCCGCGTTTACCCGCCAAGTGGAAGCGATCACCGGGGTGGGGGTAGGCGTAGGGGTGAGGGCGGTCCCGCCGCCGATGGATAGGACGATCGCCCGGGGATTGCCGCTGATGAGGCTGGAACTTTGGTTGTTCGTGTCGTCGTAGCAAAAGCCATAAGCCTTGGCGTTGACATTGTGTTGGTGCCAGAACTGCGAGTAAAAATCCGTCGGGGCGGTCTGATAATAGGCGGGAACATTGTTCAGGTTGGCCGCGTTGTCGATGACATGGCGGTGGAAGGCCCCGCAGATCTGGGCTTCCAGCGCCAGTTCGGTCCCGTTCCCCGTGGCCAGGTTCCCGGCCCCGCCCCAAACGTCATTGGTCGAGGGTTTGCTCACGTAATAGGTATTCGAGTCCCCAGGGGTGGTGAAAGCCAGCCGCCCGTCGCTTCCGACCCGCCCGGTATAGGTCCCCGAATTCAAGGTAATGACCAGATCGCTGGAACTGTATTCGGCCCAGACGCTGTTGATGTAGGCGTCAAAGTACCCAGCGTTGGCGCCTCCGTTGCCGAAGCTTCCGTGCAGGGGAGCCACGATCCGGATGGGTCCTTCCAGCCCCGCGAAAGCGGCCGGAACGGCGGAGAGATATTCGCTCATCAGGGCGCTGGTGGATTCGGTGGTCCCCACCTCGCCGTTGAGGGTGGGTCCGCTGGCGCCATTGTCGTAAAGGTCCATGAGCATGGAGATGCCGAACATATCGACCTGGGTGGTGTTGCAGAAGATCATTCCGCCCCCGATGTTGTACTCGATCCAGTCGAAGGAGGTGTTGATGCTGGGGTCGGAGGGGTTGCTGATGTTGGGATAGGCGATGCCTACCGGGGTCCCGGGGTTGATGGGGATATTCAGGGGCGACCCTAACGAAACATAGAGCCTGGCGGAGGTCATGACCGGAGGGAATTGGAAACCGGGGAACTGGTTTAAGGAAAGGAAGTAGCTAGATCCATTCTCGCCCGCCACACAAGGCACCATGTTGCCCGAGGCGTCCAAGTGGCAATACTGCCCGGAGGCGTTTTGGGAGATGGCCACCACGTAGATCTGGCTATCGGAATATTGGCCTCCCGTGTTATTGACGAATTGGCAGGTCATCTGCATACCGGCATTCAGGGGGATCAGGGAAACGGCGTGAGCGAAATAGGGGAGCGCACACAGGGTTAATACCGCCAGGATGGGGAACAGCCTTCTTTTTCGTGAAATAGGCTTTATTCGCGGGTGTTCCATTTTTTCCTCACATTTCATCCTTCAAGATGATGTGAACTATTAAACCCCCACTGAGAAAGAAGAAGAATGTATGGAATTACCCAAGGGATGGATGAAATTGACTGAGGCAGGTGGAATGTACGCAGGTTTTGACGTCGGCTTGGATGTTCCGGAAAGAAATTGGTAGCCAGGGACACCGACGGGTAAGGGCGGTAAGGTCTTCGGGGATTATTCCTTAATGAGCAACCCGCGAAAAAAACAAATCTATTCCCCCATTGATTTTCCAAAAAGAGGTGGGGTAAAGTCTCGCTAATTCAATATATAGAACTTGGCGAATTTGGCACAAGAAAGGGGAGACTTGTGAAAAGGATCGTTTTGCTGTCGGTGTTTTGCCTTGGTTTGTTCTCGGTCCTGTTATCCACCCAAACCAGTTGCGGTAATAAGACATCGACCAACCCCACTACCGCGGATACGGCCACCAACACCCCTCAACCCACCAACAGCCCGACGCCCACGGTCAGCAACACCCCCACTAAAACCGCCACCTCGACCGGTACTCCTACGCTGACAGCGACCGCCACTTCCACAGGCACCCCTACCAATACGGCCACTATTACATCGACCGCCATCTCGACCGGCACGCCTACGCTGACCGCTACCTCGACCGCCACCGGCACCCCGACCAACACTGCCACCAACACGGCGACCGCCACTTCCACCGCCACTTTCGTTTGCACTTCGGGAAGCGGCAATATCGGTTTGAACACGACCGATGAGACCAATACCACGGTATCCGACCATTTGATCGCCTCCCGGTACCAGTTCACCCAGAACGCCCGGGTGACCGATATTCAAGTGGGGGTTTGCAGTCTTGGAGCGCCGGTAGGAGTCAATGTGGGTATTTACTCCGACGTTTCGGGAGTTCCCGGCACCTTGATCGGATCCATCGCCAGCGGGACCGTCGGTACCTGCGGTACTCCCGTGATCATCACCTTCCCGGGGAACGGCATCCCCCTGACACCGGGGTATTACTGGCTCGGCGTCGGGTCACCGGCTCAGATCACTTTGTATCTAACTTCCAGTACGGGGACCAATATCTCGGGTTATTCAACGGGTGCCGGCAGTTTCCCGGCGAATTTCCCGGGGATGAACTTTTCTTACTCTTCCGCCCCGCAAATATCCGCCGATTGGGTTTGCCCCTGACCCGGACGGCCAGACCAAGCAACGCACATTTAACCGCTGGTCGTATTGCGCGCGGGCTCGATACCCACTATATTTGCACGGTCGGAATGGTCCCTCGCGCCAGGGGAGGCGCCAAAATAGGAGGAATGAAAATGAAACCTTTCTTGACCGTAACTTTGTTGGGCGTGCTCATCCTGGGAGGCATCCAGGCCTGCGGCGTCCCGAAAAATAATCCCACCAGTCCCCAACCTGTCCCTACGGCTACTTTTACGACCGTCTCATCGCCCGCCACCAGCACACCCAGCTTCACCCCGACCCTGACCGAGACCCAAACGGGAACCTATACCTCCACCCATTCGCCGACGGCGTCTTTCACGCCAACCGTCACCTTCTCGCCCACCCACACCCTTTCCCCCACGATCACCAACACCTTTACCGTCACACCTACCTTCACTTACACCCCCTCGTCCACATCGACTTCCACTCCCACTCCAACGGCCACCAACACCCCGACGGATTCGTCTACGGCTTCGTCTACGCTCACCGCGAGCGGAACGCCAACTTTAACCGCTACCGTGACCGATACGGCCTCTTCCACCAATACCCCGACGAACTCCGCCACGAAAACCCCGACCCACACCGCGACATCCACCGCCACCCATACGGCCACCACGACCTTTACGCCCACGTCAACGATCACGCCCCTCTTTAGCTACGTGAATAAGTGGAATTCCGTGGCGGCACCAGGGGGTTTGGCCTGCAGCGGCACTGGCGTTTATGTGGCGAACGGAGCGTCGGTTTTTGGGTTCAACTCTGTCACTTCTTTCACGACGATCAATTCGACTTGGAGTAGTTATGGATCAACGGCCCTTATTCAACCCTCGACGGAGGCGGTGAACAGGGTCAATGGACATGTTTACATCGCCGATATCGGGTCCAGCCCCAACCGGGTCTATCAAGTCACTTCCGCCGGGGCAACGGTGAATGAATCACCCGCTTTTTCGATCCTCTCTGACGTCGAGACCGATTCCAACGGCAATTATTACGCCGTGGATAACGGGGCCATCACGGTATACGAATACGACACCAGTCAAACCCTTCTCAAAAGCTTTGGCAAGGCCGGGTCCACCAATCTGTCCAGTCCCACCGCTGTGGCTTTGGACTCTTCGAACAACATCTACATCGCCGATTCCGCCAACCTGGCTATCTATGAGTTGTCTTCCCTCACGGGCAACGCCTTGCTTCACACCTGGACCTTGCCCGCCGGCGCGTATATCTATCAAATGGCGGTCAACGCCTCCGGGACAGTTCTTCGCGGCGGATGGGACGAATAACGTGGTGGATGAATTCCTTCCCGGCTCCACGGTCGTCACGAACCAATGGAATGGAACGCAAGGCGGGGGGACGGCTTTCACCGGTCTGGACGGGCTATGCGTCCTCCCCAGCGGCAATATCCTGACGGCCGACAGTACAACGGGTTACCTGCAAGAATTCGTCCCCTGATCCAAAGGGGCGGTACTTTTTCTGCCCCGATCCACATTTATCGAATAGCAAAAGCCTTGCGGGGTCCTATAATGGCCCCCGACTTAACCGGCAAATTTGTCGGATTGTGTGGCCGGTTAGGGTCCTATCACGCGGAAAGTCTCAACCATCCTAGGGAGGTCAGTCGATGAAGATCAATTTTGGCGGAGTTAACGAGCAGATCGTCACAAGGGGCGAGTTTTCCCTGAAGAAAGCGAAGGCGGTCCTGAAGAAAGAGACGATCGCCGTTCTGGGTTACGGTATCCAAGGGAGCGCTCAAGCGCTGAACATGAGGGATCAAGGTTTCAAGGTCATCGTGGCCGAGTTGGAAGGCACCAACAACTATAAAAAAGCG
>CAWHOE010000011.1:0-45323 GCA_963830915.1 candidate division FCPU426 bacterium
AAACTGTAGATGAATGGCAGGCTTCGATCAAGAACCTTGTGTCCCGAATGGGGGAGTTCCGTCCCGATTCCCGTGTTTTCGAGGAGATCAAGAATATCCTGATGAACCTGGTCACCCTGGTGGCGAAGAAAGGGAGCGCCGAACAGGCGGTTGATTCGATCCTCAAACCCATCGTTTCCAACCTGAAGACCCTCCAGACCGAGAATAACCTTAGTCCGACCGAGATGGTCCTTTTCCTTTTCCTGATGAGAGATATCGTGAGGGAGATACTGAAGGAAAAGATCGGCGAGGCGCAGCGTCAGGATAACCAGGGTGGGGTGCTGTCCTTCAACGACGCCCTGGACCAGGTTTCCATGTTATTGAATCGGCTGGGGTTGGTGTTCTTTGAGAGTTCCATGAGGCTCAAGGAGGAGGACGGGTTCAACCAGGACGTGATGGCCATCGAATACGCCCTTCTATATGAGAGGACCAGGCAGATCGCCATTACCGACCGATTGACCGGGCTGTACAATTTCGGCTATTTCCTTGAGCGCTTAAAAGAGGAAAGAGTCCGCGCGGAACGTTATCACCGATTGCTTTCATTGATCCTGTTCGATATCGATCATTTCAAAAGATATAACGATACTAATGGGCATCCGGCCGGCAATGAGGTCTTGAAAAAGATCGCCGAAATACTCCGGAATGAAGCCCGTGAGGTGGATATCGTAGCCCGTTATGGCGGGGAAGAAATGGTCCTGATCCTGCCCGAAACCAGCCGAAAACGCGCTTTTGAGATGGCCGAACGGATCCGGGAAAAGATCGCCTCGACCCCATTTGAACATTCAGGCCAGTCCCTGGCGGGAAAGCTCACCATATCGGCGGGAGTCGCCACTTTCCCGGTGGACGCCGCGAGCGAGGAAGAACTGATCCAAAAGGCCGACAGTAGTCTGTATCAGGCCAAATCGGAGGGGCGCGATAAGGTCGTCGCCTTCGATCCGCCGATCAAGGTCACCTTGAATTACCGCCCGACTCGGGAACTTTCCAAGGTCTCGCTGGTTGGCAACTTCAACAACTGGGACAAAGATGTGGATGCCATGATCCGCCAGCCGGACGGGACTTTCCAATTCATCATCGCCCTGATCCCGGGTGTTTATCATTACAAGTTCGTTCTGAATGACGTGGAGTGGATCCCCGATCCGGCCTGCCCCGAACGGGTCCACGATACGTTGGGCGGCGACAATAGCGTCCTTAGGGTCCAGGGTTAAGCCGTTCTTGCCGGGTTGATTTTTGCGGTAACACCATAAAAACACTAAACATTTCTTTACGCATTTGATAAGCTTTCGGTCTTAATTCCGCGTTTTTGGACTGAAAATGGCCGATTACAAATCAACCCTCAACATCACCCAAACGTCCTTTCCCATGAAGGCCAATCTCCCGCAGACCGAGCCTGAAAGGCTCAAGCTCTGGGAATCGTTGGGTTTCCACCAAAAGGCCTTTCAAAAGCCCGGCGCGACCAAATATATCCTTCACGACGGACCTCCTTTCGCCAACGGCGATATCCATATGGGAACGGCCCTTAACAAGATCCTGAAAGACATCATCGTCAAATATCACGCCCTGAAGGGTTTCGATACCCCTTATGTGCCGGGGTGGGACTGCCATGGGATGCCCATTGAGCATAAGGTCATGGAGCATTTGGGACTGAAAGCCAAGACCATCGCCAAGGTCCACATCCGCCAGGAATGCCGAAAATACGCTGAAAAATTCTTGAACCGCCAAAGGGATGAATTCAAACGGTTGGGAGTCCTGGGATATTTCCAGGATCCCTATATGACCATGGACCCAGTTTATGAGATGGAGATCGTCAAGGCGTTCAATACCATGTTGGCCAAGGGTTATGTGGAAAGGCGTTTACGCCCTATCCATTGGTGTCCGGTCTGCAAGACCGCCCTGGCCGAGGCAGAGGTCGAATACGCCGATCATGACTCCCTCTCTGTGACAGTGGCTTTTCCTGTTAAAAAACTTCCAGAGGGTGTGTTCCCCAAGACCCCCCGAGCGGACCTTTCTTTCCTTATCTGGACCACGACCCCTTGGACCCTGCCGGCCAACCTGGGCATCGCGGTCCATCCCGATTTCGAGTATGTCACGGTGAAGGTGGATTCCTCCTTTTATATTCTGGCCAAGGTTCTACTGCCCCAGGTGGCGCAGGCTTGCGGATGGAAAGACCCCCAAATATTGGAAGAAGTCCGAGGCCAGGCGTTGGACATGGCCTTGGCCCGGCATCCATTCTTGGACCAGGATTCATTGGTGATGGTGGGACCCCATGTTACGGCTGATACGGGTACGGGTTTGGTGCATACAGCCCCAGGTCATGGCCGAGAGGACTATGAGATCGGCCTGAAATATAACCTGCCCATTTACTCGCCGGTCAACGAGGAAGGGAAGTATGACTCCCGTTTTCCGGAATTCGAGGGAGTCTCGGTTTGGGACGCGAACGCAAAGATCGTTGAAAAACTCAAGGGATTGGGGCGACTTTTATCGGTCCAGACCCTTACTCATAGCTATCCCCACTGCTGGAGGTCGAAGAATCCCATCATCTTCCGGGCCACAGCCCAATGGTTCATCGCGTTGGACCACCAGGACTTGAGAAAGAAAGCCCTGGCGGAGATCGAACTGATCGGTAAGAACAATGGATGGATACCGGCCTGGGGCAGGGACCGCATCCATAACATGGTGGAAGGCAGGGCCGATTGGTGTATATCCCGTCAGCGTTCCTGGGGAGTGCCCATCACCGCCATTTACTGCAAACCCTGCGGAAAGACCGTTATCGACGACAGGGTCATCCAAGCCGTTCTTTCACTGATCGGTTCGGAAGGATTGGATGGCTGGTTCAAACATGTGGCGGAAGATGTCCTACCCAAGGGTTATCAATGTTCCTGCGGCTCTAAGGAATTCATCAAGGAAGAGGACATCCTGGATGTGTGGTTCGAATCGGGCGTCTCCCATATGGCGGTCCTGGAAACCCGCCAAGAACTCTCCTGGCCTGCTGACCTCTATCTAGAAGGAGGGGACCAACACCGGGGATGGTTCCAACACGCCCTTTGGACTGGGGTTGCCTTCAAGGGAAAAGCCCCGTTCAAAGCCGTATTGACCCACGGTTGGGTGCTGGATGGCGAGGGCAAAGCCATGCATAAAAGCGCGGGGAATGTCATCGACCCCATGGAGATGGTCAAAAAATACGGCGCTGACGTGTTACGCCTTTGGGTCGCTTCGGAAGATTATACGGAGGACGTGGGCATCAGCGAGGAGATGCTGACCCGGATGTCCGAGGCCTACCGGCGTATCCGGAACACTTTCCGGTTCATTTTGGGCAACCTGTCGGATTTCGATCCGGCGACTAACCGGGTCCCTGAAAGCAGTTACTTGCCCTTGGATCGCTGGGCCAGGATGGAAGCCCAGAAAACCCTGGCTGGAATAACGGCGGCCTATGATCAATTCCAATTCACCAAGGTTTTTCACCAGTTGGATTCCTTCTTTTCAGTCGGCTTGAGCGCCGGTTATTTCGATATCCTCAAGGACCGCCTCTACACCTTCCAGGCAGACTCCCCCGATAGGCGGGCCGCGCAAACCGTCTTGTATGACATCCTGAAAAGCTGTGTGGTGGCGGTAGCGCCCATTCTGTCTTTCACGGCAGAAGAGATCTGGCAGGCTTTACCCGGGTCTTTTAAAAGCCCCGAGGAAAAGAGCGTTTTTATGGCGGCTTGGCCTACAGTGGATGCCAAGTTAGACGTGGTGTTGATGGAGGAATGGGACTGGATCTTCTCGGCAAAGAAAGCCGTATCCAAATCCCTGGAAAGCCTTCGACAGGCCAAGACCATCGGGAGTTCGCTGGAAGCTGAAGTGGAACTTTACGTGGGGGATGAAAAGCTTCGGGCGGTCCTGGGGAAACATCTGGAGAATCTCCGATATTATTTCCTGGTCTCGAATGTCGAATTGAAGGAAGGGGCCGCTCCTTCCGAAGCGTTGGTCGCGGAAGAGGCCCGATTGAAACTTAAGATCATGGTCCGGCGGTCGAACGGGCAAAAATGCGCCCGCTGTTGGAATTATTACATGCCCGACCAGATGGATAAGGAACTCACGGACCTTTGCCATCGCTGTGGACCCATCGTCAAAAAATCGAGCCCCGGAATCGGCGGCTCTCCCGCATGATCCTTCTGGGTGTTTCCATGCTGGTTTTGGCCTTGGACCAAACGACCAAAATACTCGTCCTGCATAATTTGACACTCAACCAGTCCGTTCCACTTTATCCCGACCTGCTCTATTTCACCTATATCCAGAACCCGGGAACCGCTTTTGGGTTCATGGCCAACATGGAAACGGTCGTTCGGATACCCTTTTTCGTCGCGGTCACGACCGCGGCAGGTTTTATCGTCTATATGTACCAATTGTTCATCCCGCCGGGCCGATATCTTTCTCGAATAGCCCTGGGTCTGGTCTGGGGAGGGGCTTTGGGTAATTTCATCGACCGTCTGCTTTACGGTAAGGTCATCGACTTCATCGATATGCGCTATCACGAATACCAGTGGTATATCTTCAACGTGGCCGATTCCTGCATCACGGTGGGTCTGTTCCTCCTTCTCTACGAGTTCCTTTTCGGGAATCTCCTGAAAAAGAAGCCATGATCCGATTACTCTCCCTTTTGGTCGTTGTTTTGGACCAAGTCTCCAAGTATTTGGTGATGAGGTATTGCCGACCGGAGGATTCGATCACGGTCATCCCGCATTTTTTATATATCACCTATATCCAGAACCCTGGAGCGGCCTTTGGTTTTCTGGCGGATCTGAGCGCTTGGGTTCGCATACCTTTATTCATCGCCATTACCTTGGCGGCGGGGATCGTGGTCTATTCCTATCAACGGTTCATTCCCCTAAAGGAAACCTTGATTAGGATGGCGTTGGGATTGATCTGGGGGGGAGCGGTGGGCAATTTCATCGATCGGATCTTCTACCGAAAGGTCGTTGATTTCATCGATGCCAGGTATTACCAATATCATTGGTACATCTTTAATTTGGCCGATTCCTCCATTACGATAGGCCTGACCTTGTTGATCCTTTTATCCTGGTTCAA
The DNA here is from genome assembly GCA_963830915.1 of candidate division FCPU426 bacterium. Lineage (GTDB taxonomy): Bacteria > Oederibacteriota > Muellerivitia > Muellerivitales > Muellerivitaceae > CAWHOE01. The sequence goes on from CAWHOE010000011.1 coordinate 5,107, forward strand.
AAAAAGAGACTCTTACAAGAGGTTTTGAATGTACCCAGTTCTTTTCTCCATCGGCCCCTTCCTGGTTTTTGGTCAATCCTGGGGCCCCCTTCATTTTTATTCCTATGGGTTATGTCTGGCCGTGGCGCTGGGGTTGAGCATCACCCTATTCGCCAAGGACGCGGGGAAATACATCGCCCCGAAGATTAAAATCGCTCCGGATGTTTGTTTTCAAAAAACATTCGATCTGGGGATGTGGGTCATCATCTGTTCCATAGTGGGAGCCCGGTTATTCTATGTGCTGGAGAACCATCAGGAATTCGAGAACGGACATTGGCTGGACGCCTTCAAATTATGGCAAGGCGGGTTGGTTTTCTTTGGGGGCCTTTTTGGGGCGGCCTTGGCGGGATATTTTTGGCTTAAGTCGGAAAAATGGCCTATGGCTTATTTTTATGATCTGGTCGCGCCTTATATCCTTCTAGGGCACGCTATCGGTAGGATCGGCTGCTTTTTGAACGGATGCTGTTATGGGATCGAAGACCATGCCCATGGCATCATCTTTCCAGGGATCGGGGACAATATCCCACATCTTCCGACCCAACTATGGGAGTTATATGGAGACCTGGCTTTGTTCTTTTCGCTGCTTTATGCCCGTCGTTGGACCCTTAAATATCCATGGCTGACTTTTTCCTTGTATGGTTTTACTTACGGTATCCTTCGTTATGTCATCGAGTTTTGGCGGAGGGATTGGGATAAACGGTACCTGGTCATCTTCAATTCCGCTTCCCAGGCGGTTAGCGGGATCATGGTTCTACTGGCTTTGACCGCCATGTTTTGGATCTGGGAGAATAATAGAAAGATTAAAGCCCCTCGGCACCGCTGATTGTAATATCCTCACAGTATGAAAACATCCTCTTCCAAACCACAAGAAACCCTTTTGACCGTTCCTTTCGAACAAGCGGGGAAACGATTGGATCTTTTTTTATCCATGGTGCTCCTTGATATTTCCAGGACCAGGATCCGTGAATTGATCGAGAAAGGATGGGTCGTTCCTGAATTTCAAACCAGGGTCTTGAAGCCGAGTTTTTTGGTCAAGGAAGGTCAGCGATTCAAGGTCACAGTTCCACCGGTCCAGAAAACCGATATCGAGGCGCAAGCCATAGAACTGGACGTGATTTACGAGGATAAGGATCTATTAGTCATCAACAAACCAATGGGGTTGGTGGTCCACCCAGGCGCGGGGAATCCGGATAAGACCTTGATCAACGCCCTGGTGGCCCACTGTCCCGATATATCGGGGGTGGGAGGCGTACAAAGACCTGGTCTGGTCCATCGCCTGGATAAGAACACGACCGGTTTATTGGTCGCCGCCAAGTCCGATATCGCCTATCGGGGATTGGTGAAACAATTGAAAGATAGAAGCCTGAGCCGTGAATACCTTGGCATCGTCAAGGGGCGGTTGGACGAAAACGGTTTGGTGGACGCGGCGATCGGGCGACATGTCCACTCCCGAAAGAAAATGTCAGTTCAAGCCGAAAGCGGCAGGAACGCGGTCACCCATTTCCGGCCACTCAAGGTCTCATCCGGAACCAGCCTGCTCCTGCTCAAGCTTGAGACAGGTCGTACCCATCAGATAAGGGTGCATATGAACTTCATCAAACATCCCATTCTCGGGGATAAACTTTATGGGGATGATTCGGGTCTGGCTGATCGACAGATGCTTCACGCTTTCCGGTTAACTTTCAAACATCCAAAAACCGGTATCAAGAAGAGTTTTATCGCGCCCCCGCCAAAGGATTTCACGGAGTGTCTTTTAAAATTAGGGATGAAAGCTCCGGATTGGAAAGAAATAGCCTGGGAGAAGTGACGAATTATTTCTGACCTAGAAATTAAGTAGCAGAACGGCTTTCAAAACCGCTTTCAGTACAACCGAATCAAACACTAACATCAAATAGAATCGATCCACCAAACGACTTAAATGTTTGATCGGATTAGAGCGAAATCACTCGTTGATGGCTAAGCCTCTACTCTTGGTTGTGTTTAGTCAAAGAACGCAGGGATAGCACATTTCTATCCCAACTTTTGGAGACATAGTTCGTGGGAAAATATAATTTGGATTATTTAAAATGGGACATTGAGAGGGGAAGAAATAAAAAATAATTTTCTAGTTTAAACCACTGATTTTAGTAAAACGAAAAAGCAGTGATGATTATCGTTAAAACAAAAGCGCTTTTTTAGGCCAAAATAAGCTAAATAGCATGAAAAAATTGATGGGATTGAGGTAATCTAACTATAAGAAGAAAAGGGCAGACACTAGTTTCACGACATCAACGACCCGCTGGTAGGTTAATTGGGTTAAGAACGGAAATCGTTTTTAATCATGAAGTTGTCCAAGAAAAGGGGAATATGGACGCCAGATATAGGGCAGAAATTGATCCATCTTTTCGAAGTCATTTCCTGATACTTCGCGGGTATTTCTTTACCCTTTTTTTACTTCTCCTCCCCTGCGTTTCACAAAGTCAAATTGTTGGTTCTTCCAAGTACTGCCCAACCGATCCGCCAACACAATATAACTCGATAGCTTCGACCTATGGACCTTTAGCGCCGGGCACTGGCGCTTGTGGTTTCAAGGCGGGAATGTACGACCCGAATATGTACGCGGCGATCGACGACAATCTTTCACATGACTATCAAAGCGGGATGGCGTGCGGAGCTTGCGCCGCTGTCTCCAATACAGTAGAGGGTTTTTCCGTAACTTTGATGGTCGTTGACCGTTGCGGTACTTGCAGTAGTTCAGCCCACCAACTTGACCTTGGGCCTGCCGCATGGAGCGCGTTGACGGGCGGCGCTCCCGCTGGATTGCGGAATATCGTTTATAGCTTTGTGCCTTGCCCAATGAGCTTGCTGAATGTCGGAGGCAATAATCCTACTGGAAATATAACGTACGAATGGAAGTCGGGTTGTAGCCCTTTTTATACCGAGATCCAGTTCATGGATTATCTTTTTCCTATCGTCGGAATCAACTTAAGTGTGGATGGCGGTGCTACTTACCCTACAGCGTTATCCTTGGGTAATAATGTGGGTGATAACGAGTTTTGGAGCATTCCTGGAACCAACTTCAATAATACCGAGGGACCTTTTTATTTTCAGATCACTGACGCGAGAGGGAATGTTACCGATGTAGGCCCCATAAATGGTTGCGATGTGGTTGAATCCACAGTCCCTTACGGCACCACCACGGCGCAAGAACCGGGATGCGGTCCCACCAATACGCCGGGGCCGCCGACGGCGACGCCTACTATTACCAACACTCCGATGCCCATGCCGACTTATATCTCGAACGGGATCAGTTATTCCAATTGCGCCCAAACCCAACCAAGCGCATATTCCGAGAATCAGGAACTTTTGGCCCAAGGAACCGGCTTGGATTACACCATGGTGAGTAATAATTGCGGAACTCCATTGACCGTGATACTCCCGCCAGGCGCTACGCCGGTGACCGCTTTCCTTTATGTTGAATACAACGTCTTTTCTCAAGTCACTCCTAAAACAAACGCGGTGGTTTTTGGAGGGGCTTCGACCGGTCCAGGAACCTCTACAGGCGCGGTAACCTACGCTGGTTGGACACAAACTTGGTACAGCGTTCGTTATCCGGTGAGTGGGGGTGTATTTACAGCCGGAGGGGGTAGTGGGAGTCAGACGGCTTATACGGTGAATACATCCGCCAATAGTGATTCATGCCAAGGAATCGGGGTAATGGTCCTTTACACGAACCCGGCGGAGACCACGAACAACGTTGTCGCCATCGCTGATGGAGAAAGCGCTTGGCATTATGAGGAAAATGGACAAGTCGCTTATGGCATACCTCCTTATGACACTCAAATGAATTGGTCATGCCTGGGTTTAAGTTGCGGAACCTATAAAACCCGTTTTTCCGCCCTTGGAGGCGCAGAGTACTGCACGGGCACTCCGGATCAGTTTGAGGATCAAATTGAAGCTTGGGGTTCGGGACCTTCTTACGCGGGGGATTATGGACCTTGGTGGGGAAGTCCAACCCTATGGAGTGGGGCTCCAGGGGCTTTGAACTGTGACAACGGTTCTAACGCCAATAAACATGAGATCGTGAGGGATTATAATCCTCCGGAGAGCGCGTTCGGGAACAATGGGCAAAGTTTTGAATGGGGGATGAATTTAGCCGCGAATCCCCAAAAAAGCACCTATTGGCAGCAGGCTCTTATCGCTCAATATATTTGCAATCCTGTAACCCAATGCGCCGTGACCTATAACTTCGCGAACGGTTCAACTTTCAATGGCGCTCCTCCGGGTTGGATGGTCGGTCAAAGTCCTCCGCAACAAGGAACCTGGGCCCAAGGAACGAATGGTGTATCGTTCGTGGGAGGGGCTTATACCAATTGCTTGGATGTGAATAACCAGTTGTTGAACACACAAGTCGCCAGCGGTCCGGGAACCATGACCGTTCAGTTCTGTCAAACAGGCCAACATCAGAGTCCGAATAATGGCGGTGTTATGTGGGATGTGAACGCCAGCACTGGAACGGGATATGAGGTGCAATGGGATGGCGATAACTGCGCCAATAGCGATAGCATGTTAATTTTCAACGTATATGGCCCAGCTGGAACTTCATCTAGAAATATCATCTCGACCCAAACGGTCGACCTTCCCACCAATAGCGCGTTGTGCAGCTGCCCGACTTGGCTTCAGCTGATTGTCACTGGTAACAAATTCATCGTATCTGTAGGCCATGCCATGGGTACCTACAGCTATAGCGTAACGTTCTCGGATTCCACCTATACGACCGGATTGGTTGGGATCAGTGATTACGGGTGTCCTGATGATCTGTTCAAATCTTTTGAATGGGACGGCAATTGTGTGGTGACCCCCACCAACACCCCGACCAACACTCCCACTAATACGCCGACTAACACACCGACAAACACTAATACCCCTACAAACACACCTACCAATACCCCAACGCGGACTCCGACCAATACCAATACAAATACCAACACTCCCACTCCAACCAATACCAACACGAATACGAATACACCTACTCCCACCAATACCCCGACCAATACCAATACGAACACGAACACTCCGACGCCCACCAATACCCCCACCAACACCAATACACCCACTCCTACACCTACTCCTACTAACACTAATACGAATACTCCGACACCTACCCCCACCAATACTCCGACCAATACCAATACCAAAACTGTTACCCCCACTAATACCCCGACCAATACCAATACCAACACGAATACAGTGACCAACACACCTACCAATACAACCACAGGAACGCCACCGCCGACCAACACTCCCACCAATACCCCGACCAATTCCAATACACCCACTCCTACGAACACCCCAACACCAACTAATACACCCACTAATACCGCGACCAATACTAATACCCCGACTATCACAAATACGCCTACTCCGACCAATACACCCACGAACACCAACACAAAAACCCCAACCGCAACTCCAACCAATACTAATACTGTGACGAATACTCCGACCAATACGAACACTCCCACACCGACACCTACCCCAACCAACACCAACACTAGAACCCCTACCGCCACCCCAACAAATACCCCTACCAACACTAACACCTATACCCTTACACCAATCAATTCCCCAACCAACACCCCCACGAATTCAAACACAGCTACCCCGACAAATACTGATACCAATACCAACACAAAAACCCCAACACCTACTCCAACAGATACCAATACGGTCACCCCGACTCCCACCAATACCAACACTGCGACCAATACCAATACACCCACTGATACTTTTCTTAATACCCAAACCAATACTGCGACCGTCACGAATACGGCAACGCCCAGCAACACCGCGACCAACACGAACACCCGGACCCCCACCTCAACCGCGACTAATAGCAATACGGTGACCCCGACATTCACTGACACGAATTCGCCCACTGTTACTTATACTTACACCAATAGCCAGACGGCGACTGTGACCCCTACCGCGACCAACACGAATACCCACACCAATACACCCACCAATACCAATAGCGCGACGGCAACTTGGACCCCAACCAGTACCTATACCCCGACGGCTACTTACACTCCAACCTTTACTTTTACTCCTACGCCCAATGTAAATATCGCCAAGACGGTATCGGAAACGGTAGCCAAGGCTGGAGATACCTTGACTTATACCATCACCCTGGACGACACGACAGGGACAGCCAATTCAGTGGCGGTGACCGACATCTTGCCAAATTACCTGAGTTTTGTAAGTTTTGGGCCGGTGCCTGCCGGAGGAACACCTGTCACGACATCAACGGGCGCGTTGGTTTGGAACTTCCCTTCACTTGGACCAGGGGTTTATACCTTCACTTACCAGGCCTTGGTGTCTTCTTTCGTCCCGCAGGGAGCGGTCTTGAACAATAACGCATCCCTGATGTACGCGGGTTTGGCAACACCCAAGACAACCTTTGTCTACGTGACAATGGCGACCGCTTACACGGTACATATCGGCGTTTATAACGAGGCTGGGGAGTTGATAAAAGAGATCTGGGTGCAAAGGTTATCGGAGGAAATCACCGACTTCTCTATATTCGCCACACCGACCATTACCAGTCTGCACGGCCAGGTTTATATCGAATATAAAGGGACGCAGATCGCGACGTGGGATGGGACGAACAATGCCGGGGATCCTGTTACGAACGGTGATTATTACGTAAAGGTAGATAACGTGGATCCCTTCGGCGTGGTAACAAGCATCACCCAAATGGTAACAGTCAGTAGGTCCTTGGCGAAGGTACAGGTGTATGTGTACAACGAAGCCGGCGAGATCGTTCGCCACCTGACTTCCTATGTGGATGATCCCAACAATATTTCCCTGTCGAACGTGTCCCTTTCGACCAGTGTTATCAGTCCCACTATTAGCGGGACGCCGACCACGGGAAGTACGAACCTGGTCCATATCACCACGGACACAGGGATGGACTTGATCTGGGACGGAAAGAACGACAGCGGCGGGATAGTTTCAAATGGCGAATATGAGATCGAGATCCATTGGCAGGATGGTAAAGGAAATGACGTTGTCATAACCAAGGGCATTTTAGTGCAGGAAGGGAACCAATCGTTCGCGAATGGTAAAGTGACTGCTCAGCCTAACGTATTGACCAAAGGGCAGACCAAAACCACTTTCGTGATGAATTCAGCTAGTTCTTATACCTTAAAAGTTTGGGTCTATGATGTGGCGGGAGAGTTATTGGTCTCCAAGATCAAGCGGGGAGACCTGAACACCAACAGTGTTACGATCGATATGAGCGGGGTCGCTTCCGGTATCTACTTCGGAGTGGTTGAACTAACGGATGTCAGTGGTGGAAACGCAGGAAAACAGGTCTGCAAGATATTGGTTGTTCGCTAAGCCCTTGTCGTATATGTCCCGCATTTCCTCTTGGATAGTCATTCATATAAATCCAAAAAAACGTTTAATACGCAATGTTAACAGACTTATCGTCTGGCGATGGCGATGTAACTTGTCCGCCCTGCAGAATTCTTGTCCGCTGGCGGACGGGCCTTATTCAATGGTGGATTAACTCTGCCCACTAGTGGACTACCGGTTACCGGCTGTCCTCGGCCAGTGATTATCGCTTACCAGAAGTACTTTTCCGGCCACCGAAAAGATGCTGATCCCACCGGAAACCTCATTTTTGCCCACTGGATGCCTGCGTAAAGGGGTTACTGTCTAGGGTTACTACTGAAAAAATCAAACAGTTATATATATAATGTGCCTCGAGTTTTTAAGGACGGTTGTCTTTAGTAAAAAAGTTTTTTTACTTTTCTGGCTTTTAAATCAATTCCAGCATTTTTTGGAGATTCTTTGAGAAACTATAAAACAATAATCCTGTTAGTCCTTATTCCCGCCTTGGTTTTGAATACGGGTCTCCAAGCATTGGCTCAAAATGCCACAGAGACGGCTACTCCCGAGGAAACTCCGACCGCGGTTTCGACCCCGACCTCGCCCGCGCAACGACTTTTGATCGATACAAAGTACAACACCATCGGGGGTCTCCAATATATTCAGGGCGGAGAACCTGTGGCGATGGATGACCTGGATGAACTCTTTAAACCTGAAAAAGACCCGGAACTGAACCGTCTTTGGGGAACATCAAAATCATCCGGAACGCTAGGGGGATGGGGACAGGGGCTAGGAACTGGACTACTCGCTGGAGGGATCCTGGTAGCCGCTGATTCGAAGGGACAAACCAACACTAATATCGGCCTTGGAGTCGCGTTGGGAGGGGCGGTCCTTTTGGTCGCGGGGTCTTTACTGAACTTTCAGGCCAAAACCACCCAGTTCGGCGCTGTGGAAAGATACAATCAACTGACCAGGGAAGCCCAACATTCCAACCCTGTAACCGCCATCCTTTCGACCGGACCCACCCAATTAAACCCGATCGAGGTACGTTTCAGCACGCTGGGCGGGTTCAATTATAAGGCGGGGGGCAAAGACCTATTCGACGACCGGGAGATAGAAAACCTCATCAGTCCGTTGAACGATTTTGAGGCCAACCGGATGATGAAACAATCGGAGTCATCAGGGACGGTTTGCGCCGTTTTAGGAACGACCGCGGTGGTGGGTGTGGTGGGAAGTCTGGTGGGTTTTGCTTCCACTTCCTCAACCGATAACCGCACACCTTATGCCTGGACCTACCTGGGGAGCATGGCCCTCTTTGTAGTGGCCGATTTTTTTGGGTTGGAAAGCCAGACAGCGAAGTTCAACGCGGTCCAGCGTTATAACCGTTTCGCCTATGGAGAGGAACAATTGCTTCCTCAAGGGCCATCGAATGAAAAAGACCTATTGAATTTTAACGATAACGGGAATGTAACATCCGGAGCCCAAAAACCATAGAGAAAACCTGGTTATTTCGAAAAAGTTTAACCTCCCTTGGAAAAGGTGTATGCTAGGAAAATGATGTTGCCAATGATCCAGTGTGGCCCGCCTGGAATCGGTTGTTGATGAGTGTAACCGGCATTTTTGTACTGGAGTTTTGCCCCTGATCCCTTTAGGTCTAGAGTCCATCCCTTCAAAAGCAGTTCCGACCTTCTATGAAATTATTTCATTTAATAAACAACCAAAGTCCAAACAATAAAAAGAAAGGATAGGAATAAGGTTTTATGCCACCCACGATGACCAACGTAGTTGAAAGCAAGGGCATTGAAGCCGTCAAACCGGAGATCATGGAAAAAGCGAACGCCAAGACCTGGGATGGTCTTTCCCGTATGGCCTTCGCAGCCAATTGGGACCCTGAAAACGCAATCGACTGGAACCAGCCTATTGAATTGGGGAATATAAAAGAAGGCTGGATCAATATCCTTCATTACTTTTACGAGGGTGAATGGCAGGGTTTGGAGATCATCCAACGACTGATGAACAAGGCCGCCCATCTTTATCAGATCAACGAGATGGTGACCTATTACTCCACCCAATGCTATGACGAATCCAAACATCTTTTTGTTTTTCGGAAATATCTCTATAAATTGAATTCGCCGCCCAGCAAGCAGAAGGCGTTCGACCCACTGGTTTATTTATCAACCACCGGTCCTATGGCGGTGGAACGCTGGATCCTGGCGACCTATTTCACCGAAACCCTGGCCGCTGCCATATTTCAAAGATCCCTGCAGTTGGAAAACATCGATCCGACCGGCAAGGAAATGATCCGGTTGATGCTCAAGGATGAGTCCCGCCATATCGCAGGAACCAGGCTTGGGGTCCAGACACTGATGGATCATTCGGGGACATTTAAAACGCCTGTCCTGAAACTCTGGTGGAAAATATTCACCCGGTTGGCCGTTTCGGAAGTTAGGAGATTAAAACCCTATGGGGACCAGATCGGGATGGACGCGGAAGGGATTTTGGCGAAAACCTTCGCCAAGATGGCTGAATCAGAGGATTTCAAACGGTTATTCCTGAGCGATGGGTTTTCCAAGACCTTTTTGAACGCCACAGAAGCCGTTTGACACCGAATCATCCTGCTGTTGGGGATCTTCGGTCATATTAAGTAAAGGAAATGGTCATGGGAAAAAGATTGTATGTCGGGAGTCTGCCGTTCCAAACGACGGAAGCTGAACTTCAGGAGATATTCGCCGCCTGCGGTAAAGTGGAAAGCGCCAAGGTCATCATAGACAAGGAATCGGGACGCTCGAAAGGATTCGGGTTCGTCGAGATGGGAACCGATGAGGAAGCCAAGGCCGCGATCGCGAAAATGAACGGAAGCGCGGTCGGCGACCGGAAGATCGTGGTCAATGAAGCACGTCCCATGGAAGAACGCAAGCCTGGCGGCGGGAACTTTGGCAACCGCCCTGGCGGGGGGTTCCGAGGAAACCGAGATAGGGGCGATGGCGGTGGATTCGGGGGCGGGGGCAAACGTGAAGGCGGCTGGGGTGGCGGGGATAGCCGACGCCGTTCAGGGGGCGGTGGAAATCGCAAGAATTCGGATGAGGGGCATGGTAATCGATGGTAGATCCTAAAAAAGCATGAAGAAAGCCTTCTCCTTCGGGGGAAGGCTTTAGTTTTTAATAATCCTGGAGGCTTATCAACTTGGGAAAACTTTCTTTTATTCCGTTGGGCGGTATGGGTGAGATCGGCAAGAACATGGCCTTGCTGGAATATGACGGTCAGGCCGTGATGATCGACGCTGGTCTCATGTTTCCCGATGATCGTCATCCTGGGATCGACTACATCATTCCCGATTTCAATTTTCTGGCTGAAAAACCCGGCTACTTGAAGGCGGTTCTGCTGACCCATGGGCACGAAGACCATATCGGCGCCGTGCCTTACCTGCTCCAAAAACTCAATGTCCCAATCTATGGGACCAAACTGACCCTGGGATTCGTGAAAGCTAAGCTGGAAGAATTCACGTTCGAAAACAAACCCGAATTCATCGAGGTCGACCCCAAACAACCCATCGATGTGGGGCCATTTCATATCGAATTCATTCGCGTCACCCATAGCATCGTTGACGGTTGCGGGCTTGCCATCACGACACCGCGCGGCGTGGTTATCCACACGGGCGATTTCAAGATCGATCCCACCCCCATCGATGGGGTTCCTATCGACCTGAACAAATTCGCCGAGTACGGTTCCAAAGGCGTCCTGCTATTGTTCTCCGATTCCACCAACGTGGAAAGGGAAGGCTACACCCTGTCGGAAAAAGTCGTGGGCGATGAATTTGAAAGGATATTCCCCAAGGCAAAACGCAGGATCATTGTGGCCTGTTTCGCCAGTAACATCCACCGGGTCCAACAAGTCATTGAGGCGGCTCGGAAAGTCAATCGAAAGGTTTGCATCATGGGACGCAGTATGGTCCGGAACACCCAGGTGGCCAGGGACCTGGGTTTCATGCATGTGCCCAATAATGTATTGATATCCCCGGAAAATTTGAAAGGTATGGACCCAAAAGAGGTTGTCATTGTTACCACCGGCAGCCAGGGGGAACCTATGAGCAGCGTAACCCGTATGGCGACCGGGGATCACAAACAGATATCCCTTCAACCCGATGACCTAGTCCTGCTATCCGCCCGGACCATTCCGGGGAACGAGCGGGCTATTTCCAACATCATCAATCTCCTTTATCGCCAGGGGGCGGAAGTGCTTTATGAGGCTGTTTCGGAGATCCACGTTTCGGGGCACGCTTGCCAGGAAGAGCAAAAAATCATGCTGGCCCTGGTCAAGCCCAAGTATTTCGTGCCAGTCCATGGGGAATATCGGCATTTAGTGCTCCACGCCCGTATGGCGGAAAAGATGGGAATGCATGCTGATAATACTTTTGTGTTGGAAAACGGCGAGAAATTGTTGGTGGACGAAAATGACGAGGCCCACATTGAAAAAGAATCATCCGGGGGCACTATCCTGGTGGATGGAAAACATATGGCGGATGTGGGTGAAGTTGTCCTTCGGGATCGCCTTCACCTGGCCCAAGATGGGGTGGTGGTCGCGATGATCACGGTGGATTCCACGAAAGGAAGCATTGTGGGAGGCCCTGACCTGGTCACCCGAGGTTTTTCGGAAAGCCTTTCCGAAGAGCTGATGCAGGAGGCGAGGGAGGCGATCAAGAAGATGCTCGATGAACATACCGGTGAGCATATCACCGACTGGAGTTCGATTAAGGAGACCATGCGAAAAACCCTTCAGAAATTCTTCTCCCATAAGTCGGACCGTAGGCCCATGATCATGCCTGTTATCATGGAGATCTAACTACCGACGATTTATCAGCCTTATGAAAAATGGGTTATTGTACTAGGAGTTTTATGAAAGCTCATCGATCCAAAAAGAAAAAAACAGGAAATCGCACCGCCAAGAATCGCTTTCCTAAAACCGCTTCCCTTAAATCACCGAAAAAAACAAAAATAACTATCCGGGATGAGAACCATTTACCCGATGAAAAAGGGCAATCGGCTTTTTTGCGGGGAAGCCTTCGCGATGAGGAGGAACGAAAGCGCAAGGAGGACGAGGAACTCAGATCGCGCCAATGGCTTCAAATGGTATTGGATGGTTTCCCGGGATTGGTTTGGTGGAAAAATCGGGATTTTGTCGTGATGGGTTGTAATAAGTTTTTCGCGATTGCGGCAGGAAAAACCGATCCTTCGGAAGTTATCGGGAAAACGGATTATGAGATGGGATGGTCGAAAGCCGAATCGGACCATTATCGGGCCGATGATCGGGAAGTATTGGAATCCGGGAAATCAAAATTGGGGATCATCGAACCCCAGACCTGGCCCGATGGACAGGTCGCCTGGCTGGAGACCAATAAAGTCCCATTGGTTGACTCCAAGGGTCAGATCGTCGGCACTTTAGGCACCGCCTTGGATATCACCGAAAGGGTCAAAGCTCAGGAACTGCGTATCGCCAAGGAAGGAGCGGAAGCCGCGACCAGGGCTAAAAGCAGGTTCTTGGCCCACATCTCCCATGAGATCCGGACTCCTATGATCGCCATACTGGGTTATTCCCAATTATTGAATCGGGATACCAACTTAAGCGACCAACAAAGCGAATACTTGGGCATCATCAACAAGGCCGGCGAAAGGCTTCTGGAGCTCATCAATGACGTGTTGGAGATGGCCAAGATCGAGGCGGGCCACGCGGAATTGAAACCTCGGGCTTTTGACCTTCTCGAGATGATCCAGGAAACCGGCAAATTGATGCGTGTCAGGGCGTTGGAAAAACAATTGGAATTTCATATCGAAACCTCATCCGATCTTCCAAGGCATGTCATCGGTGATGACAGTAAATTGAGGCAGATCTTCCTTAACCTTCTCTCCAACGCGGTCAAGTTCACCGATAAAGGAAGGGTGTCATGGCGATTGACGGCTCATAACGGTGGGCAAGGGGTCATCAAGCTGCTCTGTGAAGTAAAAGACACCGGTTTAGGTATATCGGCTGAAGAACAAGAAAAACTATTCCAGACTTTCCATCAAGCCACATCGTCGACTGGCCATGGAAAAGGCGGAACGGGTTTGGGATTGGCGATCAGCAGGCAATTCGCCCAGATCATGGGTGGTGACATCAAATTGAACAGTGAACCCGGAAAAGGCAGTTGTTTTAAAATGGAAGTGAATGTCATGGAATGCGAAGAAACCGGCTTGCCATCCGAGAATTCCTCCGGGAGAAGGGTTTCCAGACTGAAACCGGGGCAAGACCCTATCCGAATACTGGTCGCCGATGACAGGCAAGATAATTTAATGCTGGTCAGGATGATGCTGGAAATGGTCGGTTTCGGGGTCAGGGGCGCGGCTAACGGCCAGGAAGCGGTAGCTGTCTTTGAGGAATGGGAGCCCCATCTTGTGTTCATGGATTTGAGGATGCCTGTCATGGATGGGTTCGAGGCTATTCGAACGATCCGGCGAAAAAAGAATGGGGACAAGATCAAGATCGTCGCGGTCAGCGCGAGCGCTTTCGAGGAAGACCGTCAGAAGATGAAGGAACAGGGCGTGAAGTGGTTCCTGGCCAAACCCTTCCGGGAACAGGAATTATTCCAGATCATCGAGAATTGTCTCGGCGTCGAATTCGAATATGAAGATATTCCCCAATGATAAGACGTTATTTCATCGGGTTCTAGAATGCCGGGTTGAAAAGTGGTTCGAACATCGCGAAAGAAACCTGAGGTGTTTTCCTCATTTTCCCTGTTCTGACAACCATCGTTCGGCCTCGATGGCCGCCATACATCCCATACCGGCGGCGGAAATGGCCTGGCGGTAATAATGATCCGCCACATCGCCAGCTGCGAAAACGCCCTCGATATTGGTAACGGTGCGGGGTGGGTGGGGAAGTTTCAGATAACCTACCTCGTCCATATCCAACTGACCCTTGAACATGAAAGTGTTGGGCGCGTGGCCCAGGGCGAAGAATAGGCCGGTAAATGGTTCGGCCTTGGTTTCGTTGGTCTTCACATTCTTCACTTTAACTCCGGTCAGTTCTTTTTCCCCAACCAGTTCCGTTACGACCGAGTTGAGCATCCAGCGGATCTTAGGATTCGCCTTGGCCCTTTCCAACATGATCTTGGAGGAGCGGAATTCCTCCCGGCGGTGGATGAGGGTCACGGTCTTGGCGAATTTGGTCAGGAAGGTCGCCTCTTCCATCGCGGAATCGCCGCCGCCCACTACGGCGATATCCTGGTTCTTGAAAAAGAATCCATCGCAGGTGGCGCAAGCCGAAACGCCATGCCCGATCAATTCCATCTCTCGGGGAACTCCTCCGTACTTGGCCGAGGCGCCGGTAGCCACGATGATGCTCTCTGCTTCCAGAAGCTCGTTGTCATCGATCCATAACTTGAAAGGACGCCTGGAAAGATCGACCTTGGTCACCAACCCTGTTTTATAACGGGTCCCGAAGGAGGCGGCTTGTTGTTTCATGTTTTCCATGAGTTGGGATCCCAGGATACCCTCAGGAAACCCCGGGAAATTCTCGATAGTGGTCGTGGTGGTCAATTGTCCCCCTGGTTGAGGGCCTTCGATGAGCAGTGGGTTCAAATTGGCCCGGGAAGTATAAAGGGCCGCGGTATAACCAGCGGGACCTGATCCGATGATGATGACTTTTTCCATAATGACGACCTCCGGGTGGATGTAACAACTCTAAATACTAAGGTTGAATCAAGGCTTAAGCTGGCGATCCAGAACATAAGTTTAGCCCTTGAAAGGACAAGTTAAGATGTTCCGAGATAACAAGTCAAGACGGAAGCCCTATTTATCGGGAGTCGGAAACAAGCTTTGGCGATAGTGTTCCAATTCCACCAGGCGGTTAGTCTCATCCCATCCCAGTTGTTCGGCCATCAGGCGCGAGGCTTTTTCCGAGGCGGAACCCCACCGCTGGGGACTATAGCCGATCTCAAGCCTTCGGAGCATGACATCCTCCAAATGACAAGCCTTCTCGGAAAGGACCGCGTATACCACCTGAGCCGAGAGTTCAGGACGATCAGCATGGAGAGGTTCCCTGAAACGGGCATCCTTTTCAATTAAGGCTAGAACATCTCTGGCTTTTTGGCCGTAAAGGCCCGCCAAATGATTCGCCTGGGATTCGCTGATCTTGAAAGTAGAAATCCATTGGGGGACATTCTTTTTGAGGAATTCGTCCCAACTATTCTCAATGGATCCGGGAAGTTTCAGGTCCCGCGGTATTTTTTTTGATTGTCCAGTGATCTTCAAGATCTTCCGCAAGGCTTTTTCCGCCATGGAACGATAGGTCGTCAATTTTCCCCCGACAATGGAAATCACGTTCCCTTCCGACTGGATCTTGTCTTCCCGTGAAAGTGAAGAGGCTTGCTCGCCACCGGACCAGGCCAGGGGACGGAGCCCGGAAAAAGCCGATAGGACCTGGTTTCGGTCCCAAATGGAACCTGGGAAGACCCGGGAAGCTTCCCGGAGGAGGTATTGGATCTCTTCCTCGGTAGGCGCCACCTTGTTCGGGTCGTCCGGATCGTCCAGGTCCGTTGTGCCGACCAAACTGAAACCCCGCCAAGGGACGATGAAGATGATACGGTTATCTTTGGGCGTCATGATCAAAACCGCGTGTTGGGACAGGACCTCAGGCATCACGATATGACTGCCTCTGGTCGGCCGTATCAGGGAAAGGGCGTTTTCTGAGATGAGTTTGGTTATTTGATTTGCCCAGGGTCCCGCTGCGTTCACTAAGCATTTAGCTTGAAGAACGCCGTTCTCTTTCGTTCGGGATTCCTGGAAAAAGACTCGGACGAACCCTTCCTCTCGGTCGATTTGATTCACACAACAGTAATTCAAGCAGTCCGCCCCGGCTTCCTCGGCGGCGAGGATATTCTCAAGGACCAATCGGGCGTCATTGACCTGGGCGTCGTAATAAAGACCGCATCCTTTCAGACCATCTGTCTTGAGGGTGGGAGCTATTATTTTGGTCTCTTCCGCGGAGTACCAACGATGACGGGCGATATTGGAGGATCCGGCTAAAATATCGTAAAGCCATAGACCGATCTTCAACATCCAAGGAGGTCTGCGATCGGTTTTGTAACAAGGGAGAAGGATGGAAATGGGATGGATCAGATGGGGAGCGAGCTTCAATAATTTTTGACGTTCATGGAGCGATTCGAAAACGAGGGAGAAACGGTACTGCTCCAAATATCGGATGCCCCCATGGATGAGTTTGGTGGATTTACTGGAAGTCCCGGAGGCGAAGTCGTCCTTCTCAAAGAGCGCGACCGAAAGGCCCGCTTTGGCGGCCAGAAGGGCCAAACCGGCCCCGTTGATACCGCCTCCAACGATGGCTAGGTCTACCTGGGATGATTTAAGGGGTTTCATGGGCAACCTAAGAGAAAGGATTTACCTATTTTGAGCTCATTGGGCCTTTCATTACCAGCAGTTTTATTGAAAAATAAGGGTTCTGAAATTGACGGGACTTGGCGGCACGGCTAAGATGAGACCCCAATTTACCCAGTTAGATGCGAATTGACGCAAGAAAACAACAAGACTTTAGAGGGAAGGGCGCGACTAGTCTTGGGGTGAGTTGTTCATATCCGGGCAGGTGCCACCCAATTTTTAAAAGATGGCGGACTTCGTTTGCCATTGGATCAAGGCGAGGGTGGCGAAACTGGCAGACGCACCAGATTTAGGTTCTGGCGGGGTAACCCATGGGGGTTCGACTCCCCCCCCTCGCACCATTTGAATAACGGCACCCAGGATATGCCGAAAGAAAACTACTGAAAGCGAAGGAGCTAGTGTGAAAGTCAATGTAACCAACGTATCCGGTTGTTCCAGGGAAATACAGGTCGAGGTTCCGGCTGAAATCGTCCAAAACAAGGTGGACGACATCTATGACCGAATCTTAAAGGAAGCGAAAATACCGGGATTCCGCAAGGGGAAAGCCCCGATGGATGTGATCAAAAAACAGTACAAATCGAACGTCAGAGATGAAATGGTCCACCATCAATTGCCTGAGTTTTTCCGCGAAGCCCTGATGGAGGTCAAGATCGACCCGGTGGCCCAGCCACAGATCACCCATCTTCAATTCGAGGAAGGCTCGCCGCTGAAGTTCGTGGCTGTGGTCGAGATCAAACCCGAATTCGAGTTGAAAACTTACAAGGGATTGAAAATCAAGAAGGAAAATACGACTGTCAAAGAAGAGGATGTGGACAAGGCCTTGGAAGGTTTGCGGGACCAGATGGCCCAATTTTCCCTGGTGGAGGATCGGGCGGCGAAGGTCGATGATCTGGTGGTCATTGATTTTGAGGGGAAAATCGACGGTAAAGTGTTTGATGGGGGAAAAGCGAACCGTTACCCGGTTCTGTTGGGAAGCCAAAGCCTATTGAAAGATTTTGAGTCGAATCTTATTGGTTTGAAAAAGGACGAATCCAAAACTTTCAAGCTGGTCTTCCCGAAAGACTATCCAAAAAAGGAAGTGGCGGAAAAAGAAGCGGAATTTACCGTCAAACTGCATGAGATCAAAGAGAAGGTCCTTCCTGTGGTGGACAATGATTTCGCCAAGAAGATCGCGAAGTGCGAGACGGTGAAGGAACTGCGGGAAAAGATAGAGGCCCAGATCAAATCCCAAAAGGAATTGGAGCAAAGATCGAAGATGATCGAACAGATCGGGGAAAAACTCATCGGGGATCATTCTTTTGACGTTCCGCCTTCCCTGATCAACCTCGAGCAACAAAGGTTGGTTCAGCAGGGAGTGGAACGGCTCAAGAACCAAGGCGTGGATGTGAACAAATTGACCGAGGAGCAAAAAAAGCAATTCGTCGAGAGCCTTCGTCCGATCTCACAAAAGAACGTTCAAATGGCCCTGATTGTGGAAAAAATTTCGACGGTCGAGGGAATACGTTGTGAGGAAAAGGATTTTGAGGCTTATTTGCAGAAAGTTTCCCAGAGCTCAAATCAGCCGGTTGACGCGGTAAAGCGTTATATTCAGCAACAGGGCAATGTGGAATCCATCAAGGAATGGATCCAATATGAAAAATCGTTGGATTTTTTGATCTCGGCGGCAAAACTTGAAGCGGCTTAATCAATAGAATCACCGGAGGCTTTTATGGCATTGATCCCCATCGTTGTGGAGCAGACCAATCGCGGTGAAAGGTCTTATGACATTTATTCACGGCTTCTGAAGGACCGTATCGTCATCCTGGGCACCCCGGTCAATGATGATGTGGCCAATACGATAATAGCCCAGTTATTGTTCCTGGAATCGGAAGATCCTGATAAGGATATCAATCTCTATGTAAATAGCCCGGGCGGGGTGGTCACTTCCGGTTTGGCGATCTACGATACGATCCAATACATGAGGGCACCCGTTTCCACCATCTGTGTGGGACAGGCGGCTAGCATGGGTGCGGTTTTGTTGGCGGCAGGCGCGAAGGGAAAGCGATTCGCCCTTCCCAATGCGAGGATCATGATCCATCAGCCTTCTGGGGGCACCCAAGGGCAGGCCACGGATATCGAGATACAGGCCAGGGAGATATTGAAGATCAGGGAGAAATTGAACCAGATCCTTTCCCACCATACGGGCAAACCGGTCGAGAAGATCGCAGAGGATGTGGAACGGGACTATTTCATGTCGGCTGAGGAAGCTAAAGAATATGGGGTCATTGACGAGGTCTTGACCAAGCGGCCTGAACCAAAGAAAAAATAAATCATCGGAGTTCTAAATGGCTGGCGATAGGGATAAAACTTCTTTTTTAAGGTGTTCCTTTTGCGGTAAGACACAGGACGAGGTCAAGAAGCTCGTGGCCGGTCCGACGGTCTATATCTGCAACGAATGCATCGGTTTGTGTACTGATATCCTTAAAGAAGAGGAAAAGGGAGAGGGAAAGCCGGCGGCGGTCAAAGCTAAGACGCCCACTCCCAAACCTATCGAGATCAAGGAAACCCTTGATGAATATGTCATCGGCCAGGAAAAGGCCAAGAAGATCCTCTCGGTTGCCGTTCATAACCATTACAAGCGCTTGTCGGTAAAAACCGGCCCGCAAGATGTTGAACTGCAAAAAAGCAACGTTCTTTTGATCGGCCCCACCGGCGTGGGAAAAACTTTATTGGCCCAAACCTTGGCCCGTATCCTGGATGTGCCTTTCGCCGTCGCCGACGCGACGACCTTGACCGAAGCCGGGTATGTCGGCGAGGATGTGGAAAATATCATCCTGAAACTCCTTCAGAACGCTGAGTTTGACGTCCAGCGTGCCGAAAAGGGGATCATTTATATCGATGAGATCGACAAGATCAGCCGCAAATCAGAGAACGCCAGCATCACCCGGGATGTGTCGGGCGAAGGTGTCCAGCAAGCCCTGTTGAAGATCATTGAGGGTACGGAAGTGAACGTTCCTCCCCAGGGAGGAAGGAAGCATCCCCATCAGGAATACATCAAGGTCAATTCCAACAATATCCTTTTCATTTGTGGGGGAGCGTTCGTCGGTCTGGAAAAGATCATTGAGAATCGTTTGGGACATCGAAGCATAGGTTTTAAGGGTGAAACGGTCCCTCGTCAGGAAAAAAAGCTCGGGGAGCTTTTTGAGAAGGTCCAGCCCGAGGACCTTATCAAGTTCGGATTGATTCCGGAGTTCATTGGGCGGTTACCCGTGATCGCCGCTCTGCATGAATTGGATGAGGCTTCCTTGGTCAAGGTCTTGACCGAACCCAAGAACGCTTTGACCAAACAATACCAGCGTTATTTTGAGATCGAGAATGTCAAATTGAAGTTCACACCCGAGGCCCTGCAGGCCGTGGCGCAGGAAGCCATCAAACGACAATCGGGCGCTAGGGGATTAAGGTCCATCCTGGAAGATGTGATGATGAACTTGATGTACGAGATACCTTCCCGGCGGGACATCAAGGAAGCGGTCATTACGGAAGGTGTCATTCTCAACAAGGAAGAACCAATCCTGGTCTACCAAAAGGGTCGTGGCGAAAACACGGCTTAATGCTCATCCGGATGATTCCCTCAAAAGTCTACGAATTCAATCCTTCCTCTAAAAAGCCAGTTGTTCATTTAGCTCACGCTAATGGTTTTTTACCGCCGACCTATAAGAAGGCCTTGAAACCACTTTTAAGCGATTTTAAGGTCATTTCCCTCCAAATTAGACCTATGTGGGCAGGGGCCGAGCCGAATGAACTGAGAAATTGGCACCTGTTCGCTGATGATCTGAGGCTAGGCCTCCGTGACTTATCGTTAACAAGGGTTGTGGGTATTGGCCATAGCCTTGGGGGTGTGAGCACTCTTTATGCCGCTGTCAAAAACCAGGAACTCTTTAGCCATGTCATTCTCATCGATCCAACCCTTTTAGCCCCCGCTGTCTTGAGAAAAATTTTTTGGATGAAACTGGTGGGGTTGGAAGCGAGGGTTTCCTTGGTCAAAAGCGCATTGAGAAGACGCCGCTTTTGGACTAGCCAGAAGGACGTTTACGAGTATTTCAAGGGAAGACCCCTTTTCAAAACATGGCCGGAAAATACGGTTAAGGAATACGCGGAAAGCATTACCCGTCCTGCTTTAGGGGGCGGGGTCGAGTTGGCCTACCCGCCTGAATGGGAAGCGCGTATCTACCGCACGATCCCCACGGATGTTTGGAAATTCCCCCAAGGCTTGATACAACCAACCCTGGTCATTCGAGGGGAAAACTCGAACACTTTTGGAAAAGGAAGCGAAGAAGCATTTAGAAGGGCCAATCCCCAGGCTGTAATCGCGGTTGTCAAAGGGGCGGGTCATCTAGTACCCCAAGAGAAACCAGAAGAAGTGGGCGCCCTCATCGCCGACTTTTTAAAACGAGATAAAAGCTGAATAACCAGGGGATTATTTTATAAAGTCTCTTGACACCAATGACTCGAAAGTTAAACTAACGTGCACTTGATAAAAAAATACGCGACAAGCCGTCTTTTTTAGTTGAATCGATATTTCCAAATCCAATTTTAAAGGCTGAAAGCGAGGGATTATGCGTAAAAAATACATCATGGCTCCCGGGCCTACACCCATTCCGCCGGAGGTTCTGGCCGAAGCTGGGATGCCGATCATTCATCATCGGACACCTCAATTTCAAGCCGCTTTTAAAGAAGCCAATGAGGGACTGCAGATGTTCTTCCGGACCAAACAACAGGTCATGACCTTCGCGTCCGTAGGGACCGGTGTCATGGAATCGGCGGTCGTTAATTTGACCTCGCCGGGCGAGAAAGTACTGGTGGCTTCCTGCGGGAATTTCGGGAATCGATGGAAAGATATCTGCAAAGCGTATCAAGTTGAGGTTGAGCATTATGAGGTGGAATGGGGCCAGGCGGTAGATCCGGCGGAAGTCAAAAAAAGACTCCAAGCTTCTCCGGAGATCAAATTGCTATTCACGACCTTGAACGAGACTTCCACTGGCGTGGTCAATGATATTCAAGCCTTGACCAAGGTATGTCATGAGGCTGGGGCTTTGATCGCCGTTGACGCTATTTCTGGTTTGGGCGCCATGCCTTGTGAGACCGACGCTTGGGGTGTGGACCTGGTGCTTTCGGGTTCCCAGAAGGGATTTATGATCCCGCCTGGTTTGGGTTTTGTCAGCATTTCGCCCGCCGCCGTCGAGAAAAACAAGATCGCGAAAAATCCCCGGTATTATTTCAGCTATGAAAAAGCCCTTAAAAAATTGACCGAAGAGAAAATGCCCGATACTCCTTTCACGCCGGCTATTACCCTGATCCTACAAGTCCGTAAGGCATTGGAATTGATCAAGCAGGAAGGAATGGAAAATGTCTGGCAACGTCACGCGGGTTTGGCCAAGGCCACCCGGGCAGGGGTTCAAGCGCTTGGTTTGAAACTTTTCGCCACGCAAAATCCATCCAGCGCAATTACGGCGGTTGAATCGCCGGATGGTATGGATAGCGGATTGATCAACAAAACCTTCCGTGATGTTTTTGGCGTCAGCATCATCGGCGGACAGGGAAAGGTCAAAGGAAAGATATTCAGGATCGGCCACTTGGGTTATGTGGATGGATCGGATGTTATCCTGGCCATCGCCACTTTGGAAATGGTCTTGAATAAGCTGGGGAAAAAGGTACCCCTGGGCATGGGCGTCAAGGCGGCGCAGGAAATCATACTAGCCGAAAACCTTTAATCATTATCAATTGGGGAGATCTATGTTCAAAGTACTCATTACCGATAAGTTATCAGAAGAGGGTATGGCGGTATTCAAAGCCGAGAAGGATTTTCAGACCGCGGAGCACATCAATAATACACCTGAGGAACTCAAGAAGATCCTTCCGGATTATGACGCTTGGGTCATCCGAAGCGGGACTAACGCGACAGCCGATCTGATCCAAGCCGGAACGAAATTGAAGATCATTGGGCGCGCGGGGGTAGGGGTCGATAACGTCGACCTGCAAGCCGCGACCAAGCGCGGGATCATTGTCATGAACACTCCCGACGGAAACACCATATCCACTTCAGAGCATACCATCGCTATGTTGATGTCCATGGCCCGTCTTATCCCGCAAGCGCATCAATCCCTAAAAGAAAAAAAGTGGGAACGCAGCAAGTTCACGGGTTGTGAACTTAATGGAAAGATCCTTGGTATCGTTGGATTGGGCCGTATAGGGACAAAAGTGGCCCGGATCGCCATGGGATTGGGCATGAGGATATTGGCTTATGATCCCTTTGTTGACCCTTCCAAAGCCAAGGGCCATGAATTTGAGATCGTTACTTTAGAGGATCTGATCAAACGTTCTGATTTTATCACTGTCCATACTCCCCTCACCCCGGAAACCAAAGGATTGCTCGGCAAAAAAGAGATCGATCTCATGAAGAATGGTGTGAGATTGGTGAATTGCGCTCGTGGCGGCATCATTGACGAGACGGCGTTATACGAGGGCTTGAAAAGCGGAAAGATCGCGGGAGCCGCATTGGATGTTTTTGAGAAGGAGCCGCCGTTTGAAAGCCCGCTATTAACACTCGATAATATTGTTTTTGTCCCCCATTTAGGAGCGGCCACGAAGGAAGCCCAAGTCAATGTGGCCGTAGTGGTAGCGGAGCAGATGGTTGAAGCGCTAAAGGGAGGTCGGGTTCTCAACGCGATCAATATGCCGTCCCTCGATCCAAAAGTTTTGGAGGAATTAAAACCCTATTTGACCTTGATGGAAAAGATCGGGTCGTTTCAATCCCAACTGACTGGATCCTACATCAAGAAAATACATGTGGAATATTGCGGTGAAGTCACCAAATATGACACCAAGCCTTTGACCCTGAGTTTGGTGAAGGGGATACTGCAAAAGGGTTTGATCGAATCGGTCAATTATGTCAATGCCCTCGTTATCGCTAAGGAAAGGGGCTATGAAATATCGGTGACGGTGGATAACAGCGTCAAAGATTACTCTTCATTGGTTACGGTTTCTACTGAAGGGGAAAAAGGGAAACACAGTATTTCAGGGACAGTATTCGGAAAATCCGAATATCGGATCGTCAATTTGGACGGGAACGCTACGGATTTCACACCTGAGGGCAATATGATATGGATGGATCACTTGGACCGCCCGGGAATAATTGGCAAGTTAGGAACAATCCTCGGTACCAATGGAGTAAATATCGCGGGGCTTCATGTAGGCCGCCAAATGACAGGCGGTAAAGCCATTGCCATGGTCAATGTGGACAATGAGGTTCCAGAAAAGGTAATGGCTGAATTACGGGAAATACCGGATATTCAGGATTTGAAATTCGTGAAATTCTAGACTCACCTCAGTTTTCTTGACAGGTTCAAAGTGGGGGGATACCTTAAAGACTATGAAATTACTTTTTCTCCCGCTTTTTATGTTATTCCTGGCTTGGGGTTCTAACCTACAAGCTGCGCCAAGCTTTTGGCAATCTAATGAAATTCCCACGCCTACTCCATTGGCTCCACCTCAATTGGATGATTCCGGTGAGCCTGTGCAAGGTCTTACTCCAACTGCTACGCCCGTTATTGCTCC
Organism: candidate division FCPU426 bacterium; assembly: GCA_963830915.1. GTDB lineage: Bacteria > Oederibacteriota > Muellerivitia > Muellerivitales > Muellerivitaceae > CAWHOE01. The sequence continues at coordinate 29,535 of CAWHOE010000011.1, forward strand.
CAAAGTTCAGATACCAACCCCCACACCAACCCACGAACCTGGTTTGACGGCAAAAGACCCAACTGAGGCAGCGATTTTATCCGCGGTCATTCCGGGGGCAGGTCAAATTTACAATGGGGATATACTCAGAGGTTTAACTTTTACAACACTTTTTGGTTTGGGCCTCTGGCAGACGTTGGATAATTTTCAACTGGTGCCTGATTCTAAAGGGTCATCTACAACTTCGGCCAAGAATGAGGATATGGGAAATCTCTTCGGTTTAATGACCTTGGCGGTCTATGGATTCGGTATTCAGGACGCCAACAATGGGGCGATCCAATACAATAAAACACATTATTTAACCCTCAACTTTGGTGTTCGTCCCCGGGTTTGCGCCGAACTCGCGTATAATTTCTAGCTATCACCCCATGAAAAGTTTAAAGGGTTTAGTTCTACTTTTCCGCGGGAAGAAAATATCGTTTTTCCCCCTTTTTTCTATTCTTGTCTTGGGAGTCGCAAAGCCTATTTGGGCAATGGATTTGGATCCATTCCCTATTTTTTCCTTCTCCCGGGATGAACTCTCAATTTCACTTTTTCGACGTGAAAGACCTAGTTTTTACTGGACCAATATTGGTGTGCCGGATGTTTTTTTTCAAAACGTTAGGAATCTTTCGAAAGTTCCCAATAACACTTATTCAGTGCAAGGGACCGAATATGGAGTTTCTTTTTCGGATTGGGTAACGGATCAGTTCCAGGCGCGGGTTACATTGCCTTTTGAGGCGAACTCCCTTCAAGAAGCGAATCAAACGATCGACGCGACCGGGAATACTGTATTCGCCAACCATAATCTTCAAAAGTTCGGAGATGTCGAGGTGGCGGGGGCCTATTTACTCACGGGGAAAAGAGAAAGTGGTAATTTTTTGGGTTTGGATGGATGGTTTCGGATCGCGACGGGGTCGAACCCCTTTAGTTTGGCATTTCCTCTCCTATCCACGGGAAAGGGCGCTGATCGGGAAGCAGTCGGGTTCGTGATGGGCCAACAAGCTGGTGGATTTTCCTTTTTTCAAAGTATACACTATGAAAAAACACAGCCAATTAATTTGGCTTCCACTAATCTTACTTTGGGCCCAGGGACATTTCAATGGCCGGATAATTGGGATGCTAGCGGAAGGATTGAATATGAGGTATTCCGCCAAGTCCAGCGAAGGGTGACTTTTTTCTATCAATTACAGATGCGTTATAGCGGGTTAATGAAATTTAACCAGCAAGTATTGACTTATGGAATGGGGAATACAACGGATCGCCTTTTTTTCTCGACCGGGGGTGTGGTGGTGAGAGTGGATAAAACATTTTCGGCGGAAGGCCAAGTGGATTATTTCCCTTTTGAACCCATTGGCTGGGCCATTCCACGTCAAGATGTAGGTGTGCTTTTTTCAATGTCGCTAGTGTTTAGGCCTGATTGATCGATCTTTGAATATAAGGAGTTATCGCATGCCTGAAGCCAATATGTTTCTTGAAAAACGCATCCATCCCCGTGTTCCGGTCAAGATCCCTGTCAAGTATAGGATCATTGAAGATCAAAAAGAGATCGAGACAGTATTTGAACGGAAGAAGAAAGAGCAGAGTAGCCGCACCATGGACGTCAGTTTGGGTGGTCTTTATCTGGTAGCTGATCAGGTACTGAACATTGGAAGTATCCTTCGGTTGGATATTTCTCTGCCAGGCCAAACATCAATGATCTCGGCATTCGCTGAGGTGGTTTGGTCTAATGAGACGGGTGGAGGTCTCCATTTCCTTGCCATGAAAGAGGAGGATGTCGAGATTTTGAAAAATTACCTAAACAACACTTCCTCCGATAAATGATCCTACGATGAATTTAAGTTTGAGACGCCTATTTTTCCCAAAATGGTTTCTTGTTTTCTTGCTCGGGGGAGTCTTGGGTTTTCTCATCCCGTATTTGGGAAGCCCTTGGGCATTAGTGATCGGGGCTCTATTCCTTTGGGGCTTCGCGGCTTTCCTTTATTCTTCTTTCCAGCGTAATCAGTCCATAATAATCAAAAACAATTTAAACTCACTTTCAGGGTCGCCTTTGATCAGCTCTCTTGAGGGACAAGTCGAAAAAACGAGTGACCCTCTTGGTAACTTGGTCAGAGAAATGTCCGCCCGAATCATCCAACTTGAGACGGAAGCAAAATCTTCTTCTGACGCCAAACCGGATTTTTCCATGCAAGAGTTTTATGAGAATCTTGAACCATTGATCAAAGAACAGGAGAAGATGATCCAGTCCTTTTATGCTTTTAAAGATGTTATCCAGGAGTGGTCGTCTAATATCGATAAGGCTGGACGTATTAATAAGTCACTACTCCAATTGAATGAATTGATCGTCAATGACAGCAAGAAAGTGGCTGTTGATACGGATGCGGCTGCGAAATCCGCGACCGATGGCATAAAATCCGTCGGTAAGGAGATCAAGGCTATGACTGAGATCAAAGCTACCATTGGTTCCTCGGCCGAAGTAATCCAACAATTGAATCTGGCTTCCGAACAGATAGGCGATTTTTTAGCGACGATTACATCGATCGCTAGAAAAACCAACCTTTTGGCCTTGAACGCAGGAATTGAAGCGGCTCGTGCGGGTGAGCATGGAACAGGGTTCGCGGTAGTGGCAAGTGAGATCAAGATATTGGCAGAAGCCTCGGCCAAAGCGGCAGGTGATGTCAAACATCTCGTGGATGATATTCGTATGAAAACTACTAACGCTATATCACTTATCAGTACTACTGGAAAAATAGAAGAAAATGTGAACGTTGTTTATAGTGCCGGCGATGTTTTTATGACCATCGTTAAATCGGTCCGAAAAGCCGGAGGCCTTCTAGGGGAGATATCCCAAGCGTTGGAAGACCAACGTAATGACAATGAGTTGCTCGTTCAACTTTTAGGTAAGATCCACATGGCTGGTGATCAGGTCAAGGATAAATTCGAATTGGCACAAGTGAGCTTGGACCAAGTTCAAAAAATGTCGTGGAAAATTAAGGAGAAGTTTGAAAATATCAAATCCAACCTACCTCCAGGATAATTGGAATAAGTTGACAGGTTTTGCTTGAAAAGGTTAAAGTAACGTGCTTAGAAAAGTTGTGGTTCAGACGTTTTCCATTCTAAAAACTTCAACAAATAGAGGTTTTTCATGATCAAGTGCCCTGCCTGTGGAGCCGAAAATCCAGAAGGCACTAAAATTTGTGTCAAGTGCGGGACAGAACTACCCAAGAACGCCCAAGCGGCCGCTAAAAAAGAGGCGGCTCAAGCTGCGGCAAACGCGGCAAAACGTTTCGGCTTTAAGGATGTCTGGCGAGACTTGTTGGATGCGGTGTGGTTGATATTCATCATCTTATTGATCGCGTTCGGTTTTTTAATGGAAGCCTCTCATTGGACTTGGCCACCGAAATTCACTGAAATGGAACAAGCGCAATTGTTACAACCGTCGTTGGCTCCCACGCCAATTCCGACAGTCGCAAAAAAAAGACATGGTCATAAGGCTGTAAAAGTTGCCAATTCAGTGGGAGAGCCCATTAGTGAGCAACAGCCCATCATTACGGGCAATGCCGAAACCTTTTACCAAAAAGGGAAGAAAGAGTATGACCAAAAAAACTACCATGCTTCTTATAACTACCTGAAACAATCCCTGGAGATCGATCCGACCTACGCCAACGCTTACTTCGCATTAGGTTATCTTTACGCTCATTTTAATATGAATGACCCAGCCGTTCGGATGTATGAGATGGCGTTAAGGTTCGACCCCAATCATGTGGATTCCCTGAACAATCTGGCTTTTATGTATAAAAGCGCAGGTAATTTTGATGACGCCTTGAGTTTATATCAAAAAGCTGTCGCGCTTGGAACGACCAACGCGGATGTGCAGTTCAATATAGGGGATCTATATCTGGATAAAAACCAACCATCGGATGCCCTTCAGGCTTTTCAGAAAGCCTCGGCATTAAGGCCGAATGATCCGGATATTTATACCGACTTGGGATTGACCTATGAAAAGCTGGGGATGAAGAAAGAAGCGGAAGATTCCTGGGGAAAAGTGCTTCAATTCTCAAATAACGCTGAATATATCCAACAGGCCAAGACCCACCTTACTTTCCTACAAACACAAAGTTAGGAAGTTGTAACTGACGGGGAAGTCAATTATTTAAGCTTTTTGTAAAGTTTGAATAATTCCTTGAAGGCTCTCAAAATCACCGATATCTTGGCTCCTGTTTGGGTGCCCGCGACCCGGGGATAATGGGTTACTCCAACCTCTGTAAAACGAAAATTCTCCTTGTGGGCCCTCGCTAATAGTTCCGTGGAAACCATGGCGCCGCCTGCAGTCAATTCGATCCTGTCCATCACCTTTCGTTTTACCAATTTGAATGCGCAATCCACATCCCGCACTTGGAACCCAAATAGAGTTTTGACCAAAGATCCCCACATAAAAGCGTTCAATTTTCGTATGGCTGAATCCCGCCGGTTCTTCCGGAAACCCAGAACCAAGTCCCCTTCATCCAGTTTTTCGATCAATAGGGTGATTTCCCTAAGGTCGAATTGAAGATCCCCATCTGTGAAGAAGATATAATCGCATTTCGCGGCTTTGAAACCGGAAATGACGGCCCCACCATAGCCTTTGTTTTTTTCATGGTGGACAGGATGGATCTTTGGATCTTCCTTGGCCATTGCATTTATGATCTCAGCGGTCCTGTCTTTACTTCCGTCATTCACGGGAATGATCTCCCAATTATCGGCTAATTCGGGGAGTATCAACTGGGCTTGCCGGATCATGTTACCGACATTCGCTTCCTCGTTATAGGCTGGGAAAAAGACGCTTAGAGATGAAACCTTTGGCATGGACGCTCCTTACTTATAAAAAACGTGAAAATTTTATCACAGCCACCAAAAGTATGATGGACAAAAATGACCGGCTGTTAGTTTTCCCTAAAAAGAGGTATGGAAACAGTTGGATCAACCAATAGGGAGACCTTATTACCGACATCCACGGCAAAATTCGTTCCTCGGTCCTCGGGATATACCAGGGCCATATTAGCCAGGAAAACATTCTTGATGGGTGTGACATAATCCGGTTTTACTTCACTGTAGTGTAGTGGAACGACCGGTTGGGCGTATAGGTCCTGGAATAAATGGATTTCCTCAATAGAAGATTGATCGAAATCGGGGTTGATACTTTTCAAATGGGGTAATAATTCCTTGAATATCTCCTCTTTGCCCATTTTAAAGTACATATGGTCCTGGGGAAGGTAATTGGCGACATACATCAAGTGCTTTCCCTGGTACCAATCGATCGGCGCGAAATTAGTATGCTCAATGAGGGCTAAGATCGGGTTATCCGAATCTCCTATATTGATCCAATACATATCGCTGAATTTTTTCTTCATAACCAGGATAAGACATTGGGCGCCTAAAAAGTCCAGTTGGGTAAGGCGTTTGACATAATCGGATGGAAGATCTTTACAGGTTTCAGAAATATCGGTGTGGCGGCGGCGAAAATGAGCTTGTCATAGATTTTTTCAATCTTATTTACCTCTATACCTTTAAACTCATTGTTTTTGGTGATGACTCGGTTAATGGGCTGATTCAACTGGATTTTAACACCAGCTTTTCTCGCGGCATCAGCGAGAGATTCATGAAATGTCTCGAAGCCTCCTTTGAAATATCCCAATGTTTCTTTCGCACCCTTCCGTGAAGAAAAACGCGTATGCACCCTAGCCCAAAACCAAGCCATAGCGACTTTATCGTAATAACGGTCGAATTTACCTTTTAACAAAGGTTCCCATATGATCTTAAGAACGGTGGGGCTGCAATATTTTTTCAACCAGTCATAAGTGGTGATGGATTCATAGGGCTTCCAATTGTCTTTCAAACCTAAATATAAACCTTGGAAGCCAAACAAGATCCGTTCCCAAAAAGGGAGGATCGGAAGTTTTAATATTTGAGAAGGAGTTCCGAATGGGTAAAGTTTCCCTTTGTACGAAAGTCCCATTTGGCTGGGAAGCCAATGAAGGGACTCACGTATACCAAGTTCATCAACTAAGCCGCGGATGTTAGTGTCGCTTGTAAAGATATGGTGATAATACCTTTCCAACGTTGTTCCGGCGATTGGGAAACCGGCCGCCAAACCGCCCACATGATCGGACGCCTCGAAAATCTCAACTTCATGCCCTTGTTTTGCCAAACGATAACCCGCAGTCAACCCGGCGACACCGGCACCAACAATAGCGATTTTCATACTTTTTTCCTTTTGGGGTTAAGTTCTTCTTGTCGACTTTTTCCCAGTTTTTGAAGACTTAAATGCTCTCTCCCCATGTAATAAAGCCCCATTAGATTGATGGGCAACCAGACAATAGGAATATGCACGAGTAAGAGAAAACTAAGCGCTAGTTCTTTTGAAATGCCGAACGGTGCAAGCAAGATAACACCAACAAATTCAAATAGACCAAAACCTCCAGGAGCGTTCGGGACTAAAATGGCAATATTCACCACAGCCATCAACAATGCGGCTGACCAAAAAGTAAGCGGCGAGGGGGCGATACCCATACCAATAGCCAGAAAATAATAACTTGTGAATTCACACGTCCAAGCTGCTAAGGAAGCGATTAATACAAGAATAGATTCTTTGGCATTTTGAAGGATTTTGAGGCCGTCAATAAATGTTTGTGCGATTTTATCAAGAGGTTTACGGATTCTGGCTGGAAGCAAACTAGTAAAAAAACTTATTACTATTATCGCCTTAGCACGCATAAGCAATAAGATGAAAAGGATGAAAAAGGCAATGCCGAATACATATGGACAAGCATGTATTGCCATTTGTATACGAGCATCCAACTTATCCTCTTGGATTGGTAGATTCCCGAATGTTAATGATGCCCAAAGAAGGATTAACATTGTCAGGCCATCAAAAATACGTTCTAAAACAATTGTGGCTAAGGAAGCGCTTCGGCTGATTTTTTCTTTTGTTCCGTTTAAATATGCTCTAACAAATTCTCCAGCACGGGCTGGTAACAGATTATTCGCCATAAACCCGATGATTAAAATAGGAAAAAGGCTATTGAAGTTACATTTTTTAACGGGTGAAAGAAGTACAACCCAACGAAATCCACGAATTATGTATCCGATTAAATAAATCCCTAAAGCTGGTAAAATCCAAATTATGTGAAATTGGGTAAAGGCATTAAAAAGTTTTTGCCAATCAATGTTTCGAAGTAATAAAAAGAACATCACGGCCATGAAGATAAATCCGAAACTAATTACTTTTTTTGAGAGCATGACAACCTTTCTTCATAGAGGAGATGAATTAAGTCCATTTTTGGGTGAACATTTAACCCGGTTTCCATTGGTCGAATTGAATCAATATTTTGCACGAAAAGCCTTGAAAAAAGAAATAGTTTAATGGGGGAAACAACTTATCAAGTATCATTTTTGAGTCTTGGCCCATAATCAACCTTCAACTTTAGAGGAAAGGTGTAGAGGTTTAATGCTCTTGGGAGAGAAAACATGAAAAGATTATTTTGGCATTTGTTTATTATTTGGGCGGTTTTGCCCTTGGGAGTTCTGGCTCAAGATAATAAGGCAACCGAGACCCCTGTTGGTTCAAAAGAGCCAGATGCCGCATACAAGAATTTCAAGGACGCTTATGCAGCTGGGAACCAAGCCCTAAAAGACAAAAAATGGGGAGATGCTTTCGCTGCCTATAAGGCCGCAGAAGATCTGGCTACCAGTGATATTGGGAAGGCCCAGGCCGATAACGCCCAAGGATGGGTTTTATTAAAAGAAAAGAAGTGGAAAGAAGCCAAGGAGATTCTGTCCAAAGCAGCTGAAGCCGATCCGGATAATAAAACGGTTCAAAAAAACTTGGGTGTAGCTTGTTATCGGATGTATGAGTATGGATTTGCTGGAGTACCGGTTTTAAGAGAAGCAATCAAGGACTTGGAAATCAGCGATGATACCGAGTTTTTGGACATGGCGAAGGGAGCACAAACTAGGGAAGACAGTTACACACAAATGACCCCTGAGCCAGAACCAAATCTGGATGGTCTTAATTTCAAGGCATTGACCGCCTTGGGCGATAAGGTTCAATCTAAAGGTCAATTTGATCTTGCCTTGAAAATTTTCAAAAAGGCTGAAGATGTGGCTGTTTCTCCTGGCGCCAAGGGAGCTGCGGCAAATCGACAGGGCAAAGTCCTTATAGATGCCCGGCGCCCGAATGAGTCCATCCCTTACTTTGAAAGGGCTGTCAAATACCAACCTAATGAAAAGGTTTTTTTGAATAATTTGGGTTTTAGTTACTGGGTCCTTTATGATTCTGGAAAAGGAACTGTCTCTGACTTGAAAAAAGCGGCCGATGTTTTTTATAAAGGAAATGCTGTTGACCCGTCTTACCATGTGGATAATTTAAAAATGGCAGTGGAAGAGTTGAAAGAAGTTGATCCTGAATCCGCAAAGGCTTATACCATCAAGGAAGATAAGGGTGATGGAGCAGGGGCAGAAGACGACAATACGGTAAAAAAAGAAGATTCTGGAACCAAGACGGATCAAGACACCAAATGATTAGGCCCCATTGAGTTTAAAAAACGAATTAGACAATCTTCACCAAAAGATTCGAAGCTGTTCCAAGTGTTTCCCCAAAGGGGGGAATTGTCCTGTAGCGGGCACTGGTTTGGCCAAGAAAGGTGGGCTTTTCCTGATAGGCCAGGCTCCTGGAGTCAGAGAGCCCGCAGCCCAAAAAAACTTCGCTTGGACGGCTGGTAAAAGGCTCTTCCAGTGGTTTTTGACGATCGGGATGAAAGAAGATCTGATCCGCCAGAATGCTTATATAACTGCTGTTACAAAGTGTTATCCCGGAAAAGCTTCTCATGGCAGGGGTGATCGAAAACCAAATCCTCAAGAGGTAGCTAATTGTGGTCCCTATCTGGAGGAGGCATTGAGGATATTAGCGCCCTCCCTCATTGTTCTGATAGGAGGGTTGGCGATTGAGAGAATCTTGGGCCCGGCAAAATTTTCAGAAGTCATTGGGGAAGAGTTTAAAAAGGACCTATTGGGTGGGCCAGCCTATATTATTCCCGTTCCGCATCCTTCCGGAGCCAGTCCTTGGCCTTATCTTCCTGGAAATAAACAAAAGCTAGAAAAATCCTTTCAATTGATCAAAAAGCGACTTCAACGTCAGGGGATTTATAAAAGTTTCATAACTTGACCGTAAGTGTATTTATCGTTGTGGTTGTAACTTTCTTCGCTCCTTATATAAAATAGTCCTCTTTCTTTGATCGTTCAACCCGAGGTTCAGGTCGATCGGCGGTTTTAAATTTCAGGAGGAAATTGTGATCCAAATTCCAGTTATTTCAAGCGCAACGCGGTTAGATCGGTCCAAGACTTGGGTCTTATTGGCCTGTGAGAACGATAAGGGATTTATCAACAACCTAGGTAAAGATGGGGAAGCGGCTCGAAAAACTATTGGAGAGGAAGGTTTTAAAGGCAAAGAAGGCCAAGCTACCATTGTTTATCCCAACTCAGGATATTTCAGCGCTAAGGCAATTGTTCTTGGTCTCGGCGAAAAAGATAATATAAGTATTGATTCCCTTAGGCGGGCGGGAGGGCGTTTGGCCAGAAAAGCTCGAGAAATTCGTTTGGAAGAGGCTGTCATTGAATGGCCAAAAAATCTCACGGGTGAACACGCCAAGGCTTTTACCGAAGGGATGATATTAGGCTCTTATCAATTCAACCGATATAAAACCCAGACTAAAGACAACCCACTAGGTCTACAAAAACTGACCCTCAAAGTACCAACTGGTTTGCTCGTCTCCGTGAAAAAGTATACCCAAACCGCCCAGTATTATTGTGACGGGGTGATCCTGGCCAGGGATCTTATCAACGGCGCTCCGAGCGATGTTACTCCCCGTGTATTAGCTGATACGGCTCGAAAGATAGCCAAAGGGAATATACGGTTCAAACTTTATACAAAACATGACCTCAAAAAGATGGGCGCAGGAGGCATCCTGGGAGTCAATATCGGAAGCGCTCAGGAACCATTCCTTATTCACCTGCATTACAAACCCTCCAAGAAACCAACCAAGTCGATCGCGATCGTTGGCAAAGGGATAACTTTTGATTCGGGTGGTTTATCCCTCAAACCGGCTGGTTCAATGGAAACAATGAAGATGGATATGTCTGGCGCTGCGGCTGTTCTTGGGGTATTTAGCCAGCTTGCGAAATTGAAGCCGGAAGTTGAAGTCCACGGCATCATTCCAACGACTGAAAATATGCCGGGTGGAAGGGCCTATAAACCGGGCGATGTGTTAAAGGCGCTCAATGGAAAGACAATGGAAGTGCTAAATACGGATGCTGAAGGGCGCCTTATTCTTTCCGATGCTCTCTCCTACGCAGTACAACAAAAGGCTGATGAAATCATCGATCTGGCGACCTTAACAGGAGCTTGCGTTATAGCTTTGGGTTCCTTGGTCGCCGGCGCTCTTTCTAATGATGTCAAGTTATTGGATAGAGTCAAGGTGGCAACTGAGGCAGAAGGGGAACCCATTTGGGAATTACCCCTGGTCAAGGAATATCGGGAGGACATCAAGAGTAAAGTGGCTGATATCAAGAATATCGGGGGTAGTCGGGAGGCTGGGACCATCATAGGGGGATTATTTCTGCAGGAGTTTGTAGGTAATACCCCATGGGTCCATCTTGATATAGCTGGACCAGCCTATCTGGAAAGGGAAATACCGGCCGTTCCTTACCTAACCTTTGGTGGAACAGGGCTAATGGTGCGTAGTTTATTGACTTTTCTTCAAAATAAGTGAGATTGTCGGGCTGTTTGTGGCCTTAAAACGATTAAATCTTGCTTAACCCTTCCGGAACGCCTGGTTTTTAAAATGGTGTTTTCTCGTTCATTTTTTAAAGAAATTTTGAAACCAATACGGTTATTCGACCGTCATATCTGTAGGTAATCCAGGTGAAACATGACAGAGACTGAGGCGTTAGACCGTTGCCGGGCGGGAGATATTGCCGGCCTCCATGTTTTATATGAATTACATAGGACCAAGGTTTATAACCTGTCTTGGAGGATGTTGGGAACCCAGCAAGATGCTGAAGATGCCGTGCAGGAAGTGTTCATCAAGGTTTTCGATCGGGTCAAGAACTACCGGGGGGATTCGGCATTTAGTACCTGGCTTTATCGTATGACGACCAATCACTGTCTTGATATTTTGAGGCGACGTAAGATACTTTCATTCATGGGGTTCGAGAACGCCCCAGAGGTCGAGGACAAAAAAGAGGACGGTAGGGCGATGAACCTGGGCATTAGCCCGGTCATTACAACAGCACTGGAAAAGCTACCGGACAAGCAGAAAGCCTGTTTGTTGATGAGGGAGATGGAAGACCAAAGTTACGAAGATATCGCCAAGGTTCTGGGACTTTCTCTGGGATCGGTAAAATCGAACATCCACCGAGCCAAGGCTTTTCTCAAGGAGTGGTTGGAAAAAGAAGGAGTTTCAGTCGAAGATGTGTAGGGCTAAGGAGAATAGAGGACCGCGATGAAAACTAAATGGGAAGATCAGGACATCTCAAAAGCATTAAAGGATTTGGCCAAAGTAGGCCAGAATGGTCCTTGGGTGGATCATGTCTGGAATAAAATAGAGGACCATATCGTAGAATCAAAGCGTTCGTTTTTGGACCATAAGATCTGGAGACCATGGGGTCACCCAGTGCGATGGGTGGTTGCGGCCAGTTTCTTGTTCATCGCGTTTTCTGGTGTGTTCTATCATATGAACCAGCAGGATTCGATGGACAAGGCCGATATGGTTTCTTATCTTATTAACGTTTCTGAACCCACCGCGAACATCGGTAAAGAGACGAACTTCATTAAGGTATCACCCCTGATCAGCGAAGCGTCTTCCACGGACAGGGATGTTCAATTGATCGCGGATGATGACCATAGCGATACTTTCTCGGCGGATGACGCAATATTGCTTTGAATTGAGGGGTTAATGAAAAAATCTATTTGGTTGTTGGTTTTCCTAGTTATAGGGTTTATTTCTTTGGCTAAAGCAAAGGCGCAATCCACGCCTACACCCGATCCGAAGGCGAAATCAACAGAAGTTAATCTAAGCCAACCGCCGCGCACACAGCTTTTATCAAAATTGAACCTAACGGATCAACAAAAACAGGCTTTACGTAAATACCGGGCTTCTTACCGAAAAAAGATGGTCTTGTTGGATGGACAGTTAAAACTTGAAGAAGTAGAACTTGAGAATGAATTGGAAAAACCTGAACCAGACCAAGCCAAACTGGACCTGATCACACAGAAGTACGGAGAGATTACTGGCCAAAAGATAGACGAAAAGGTAAAGGCCAAACTTGAATTAGAAAAAAAGATATTAAATCCCCAACAGGTAGATCAATTGCATGAATTGGAAGCAAAAGAGAGTACACAGTTGCCTGTGAATACTACTCCGAAGAATTAATCGACTGAATTTTAAAATAAAAAAAGTTTGAGTCGGCCGACTCAAACTTTTTTTTGTCCCGGACAGGATAATATATCCCTGCTTTACTAAGGTAAAACCTTAAAGCTGCACACCTATATGGATTTTGTTTGTCTATGTGCGTAATTCTTACTCAAAATATCATTAGGATATTTTTGATTTAATGTTTCGTCTTTAAAAAAAGATTTTAGCAAATGGTCCGCAGTTCTCGTTTAACTTTGACAATCCAATAGAACGAAGTAAAATTTAGATATGAATCTTTTGACCCAACTTGCCAGCCCTTTCGCTAATTTCTTGAAAAAGCTATTGAATCGGATAGAGTTCAAGAAATTTAAAGATGCGGTTCGACGTAACCCGAATGACCAATTATTAAGAGTTCGCTTTGCCAAGTACTGCTTGAACCATTATTTCAGTAATAAATACACTTCAAACATCCATGTGGTTGAGGCCGTCAATCAGTTCGAGAACATTGACCACTCGGATATCCTAGACCTGGAAGTTTTTTATCTTATGGGAAAGTACTATCAAGGGCAGGACAATAAAAAGGCCATTGATATCTACCAAAAAGGTATTAAACGCTATAACGAATTCATTAACCAAAATGCGGAGTTGAGGCACGATTATGTTGAAATGGCTTTTTCCATCGCGTTGAATCTTTTACACCTAGAGTCGAATCATGCAGACCCGGAATTGGAGAAATTCTTCAAATCAATCCGGCGTACATATTTAAAACGATTCTTTGAAGACCGTATGGAGTTCAAACCTCAAATTTTGGACGGCTCCCACGGAGAAGTGAGGCCGATAACGAACTGAACGGAAAAAGGCAATAAAAAAGGCCCTGGGATTACCAGGGCCTTTTTTGTTTTAAAGTATTTCAAACGTTCGTGGAAACACTAACCCCTATTTTGTACATTGCCCAAGCCATACCAAAAGCGACAGCCAATATCCCGATGGCCCAATAAATACTGAAAAAGGGAAAATGAGGGCCAGCAAGCATGCAAAAAATAAGAGGAAATGACAGATAGGTATTCAGTTTGGAGGCATTCGCCGCCAGACTTACGACGTTCGGAGGCGCGGGATTAGCGGTTTTGAGGCCGTTTATGATCTTTTTCTGGCTAGGCCAGATGATGAACCAAACGTTGAACCACATAATGGTCCCGAAGCCGATCCCGATCATGATCCAGAAGCCCGGAGGACTCATTAGACTACGTGTGTGTCCTGGTTGAAGATAAACAAAATAAAGTAAAACCAAGCCCAATAAGAAAGTGATCATAGCTCCCCAACGGAAAAAGAAAAGGGCCCGAGGCATCAATTCAAGAACGACTTTTTTCTTGGTTTCCGCGTCCAAAGTCTTTTGAAAATTACCATTCACGAAATTAAAGAAATAAAGGTGACCGATCCAAACGATACCCGCCAAAACATGTAACCAACGGGTAACGAATTCAGCGAGGTACAAACCACTAATATCCATGAATCCCCCCTGGAAGAATAATCTGAAAAACAACGCTTACGGTATTCATCGTCCAAAGGAAAGTCAAGGGAAGGCAAGTTTTAAGTACAGGCGGGTGAATCGAATTCATCTCGAGGATAAAGCGGTCTTTCTCAGGAACAATGACATTTGAGCGATTTTAGAATTGCCTGCAAAAAGAAAAAAAGCTCGTTTATTTTAGTTTTGATTCCCTGGGTTTTTTTGTGCATGATGTTTGCTTAGTTTAAGTTAAGAATGAAGATATGAGGGGTCTTGAAGGAAATTCATGAACGAATGTGAACAATTACATCCCCTGCTTCGGGGCTATATAGATAACAAACTTTCCGGGAGGGAAAGAAAGACTAGTGGCACGACATTTGAACCTTTGCGCTAGTGCCCGAAAGGAATTGGACCGCCTTAGGAGTGGAGTTAAACCATCGGCCATCGTCGATGATTCCATGAGCGTTCCCTGGGACCAAAGACTTCTCAACTGGATGTTTCGTGCTCCGATTGATAAAAAAAGTTCACCTCCTCCAGTTCCAAAGAAATCCAGGGGTTCCAAAACACAGGCTTTAAATATCGTTCCCGCTAAATCCCGCTCCTCAAAACATTACATTGTCTGGATCGCTTTATTCTTTATCGCCACCATCCTGGTGACGCACTTGGTTCAAAATGGCGCTAAATATCAAGTGGTCAAAGATACCCAACGTTGGCTATCGAAAAAAGGTTTCCATATTTTGGGGGCAACGCCAACCCTGGATATGGTTCTTGATATCACAAACTTACCCCACTGGGAGGGAACCGACGCCCCAGTGGCCTTTTCATATGGCGATGTCATTCAGGACGCTATGCGTTTCCGGATCTATTGGATGTTCTTGCAATCCAAAATGCCATTGCCACCGGTAGATTTCACCAAGGATGAATTGGTCATTCAATTCTTGGGACAAAAAAACTCCGGCGAATTCCAGGCTAAATTCAAACGCTTGGAGACTTATAGCGATAGGTCGGTCGTTCTTTATGACGAGACGTTCTCGAGCGAAAATCGGGGAAAGCCGCTGACTGGAAATAGACCTTGGACCATTCAGTTGATCCCCAAACCAACTTCCGATCCAGTCGTCATTCAAAAAATACCCTGACCATTTTTCATCCCAGAGTTTCTTGCTGAAGGCTTCGGCTCAAAAAAGTTTTCCAACAAATAAAAGGAGTGTCCTTTGAAGATCGGTATTGTCGGTTTGCCCAATGTAGGAAAATCAACTTTTTTTAACGCTATTACCAAATCCAAAGCACCGGCGGAAAACTATCCTTTTTGTACCATTGATCCCAATATCGGAGTTGTGACCGTTCCCGATGATCGCATTGACAAGTTGGCTGTCATGGAAAAAAGCGATAAAAGGGTACCGGCCATTGTTGAATTCGTGGATATAGCCGGTTTGGTCAAGGGCGCCAGTCAAGGAGAAGGGTTAGGCAACAAGTTCCTTTCCCATATTCGGGAAGTGGACGCTATCGCGATGGTGGTACGTTGTTTTGAGGATTCCAACATCATCCATGTGGAAGGTTCCATCGATCCCATCCGGGACATCGAGATCATCCTAACCGAGCTTTGCCTGGCTGACCTAGAAACGGTCGACAAAAGACTCGTGAAGACCGACAAAGGTAAAAAAGCGGGGGACAAAGAAGCTATCGCCGAATACGATCTTTTTCATTCCGTGAAAAAAGTTCTGGAAGAAGGGAAACCGGCCATCTCTATTCCCGCGACCCCGGAGCAAGAAAAAAAACTAAAGGAACTCAGTCTTTTAACCAGGAAATCCTTTCTTTTTA
>CAWHOE010000012.1:0-11631 GCA_963830915.1 candidate division FCPU426 bacterium
ATAACCTTGCCGATCCCCCCGATCCATCCCATGCCAAACACGAACTTGAGGATGGCGAAAGGATCGTGGAAGGAGAAAAGTTCTCCGTCGATCGTCTTCAGGACCTGATTGATATCGGGGGCGCAAAGGCAGGCGCCTACCGTTTTACCGTCCACTTCCGCGAAGATGATGTATTCAGGCACTACGATATCCTTGAGTTTTTTGGCTTGATAGTTGAGCTCCTCGTCGGTCATGGCTACCGCGCCCCAATTGGCGTACCAGGCCCGGTTGTAGACATCCTTGAAGGCCATGACTTCCTCAAAGAACTTTTTCTTGTCGAGGGAACGGATCACCAGTTTTTCCTTCTTTTTGATGTGCTCGGCGATCTTAATGATCCTCTCCGGGAAGGGATTGGTCGCGTCCAGCCACCAGGCGTAAAGGTCCTTGCCCTTTGTGTAGCCGCATTTCTCGGCCAATTCCAGGTAATAGGGAGGGTTGTAGGTCATAGCCATGACCGCGGGTTGGTCGTAACCCTTTAAAAGGAAACCATAATAGTCGTCGTTGGAGGTGAAGCTGGAGGGGCCGATGACCTTGGTCACGCCTTCTTTCCTCAGGAAGTTCTCAGCCTCCTGGAAGAGGACCTTGGCCACCTCGGAGTCATTGACGCATTCGAACCAGCCGAAATGGCCGGTCTTCTCGTTCCATTGCTTGAAGAAGTTCTCGTCGGCGCTGGCGGAAATACGCCCGACGATCTCTCCTTTTTCGTTGAAAGCAGAGAACAAAGCGGTCTTCGCGTGACTATGGAAGGGGTTCTTCTTGGGGTCCAGCAAGCTGCGCTGGTCATCGAGGAAAGGAGGGACCCAGTTGGGGTCGCGTTTCCCGTTGGCATCGACATAGATCTTCCAGGGAAGATGTAAAAAAGTCTCGATATCCTTCTTCGACTCGACCTGCTTGACCGTAATGGCCATGAATCTCCTCCTTCAAGAGTAGACTTTGGATTTTAATCAAGTTTGGTTAGCTTGCGTCCCTGTACTATGTCTTTTTCTCAAAAAACCACAATCGAAAATTCAGCCTTTAACATCTTTTTTACTTAATGACCCCGTACTTTTTACCGACTTTTTGGAAGCTTTCCAAGACATGGTCTAATTGCTGGTCGGTGTGGGTGGCGGTATAGGAGGTTCGGATCAGGGTCATTTCGGGCGGGACCGCTGGGGACACAACGGGCGTCGCGAATACCCCCATCTCGCCCAATTCCTTGGTCATGGCGAAAGTCTTCATGTTATCGCCCACCATCAAGGGGATGATAGCCGACTGGGTATTCAGGGTGTTCCAACCCATGGCCTTGTAGGCTTCCCGCATTTTCTTGACGATCTTCCAGAGACGTTCGCGACGGTCCGGCTCGCGCTTGATGATCTCCAGGCTCTTCAGAACAGCCGCCGTGTCGGCGGGGGAAAGGCTGGCGGAGAAAATGAGAGGACGGCTGTTATGCTTGAGGAAGTCTATGACTTTATGGGTGGAAGCGATGAAGCCCCCGATGGATACGAATGACTTGGAGAAGGTCCCCATGACCATATCCACGTCCTTCTGGAGGCCGAAATGGGAGCCGATACCCTCTCCCTGTGGGCCAAATAGGCCCAGGGAGTGGGCCTCATCCACCATAAGCCGGGAATTGTATTTTTTCTTAAGCTCAACGATCTTTGGAAGCTCGCAAATATCCCCGCCCATGGAGAAGACCGCGTCGGTGACGATAATCTTGGAGGTATCCTTGTGGTTGTTCAAGACCCTTTCCAACTCTTCCATGTTGTTGTGCTCGTACTTGACGGTCTTGGCGAAGGATAGCTTGCAGCCGTCCACGATGCTGGCGTGGTTATCGCGGTCGGAAATGATGTAGTCGCCCCGGGTGGCGATGGTGGATAGTGCTCCCAGGTTGGATTGGAACCCAGTGGAATAGACCAGAGCGTCTTCCATATGGACGTAATCAGCCAGTTTTTCCTCTAACTCAACCCTTATGTCCAGGGTTCCGTTCAGGAAGGGGGAGCCCGTGCAGGCGGAGCCGTATTTGCGGATGGCCTGGACCATGGCCTCCAGGACCTCGGGGTGAGTGACCAAACCCAGGTAGTTATTAGAACCCACCATGATCATTTTTTTGCCGCCAATGGTGACTTCCGTACCCATGCTGGAAGTATTGGGGCGGAAATAGGGGTAGTAACCCGTTTTTCGCACATCGTCCGCTGCGGTCCAATTATTAGCCTTATCGAAAATATCCATGGTTCCTCTTATGAGCATATTTTTCTAGAATTTAACGCTTGTTCGTCCTTGAATGAAGGACCGAAGGCCGACCTTCCTGGTTGGAACACCCGGCCGGCGCCTTGAGCGAATCCCTTATTTCACCTTTGGGGGTGAAGGGATGTTGTTGTCAAAGGCGGACGTATTATAAGATGGGGCACCATGTTAATCAAACAATTTGCCTTAAACGCGCTCCTGTCATGAAATTTCCTTCTCCCGTTCTGATCACAGGGGCCAGCGGGTTTGTCGGGGGCCATTTGGCCCAGACCCTTGCCGAAAAAAATGTGAAAACCAAGTTATTGGTCCGTCAGACGAGCCGTCTTCCTTTCGAGGTCGGCCCTAATATGGAACTGTGTTATGGGGATGTGACTGACGAGGATTCCCTGAGGAAAGCGGCCCTGGGAGTGAAGGTGATCTTCCACCTGGCGGGGGCCCTGCGCAGCGACGATTTTTCATACTACAAAAATATCAATGTCGAAGGGACCAGGAACGTTTGCGAGGCAGCCGCACGGGTGAAGGGCCTCAAGAAAATGGTGTTCGTCAGTTCGCTTTCCGCGGCGGGACCCTCAAAAGCGGGGAGACCGATCGACGAGACCATGACCGGGAACCCGGTGAGTTACTACGGCAAGTCCAAATTGATGGCCGAGGATATCGTCCAGTCCTTCGGGAAAAAGTTCCCCTGGACCATCCTGCGCCCCGGCGCAGTCTATGGGCCGAGGGAGAAGGATATCTTCAATTATTTCAAGATGGTCCGACAAGGGTTGGTGCTGCTACCGGGGGATGACTCCCAAGAGGTGAGCTTTGTCCACGTGATGGACCTGGTGGAGGTCATGACTCGGGCGGCCCTAAGCCAAAAGACGACCGGACAGGTCTATTTCGTGTCCGACGGAAGCGGTTATCGCTGGGGACAAATCGCCTCCTATATCGGTAAAGCCTTAAATAAGTCTTATTTAACTATCAAGGTTCCCATCGGAATCGTTAAAATAGTGGCCCATCTATCGGGTTTGTGGGGAAGGGTGACGGGTAAGCCCGCCATTCTCAACGGCAACAAGGTCAAGGAAGCGTTGGTACCTGGATGGGTTTGCAGCAATCGGAAATTATGCCGGGATCTGTCGTTCAAACCCCGGTTCGACCTGCGACGGGGGATCGCCGATACGGCGAGGTTTTATTTACAGGAAGGTTGGCTGAAACCAACCGATAAACCGTTATCACGAGGAAAAAAATGAAATTTTTCGATCTGAAGAGAACGACACTGGCCATGATGATCCTGGCTGGCGCGGCCAGGCTGGCCTGGAGCCAGACAGCTATCACCGACTCAGTTCTGCCTCCCGACCATCTTTTGGAAAACTTGCCCTGGATGGGGGATGACGGCAAAGTGGATAACAAAGGTCTGTTCGATTTCGAGGATCTTCGGAGCCTGGGCCTGAAAGACCTGATCCTGATCTATCGGCAGACCGTGCCGGTGAACGAATTGGACAAGCCCCACAACCAGACACTGGCCGCTTGTTTCTACGACCCGACGCAAAAGAAGTACACGAAGAATTTCGAGGACGACGGCGGTTCGATCCAATGGGTGAGATTGATGACGGCTCCTGAGGGAAAACATTCATTTCTAGTTTACGAAAGGGATGATCTGAAGGGTGGGCAAGTGCTGAAAGCCTACGCCTATTTGGACGGGGCCTTTAAGCAGGTCTTGGAAGCCGAGGCGAACCAGGTGTTCACCGTGTTCCATGACGGGACGGAGATACTCTGTTCCTCCAAGGAAGCTCCCAAGGACAAGCCAGACGCGGAACATGTTTTCGCGTGGGATGAGGCCAAAGGTCAATTCGCCGACGAGAACGTCGTCACAGCCGCCAACGGCTGGTCGGGTTTCTCCATCGCCATAGCCACACCGGTGGTCGCGGCCCAGGCTGCCTCACCCGCGAGCGTTAAGCCGGCCAAGCCGGGGCGCAAATCGGCGGCTGGTTGGTGGGATGTGCCTTTTGACGCGCAGGTTTCCTTTGATAAGCTGAAGAAGGAGATCGTGCCGGATAGGATCAAGGACAATAAAATCGCCCAATTGGGGCAGGACGCCAAGGCCTTTTTCCAGGAAGCCCAAAAGAACGGGGTGAAAGGCAAAGATTTCATCGCCATGAGGGCCGGTTATTACGCGGCGGTCGCCAATGCCCTTTATTCCCTCAACCATAATAAGGACGCGGCCTATTATCTGGACTTGGCCCTCAAGCTTCAGTCGGATAATCCGGAAGGTTTGGCGCTCAAGGAGAAGATGAAACAGTAGGCTGTCATTTTTTGTCCAGCTGGAGGTTAGGAAACAAAAAAGCGGTGGAACCTTTGGTCCCACCGCTTTTGAATGTTGAATAGTGGTGCCCGAGGCGGGACTCGAACCCGCACGGTCGCCCATACGCACCTCAAGCGTACGTGTCTGCCAATTCCACCACTCGGGCTTTTCCAATCAAAAGACGAGGCGCTTCTAGAAAAACGAAGTCGTATTATAACCAGTGACCTTTGATTGTCAATCAAGGCCCTAAAGGGGCAAATACCACGTCCAACGAAGGTGCGCGATTGAAAAGAGCTTTGTTATCCCTTTTGGTCCTGGCCGCATTCATCGTGGGGATAGGCTCTTCGGCCTGGTTCCCGTCCTTGAGACTGCTGTGGGATACCCAATGGGATCCTTCTCTTGGGGCGGCCTTGTGGTCCTTGAGGATCAACGCTTTCCTCTGGCTTATCCCTGTAATGATAGGTTTTTGTGGCTGGATGGCCGCGCTTGAGACCTTACTCCTCAACAAACTCCGCACTGAATTCAAAACCGCTTTAGGATTGGGAATAACCCTCTCGTTCTTTTCGTTCTTTTCTTTTGGGTTGGCAATCAATGGGATATTGACCGGACCAACGACCGCTTTTTTTTTCTTGCCATTCCTTTTCAAGGGATGGCGATTTCTAACTCAAAGAAAGTCATTCGAGAAATGGGGAAGGGAATGGTTATGGTTGGTCCTTCCAGCCCTATTCTGGGGTATGGAATATCTTTCCTCTCCCATAGTTTGGGACGCCGTGCTGGACCATTTTCGGTTTGCCAGGGAAGTCGCCAGGCTTCACCAATTGCCATTCCACTGGGTGAACCACACTGGGGATATGCCCAAACTGGCCGAGATGATTTGGGCCGGGTTTTGGGCGATGGGAGGGGAAGCACTCTCGAAAATATCCATGGCTTTGGCACTTCTATTGACCCTCTTGATCTTTTTTGGGATCGCCAAGGAAGAAAGAATCAAGGGTTGGGTACTGGCCTGGATCCTTTTAACCTGTCCTTATCTGATGGCTCTTTACGCTTGGGGTTATGTGGAGGGTTTCTTGGCGGTTTATTGCTTGTTGGCCTTGATCTGCCTTATCAAAAGCCATTCGGAAAAGGAAGGGAAGGCATGGGTGAGCCTTGCCTTCTTTTTCTTGGGAGTCGCCTTGGCAGTCAAATTTACGGCGGTCTTGGCGGTCCTGGCCATTGGCGCTGTCATGCTGGCGAGGCCGTCGAGATCCATGAAGAACCTTGAGTTCAAAGCGTTACTCATATTTCTGATCCCTTTTCTTCCGTGGCTTTTGAGGGATTTCTTGGCCAATGGCAATCCCTTTTATCCGATTCTCATTAACCTATTCGGCGGACCTCCTGGGTTCGATACGACCATGGGTAACAGCTTGTTAAGCGACACGGGTTTACCTAGTTCCTATAAACCCTTTGATCTGCTACTTCGATTGGGCTGGGTATTTTTCACCGGCTCCAACGGAGTGGGAGCTCCCTGGACACCCCTGGTATTGATGAGCCTGCCCTGGTGGGGAAAAGTCCTAAAGACAGAACGAGCCAAGTTGTTGTTTTTATTCTGTTTTGTTTTCCTGGCTGGATGGCTGTTCTTGAGCGTTGATTTTCGCCACGCTTCTGGCGCTGGTCTTGGGTTGGTTTTATTGGCCGGAATGGCCTGGGGAAAAGCATGGGAGGAAAAGTCTCAATGGCCAAAATGGTCATTCGGGATAGGATGTTTCCTTTCTTTATGGCTATGTTGTTCGGCCCAATTGAGCGCAACCGCCCCTTACGCTTCCGCGTTGGGCCTAGAGGATCCCTTGGTCAGGTTAAAACGGAACTATTCCTTAGACATGGACACCTACGCGGCTTACCGAGCGATCGAGAAGGATTCGGGACCTCGGGATAAAGTCGTAGCATTTGGGGTGTTCCAAACCTATCCCCTGGACCGGACAGCTTTTGTGGATTTCTTTTGGAAAAAACCCATTTTCCTCGCCTGGGCGAGCCAATGTCGAACGGCTGAGGATTTGGCCCTTCGGTTGAAAAGGGAAGGGGTCACCCATTTTCTCTATCAACAGGGCGAGGCGGTGAATATGTCCCTGCGTGAGAAAGGTTTTGAGTTGGAGGGAATGCCCGTCAAGGAGTACATCCGTTTTTGGACCGACTTCGCCCAACCCCTGGTTGGTTATGAAAATAGCATGGTCTATCGAATATGCGAACGACCCTTGGCCCATTCACGGTTGTTGGATCAATTGCCCGGTATCCAAGAGAAACCATTGGCGAACGTCAAAAGGTCTGCCGATCATCAACAATGGGACCAAGCATTGGAACAGGTATCTGGTTTAACTGACCGATTCCCCACGCTGGCCTCGGCCTGGAAGTTGAAGGCGGAAGTGGAGGAGCGATTAGGGAATCGGCGGGAGGCTGGCTCGACCGGGAAAAAGGCCTTAGGTTTAGGCCTAGAAAATGGAGACCTCTACGATACAATGATGCGTTGTTCGAACGATGCGAAAGATTGGCAAGGAAAAAGGGACGCTTTCTTGTCGGACCGGGCTCAAGCTATCCGGGAAGCTTTGTCACATTACAGGGGTGAATGAAGATGCGGAAGATCGTGATGTTATTGCTGATAGGATCGATCGTGAACTTAGCGCAGGCGCAAAGCGTGACCACTTTTACCGTGAGCAAGAATCTTTTCAATACAATAAAAGACACCAACGTTACCTTGGTATTTGAATCTTCCTATAACGGTACAGCGGATCTGAAACTCTATAACTCTGCCGGGGAGATGGTCCGAAACCTCGATAGCCAGATCCTAAATCCAACAACGGCTAATGCGGCTCAAACAGTCATTTGGGATGGGAAAAATAAAGCAGGGGCGCTGGTAGCCTCAGGGATCTATTTTTTCCAGTTACAGTTAAATTTCGGTGCATTCTCAAAACGGTTGATGGTTATTACCCACTAAAAACCTTTATTTACGGCAATATAGCAATGGGTTTGGTTTAAGTTCACACTCGGTAGCAATCCGCAGGCCTTTAATTTTCCCCTCGTTGCGTAATTCATATAATCGTGGCACCACCATGTCCCTTAGAGCCACAGGGGAAACTGGGTTGATATAGATCTTGGTGCCTCCCTCGAAACCCGCCTGGTTGATGGTCCGCCATTTGATAAGGATATGCCAGGGCATGACATCTACCGCGTCGCGGGGGGAATAGTACCATTCTTCATTGCAGGGAACCTGGCTTCCAGTCGCCGCGTGACACGCGTGCACCAGGTCGGAAAACCCCCGTAATTCTTCCTCTGTGTGTTCCTCTGGACGAGCGTTGCGGCTCTTGGAATAAACAGCCATAGTTGGGAAGCGATGTCCCATCTCTGAAAGGGCAATGGCATAGTCATTTTCCGCGAAGATCAGGTTGTTATAGGCTGAAAAGTTGACGATGGCTTCGTTGTAGATGTTCGGATGTTCCCGGGCAATGTCCACCTCAGATTGAATTGAGGTACCCCATTCGTCCAGACCCACCAGCTGTTTATGTAGATGGTCCAAAGAGGCGCCAGCGGCCTGGAGCCAATTCTGGAAGATGGTCACGTAACGCACATAACGGTTATTGGTGTAAATATCCATCATGGCGTCGATAGTGAAACGTAGATACTGGAAATGTTCCTCGTGCGTCATCTCGCCAGAGGAGTAAAGATCAGTATCGAACTCAGCTCCCGGTTTGTAATGGTTCCTGGAAATGATGAGCTCATGGGCTCCCCCGAAGAAGGCGTCGGAAAGCCTGAGCTTTTCCTCTTGCCCCATAGTGGAGACTTCCTCGGGAGATTTTCCCCTCAAGCGCAGTTTGGTATCGATCATTTGAATGACATGTTCCAGACCTCTTGGGTTATCCAGGTAACTTCTTTTCCAATGGGTCTGGGCGGGGGATAACTGGAACCCGTGGTTTTTTGCCCAATAATCGATGGTCACTATCTCAAAAAGATTGGCCACCCTCCGGTAGATGGCTTTGGAGGATTCGAACATGTCAGGATTCAGTTTTTCCAATTTCTGGTACTGACCGTCGGAAGTTTGTATTAGCCGGGCCTTTTCGGGAGGGGTTCGGAAATATTCGGAGAAACAGAAGTCGCAATAATTTTCTTTATCTCGTTTTTCGATGGGTTTGGAAGGCCGGCGGGAACGGTTGTAAAAGGGGCGGTGGGCCCGGTCCGGAACGGTCCAGACCTCGGTGCCTGTCAAGGGATTGATATGTTTCAGGGTCCCATCCGGCATCGTAAAGTATGGGTTTTGAAATTTAGGCATGGGATCCTCGGTGAAGCGTGTGTGGTTGTTTTAATTAGGGTAAAATTGTATCGGAAGCCTTACAATGAAGCAACTTGGTTATTTTTGATCATGGGTATTCGAACTGGATCGTTCCGAGACCCGTGGAGCAGGAGACCGTGTCTTGAAGTTCATGGCCTTTACGGATTATTTCGGAGCGGAGGAACTCCTTCCGCTGTTGACGGCAGCCATCCAGGTCGAGCAACCGGATTATATTTTTTATTGCGGCGGTTCCATGAAGGGCGAGAATCGCCTGAGCGAGTATCAAACCGCCCGGAAGTTCTTCGGCAAACCCGATATCGACAATCCCGTCATCCGAAAAGAGGTCGAAAGGGATACGGAACATCTACGGAAATTCCTGCTGGCTCTAGCGGATTCCCAGAAAATAACGTTTATTATTCCAGGCTACAACGACGCTTCCGAAGCCCTTTATTTCAAGACAGTCTTCGGATTGGCCAACATCTATCCCAATCTCCGACCCGCCCACGAAATGATGTATCGAGAAGATCAGTTCATGGTCGCAGGGTTCGGTGGGGAAATGACCTTGAACGAGGATAATCGGGAACTGGTATTGCAATATTCCCAGCCCTGGGCCGAATATTCACTGAGGTTGTTGGAATATTTCCCCGGTGAGAAGATTTTGTTATTCCACTCACCCCCGGTTTGCCGGTTGGACCATTCGGATGGGGAACATTTCGGGGTATTGCTTATCAATGAGATCATCGAAAGGGTTTCTCCCCAATTGGTCCTTTGTGGCCGTGCCCGATCGGGGCAGGGGACGGTCAAGCTCAATGATACGGTGGTTATCAATCCTGGCCCTCTTAATGAGGGACATTATGTCATCATCGATTATCCTTCCTTGTCGATCCAATTTAAAAACCTAAAGAATTACTGAGCCTGGTTGGTCGGGCCCGGCGGTAAGTCATTGTGGGTATAAACTTTTGAGCACACTAAAACCAAGAATGGTTGGCATGAACACTTTATTGGAGATCCAAGACTTGAGGATCGGCTTATCAGCCAATCGGCCTGAGGAGCGAGGCGAGATATTACGTGGTATCACCTTGGATATCCACGAAGGTGAAAGAGTGGCGCTGGTCGGGGAATCGGGATGCGGGAAAAGTATGACCGCCCTTTCCATAATGCGTTTGTTACCCGAACCTCCCATGGTCTGGAATGGAGGGCGGATCCAATACCGTGGGAAGAATCTGGATCATCTTTCCTCCTCCGGCTGGCGGTACGTTCGGGGTAGAGAAATCGGGATGGTATTCCAAGAGCCTTTTACATCCTTGAATCCGGTAAAGAGGGTTGGTCCTCAGGTCATGGAAGGTATCCTAACCCATCAGGAAGTGGCGGAAAACGAGGCTAAAGCACGGGTGATCGGTCTTTTGAACGAAGTAGGATTGTCCGATCCGACCCGGGTTTTTCAACAATATCCCCACCAGTTATCCGGTGGAATGTGTCAAAGGGTCATGATTGCAATTGCCATTTCTTGCGCTCCATCCCTCCTTATTGCCGATGAGCCGACGACGGCCCTGGATGTAACGGTACAGCGGCAGATCCTGGACCTCTTGGCTTTGATGTCCGAACGGCATCAAATGGCTATCTTGTTCATCACTCATAATTTGAGATTGGCCCAAAGTTATTCCGATCGGATTGCCATCCTCTACGCGGGGCAGGTGGTTGAAGTAGGTCGGCCCGAGGATATTTTCTCCAGACCACAGCACCCCTATACAGAGTGTCTATTGGCAGCCATGCCGAATGTGGAGCATCGTGGCAAGAATCTGTATACCATCCTGGGTAATGTGCCAAAACCCCAGGATAGGATTCTGGGATGCGCATTCGCGCCGAGATGTCAGCGGGTCCAAAACAGTTGTTCCGAAATGGAGCCGCGTTTGGAACAATGGAAAGGGGAGCAATGGGTCCGATGCTTTTATCCGTCGAAAATGTAAGAAAAAAATATCCTGTTGGTCACGGATTATTAGGGAAGCCAACCGCGTTTGTCCAAGCGGTCCGGGGGATTACTTTTGAAATCATGCCGGAGGAGATCGTGGGAGTGGTCGGTGAATCTGGATGCGGGAAAAGCACATTAGGGCGCTGTGTGGTGGGTTTGGAATCTCCCGATGCGGGAAAGGTTGTTTGGGAAGGAATGGACACCCAAGCCATGTCCACTGATGTTTTAAGGAAAAAACGAAAGCTTTTCCAGATGGTTTTTCAAAACCCCTTCGCGTCATTGGATCCAAGGCAAAGGATCAAGGACCTTCTTTCCGAACCTTTGGAAGTACATGGTTTGTCCAGTGCCGCCGAACGCCAACAGGTTGTAAAAGGCTTATTGGAAGATGTGGGTATGCCGATTGATAGTTTACGAAAGTTCCCTCATGAATTTTCGGGTGGCCAAAGGCAGAGAATCGGATTGGCAAGGGCCCTGGCAGTTGAACCCAAATTAATCGTTCTAGATGAACCCGTCTCGTCCCTGGATGTTTCCATACAGGCCTCTATATTAAACCTTTTAGTTCGGTTGAATCGGCAAAAGGGGATCAGCTATCTGTTCATTTCTCATGATCTACAAGTGGTTGGATATCTCAGCCAGCGAATTTTGGTTCTCTATCTCGGACAGGTTGTTGAAAGTGGTCCGACCGAGAGGTTGATTCGAGAGCCGATTCATCCTTATACAGAGGTTCTTTTAGACGCGATGGAGGCTAAAAAAGGAAAAGTCAAGGGCGAACCACCTAGCCCCGTGGATATACCAACCGGATGTTCATTCCATACCCGATGTCCT
>CAWHOE010000013.1:0-15444 GCA_963830915.1 candidate division FCPU426 bacterium
TCAACGCGGGAGGGCGGGAAATCGATGTGGCCCATCTTAAGCAGATGTCCAAAGGGATGGACTTGACCATCGATGTCTTCTCGGACGAGACCGCATTCATCGCCCTGCAAGGGCCCAAGGCTCACGAGGTCCTCTCCCGGCTGGTCAAGGACGCGGACTTGACCAAGATCCCCTATTTCGGCTTCGGACTCGGGACCCTCCAGGGCGTCCCGGTTACCCTCATGGCGACCGGATACACGGGCGAGGATGGCTATGAGATCGTGGTTCCCCTAAAGAACGCTACCCAGATCTGGGAACTATTGGCAACTCAGAAAGAAGTGACGCCTTGCGGATTGGGCGCCAGGGATTCGCTGAGGCTTGAAGCGGGACTTCCCTTGCACGGAAACGATATCGACGAGAACACCCAGCCCTTCGAGGCTGGTTTAGGTTGGGCGGTGAAGATGGATAAAGAGGGAGGCTTCTTCGGCAGGGACGCCTTGAAACCAACCCCCTCCCGGAAGCTGGTGGGCCTCACCTTGGAGGGCCAGGCCATCCCCCGGTCCCATTACAAGGTCTTCGCCAATGGGCAGGAAGCGGGTGAGGTGACCAGCGGGGTATTCGGCCCCACCATAAAAAAGGGCATCGCTCTGGCTTACGTGAAGGCGGACCAGGTAAACCAACCTTTGACCGTCGATATCCGCGGTAAGGCTGTTCCGGCCCAATTGACCAAGCTTCCCTGGGTAAGGCATGTCACCAAAACCAAGGCCCCGGCCCTGAAATAGGCCGGGTGTCATTAGTGGTAGGCTAGATAACACCTGGTGATGACCCTAAAAACACTAGGTGATGAACCCAATGTCACTAGTGATGGCCCCTATAACACCGGGTGGTGATGTCTGAACACCTGGTGTTTTGCACGAATACACTAGGTGGTGATGCTGGAACACCAGGTGTTTTGGCTGAAAACACCGGGTGGTGATGCCGGAACACCAGGTGATTTGCCTAAAAACACCAGGTGGTGAAGTCCGAACACCAGGTGTTACGCCGATAGTTTGGCGTTGTTATTCAGAATCTGAAAACAACAATTGGAAGAAAATAGCCCAATGCCCAACATTGAGATCAAAGCCCACTATCCCAACCTTTCAAAAGCCCGGGGAATCGCCTTAAGACTTAAGGCGGCCTTTGTCGGCTATGACCGGCAGGTCGATACTTTTTATAAAGTGCCGAATGGAAGGCTCAAGGTAAGGGAGTCCTCCCTCAAAGGGGGCCAGTTGATACCTTATTTACGGCCCAATGTCCGCGGACCCAAGACCAGCCAATACGTCGTCATTCCCCTGCCAGACGTCGCCAAGACCAAGACGATCTTAAAGGAACTATTGGGATCGGTAGGACGGGTGGAAAAGAGTAGGGAATTATACCTTCTTGGGAACGTGCGGATCCATCTCGACCGGGTGAAAGGCCTGGGAAACTTCCTGGAGTTCGAGGCGGTTTTCAAGAAAGACACGGTCTTGAACCGAAAGATCGAAATAGCCAAGGTGGAAAAATTGATCAAGACCTTCCAGATCCGGCCCGATGCTCTTTTGAAAAATTCCTACCGTGAATTAGCCGGAAAATAACCATCCCTCCAGAACGAACAAAAGGGAAACGGCCCCACCGTCCTTGATCCGGTCCTCGGATAAAGGTGGAAAAGTCGGCTGTTTTTGATATAGTTTTGCCATTCACCGCCCTTCCAACATCAACCGACAAAACATTTTCACCTCCGAGAGACGACGACGCAGTCAAACCAAGATCTTCCGATCCTGGCTGTTACCGATCCTCGGCGGTCAATATTGAGGAGCTGTCATGCGAAAATACGCCAAGACTCACGAGTGGTATGAAGACCTGGGTGCCGGCAAGGTCAAGATCGGCATCAGCAAACACGCCGCTCATGAGCTTTCGGACATCGTTTTTGTCGAGTTGCCCGACGTGGGAAAGAAACTTTCCGATAAACAGAGCGTCTGCGTGTTGGAATCGGTCAAAGCGGTCGCCGACGTCTACAGCCCGGCCGGGACGGTCGTGGAGGTGAACGGCAAACTGAAAGATACCGCCGGCCTGGTCAACCAGGACCCGGAAGGGGCGGGTTGGCTGGTCGTTGTTCAACTGGACAATCCCAAGGCCCTCGATGAGTACATCCCCGAGGATAAATACCTGGCCTCGCTCAGCTAAACACGGCTTTCTTGAACGGGAACCGTTCGCTTCCTGATTTCCCATTTCAAAAGAGGAGAGGACATTGACCTATATTCCAATTACCGCGGCGGATGAAAAAGCCATGTTGGCGGCTATCGGGGTCAAATCGGTGGATGAGCTTTTTTCCGACGTTCCGCCATCGGTCATCCTCAAGAATGGGTTGAATCTTCCCAAAGGCATGTCCGAACCGGAACTCAAACGCTTCTTCAATATGATCGGCAAGAACAACCAGCCTGTCTCCGACCGTCCCTGTTTCCTCGGCGCCGGGGTTTATTACCACGAGGTGCCCGCGGCGGTGAAAGCGGTAGTGACCCGGCCCGAGTTCCTGACTTCCTACACCCCCTATCAACCTGAGATCGCCCAGGGTACCCTCCAAGTCCTGTTCGACTTCCAGACCTACATGGTGGAGCTCACCGGGTTAGAGGTTTCCAACGCGTCCCTCTATGACGGGGCTTCCGCGGTCGCCGAGGCGGCCTTGCTGGGATTGAGGATCAAGAAAGCTGAATCGTTCGTTTATGTCTCCAAAGCCGTTCATCCCGAATACCGTCAGGTCATCCAAACCTATTTGAACCCGCAAGGGCATAAGGTGCGGGAGATCGACTTGAAGGGCACGGAGACGGACCTGGAAACCTTGAAGACCACCCTTTGGCCCAACTCGGTGGTGATCATCCAATATCCCAATTTCTTCGGGACCATCGAGGATCTGGCGGCGATCTCCAAGATCTGCAAGGAAAAGAATTCCTACCTGATAGTGGCGGTCGCGGAGGCCATGGATCTGGCCCTGCTGCCATCGCCGGCTTCCCTGGGCGCGGATATTTGCGCCGGAAGCGCCCAATCCTTTGGGAATATCCTCTCTTTTGGGGGTCCTCACGCTGGTTTCCTGACGGTTCGGATGGATGATATCCGCCAGATGCCGGGCCGGGTCGTGGGCGGGACCACCGACCGCAACCAAAAAGAAGGGTTCGTTCTGACATTCCAGACACGGGAACAGCATATCCGCCGGGAAAGGGCGGCCAGCAACGTTTGCACCACCCAGTCCCTGATGGCTAACTTCGCCTCAGCCTGGCTTTATATGAAGGGCGGGGCGGGGGCCCAACAGGCGGCCAAGGACGGCATCGCCACGGCTTACGCTCTGGCCGAGGAGATCAAAAAGATACCGGGGTTCAAGGTCGAGACAGTCCGCCACGCCAACGAGTTCGTGATCCGGCCGCCCTCGCCGGGCTTCGCCAGCTTCCTTTCCGAGTGGGGAATGGTCGCTCCCTATGACCTCTCAAAGGATTATCCGGAGTTCAAGGATTGTCTATTGGTGGCCTGCACCGAGATGACCACGCTCGAGGACATGGAATCCTTCTTGTTCGCC
Source organism: candidate division FCPU426 bacterium (assembly GCA_963830915.1). Taxonomy (GTDB): domain Bacteria; phylum Oederibacteriota; class Muellerivitia; order Muellerivitales; family Muellerivitaceae; genus CAWHOE01. The sequence goes on from CAWHOE010000013.1 coordinate 3,563, forward strand.
TGTAAGGAATTCGCGGGGGTCCCCAAGGTGGGGAAGATCCATGAAAAACCCACCCAATTGCCTTCCTGGGTCAAGACCAGGGCCGTGCCAGCCATTGAGGAGCACGCCGAGATCGAATTGATCCGCTATTACACTGAACTGGCCCGCAAAAATTTCTGCATTGATAACGGCTTCTATCCCCTGGGTTCCTGCACGATGAAATACAATCCCAAGGTGAACGAGGAGATCGCGTTTCAGGACTGTTGGGCCAGCCTGCACCCTTCCCAGAACGAGGACGAGGTTCAGGGAGCTCTCCAGGTCATGTATGAGCTGGAACAATGGCTCAAGGAAGTCACGGGCTGTAAGGCCTTGACCCTACAACCCGCGGCCGGGGCCCAGGGAGAGTTGACGGCGCTCTTGATGGCCAAGCGCTATTTCGAGGATAAGGGCGAGCATCAAAGGGTGAATGTCATCGTTCCCGATTCCGCCCACGGCACCAACCCCGCTTCCGCCACCATGGCGGGATGGAAGACGGTCAGTGTTCCCACCGACGCGCGGGGGAATATGGACCTGGAAATACTCAAGACCAAACTGGGCAAGGACACGGCGGTCCTGATGTTGACCAACCCCAGCACCCTGGGATTGTTCGAGGAACATATACTCGAGGTGGCCAAGATGGTCCATGAGGCCGGCGGATTGCTTTATTACGACGGCGCCAACATGAACGCCATCCTGGGCATCTGCCGACCGGCGGACATGGGCTTCGACCTGGTGCATTTGAATCTTCACAAGTCCTTCGCGACTCCCCATGGCGGCGGCGGTCCGGGTTCGGGACCGGTGGGAGCCGTTGAGAAACTGGAACCCTATCTGCCTGAGCCCAGGGTCTATAAGGAAGGGAACCGTTATTACCTGAAGACAGGCTCGCCCCATTCCATCGGCCGGATGAAAGGCAATGTGGGGAACTTCGGTGTCCTGTTGCGAGCTCTGGCCTACTGCAAGCGCATTGGGAAAGAAGGATTGGAGCGGGTGGGCCGCGTCGCGACCCTGAACGCCAACTATATCCTGGCCCGCTTGAAGGGGTCCTATCCGGTGGCCTACGACCGCATCTGCAAGCATGAGTTCGTGCTGACCGCCGAGCCCCTGAAGAAACAATACGGGGTGTCGGCCCTGGATATCGCCAAGCGGTTGATCGATTTCAACTGCCACCCGCCCACCATCTATTTCCCGTTGGTGGTGCATGAAGCGGTCATGATCGAACCGACCGAGACCGAGCCCAAGAAAACGATGGACGAGTTCATCCAGGCCATGTTGACCATCCGCAAGGAGATGGAAACCAACCCGGACGTGTTCAAGAACGCGCCCTATTCCACCGCGGTCTCAAGGCTCGATGAGGTCAAAGCGGTCAAAGAACCCAAGTTGGTTCGCAAATAAAGGGACGGAACTTTTGAAAGCCAAAGCATGAACAAAGTCTTGCCGGAAAAAGTCCCGTCTTTCCTCATCAACCCCCATCCGAAACGCGTCTTCCGGGACGCTATCGCCCAGCTGCCCATGAACGGCTTGACCACCATTTGCGAGGAGGCCAAGTGTCCCAACCGGGGCGAGTGCCTGCCCCTGCATGGGACCGTTTCCATCATGGTGATGGGCGGGATCTGCACCAGGGGATGCCCCTTTTGCGCCGTGGCCACCGGACGGCCCGAGCCATTGGACCCCCAAGAACCCCAAAAGGTCGTGGACCTGGCCAAAGCCTTGAAGGTCCGCTACCTGGTCATGACGTCGCCCAATCGGGATGAGCTATCGGATGGGGGAGCTTCCCAGTTCGTCAAGATCATCTCCGCCCTTCGGACCTACGACCCGGCCCTCAAGATCGAGATCTTGGTCCCGGATTTCCAGGGCAAGGAATCGTCCTACGAAGTCCTACTACAAGGTCCGCCGGACATTTTGGCCCACGACCTGCAGACCGTTCCCCGCCTTTACGGTCCCATCCGCCCCGGCGCCTTCTACGAAAGGTCCTTAGCGTTGTTCCGCTGGTACAAGCAACGGCTCAAGGAATATTCAGGCCAGGTAACGTTGAAAGCGGGCTTGATGGTCGGCTTTGGGGAAACCGAACAGGAAGTTTGCCAGGTGTTGGAGGATTCGGCCAAAGCGGGCGTGGAATTTTTCACCATCGGCCAATATTTGAAGCCTCCCGGCTCCCAGTTGGATGTGACCGAATACGTGCCCCTGGAAAGATACGAGCGCTTCGTTGAGTTCGGAAAAACCCTTGGCTTGAAGGTCCAGGCCAGCCCTCTGACCCGTTCCAGTTATTTAGCCGACCGCTTGGCCCAACCCAGCCATGGATAAAGAGGTATATTTCTCGGACGCCCTCCATCGGATCACCCTTCATACCGATCACAAGAAACCCATATTGGAAGCGGACCTGCTCGCTTTGGCCGAAAGGGGCGTGAAGAACCTGCCGGTCCGTTATCCGGGCCTCAAGGTCGTGGAGTTTTCCATCCGACCCAACCGCGTGGAACTAATCTTGGATTTCCAGAGACTGGACGAGGACGTGTTACGAGTGGTCCAGTCCTTCAAGTCCGAGGTGAAGAACCTGGCCAAGAAAAAGGGATTCGTCGAGGACAACTTATGGCAATGGGAATATGAGGATGTTTGGGTCCCGCCGGCCGGGAAATAGGGGACCTTCGACGTTCCTAATGTGAGAAGAAGTCCGGCAGGGCGGTCGTCAGGAACGGGATGTAGGTGATGGCGATGACCATCGCGTACAAAATGATCAACATGGGCAATACCGCTTTATAGACCTCGACCATGGGTTTCTTGAAACGGTAGGAAAACAGGAACAGGTTCAAGCCCAGGGGCGGCGTCAGGAACCCCAGCTCCATATTGGCCAGGAAGATGATGCCCATATGGACCGGGTTCACATGGAAAGCGTCGGCCATCGGCGTCAACAACGGCACCACCACCACGATGGCGGCGAAGATCTCCAACAATCCCCCCACGAACAACAGCATCACGTTCACCATCAATAGGAACAACCATTGGGAATGGACCGTGTCACCGACCCATTGGGCCAGTTTGGCCGGTATCTGGGCGTCCACCATGTCGTTGGTGAATCCCAGCGACACGCCCAGGATCAGAAGGACGCCGCCTACCAGGATGCCGCACTCGGTGATGACGGTCGGGATGAACTTGATCTTCAGGTCTCGGTAGAGGAAGACCTCGATGACGAAGGCGTAAAGGGCGGTCAGGGCCGCCGATTCCACCAGGGTGACTTTCACCACGAACAGGAAAAGGAACACGACCAAGGGAAGGGCCAGTTCCCACTTGGCATCCCAGACCGAATCCAGGGCTTCACGGGCCTTGAAGGGATGTTTGGCGGCCTGTTCCTTCGACCCTTTCGAGACGCCCCAAATGGCGGTGATGAAGAGAAGAAGGAATCCCGGCAGGATGCCTCCCAGGAAAAGTTTATCGATGGGTGTGTGGGACACGACCCCGTAAAGGATGACGGGCAAACTGGGAGGAAAGAGCATTCCCAGGGAGCCGGCCGAGGTCAGAAGGCCCAGGGAGTTGCGCTCCGTGTATTTTTCCGCGATGAGGATAGGCATCAGCAATCCGCCCAGGGCCAGGATGGTGACGCCCGACCCGCCGGTGAAACAGGTGAAGAACGCGCAGACCAGGCAGGTCACGATGGCCGGGCCGCCCTTCATGGACCCGAAGAGAGCCTGGAAAACCCGAAGCAACCGTTTGGACGCCCCGCCTTCGGCCAGGAAATAGCCCGTCAGGGTGAACAACGGGATGGTCGGGATGGTGGGAGAGACCACCATGCGGTAAGTCTCGGCCGGGATGGAGTCGATCGGCGTGTCGGAATTCCAAAGGAAGATCAGGGCCGCTCCGCCCAGCGCCACGAAAACCGGGGCGCCCAGGACCACGGCGGCCAGAAGGACGATGAAGGCGAATATGATGAAAGTCTCGGAAGGGCTGTGGATGAGGGGCCCCAGGCTGGCCAATCCGGCCGCTACCAACAGGGTGGCTAGTCTGATGAGCCATTGATTGGAAGAACGCCAGATCAACCGGAGCAGGATTAGGCTGAAACCGAAGGGCAGGAAAAAGAGCGGGATCCACTTGGGGATGCCGCAAGCGATGATGGAGCCGACTTCCCGCTCGATCATGGCGAACCCGAAACTGGCCTTAGCCAGGTATAAGGTGATGGCGGCCGCGAATCCGGAAGTCAGGACACGAGTGAGCGTCTTGTACTGATCCGGAATAAGACTGGAAGTAGAGGAGAGGGCCAAGAGCTTGCCCTCGCGCGCGGCGATGGCTCCCCCGAACATCATGATGGCCAGGACGGTATGCTGGACCAGAGTGAGTGACCCGGGAACGATGTTGGCGGGAATGATGGAAAAATAAGGGTTCAGCTTTCGGCCCAGGATATCCAAAAGAGGAAGCACCATCATGAAGCCGAAGAAGAAGGTCAACAGCAGGTTCTCAGGGTAATGCCAGAAAGCCTTGGGGGTGGGAAGGTCCCCTCCCGGATGATCCATCACCAAACCCGCTTCCAAAGGCGGCTCAGGCTGGTGTTTGGACTGGGACCTTTTCTGGGGCATTATTTGGCTACCTTGGCCCGGTACTCATCGCGGTATTTCATGGCTTCATTGAGGATGTCGCCTGGCACGATGGTGTCCGCGATCTGGGGATAGACGCTCTCAAAGAGTTTCTGCCATTGGGAGTATTGATCCTCGGTGATCTCATGCACGATCAATCCGTGTTCCTTCATGACATCGACGGCCTTATCGCTATTCTTGCGGATGTCCAGTTTAAAGGCTTTCCCGGCCTCGGCGGCGGCCTTCAGGATGGCGGGGCGGGAAGCGGCGGGGACCTTGTTCCAACCATCGGTCGTAATGATCGTGGCGCCGATCAAGGGGCACCAGTTCAATTGGGTCATATGGGGAGCCAGGGCGAACCATTGGAAAGAAAGGGCCGCGACCGGTGTGGTATCGAAGCAGTTGATGAGCCCTGTTTGAAGATTAGGAAGGATGTCGGTGGCCGACAGAGGGATGGGAGTAAACCCGGCCGATTTCCAGATGTTCATCATGTCCGCGTCGTCGCCCCAGATGAAGAACTTCATCTTCTTCAGGTCGTCGGGGGTCAGGATGGGGGTCTTGCCGAAAAACTGCACCCAACCGGCTTCGCCCCAGTTAAGCACTTTGAACCCCTTGGCTTCCAGACGCTTTTCCAGGATGGGTTGCATCTTGGCCCGCACATAATCGCTCTCGGCGTTGTTCTTGTACATCATGGGCAGGGAAAGGACTTCGCAGGCCTTGTCGATCTCAGCCAGGCCAACGACCGTGACCATGCCGACCTGGATTTGCTTGGTTCGCATCTTGGTGACGATATCCGGCTCGTCGCCCAATTGTCCGCCGGGATAGACCTGCAATTTGACGCCGGCGGCTTTCCATTTCTCGCCCATGTCCTGAAGGATGTTATCCCAGGAGGAATGCTGGGGTGCCAGGGTGCCCAGTTTCAGGGTGACCAGGTCTTCCTGGGCCCGCAAGGACGGCGCGGTCAGGACGACCGCCGCCATGAAGGCCATGACCGGAACGATTTTTTTCAAGAGATACAACATGTGCTTCCCCCTTTGATGCTTCTGATTATTTTACGAAGAACTTATCCTCATTATCCAACAGCCACTTGGCCCTTTTCTGCGAGATTAGGTTGGCCAGCCGGTCGATGGGGTTCTTGTCCGCGTCGACTTCCAACGCCTTGTTGAGCATTTCCTCGAACTCTTCCTTATTTTGTTCCTTTTCGGAGACTGCCTCGGCGTAATTTAGGTAAGTTGAGGCTCTCTCACCCTTGTTCAGTTTCAGGGCCTGGTCGAAGTGTTCCTTGGCTTTCTTGGAGGACCCGCCCATCAGGGCGGGTTTGCCGCCCTCATAAGTAATGAGGAAGTCATGGATGGCGCCCTTATCATAATCCGGGTCCAGTTCATAAGCGCGGTAGATCAGGGCCTCGGCCTGGGGCACATCGGCGACCAGTTCCGAATCGTCCTTGCCGATGGAAATGGCGGCCATCCAGGCCACCCCGGTCCAGTAAAGGGCTTCGACCTCTTCCTTATTCCTCACATTGGCGCAGGTCATCTTGGGGTTGGCCATGATCAGTTGTTTGAAGTGGTCGTGGCGGGTTTCCAGGGCCCTCAGTCCGTAGTCCCTGGCCCTTATATAAAGGTTCTTGGCCCGGCGGACATCCTCTTTGGACAGGTTGTAATCCTTATCGGCGATATAGTCGCCGTCGGACTGGACGAAAGCGTAGGCGTATTCGGTGAACCCCTTGCAGGCGGCGGTCAGGAGCCCGAAATGGCGGGGAGTGGCGGATAGGATGCTTTCCATCAGTTTCAAGCTGAAGGGGATGGCTTCTCGGACGAGCTGGGGATCGTTATCCGAGCTGAAGGTATCCCCTTGCCCGGCCAAGCTGTCGGCGACCGAATCCACCGCCATGGCCTTGATGAAACAGCCGTTCAATAGGGGAGAAAAGGCCAATAAGAAGAGCAATAGGAAGAAATGTGGTTGTACGTTCTTGACCTTGGGAGTGGACATATAGGGTTCCTGCCTTCAAAAACTGGTTATTTTTCTCTTAAAACAGTCCACCGTTTTACCCCGACTTTAGGGGTGTGTCAATACAAGCCCCAACCCGCAAAACGGGGCAATATTGATGAAATAGGGGTTCAAGCCGAAAAGCGAATATGAGAATGGCTTTGGAGGTTCCCAAGAAACCACAAGGTACCAGACAAATCTTTAACGGCGGCCATGGCTCCGAATGCCGATCGGGCCATTCTTTGTTTGGGCTGCCCGTTTGGCGCATTTTGCCAAGATCCGCGCCCGCATTTTTTTCCAATGGGCGAGACGGGCGAGAGCTCGTTTACCGCAGGGCCCCAGGCCGCGGAAAGCGCCCTGGTGGCATTGACAGGTTTGTCCGGGCGTGACTTGGTGAACGCCATCGCTGGTTTTCGTCTCGACGGTGCCTTCATGGGTAGTGGCTTGCACATCATCGCCGCTCTTTTCGACCTCGAATACCGTTCCCCTGACCCCGCAGACCACGCCTCCCGACTCTATCTCGAAGGAGGATTGGGTAGCGTTCAGGTTCTTTTTGACGTCCGAAAGGACCCGGCCCGCCAAGAGCATCAAGTGGGTGAGGAATCCTTTGGAGTCATTGGTCTGCAATTGGGAAATGGAAACCTGGCTGCTCTGGGAAAGATGGACCAGTGTCTCCGCGTTCAGGGAAAGGACCGCTTCGGTATTAGGGCCTACCTTGATTTGGTCGCCCTCTTCCAGGGTTTGCCCCTCAATGGCGTTCGTCCAATCGGTCTGGCCTTCAATTAAAACCTGTACCGAGCCAGCACCCTGAATGTCCTCCAGGGTATAGGAAATGGAAATGTCCGATTTGGAGGGCTCGATATCATCAGCCCAGAGGGACAGGGGCACCGTCGTAAGAAAAAGAATGAGGATAAGGGAAAGTTTATGGAACATGGGTCACCTCGTGGGATGGAATTAGATGAATTATACCATCGAATTTAGATGATTTTTTCGAAAGGAAAAAAAGGCAAAGAAAACGAGCGGTGAAGGACACCGCTCGTTTAGTAAAAAACCCAATAAAACCTAGTTTGCCGCGGGCGCGGGGGTGGATGAGGTTTCCGGTGTGGATGCCGCATCAGGGGCGGACCCGGCGGTAGTTGTATCCGCTCCCGCTTGTTTCTCCCCCGCGATGGCTTTGGAATTATCATCCAGCATCTGATTCAATTGAGTGTATTGCTCTTCCGTCAACTCGGTCTTGTTGTTCTCTTGGATATCGGCCTTCATCTGGTCCCGAACGGCCGCTACCTTCGAACGTAAATCCTTAGCCTCATCCTGGGTGAGCTTCTTGGAAGCGACTCCCTCCTGGATGCGTTTCATTTGTTCCTGAAGGCGTCCTCGAATTTCCTTGATCCGGGGGTGTTTCACTCCAGCCTTCATCACTGGTTGGGCAACGGGGGTGGAACTATCAGCGGGTGTGGCATCCTGCGCCACGGAAAGACCAACCATACCGACCAAAAACAATGCGGACATCAACAAACTGGACCATTTCATAACAACCTCCCCAAAGGATTTAACAACCCAACGGGTTCGAACCGTTTGAAATTAGACGGGGAAGGGATGATGAAAGTTGTGTTAAATCGGATGATTCTTTTGGGAAAGGAGTAGGGTCGATGGGGGACAAAAAAAAGAACGGCCCCAAACCCGAAAGGGAAGGAGCCGTTCCAATGAACCTTAAATTACTTCGATGCTCAAACCAACCAATTACTTGGCGGCGGGAGCGGTCGAATCAGCCGGAGCGGTAGTCGCAGCGGCGGCTTTCTTCTTAGCGTGGTGTTTCTTCTTGGCCTTGTGCTTCGCGGTGGTCTTGGCCGGGGCGGGAGCCGCGGTCGAATCATCAGCCTTCGCGAAACCGTAAGTCGCGGTCAAAAACAACACTGACAAAACCATTACTAAAGTCTTTTTCATGAAATAACCCTCCTTGGTGGGTGAAAAAGTACTTGTATCCTATCATTCGACCGGGAACCCGCCTATGTAAAACGAGCACGTTTTTCCTTAAACTTTGATGGTTTTAGGCGTTCGTTTTCCTAAAAAGAAAAACAAATATTCAAGGTCGTTGACAATTAACCGACCGGTAGGTAAGTTTATCGCCCATGGCAAATATATTGAATAAACAAAAACATGACGACCAAAAAACGAAATTCCTGGCCCGGGCCCGGCATCTCTTCGCGACCCACGGGGTCCAAGAAACCAGCATGGCCCAGATCGCCAAGGCCTGCAAGGTGACCAAGGCCGCGCTCTATCACTACTTCAAAAGCAAGGACGCGATCTTGAAGGAGATCTTCACGTCCCATGCCGAGAGCAAGGATGTCGCCGAATTGTTGAAACAGACCAAGGACATAGAGGAATGTCTTTATATGCTTGGAAAGAACCATCTCTTGGAAATGACCCAACCGGACCATGTGGAGTTGATGAAGATCATGTTGAGCGAGACCATGAAAAATCCCGAGATGAGGAAATTTTACATCCATTTCATTACTGAACATCTCACTGCGCTTGTAAAAGATAGTCTTGTCCCAAGGGTAAAAGTACCCAAATCTGAAAAAGAGATCGGCATGCTCTTTTTCCAGTTCTTCGCCAGCCTGATGCATTACTCCTGGCACCAAATGATGGTGGGGGATATCACGCCGTTGATCGGGGACGGGGAAACTTTTGTCAGAACACTGGCCAAGACATATTCGAAGGTTTTCCAAGCCGAGTAGACCGGATCGCTGGAATGATTTTTTGTTCGTCGCGCAGATCGAAATTAAGTTGGAAAGAAACGTTCGAGAGGAAACGACATGAAGAGGGAAATACTACTAGCCTTGACCATCCTGATGGGACTATCGACCGCGGCTTGGGGACAGACCAAACTTTCACTGACCGACTATCTGGCCCAAGTCAAAAGCCAGGGCACGAACTATCAGGCGGCCCAAGCTCAGGCGGAAGGTTACGAGAAACAATCCCATCAGATGGACCTGACCTATTCCCCCCAATTGTTGATCGGTTACAACCATTTGGACGATCAATCCCAACAACCAAGTTTTCTTTCCACCACCCGCACTTTGGCGGATACGGCGGGCGTATCACTGGTGGACAAGCTCCCTTTTGGCCCATCGATCTCCGTGGGTTACGCTTTCAACGACTTGAACCTCACCTATTCGCCTCAATTGATCGCTCTTGCCGGCGGTAACGCTTCCGAGGCCTTTATCAGTTCTTATTACCAACTTTCCCCGGTCGTATCTTTATCCATTCCCTTGGTCAAGGATTTCGGCGGGGCACAGACCAGCGCTGGCGTGAAGGCCGTTCAATATGGGTTGGAGTCCGCCCAGAAACTTTCAGCTTTCCAAAGGGACGGGGTCCTGTTCAACGCCAAAGTCGCTTATTGGGGCCTGGCGTTGGCCCGCGCGGAAGTGGATATCCGCAAGGACACCTTGGACCGGAACCAAAAGATCTGGGATTGGACCAAACACCGGGTGGCGCGCAACCTGGCCGACCCGCCGGACGCCTTGCAGGCCGAAGCCTCGGTGAGGCAGGCCGAACTGGACCTGCAGACGGCCTTGAACACCGAGCGATCCGCGCGCCTGAACCTGAACCGTTACCGTAATACGGCCACGGAAGAGGTGCCGGAGCAGTTGGAGGCCCTGGAAGATTCGCTGGCCGAGGAAAAAGTCGATATCCCCGCGAAGATCCCCGAACGGGTCGACTTGCAGGCGATCGAGGACCTGACCCAGGAAAAAAAGGCCAACTATGACCAGACCTACCAAAATATCTATCCCGATATCACGGCCATCGCTTCCTGGCGGGGCAACGGTTTGGATCCCAATTTCGCGACCGCAAACAGTACAGCCTTCAGCACCGACCATCCCACCTGGATGCTGGGAGCCCAGTTCAATCTTTCATTGGACGTCTTCACCGCTGAACGGACGGCGGAAGGGTATCAAAAGGAATACGATAGTTCGATCCTGAACCTTCAGGACAAGCGGTTGGCGGTGGACCAGGAATGGAGGGACATCCAGGACCGGTTAGCCGACGTGGACAAACGTCTCGCCATGGCCGCCGAGATCGAGTCCCTGCAGAAACGCAACGCCGACGAGGAAAAGAATCAACTGGCCCTGGGCCGGACGACCCAGTTCCAGCTTCTTTCGATCGAGAACGAATATTCCTTGTCCCGCTTGAGCCGGCTTTCTTTGGTCGCGGAAAAGCTAGGCCTTTTAGCCCAGGCCCAATGGTGGCTCTCGACGGATAAGGGAGAATCCAAGTGAACCTTCCCAAGCTCGCCATCGATCGTCCGGTCTTCATGAGCTGTGTGGTCATCCTCATCATGGTATTGGGGATCATGGGATACATGTCGCTGGGCGTGGATCTTTTCCCCGACGTCAGTTTCCCCTTCGTGTTCGTGACCGTGCCCTATCAGGGCGCCAGCCCGGAAGAGATAGAAACCCAGATATCCAAACCTATGGAGGACGAGTTGAGCTCCCTCCAGGGCGTCAAGAAAGTATCCTCCTCCAACCAGGAAGGTTTCGCGGTCATCTGGGTGCAGTTCACCCTGGAGACCGACGCCAAGGACGCCGAACAGCAGGTGCGCGATCGGGTGGCCTTCGTCCGTCCGCAGTTGCCCAAGGGAGTGGATGAGCCCATCATCCGCCGATTCGACCCGACCGACCAGGCGGTGGCCATCCTCAGCCTCCAGGCTCCGGGCTTGTCCGCGGCCGACATCTACGACCTGGCGGATCAATACGTCAAACCCCGTCTGGCGGAAGTGCCGGGTGTGGGTGTGGTCAATATCATCGGCGGGCATAAACGCGAGATCCAGGTGCAGCTGGACCGAGGTCTCTTGAACCGCTACCGCATCAGCGCGGGCCAGGTGGCGGACAAGATAGGCCTGAACGGCATGAATGTGCCGGTCGGCAAGGTGGATCTGGGAGCCCATGAATTGTTGTTCCGTTCGGTGGGCGAGTATAACGACCTGGAACGCATCAAGCGAACTCCCGTCAATTTCTTCGGGTCCGACGTGTCGGTGACCGTGGACAAACTGGGGAACGTGGTCGACACGGTGGCGGACGCCGACAGTTACAGCTTCCTCAACGGCAAGCCCACGTTGGTACTCCAGGTCTACAAGCAATCCAAAGCCAACACCGTATCGGTGGTGGATGGGGCCTTGAAACAAATGGACAAGATCAACCAGTTCCTCAAGACCAGGCCGGGCGCGCCTGAGCTTTCCGTCATCCAGGAAATGGCCAGACCCGTGCGGATGAACCTGACCGACGTGAAATACACCATCATCCAGGGTATCTTCCTCACCAT
>CAWHOE010000014.1:0-46625 GCA_963830915.1 candidate division FCPU426 bacterium
CCCGTAGGTTATGCAGGGAGTGGACGATGGAATAGGGGTTGGTGACCAGCAATCGCCAGGCGTGAATTTCAAGATCGTTTGGTTCCCGCTCTCCGCCACGAACAAGTTTCCATTGGGCGCTACCGCCAATCCTGCGGGGGTTTGGAACACCCCGGAGCCTTGGGTGGACCCGTCGAGGGCGGATATAAGGTTTCTTTGCCCATTGAATTCCTCCACCTTATTGTTGGCGTCGTCAGCAACCCATAAATTTCCATTGCTGTCGAATTGTAACTGGGATGGATCATTCACGATCCCATTTCCGTTAAATGTCTGTGTCACTGCTAATGTAGAAGCGTTGAATTCCACAATTTGTTCGTTGTTCCCATCCCCCACAAAAATATTTCCATCCCCGTCCACGGCAATACCCTCGGGGAAGGACAATACCCCGCTTCCGATCGTCGTAAGGGGGGAGCCCGCGGTGGTATATTCCACCGCCAAATTCAAATCGGCATCCGTCACCCAAACATGGCCGTTTCCATCCAGGGCAACTCCAAGAGGAGTTTCCAACTGTCCCCCACCCGGCAGGGTGTTAAAAGACCTTTTTAAGGTGCCGTTGAACCCATACACATAAACCAAGGCCGTCGTCCCATCCACCACATAGATGTTCTGGTTCACGCTGTCCACCGCGATGCCCTGCGGATCTACCAGAACACCGTTACCGATCGGAGTTTGGGGGCTGCCGGCGGGATTCAGCACGACAATATCGTTATCGGACGCGTATAGATTCCCCGCGTTGTCCAGCGCCAGCCCAACCAGGCCTGCCTGCCCCAGCGCGCTTGGCCCAGCGAAGGTTTCCGCAAAAGCCAGGCATGACCCCGCGACAGGCGTGGGAGTGAAACTCAGTGTGGAAGTGGCGCTGTTCGTCGGGCTGTTGGTGACGGTTTGAGTGGGACTATTAGAAGCGGTGTTGGTCGCTGTATTTGTCGGGGAGTTGGTCGTCGATGGGGTCGCTGTATTCGTCGTGGTTTGGGTCGAGGTGTTGGTTAATGAATTTGTTTCCGTCGGGGTATTCGTTTGAGTGTTAGTCGCCGAATTGGTCACTGTGTTAGTAGGCGTGTTAGTCGTGGTATTGGTTGCCGTATCAGTGGAGGTCGAGGTGTTGGTTGATGTACTCGGCGCGGTGTTAGAAGCTGTGTTAGTGGTTGTATTCGTAGCGGTGAAAGTGGCTGAGTTAGTTGTCGAATTCGTGGCGGTGTTCATCGCAGTATTGGTAGCGGTATTCGTGACCGTCATTGTGGCTGTGTTCGTCACTGTTTTGGTGGCGGTATTAATGGCAGTGTTGGTAGCTGTAGTCGTAGCGGTGTTGGTCGCTGTGTAGGTCGCAGTATTAGTGTTTGTAGCAGTATTAGTTGCCGTGTTAGTCGCCGTATTGGTGGCAGTTTTTGTAGCGGTATTAGTCGCAGTTTTCGTAGCTGTCATTGTGACGGTCGATGTCGTTGTATTGGACACGGTTGAAGAAGCCGTATTCGTGGAGGTGAATGTGGCGGTATTCGAGCCCGTATTCGTTGGGCTATTGGTGAAGGTCCGGGTGGGTGTGTTGGTGAGCACAATAAACGTTGGGGTTTTAGTAAAAGTAAAGGTGGGTGTTTTGGTATAGGTAAAAGTCAGCGACGGGCTTGGGGTGGGAGTATAAGTGTTGGTGAATGCCAAGGTCGGCGTTAGGGTACAGGTTCCGCCTCCCGGCGGCACGCCGGATTCCGGATCGTAGGCGCCACCCGCCTTCATCTCTTGTACCAGAACGCCATTGGAATAAAGGGCGAAATGGTGGTCGTCGTAATAAGGCCCGCCCTGATTGCCGTTACAGGAGGTCTGAGTGGCCGGGAGACCCGAGTAATCATCCCCGAAGTTGTCCCAGTTTCCCTGGACATTCCCGCATTGGGCCGAGGATGTGGCGATGATGGCGAAACCCTCCATCCAGCCCCCCGCCGGGATCACCGATACCCCGCTTTGGTAGATGATCGGAATGACGCCATATTGGTTGGCCTTGTGGGTGGAACTTTCGTCGAACTCGGCCATAGCCGTGTCGATGCTGTAATTGTTCCCCGCCAATTGCATGGCCCCCACCTGGGTGCCCGATGAGTTGTAAACAATACCGTTGTTCCCTACCAGCGCCGTGCATCGAAGCTGACTCTCATAGACCCATATCCTCAAGGCCAGGTTCGCCGAATTCAGGGTCAAAGGTGAAGAGCCGTTATTAGCGATCAGGAAGGTCCAGCGCCTGTCCTGGACACCTTGCTCACTGCAATTGACCATCAGGTCCAGTTGGAGCGAGGTATTCGCCCCGCATACTCCAGGAACGGAGCCTTGGGCCATGACGTTTCTGGCCCGGACCAAATTATTCTCAAAATAGGATGACATGACCGGGGTAGGAATATTGGTCATGTCCTGTAGACCCAACGTTGTTAATTTTATTTCGCTAATATTACTAGGCCCGCTCACGACGTATGGCGATAAGGTAAAAGCGCAGACCAGGTAATACCAGGTTCCTGGTCCCGGCTGGTCCCAATATTGGATCTCGCCGGATAATGACGCGTCATCCGAAAAGGACAGCATCCCGACCTGTTGGAAGGGTCCATCCGCCGATGGGGCGCGGTAGATCAAATAACCGGTCGGTTTGGAGAAATCACCCGTGGGCGCCAGCTCCCAACTGAGGGCCGCCCCACCCGACACCGAAGAGCAAGTGAGATTTAACGACCCTTTCGATGAAGAAAAACCGGCTGATTGCGGGGAGGCGGAACTGAAACGTGGTCTCAGCCCGAAAACCACGAGGCCGAACACACAGATGAATAAGGTTATATATAGAACGAACCGGCCTTTCCGGGCCGGACCCCTTCCCCACTTGTCGGCATGAATGTTTTCGATAGGATCGATCACTAAATATTTACCCCTAGTGGATGATCAGGACCTTGCCAGTGCGTGTCTGGGTTGTCCCCTCGCATTGAGCTTTCAACAAATAAATGTACAAACCACTCGCCACAACGTTCCCCGTGCTGTTTTGTGTGTTCCAAATGATGGTGTTGATCCCTTGGCCCGCATGGATCTGGGTGTCATAAACCTCTTCCCCGGCTACCGTGAACAAGACCAGATCGACCTTGGCGGGAGCGGACAGGTTCAACGAAAAGTCGATAGGTTGGTTGTTTTTGGCGATGTTGGGCTCGGCGACCAATGATTGGATCAACCCGGGTGTATTAGAATTTTCCTGCGATTGTGAAGATGTACCGGAGCTTTGGTTCCGGTTATTTTTTGCCGTCAACTGGGCATCGGTCAAAAGGAAGAAGGATTCCCCGACCGAGGAAGGATTTTGTCCTGGGGCTGGTTTATTAATGGTATTTCCGCTCACTAGAAAAGTAACGGAAGAGTTGGCGGCGATGGGAAAGGGGCCAATGGTCACCGAGGCGGATCCAGATAACGGAAGAGCCGGAATTATCGAGGGTGTTGTCAAAACCTGGCTGATCGGTTTTATCGATCGGATCGAACAAAAGCTTGGAAGATTTTCCAGGATATAAAAATTTCCGCTTTTGGAAGTGTTATTGGTAGCGACCCAGTGGAAAGAGATCTGACCACCAGAAAGGCCGGATCGATCGACTGTTTTGATCAAAAGGATGTTGGATGATGTTTGAGCGTAAAGGAGCGGGGTACAAAAACTAAAAACGAGTAAAAACGATTTGCATAAAAAACCGTTCAAGGAGAAAGCTTTTTTATTCCAATTAAGTTTACAGCTATAACGGTTCATTGAATAACCATGGACAAATATTTGGTGTAGTAATATGTGACGCTAAGACAAAAACAGTGTAATTTGTAAAAATATTTATACAAATCAATTATTGGTAAAGTGCATTTTTAATGGCAAGAACCGAAAACATAATCGCTGAAATAATGGCCGATAAAAAATAGTTGGTTAAAACATTGGTGAATTAAAGATTAAGCTTAAACCTGACTGTTCCTACCGGCCTATTCGATTAGAGTTTTGGTTTTTCTGTTAAACAGAAAAAAGGAAACCGGTTTCCCAAACAGCTTTTGTTCGGCCAATGATCCTAATAACGGTTGCTCAAATCAATCAGGTTGCTTGGTCCCGGCCAACCCCGGTTAGGGATTTGGGGCAGGGATGGTTTCCCTTACTTTGACCACGGCACCATTCGCGGTGGGCCGGTCATCGATATCTATGATCAGGCCAACCGGCCTTTCGGAAACGAATTGGTTCTTCTTTCTCTTATCGCTCAAAGTCGTCACGACGCCCTCCACTAAGAACTCGCAAGAATCCTTATCCAGTTTCAAAAGTTTCACAGGCCCTGATGTCTGGAAAACCGTATTCAGTTTTTTGGACCGGATATCCTTGAGCTTGGATGGGGGGAAGAATTCCTTGAAAAAAGCCTTGGTGTAATGGTCATTCGTATATTCATCCAAGGTTTTCAACTCATGGGATGGAACGTCATAGGAAACTTCGTAAAAATTCGTGGTGAATTCCATGGCGATGGAGGAATCAATGGCAGTCCTACCCTTTAGGTCGTCGGGTACAGTTATTTCATTCCCCTGGGTCGAAGTACCAATGTCTGGTACGCCCTGAGCCTGGTCGAGGGGTTTGGATATTGGTACATTCAAACCTCGACCCTCCCCCTTCGCTGGAGCTACGGGGGACAGGTCAACTTGTGGTTTCGGGACAGGGCTATCAATACCTTCTTTGGGTATTGGTACAATCAAACCTCGTCCCTCCCCCTTCGCTGGAGCTACGGGGGACAGGTCAACTTGTGGTTTCGGGACAGGGCTACCAATACCTTCTTTGGGTATTGGTACAATCAACCCTCGTCCCTCAACTTGTGGTTTCGGGACAGATGCAACCCAATAATCTTGATAGTGATAAGCCAAGACCAACAGGGCCGCCAGGAGGATCAAAAGGACCGGGTGCGGTTCGAGGTTTTTCTTTATAAACCAAAGCAAACCCACCCCCAGGATCACGGCCAGCCAGGTGGTATGCAGGGCCTGGAAAAAGACCCAAAGAGGCATCTGGACCAAGAGCAAGTGGAACAAATAACCAGTGGTCTGGGTCACCCAGGGATTCAAGGGCGGGATAAGGAACCCTATCGCTCCCAGCGATACTATATAGAAGACAGCCAGCAGGATTAGGTAAATGCCCCAGTGGGCCACGAAACCGATGGGGTTTCGGGCAAGGGGCCCAAGAATTACTGGGCCCTTCATACCTAATGGCCCAGTACAACTAAACCGTGTGTTTCGGCTTGTAGCCTCAACACAAGTGTTGCCTCGGCTCGAATTAGATGAATGGGCGGAGATGGGCACCACCTGGTTCGCCAGAAACTTACAGTAATGGTGGATATGCTTTAAGTAGGAATGCCATAGGGCTTTACCCACCCATTTGCCCACTTTTTGGATGACACCTAAGAAACCAGAATAGGCCCACTTAAGCCTTTCATCTCCGCCCCTGAACTTTTGGGGGATATTTGACTTGCGGAGTTAGGTGTTTCACCTGGTACTTCATCCACCGCCTCCTCTTCCTGAATTTGGCCCCCTCCGGTTCCACCTCCGCTCCCCGGCTGGTCATCATCCTGGCTTTTAGGCTTTGCGCCTTTCGGAACGGTGCCGGCCTTTGAAGAAGGCTTGCCTATCTTCTTCTTGGGGGAAGGTTGGAACTGGTCCAAATCCTTTCCTGAATTTCCCCATTCCACCAACTCGTCAGCTTGAGAACGTACATATTTACCCGCCAGAATCATCTTTAAGCCCTTTTCAGCTAGGTTTTGCGCTTCTAAATCACTCCGCTGACCTAAAAAACCTGTTAATGATTCAACGACATCCTCTGTCAGACGCCAAATCTTTGCTTTCTTGGGTGGCTTTTTATCCTCCCCATTAGGCTGTTCTGCATTGTTTCCCTCAAAAGTAGTTTGAAATTTCAGAGTCTGAAATTTCAAACTACTTTCCTGCTCTTCTTGCCAATTAATGGTTTGTCGAATTAAGTCCCGGGAGTTGGTATTAAGAACCTTAAGAATTTGAATGGCCCGGGTTATCGATGAATTAGGCCTTTTAAGCTTCTTGGCTACTTCGGTTGGCCTTAAATTCATATCGTTCATCAGGGAAATAACACTCTCATAATCTTCCAGCCAGTGAGGCTTATCGTCCTCGTTGGACTTGATGGCGATGATCCTGGCCTCCTCAAGGGTTATATCAAGCTCAATACCGGCGATATGGGTCTTTCCCAAGCGCCGGTAGGCTTCCTTGCGTCTTTGGCCGGATATAACATCCTGCGGTTTTTGGCCATTTCCCTTCCAAACTAGGATGGGGGGAACATACCCACCACCCGCTATATAGTCCGTTAGTTCCTTCATCTTGGCTTCATTCAAGGTTCGGCGGGGCTGCCAGACGGGATCTTTAAGGTCCGAGATCGGGAATAAGATGATCTCGTTGGGATGGGGTTGGGGGACAGGCTTGGACTGAAGATCAACGGACATAGGGGTGCCTCCGTTATAAAAGATGGATGCTCCCCTACTCGCAAACCATAAGTTTGCGAGTGCGCTTTGGGTGTCCCGATTCTTCAAAAGCGTTCAAAGAATTCGGGACAATACCGACCACCTTGAATGTTTATTGGGAGGTCGGCATGTACCCATTTCTAAACCAGAAATGGGTGCCCCTTTGGAAGAAATTAATAATTTATAAAATCGATTTAAGACAAGGACAAAATAAGTGGAATTTGGGAAAACGGATTAACCAAAGAAAATATCAGTGGACATAAAAAAAGGCCCGGTGAAAACCGGGCCTTGTAAAAGAAAACCTAACCTGAACGAATTAGATAAAGGAATAGCCTACCAGCAGGGTGATCGTCCCGTTTTGGATGTTTTTATTGGAACTGACATTATCCAACCCCAACTCATAGCGCCCGCTGACAAGGAATTTGTCGATATCGAATTCCAGTCCCCCCACCAGGCCCACATCCGAACTGTTGATGTTGGTTATATTCTTTCCGCCATTCTGGGCCAGGGTATTCCAAGAAAAGGAAGGCCCGAGCAAGACGGCCGGATTGACGACCGGCAACCCTGTGGAGATCTTCAAGAGCACCGGAACCTCGATGTAGTCCATTTCCACGGTAGTGGTGGTTCCGGAATATTGATTCCCTTTTTGTTCATAAAGCACTTCCGGACGGATGGCGAACATTTGGCCGAAATTCAGGCTCAAGAACCCACCGCCCACGAACCCCAATTTGGAACTGTTGAAATTTCCCAACTGGCTCACGTCACTGCCGATGAAATTGGAAAGATTGGCTCCCGCTTCCAAACCCAAATTGAACGTCTGGGCCGACGCCTGGGACGCCAGGGCTCCCGCCAGCAACAATCCCATCAAGATCGCTTTCAAACGCATTTCCCGCCTCCTGTTTTTAGAAAACTTCGAATATTTACCACCAAGACACCAAGGGCACCATGCCGACCTTCAAATGAATATTTAGTGAGGTCGGTATTGCGCCGATTCCCAAAATTCATCAATTTGGCAAATCGGCACAAGAAAAACTTTTTTTGACACCTGCGTCACTGAAGCTCACATTAATTTAGACGTTTCTCATATGTATGAAGTTTCAAAATCAAAATAATTCTAGTGTTTTTATGAAAAATTGCACTCCTATTTGCAAAGCGCATCTTAAGCAGGGATTTCGCTAATTCGTTGGTCATACCATCTCCCCCTCTGTGCTAAAGCACTATACTGTTCTCATTATTTTAATTTCATATGAGGAACAGCATGAAAGAGGGGGAACAAGGGGGAGTTAGCCTTTCTACTCTACTCCGAACAACAACTAATACCCCCCTACCCCCCTTTTTCAAAGGGGGGAACAACCATCTGTAAGGGGTAGATAAAAAATTCTCTTACTCGGTTTTTTTCGCCCAGTCCGTATGGATAAATCCCTTTTCCGGATGATCGATTCTCTCGTAGGTATGTGCCCCGAAAAAATCCCTTTGGGACTGGGTCAAGTTCTGGGGCAGGTCGGCCGAACGGTAACTGTCGAAGTAGGCCAGGCTGGCGCTCATGGCCGGCACCGGTATCCCCAACCGGACCGCCGTGGCGATCACTTCCCTCCAGGCTCCCTGGGTGGCTTGGACCTGCTTTTGGAAAGACTCGTCCAACAGTAAGGAAGGCAAACGCGGGTTTCGGTCGTAGGCTTTCATGATCTCGTCCAACAACCTGGCCCGGATGATGCAGCCGCCTTTCCAGATACGCGCCATCTCCCTGAAGTTGACGCCCCATTGGTACTCATTGGAAGCCGCCTGGATGAGGCGCATGCCCTGGGTATAGGAACAGAGTTTGGAATTATAAAGGGCCTGGCTTACTGCCGTGATGAACCCTTCTTTGCCCTCGAACTTCCCGACCGGGCCCGCGATGGTCCGGGAAGCCGACACCCGCTCGTCCTTCAAGGAGGATAGGTTCCTAGCGTCGATGGCGGCCGCGATGGTGGGGATGGCCACTCCCAGGTCCAGGGCGACTTGCGTGGTCCATTTGCCAGTGCCCTTTTGTCCCGCCTTATCCAATACCAGATCGACCAATGGTTTCCCTGTCTCATCATCCTTCACGGTGAAGACCTTGGCCGTCAGCTCGATGAGGAAAGAATCCAGCGGTCCCTGGTTCCACTCGGTGAATATCTTGGCCAGCTCCGGCGCTTTCAATCCCATGGTCTTGCGAAGGATGTCATAGGCCTCGGCGATCAACTGCATATCGCCATACTCGATGCCGTTGTGGACCATCTTCACGAAATGTCCCGCGCCGTCCGGCCCCACGTGGGTCACGCAGGATCCCGAGTCGGTCTTGGCCGAGATGGCTTCGCAGATGGGGCGGACCCGTTCGTAACCCTCGACGCTTCCGCCAGGCATGAGGGATGGCCCGAACCTGGCGCCCTCTTCCCCGCCCGAGACTCCCATCCCGATGAAATGGAGGCCTTCTTTCGCCAGGTCGGCTTCCCGCCTCTGGGTATCCTTGAACCAGGAATTGCCGCCGTCGATGAGGATGTCGCCCTTGGCGAGCAGGGGCTTGAGGCTCTTGACACATTCATCCACCGGGCTTCCGGCCGGCACCATCAAAAGGATGCGCCGGGGCGTCTCGATCGCTCCCACGAATTCGGCGAGGGTGTTGGCTCCGATGAATTTCTTGCCCTGGTTCTTTTGGATGAACGCCTTGACCCTGTCGTCGAAGGGA
Source organism: candidate division FCPU426 bacterium (assembly GCA_963830915.1). Lineage (GTDB taxonomy): Bacteria > Oederibacteriota > Muellerivitia > Muellerivitales > Muellerivitaceae > CAWHOE01. The sequence goes on from CAWHOE010000014.1 coordinate 9,217, forward strand.
TTGACCACCGCGACCGTGAACCCATGGTCCTCGATGTTCTGGGCCAGGTTCGCGCCCATGACCCCTAACCCCAATAGCCCAAAATCCGCTTTTTTAGCGCCGGTCGCCGTCATTTTGATTCCTCCCAGGCCGATAGGTCAGTTATTCGTTCGCGGGGCATTTTAACAGATGGCTGAACGAAAAAGGACCAGCCCCCCTTATAATAAAAACAGTATTCCAACGTTTATCATTGTTTTCACCACAGAGGCACATGCCGACCTTCCTATAATCATCATAAGGAGGTCGGTATCGTACCGATTTCATTGATTACTTTTGGTTAATCGGCACAGAGACACAGAACCGCTGAGAAAGGCTTTGTCTTTGCTGACAACAAAAACAAAAAAGCAACAACAGTAGTTCATGCCTATCCGTAAGGCGTGCCTTGACCTGGACTTTCGTCAATTTGTTGGTCGCACCGTCTCCCCCTCTGAAAGAGGGGGAACAAGGGGGAGTTAGGTTTTCCAGACTATTTCGGCAAGGACTAATACCCCCCTACCCCCCTTTTTCAAAGGGGGGAGCCTTTCGTAAAATGCGCTTTGCAGATAGGCATCCAAAATTTGTTTTTACTCTGTGCCGATATCCCAATTAAATCAAAATTGGGATCGGTACAATACCGACCTCTTTTAAAAATATTTATAGAGGGTCGGCATGTGGTTAAGGATTTTTGTTGGAGTTTCTTAAGCAAAGGGAACCATTTTGACCTTCATGACTCGAACCCTGTTCATCCTCTTCTTCCTGTTCCTAGCCCTTTGGGCCGTATTATGGATGGGTCACCTTCCCTATTATCTCGACACCATCCTTTACGTTTATCCCGACCGGTTCGAGAATTTCCGCTCCTTTCAACAGGGCTTCCTCCCCCTTTGGGACCCTTACCTGGGCTGCGGCACACCCCATCTGGCCAACTGGCAGTCGGCCTGCCTCTATCCTTTCTTCTGGGTCTTCCAATGGACCGGCGTTTACGACTGGCTGATGATGGTGATCCTGTTCCACTGCGCCCTGGCCTTCACCGGCGCTTACCTTTGGCTCCGTTCCCAGAAAGCCGATCCTCTCTGGAGCGTCCTGGGAGCTCTTTCCTTCGCCCTCAGCGGCCACCTCATCCGTTGCTGGACCAACCTTCCCTTCCTGGCGACCGCGGCCTGGAGTCCCTGGGTCTTCTGGGGATTCCAAAGGGCCCTGGCCTCACCCCGTCGCTGGAACTGGGTCCTGGCGGGGCTTTTCCTGGCTCTGCAAGTGTTGGCCGGGTACCCATTCTTCTCTCTATATACGGTCATCCTGTTATTGGTTTGGTTCTGGTATCAAAAGCCCGGCAAACTGGCCTGGCCTCCATTCGCCTTGACCCTGGGGGTTTCCGCCATGCTCACCTCCCCCCAATGGCTCCCCTTCCTGGATTTCCTGGGCTATTCCCACCATGACCTTTGGCGGGAGTATCCCTATTACGAAAAGCCGCTGGAATATCTCACCCTATTGAAACCCGATCTTCTGGGCATGCCTGGCGCTTCCAACTATCAAGGCAGTTTCGCCAACGCGAATTTCAATCTCTACATAGGTTTATTCCCTCTGGGCGCCCTACTGATGAACCTCTTTCATTTCCGTTGGTCCCGGTTCTTCACGGTTGGGGCGGTCTTTTGGCTTTTTTGGATGGCGGGACGTCATTTCTTTTTGTGGTACCTGTTGCCCCAGGGTTTTCTGGAATGGATCGAGCCCACTAAGTCGGCGGGGATGTTCGTCTTTTGCGCCGTGACCTCGGCGGCCGTGGGTTTGTCCTCCCTTCCGCCGGTCAAATGGGCGGGAAAGATCCGCCTTCTCCTTTTAGGCGGAGTGGCCTTGCTCTGGTGCCTGGATCTATTCCTCGTCCCTTTCCTGCTCTTGAAACCCATGAGGGACCCTTACCGTAACCCGGCCATCCAGGAGAATGTGGCCTCCCTCAAGAACCTCGCGGGAACAGGCAGGTTCTTGAGCCTTCATACCTCGGCTGAACTGACCTTCACCGGCGGGGATATGTTGGACCGCTCCTACCAGGCCCAGGTGGGTCTGGGCTTGGCCGACGCCAACAAGGTCTGGGGTATCCGGAGCGCCGACCAATACCTTTATCAAAGGGTCGAGGGTTCGGAAAACTTGCTCAAGTATTTCAATAAAGGGTTCCCTTATAAGGGGGACTTGTTGAGCGTGGCGGGTGTCAGGCTCTTTCTCTTGCCCGCGAACCTGCCTTCCGCCAATTATCAGCCCGCCGGAACTTGGATGAATGATATTTACACGGTGAACAAAAAGGCTTCCCCCGATATGCGCTGGGTGCCGGGCGCGGAACAACTTCCCGATCGGGCTTTCATTTTGAACCGTCTGTCGCAGGAGAAAAGCGGCTGGGAAAAAACGGTCCTGTTGGAAAGTTCGGGGAATACCAGCTTGGTTCCCTCGAAACGACGCTGGTTTGGCCCAGTCGCCTTGGGTAGGGAGTCGGATTCCAGGGCCGCTGGCCTGGTTTCCTGTCCATCGACCGGCTATTTGGTCTTCAACGAGATCTACTGCCCTGGTTGGAAAGCCTGGGTAGACGGGAACCCCGCTTCTATCCTTCGGGCTTACGGGCTTTTCATGACCGTTCCCATCCCAACTCCCGGCGACCATCTGGTGGTCTTTCGGTATGAGCCGACCGCCTTCAGGCTGGGGTTATTCTTGCCCTTGGCTTTCTTCGTGATGGTCTTTGCTGGACTCGGTATAAAATCCAAAACTCTATTAACCACAGATGAACACGGATAAACACAGATATTATTAATTATGAAAAAAATCTTTTCATCGGTGTAAATCTGTGGCTAAGAATTTATTAGAAGCCTTTCGCGGTTGAGTTTTCAGGAGTTTCCGAAGGCGTTGGTTCTCGTCCCGGTAATTCGATCTTCTCAATGACCGCTTTCAATCCCTTCGCCGATTCTTCCATCTTTCCCTGGACCCAATAGGTCACCTGGAATAGACGGGGGGATTCGGTCAAGGTTGCGTTCTGGACCCCCGTGATGGCGATATGGTTCTCCGTCAGGGCCTCGACCACCGGCTTCACCTGTTCCTTGGTCAGGAGGAAACTTCCCGCCGACGCGATATGATCTCCCGACTTTTGAAGCCTCAGGACCGACCCCATCCCCATGAACGCGGGGAAATCCATCCCGTCTTCACGGATGGGTTCTTGCAGGGGGATCTGGTATTCCAGCACCCTGTTCTCGGTCATCCCGGGACCCAGAATGGCTTCGACCTTGGACCAATCCTCCGGCGTTGCGGAAGGTTTTTTCTCGTCGGGAGGGGCCTGGGGTGTACCCGAGGTATAGAGGGCTTCCCGTATGACCTCAGCCAGCCAGGCCCGGGAACCCTTGGCCTGAACCCTGAGAACCTTGAGGGAAGGGGATTCATTGATCAGGGGGTCATGGAGCGAATCCACCTGGAACCCGTAACGCACCAGGGGAACCATCACCTTGGGCACTTCCTGGTCCAATAACACCATTTCCCCCGTCACCAGGGTCTGCCGAGTCAAGGGTTTGAAGGTGAACCAGGTGGTCAAGGCCAGTTCGGGCTCGATGGGTGTGCCCGAAACCAGGACATTCAGGTCGGTCCGGGTAAAGGTGACTTTGAGCATGTCCCCCTGGGTCTGGCCCTGCCGGCCCAGGATCTTTTCCACTGTCCGCCAATCCTGCCTCGTGACCGTAGGGGTCACCCCTGGGTGACCAGCCGGTTCTGGCGTCACTGGGACCTGGCCCATTCCTTGGCCAGCCCAGTTCATCCAAAGGAGGAGAAGTAAGGATCGCTTCATCATGAACCCGCCTTGTTTGTAAATCATAGGTTAAAAATTCCAGGACAGTTTAACCCACTCGGCCCCGGCTTTTTTCAAATAGTTTTCCCTTCCCCCTTCCATCCAGCGAGCTTATGATTTGCGGGATATGGAACACACCCAGGAAAAACCAATGGTCAAGATCCGGAAGGTTTGGGGCGAGGCCACCTCCTTCATCAACCGGTACCAGAAACTCTGGTGGGTCGACATCGCCTTGATCCTGGGCTTGATCGGCCTGATCTTCGGCATCCTGTCCGTGTCCGCCGAATGGACCGGCGTCCACACCGCCAAGGTGGAGATAGACCTGTCCCCCTGGGCCCTTCCCAAATACACCTTCTTCACCCTTTGCCGGGGCATGTTGGCTTACATTCTCTCCCTGATATTCACTTTCGCTTACGGTTATTGGGCCGCCAAGGACCACATCGCGGAAAAAGTTCTCATTCCCCTTCTGGATATTTTACAGAGCATACCGGTGTTGGGCTTCCTGCCAGGTCTGGTGCTGGCCCTGGTGGCCATTTTTCCCAACAGCAACGTGGGTTTGGAATTGGCCTGCGTCATCATGATCTTCACCGGCCAGGTGTGGAATATGACCTTCAGCTTTTACCAGTCCCTCCGCTCCATCCCCCAATATTTGCTGGAGGCGGCGGCGGTCTACCGTTTCAACTGGTTCCAGAAAGCCACCAAATTGGAGATTCCCTTTTCCGCCATCGGCCTCATCTGGAACAGCATGATGAGCATGGCGGGCGGCTGGTTCTTCCTGACCGTCACCGAGGCTTTCCAACTGGGCGACAAGGATTTTCGCCTGCCGGGGCTGGGCTCCTACATGAGCGTGGCCAGCGACAAGGGCGACAACTGGGCCAAACTTTGCGGTGTCATCGCCATGATCCTGATGATCGTCTTCCTGGACCAGTTCCTCTGGCGTCCGCTGGTGGTCTGGGGCCAAAAGTTCCGGGTGGAAGAGGGCGGGGCCGAGGAAGGCATGCGTTCCTGGTTCCTGGATTTCCTCAACCAATCCCAGATACTGCGATTCTTCGAGAAGCTTTTGACGCCCAAACCCCGGTTAACTCCTCCCGGCACCGTCATGGCGATGCCCCCCTCCGATGTCAGGGAGATCAAACCCGACGCTCCCCAGTGGCATGTCAAATTGGTGTCCATTCTTTGCTTTGTCGCCCTGGTCGGTTCCATGCTCTTCGGGGCCTGGAAGATCGTGGAACTCTTCTCCCATCTCAAGCTCGACCAGTGGATCCTGATCATCAAGGAAGCCGGTGTGACCCTGGCCAGGGTCCTGACCGCCGTATTCCTTTCCGCCTTATGGACCATTCCGGTGGGCCTTTGGATCGGCCTGTCGCCCCGGCTTTCTCGGATATTCCAACCCTTCGTTCAGGTGGCGGCTTCCTTCCCGGCCCCCATGCTCTTTTCTTTCGCCATCCTGGTCATGAGCTGGATGGGCATCGGCCTGAATTGGGGGGCCATCGCCCTGATGCTGTTGGGCGCCCAGTGGTATATTTTGTTCAACGTCATCGCGGGGGCCATGGCCATTCCCTCCGACCTGTTGGAGGCGGCCCGCAGTTACCGCATGAGAGGCTGGGACCTTTTCTGGAAGGTCCAAATGCCGGGCATTTTCCCTTACCTGGTGACCGGGATGGTCACTTCCGCCGGCGGCACCTGGAACGCCAGCATCGTGGCTGAGTATGTCACCGACAAGGGCAATACCTTGACCGCTTATGGGTTGGGTTCCCAGATCAGCATCTCCGCCGCGGCCGCTGACTTTCCCATGCTCGCGGCCAGTGTGGTGGTGATGTCCATCATGGTGGTGGTTTTCAACCGGCTGGTTTGGAAGAGGCTTTACCGTTTGGCCGAGGAGAAATACTCGCTGAGCAAATAATCGGAGGTTCCTATGTCAGTCAACACGGCGGAAGTGGCGGCAAAACAAAAACTCATCGAGCTCAAGAATGTCTCGGAGGATTTCGCCCTCCCCAATGGCAAGTCCTTCGAGGCCCTCAAGGATGTCAGCCTGACCATCCAGAGCCGCGAGGTCGTGGCGCTCCTGGGCCCCTCAGGGTGCGGCAAATCGACCCTGCTTCGCATCTTGGCCGGGCTCATCCCGCCCACCAAGGGCGAGGTCCTTTACCACGACAAGCCTCTCTTGGGTGTGAATACCGGCGTTTCCATCGTATTCCAAAGTTTCGCTCTTTTCCCTTGGATGACCGTCACCGAGAACATCCAGACCGCCCTGAAATCCAGAGGCTTCCCGGACAACGAGATCGAGGACCGGGCCCAGAAGGCCATCCAGATGGTGGGGTTGGCGGGCTTCGAGGAAACCTATCCCCGGGAGCTTTCCGGCGGGATGAAACAGCGCGTCGGCATGGCCCGGGGCCTGGCGGTGGACCCGGAGATCCTTTTCATGGATGAGCCTTTCAGCCATGTGGACGCCCTGACGGCTGAGTCCCTTCGGGCGGAGGTCATCGACATCTGGTCCGCCCAGGACAAGAACCCTTCCTCCATCCTCATGGTCAGCCATGACATCCCCGAGGTCGTCTACATGGCCGACCGCATCATGGTATTGGGGACCAACCCCGGCCACCTGGTGAAGATCATGGACAATCCCCTTCCCCGGCCCCGGGATTACCGTTCCCCCGACTTCCTAAAGCTAGTGGACCAGCTCCACGACATCATCATGGGACATGAGATGGCCGACTCACCCGAGCCCGTCCTGGCTCCCAATCAGCCGCCCACGGTGGAATCCATTCCCGAAACCCCGCCCATCGAGATCGTCGGTATGTTGGAATACTTGGACGCCCGCGGCGGGAAGGAAGACCTGTTCCGCATCTCCAGCGAGACCGAGAAGGATTTCGGCTCGGTCATCATGGTGGCCAAGGCCGCCGAGCTTTTGGATTTTGTCGATACCCCCAAACGCAACGTGGTCCTCACCGCTGAGGGTCAAAGGTTCGTCAAGGCCAAGGCCTCTGAGCGCCAGAACATCTGGAAGGAACAACTGTTGAAGCAGGGCTTGTTCCGTCAGGTGAATGACATCCTCTTGAAACACCCCCGCAAAGGTTTGGACGCCGACGTGGTCAAGGAGATCATCATCCTCAACCTGCCGGCGGAGAACTTCGAGAAGATATTCCAAACCTTCGTGGATTGGTCCCAGTACGGGAACCTGTTCGCTTATGTGGAAGAGACCCAAAAACTCTACTTCCCCAGAAAACGCGCGCCCCGCAACCCCAAACCCAAGGGTGAGGGAAATAACGGGAACCAGGAAACGGCCGGCGCCATGGAGCCGATTTCGGGTGATGCCCAAGCCCCCACTCCCGCCCCACCAGCCGAACCGCCCCAGCCCCCGGAAACGACACCTAAAAGCTGAACCCATTGGAACTACCAAAGGCACCAAGAACGGCAAAATCTTATTGGTTTTCCTACTAAACCTTTCTTGTTGTCTCTGTGTCTCTGCGGTGAAAAATTAGGTGTATCTAAATGGTTTTTTAGCCGAATGTCCGGTGTTAGACTACTGGCGCTTTTAATCTACTTTCCAAAGAGGACCTATGGACTTCATCAAGCATGTGATCGACTTCTTCCTGCACCTGGACAAACATCTGGCCGAGATCGTCCAATCCTACGGGACCTTCACCTACTTCATCCTCTTCGCCGTCATCTTTTGCGAGACCGGCCTGGTGGTGACCCCCATCCTTCCCGGCGATTCACTCCTGTTCGCCGTGGGGACCCTGACCGCCACCCAGGTCCTGACCCTGAACATCGTGGCCACCTACCTTCTGCTGATGGCGGCGGCCCTGCTGGGCGACAACTGCAACTATTGGATCGGCCGTTACTTCGGACCCAACGTGTTCGGCCGTTTCATCAACAAGAAATACCTGGACCGTACCCATGAGTTCTACGAGAAACACGGGGTCCTGACCCTGGTCATCGCCCAGTTCGTTCCCATCATCCGTACCTTCGCCCCCTTCGTGGCGGGCGTGGGCGACATGACCTACGGCCGTTTCCTGAAATACAACTTCATCGGGGTCTTCCTCTGGACGACCCTCTTTGTCTGGAGCGGTTATTTCTTCGGCAACCTGGATTTCGTGAAGCAGAATTTCCACTACGTTATCCTGGCCATCATCCTGGTGTCCCTGATGCCCATGGTCTATGAATTCTTCAAGATGTGGTCCGATGGAAAAAAGAAAAAGAAGAAAAAATAGGCCCGTTCCGGCTCCCGCCGTCCCAAAGCAGGCGGCCCAAGCGGTTTTCCCGACCCCGGTCAAGGTCCTTTTCCTGGTCATAGGGATATTGGTGTTGTTCTGCGCGGTCACGCTTTTCGGGGCCCTCGCCTTTTTTTACACCCATCCAGGCCTTATCGCCGACCACTACTATTCCGGTGAGGACTACGACAAGGCCATCCGTTTCTACACGAAGGCGATCGAAAGGGACCCGGAAAACCCCCAGTGGTACGCCTCCCGGGCCATGTGCCACTACGACAAGGATTCCCGCGCCGAGTACCAGGCCTCGGTCAATGATTTCAACCAGGCCGTCGCTCTTACCCTCAAAGCTAAAAAGAAACCCGAATACGACACCTGGTTTTACCGGGGCTGCGCTCTCCGGCACTTGGGTCTCTATGCCGTCTGTTTCCTGACCTGAACCATGCCGTCGAGACCGACCCTCAGAACGCTTACGCCTACATCAACCGAGGATTGGCCTATCTTGATCTGCAAAAACTGGACCTGGCCCTGTCGGACGAGTCCAAGGCCATCGACCTGGACCCGGAGATCGCCTGGGCTTACGAGAAGAGGGGTTCGATCCTGGAAAAGATGGGAAAACCGGACCAGGCCTTACAGGATTACGAGAAGGCGACCCGGGTCGATGACGAGGACGCGGACGCTTATTGCGATGAGGGTTATCTGCTGGAAAAAAAGGGCCGCTACCAGGACGCGGTACTTTGCTTCACCCAGGCTGTCCAGGCCGACTCGGACCTGAGGGACGCTTACCTTGGACGGGCGGACGCCTATGACGCGCTGGGAATCACTGATAAGTCCCGGCAGGATTTGGAAAGCGCGAAGAAACTGGAAAAACCGGACGAAGGCCTGTCCGAATAAAAACCCACAAAAAAGATATTGAAACACCAAGGCACCATGCCGACCTACAAATCATAGTTTTCAGAGGTCGGTATAGTACCGATCTCCAATATTTAATTAATTGGATGATCGGCACAAGTTCACCAAGAAAGACAAAAAAGAATTTCCTGTTTAAAAATTCTCCTTTTTGGCGGACTGGGGTGTAGTTAAAAAAAACCTTAAAGGACTTTTTGTCGACGATCAATAAATACTTTAAAGATTCTTGCGTTGTTCTTGGTGCCCTTGGTGCCTTGGTGGTTAAAGTGGTTTTGTTGTTTATGGTTCCAACAGGGCGTTCACTTTCGCCGCGCAAATGAAGTCGTTATCCGATAATCCCTGGATGGCATGGGTGACATACCTCACCTTGCAGGTCTTGTAACCCACTTCCATATCCGGATGATGGTTCTCTTTGTGGGATATCCAGGCTACCGCGTTCACGAAAGCCATGGTCTGGTGGTAATCCTTGAAATTGAAGGTCTTGACGATCTCCCCGTTGACATGTTCCCATCCGGGCAATTGGGTCAGATAACCCTTGATCATGACGAGGTTGAGGGCTTTGGTCCCTCCCTCGCAGGGTTTGCATTTTTTCTGGGTCAGTTCGCCCTGAGGCTTGAAAGTCTTTTCCATTAAACCCCTCCGAAATAAAAATTTGCCACTGATACATGGGATTCATGAGATTTAAAATCCTCATAATTTTAAACTTTATCTTTGCCTATCCTATGTATCCCATGCATCTGTGGCTGATTTAGGTGTTAGCTGTGTCTTTTGTTCTTAAACAATAAAATCCTTTTGATTCGATCATCTTTGGCCTTGGGATTACGTCTTTCTTGGACAGTAGTGAATGAACATAGTATCGAATGATGGGGAAAAAAGCTTGAGGTGTGGGGATTTTTAGGGCGTCGGAGTTTGAGCCGGGGCCGTATTATCCGCTGGAGCGGTCGTCGGGACTGGCGTTGCTTCCGTTGTTTGCGCCGCGGGAGCTGGCGTCGCGGCTGGAACGGGGGTATCAGCCGGGGCCTGTGTCGCCGCTGTATTGCCAGCGGGAACGGTCGGGACAGGAGTAGGGGCCGTAGGGGTCGAATCCATCGGGATCTCCGTTTGTCCTGAAGTCGGCGCGCTGACCGTGGGCGTGGGTTCGCTCAGGGTAGGGGTGACCGTGAAGGTTGGCGTAGCCTCCGGCGTTGTTTCGGACTCTTCCTTGGCGGCCCTGGTCGGCACCACCCGGCGGATGGTCTTGGCGCTTTCCTTCCCGTCCGCGTCGACCGAGGTGACGGCAAAATAATAGGCCTTTCCATTCTTGAGCGACTTCAGGTTGGCCTTCAGGGAATTCAACGGATGTTTGGTCAGGCGTTTGTAGGTCTTCTTGTTGTTGGAAACATAGAGATGATAACCCACGGCGCCAGCCGCCGACTCCCAGGTCAGCTTCGCCAGTTTATTGCCGGGGACGGCCATGAAATGGGCTGGGGGGAGGATCGCGGGGACGGCTGCTTGAGGCTGGGCTCCCGCCGTCACCATTTGGGAGGCGGCGCTTTCCACACCGGCCTTGTTGAGGGCGGTCACAAAGAAAAGATAACTCTTCGTCAGGTCCAATTTTTTCAGGAACACCCGGTTATCAGCCAGGGGTTTGGCCGTCAATTTCCTCGCCGGCTTCCCCGATGGATCCGCCAGGTACAGATTGAAGCCGGTCACGTCGGCCGAGACCGCCTTGTCCCAGGTCAGTTCAAGTCCCGCGCCTTTGGGCGCCGCCGAAAGCCCCGTGGGTGAAGTCATCCCCGGTGTGGCGACAGGGGTGGTCGCGGAAACAGCCGCCTGGACACCCGTAGGGGTGAAGGTCAGTTCGGTCATGGAACTTTCCCGGCCAGCCGCGCTCACCGAGGATATCCCGAAGGTGTAATTCGTTCCCGCCTTGAGGCTCTTCAACTTCAGGGCGGTATCATGGATGGGGTGATGGGTGACCCTGGCGAAAACCGAGGCCCCGGGCTTTTTAAGATAAAGGTTGTAGCCGACCACGTCCTTGGAATCGGACGCTTTCCAGGATAATTCCGCCCCCGCCTCCAGGGACTTGGCCTGGAACCCTTCCGGCGCGGACAACCCGCCCGAGGTCTCCGTCCCGAAACGAAGGATCAACGAAATGCGGTGGGTGTCGCCCAAAGTGTCCATGGGAGCGTAAGCGTAATCGAACTGGAATAGCTTGAGGTTCAACCCAACACCGGCGGTCAAGTGCTGGTAATTGGTGTCCCCGGTATAACCCACCCGGAGCGCCAATGTTTTCTGGAACCAGTACTCCAACCCGCCTCCCGCCTGCAGGCTTTGGCTTTGGATGTAATATCCGGCGTCGGCGGCCACCAACAAAGAGTGTTGGGGCAGGTCCAGGAGCTGATAGGCCAGTCCCAACCGGCCTTCCATGGGAAGGGGGTCGGAGGAGGAAACGAACTGCACCGACTGGCCCACATTGAAAACTCCCACACCGATCCGGAAACCCGAACCAGGCGTCACCAGGACGCCCGCGTCGCCCCCAAAGGCGGCGGCGTTGAAACCCGCGATGCCGCGCATGATGTATTTGCCCGTGAGGCCAAAGGAGATCAGGTCCTTGACCCGGTAAGCGCCCGAAAGAAGGATGGCCGTGTCGCCGGCCGAGACGGCCGGGGCCACCCCATTGGTGCTGTCGAAGCTTGGAACGCCCAGGTTAATGACCCCAGCGCCCAATCCTAACCGGTCCTCGCCCAGGGGGATAGGAAACGCCGCTCCCCCAAAGTTATAGGCGATGTCGCTGATGTAGAGCATCCGAAGGTAGCCGACCTGGGGATTCTCGATCAAGGCCAATCCCGCCGGGTTCCAGGTCAGGGCGTTGATATCGTCCGCCACCGCGGTAAAGGCCTCGCCCATGCCTTCGCCTCGGGCGCCGCTGGCAAGCTTGAGGAAATCCGCGCCGGAGGACAACTGCTGGGCTTGGAGGAGATTCAGGGGCGCCAGACACAAAAGGACAGCCACAGCCAAGCCGAGGTTGGAGAGGGTGTTTTTGTGTTGTTTCGGCTCGATAAGTAGGCTCATTTGGAGGGTCAACTCCCTGTTCTCAGCATAATCCAATTTTATTTAACGACAGCTACTTTTTTCATCTGCCGGAACCCGTTGGCCCTGATCTCGATCAGGTATATCCCGGAAGCGACAAAATTCCCGTTCTTGTCCTTGATATCCCAGGAGGTGTTCTCTTGGACATCGGCCACCGCGGGAGCGGGGTCAAGGGTCCTGATCAGGTTCCCTGTAATGTTATAGATCCTGATCTCGATGGCCCCGCTATTAGGGACCAGATAGCTGATATTGAGGGTCTGGCCCAATAGCGGCCGGACCAGATTGGCGTCGAAGACCATTTGGTGGGTGACCAGTGGAGGCGGAGGAATGACCGAGGGAGTCGTGGTCGTGGCGATGCCGTGGTTGGAATTGGCGCTGTGGGTACCCGCGGAGTTGACGGCCTGAACCACGTAAAAGTAGGTGGTGTTGTAATTAAGCCCTGTATCCACGAACTGGGTAACGGATGACGTGAGCGGGTTGACCAGGGTCGTCACGGCGCTCATGGCGCTGAAGGTGGTTCCCCGGTAAACCTGGTACGAGACGATATTTTGGCCCATGTCATTGGAGGGCGTCCAGGAGAGAACGATAGTCGAGGGACCGGTGGCTGTGGCCGCCACCGAGTTGGGCGGGTTGATCGCCAGGGCGCTGCCCTGGGTCGTGACGGTCACGCTGGCCGCGCTCAAGTGGGCGCCGGTCGTCTCTCCCGAGGCGTCCAGGGTCTGGACGGTATAGGTCACAGGCGTTCCGTTGACCACGGGGCTGTCCAAATACCAGGTCTGGGTGGCGGGCAGGGTCACGGAAGCGCCGTCCGACCGGTTGACGATATAGAAGGAAACGGGCAGGCCACCTATGGGAGCCTTTACGGGGGCCCAATCCACCACGATCTGGGTATTCCCGGCCAGCGCCAGAACCGGCGATGGGGCGGGCGGAGGATTGGACGTTCCGTCCATCACCAGGGATGAGGGCGCTCCCAGGTGATTGTGGATATCGATGGCCTGGATCTCGTAATTATAAAGCTGGCCGAAGATGCCGCTGGTATCCAGGAACGACACCGACGCCGAGGTCAGGACCGTCAGAGGCGCCCCAAAGGTCACGCTCGTGGACCGCAGGACGTTGTAAATGGAGACCGGGTAAGAACTGGCCGGAGGCGTCCAGGTCAGGGTCACCCCGGTCGGACTGGAATTGGAACTTAAGACCGGCTGGCCCAGGTTGTAGGGGAAGGCCGATACGGGGGCCGAGAAGGTGCTGGGCGTGCTGTTGACGTTGTAGGACGTCCAGTTATAGATATAAGTGGTTCCCGCGGTCAGGCCCGAGTCCACGAAGGAAACACCCGGGCTAAAGACTGTGACGGGGGTCCCGAAGGCCGGAGCCCGGGATATGACATAGTCCGTGACCGGGACATTGTCGGTGGGAGCCACGGCGTTCCATCCAAGGGTCGCGGAAGTCGCGCCGTCGGTCTCGGTCAGGGTCGAGGGAGCGGAGGGCGCCCGGGCTGGAGTCCCAAAAACCGTGACACTATTGGAGCTCTTCGACCCTAGGTTGTTGAGTGCTACAAAGTAATAATAATAAGTCGTGCCATTGGCCACGCTTGGATCAGCGTAATTCCCCACGCCAGTCGACGGGGTAGCGACGACGCTATAGGTTCCAGCGGCCGCTGTGGCTCGATATATCTGATATCCCGTCACCGGAGCTCCCAAGCCAGTGAATGAGTCGGTCCAGGATACCGAGGCCGACCCCACACCGGCGGTCACCGAGATCTTGCTTGGTGGATTCACAAGACCCGTCCCTGGAACCGCTATGAGAGGAGCCGTCAGGGAGCTGACATCGACACCCGTGGTGATCCCCGATGAATCCACTGTCTGGATGGTATAAGTATAAGTGACACCGTTGGTCAATCCCGTATCGACAAACCCGGTCGCGCTCGCTGGAAGCTGGGTCACGGGGCTGGACGGCCCGGAAGACTGGCGGAAAACGATGTAGGACCCGATCGGCAACGTGCCAGGGGTCGCTGCGCTCCAAGTGAGTTCCGCCGCCTCGTCACCAGGCCACACGCCCGTATTGACCGGTGGGCTTGGGGGTGCGATAGGTTGGGCGAAGGTCTGGGGCGCGAAGGCGCTGAGATGTCCCAGGCTGTCCTGGGTTTGGAGTGAATAGTAATAGGTGACCCCGTTGGTCAAAGCCGTGTCGGTCACGGCGTTCCCAGTGATGAGGCTCCCCACTTGAATACCCGTCACTCCCGCCGAGGTGGACCGATAAAGGTCGTATCCCGCGATAGGGTAGGTGCTGACGGAAGGTGAGGTCCAGGTCAGGGTCACGGAGGCGTTGCCAGGAAAGGCGTTGACTCCCACGGGGCTATTGGGAAGAGCGTAAGCCGTCACCGCGACCGCGTTGGAGGTATTGAGGGGGGTTTCCTTCCCTCCAATGTCCACAGCCGTAACCAAGTAGTAATAAAGGGTATTCCCTGTCAAACCCGAATTATCCAGGAACCCAACTGTCGTCAGGCCCGAAGCCACGGAGGAGTAACTGCCCAGGGTGTTGGTGGTAGCCCGGTATACGTTATAAGACACGACCTGTTGGGACGGGTCATTGGGGGTCCAGATCAGGTTCGATTCCACCGTGCTGGGGCTCAATCCCGAGACCGCCGTGAGACTAGCGGGCTCCGACGGCGCGATATTGATGGTCTGGGGATTGGACAGGGGTCCCTCTCCCGTGGCGTTCTGGGCGGTCACTTCATAAACGTAATAATGTCCCGGATCCACATGCAGGGTCAAGGTAATGGGGAAGGTCAAACCAGCCGCCGGCACGGTCCTCATGTTGATCGGGGTATTGGAATCCTCTCCCCGGTAGATGTTGTACTGGGTGACATCGGATGGTAAAGAACCGGGGGACCAGCTGATCAATCGGGAGACCCCATCCGCCGCCAGTGTCACGGGCGCCAGACTAACGGTCGCTGGGTAGGTCAGGATGGATAGGGGCGCCGCCGCGGTCGAGCCCTGCCCATAGGCGTTCGTGACGGACAGGTTGAAGGTATAGGTCGTGTCCGGGCTCATGGCCAGGTCCGTGAAGGAGGATGCGGTCGGAGCCAGGGCCGTCACGCCGCTTCCGTTGACGTAGACCGACACTCCCTCGGCGTTCGGGTCCACGATGGTCACGGGATTCCAGGAGAAGGTCACGTCATTGGAGGTATCCAGGGTGATAGTCCCCAAAGTAGGAATTTGTGGTTTCAGACCCATTGTAACGGAAGTAGACCGCAAGCTTTCCCAGCCCGGGGCCGAAGGTCCGCCCGGGTCGGTATCGGTGATCTGGTAATAATAATCAACCCCGGGGGAGGCCGTCAGGTCGTCATAACTGGTTTGCCCCGAGACCGTACCAAGGACCTGGGTGATTGCGGCGGGGGATGTTCCCCGATAGACCGTATAAAAAGAAACACTTCCCGCGGAAGGTACGCTGTTGGACCAACCTAGATTGATGTCCGTGGAGGTGGAAATTGATCCAACAGACCCAGGCGCCTGGAGAGGAAGCTGGAGTCCCTGCAGGGTCAAGGGACCCGCCCCGCTTGGGTTCTGGGCCTGGAGGAAATAATAAAGGGTGGCTCCCGCGGAAAAGCCGGACGTGTCGGTGATCGGGATCCCAGCTCCGGCCGGGGGGATGGCGAGGGAGACGGGGGACATACCGGTAGTGACCGGCGTGGTATTGCGGTAGAGGTTGTAACCGGTCAGGTTGGTGGCGGCGCCGGAGGCCGACCAGAGGACCTGGATGTTGTTGAGGGCGGCGCCCACGGCCAGGACGGACAATCCGGAGGGCGCGGCGGGAAGCAAGGCGATCGTGACAGGACTGGACGCCAGGCTATAGCCGCCGGCGTTCCAGGCGACCAGGTCATAGATGTGGTTCACCCCTGGCGTGACGCCGGACGAGTCGGTAAAGGCCGACACGGCCCCGCCCGCGACAAAGGTCACGGCGCTGCCGTCCCGGATAACCTGGAAAGCGGTCACCGCTTCCCCGGCCGGGTTGTCGGTCCAGGTCAGGCTCACCGCGCTGGTGGAGGACGTGGCTCCCAGGTTCGTCGGGGGGTTCGGCGGTATCTCTTGGGATTGGACCTCGGCCATGCCCACCCCGCCGGCGTTCTGCGCCTGGAGGAAATAATAATAGGTGGTGCCGGCCGCCGCCGTGGTCGGGCTGGAATCGGTATAGGCCGTGACCGGCAGGGTCAAGCCCAGCGTGAGGGGGGATGCCGCGCTAAAGGTGACACTCGTCCCCCGGTAGAGGTTGTACTGGGTCAGGTCCTGCTCCGCCGGGACGGGCGTGGCCCAGGTCAAAAGGACGTCAGTCCTCACCGTGGTGGAGACCGCCAGGCTTAAACCCGTCGGGATATTGGGTAGGATGGCCGTGGTGACGGGAGCGGACAAAAGGCCTTCCCCGCCTGAATTCACCGCGGAAACGGTATAGATATGGGTCACCCCGAAGGAGGGGCTGTCGGTCACCGGCCCGTTCGAAACGGACCGAGGGCGCGTTCGCGCAGGCCGGCATGCGCCCGAATCCGGACGTGTCGTATCTGCAGGAAAGTTTCCAGCGGCAGGAGAACACGCGGACCGCGCTCATCAACCAGCGCATCGAACTGGGCGGCAAGCGCGGCTACCGGATGGACGTCGCGGCATACGGCCGCGAAGCGTCGCTCGCCGCCGTCGAGGCCCAGTCGGCCGCGGTGCGCGCGAACGTGACGGCCGCGTTCTTCGGCCTGCTCGCCGCGCAGAGGATGAAGGCCCGGGGCGTTTGGCCAATCTCCCCGGAAAAATCTATTTGAAAGGGTTTTGAGCAATGATCACACGAAGGCTAGGTCTGATTGCTGTGGCGATGGTTATTTCTCTGGCGTGGGCGGCAAGTCACGCGGCGGCGAAAGCCCGAAGGCGGGAGAAAGGCGGCCAGGGAGGTCGCGGCGGGCGGCGCGGCGGCATGATGATGGCCCCGGCCGGCGGCGGCAGGCATCTTGCTGAAGGAAACGGTCCAAAAGGACCTCCAGTTGACTGCCGACCAGGTCGCGAAGCTCAAGGACGTCGTGAAAACCGTCGACGACAGCGCGAAGGAAGCCTTTGCCGGAATCCGCGACCTCTCGCGCGAGGAGCGCCAGGCGAAGCGGAAGGAAATGCGGGAAAAAATGCTGACCCAGACCAAAGACGCGCGGAAAAAGGTCGAGGCGATCCTAACGTCCAGGCAAACCGAGCGGTTCAAGCAAATCCGCCTCCAAGTGGCGGGGGCTGCCGCCTTCCTCGACGCCGAAGTGACCAAGGCCCTGGACATTTCCGAGGAGCAACGTGGAAAGCTCCGCGATCCCATGGGGAAGCTGTGGGCGGAGCGGGGCGATTTCCGCAACCTCTCCCAGGAGGAACGCGGCAAGCGGTTGGCCGAAGTCCGCGAGAAGGCGCAGAAGGCCATTATGGAAGTCTTGACCCCCGACCAAAAGACGAAGCTTGAAGAAGTTGGAGGGGAAGAAGATCGAGTTGAAGCCGTCCGAAGCGATGGTGGCCCCGGAGGAGGCCGGTTTTGAGGCCCCCGCCCGCGGCCCCGTGCGATAGACTCCCGCGGCGTTCGCCGGTTTCAGCCGCACCGCAGGTTGGGCGAGCGTTGTGAGCCCTGCCGTGATCGAAAATCCGAAGCACGAAATTCGAAACAAATTCAAAATACGAAATCCAAATGACACAAATCCCAGCGTCTTAAGCCTTTGAGTTTTGTGCTTTGGATTTGTTTCGAATTTCGTGTTTCGGATTTCGTGCTTCCCGCTGGTGGGGTTCGCCGCACTCGGCCTATCTTACAATCTGAGCACTGGCGAGACGCCAGTGCCACCCGAGGATTAGCTTCCCCGGCCCGCCTTCCCGTTCGCCCCTGGACTCCGCCCAACTTGCTGCGAATAATTGCTTGCACCCGCAGGCAACTCAGTTCGCAGCAGGAAAAAGGCGGTCAATGGCAACGGCGACTCCAACGCGGGACTACAGCCTCACCGGTCCCGAAGGCAAATTGGCGGCGGAAAAAGGGCTGGCCTCCGCTTCCTGGTATCAATGCCCCGTGCCGCGGGCCCGGATGAAGGAATTGATGCAGCGTCGCGACGGCCCGGCCATCCGCGACACGCTCCTCTGGTTCGCCTTGCTGCGGCGGAGCGGCGGGGTGGCCTTATATCTATGGGGTTCGTGGTGGCGGTCCCCGCGTTTGCCGTCTACGGAGTGCTCTACGCCTCGGTCGCCGATTCGCGTTGGCACGAGTGCGGCCACGGGACGGCCTTCAAAACCCGCTGGATGAACGCGGTCGTCTACAACCTCGCGTCGTTCATGGAGTTGCGCGAGGCGACGCCCTGGCGATGGAGCCACATTCGCCATCACAGCGACACGATCATCGTCGGCCGCGACCGCGAGATCGCCGTGCCGCGGCCGCCCAGCCTGCTGCACGTCTTTTTGATGTTTATCGCGCTGAACACCGGCTTGCTGGCCTTCGGCCCGATCATCTGGCACTGCTTTGGCCGGCTGACGAAAGAGGATAAAGAGCTAATTCCCGAGAGCGAGTTCCCCAGCGTCTTCTGGACCGCCCGGGTCTGGGCGGCCATCTTCGCGGCGGTCATCGCCTGGTCGATCGCCATCCGCAGCCCGCTGCCGCTGCTGTTCGTCGGCCTGCCGACATTTTACGGCTCCTGGCTGCTGGTCGTCTTTGGCCTGACGCAGCACGCCGGGCTGGCCGAGGACGTGCTCGACCACCGGCTGAATTGCCGCACAGTCTATATGAACCCGATCTTCCGCTTCATCTATTGGAACATGAACTATCACGTCGAGCATCACATGTTCCCGCTGGTCCCGTTCCACGCCTTGCCGGCCCTGCACGAGGCGTGCAAGGGCGACATGCCGCCGCCGTATCCGAGCTTGCTGGCCGCGTATCGAGAGATCATTCCCGCGCTGCTGCGGCAGATCAAGGATCCCGCCTATTGCGTCCAGCGTCCCTTGCCGCCGAGCGGGCAGCCGTCGCCCGAGCCGCTGCCCGAGCCGGCCTTGGCGCCCGCGGCGACGCTGCAAGGAGGACCGGCGTGAATGACGGCTGGCTGAGGGCGTGCAGGGCCGACGATCTGGACGCAAACGATGTGCTCCGATTTGACCACAACGGGCGGACGTTTGCGATCTACCGCACGGCCGGCGACGAGTATTTTGCCACCGACGGCCTGTGCACCCACGCCAAGGCCCATCTGGCCGAAGGCTTCGTCATGGACGGCATTGTCGAGTGTCCGAAGCACAATGGACGTTTTGACTTTCGCACCGGCAAGGCCAAAGGGCCGCCCGCTTGCGTGGACCTGAAGACGTACCCGGTCAAGGTCGAGGGGGGGGAGGTTTTTCTCCAACTGGTGGTGCCCTCTCTCCCAGGGGAAGGTTAGGACCGTTGCAGCAGCGACAAATGTTTTGGAAAACGGACTTCGGTCTTGGGTCTTAGGGCTTGGGTCTTGGTTTGTTAGATCGCAAGTCACGACAAAGTCCCAAGACCTAAGACCCAAGACCTGACAGGTTCAAGAAGGCGTCGCCATTCCCTCCCGGAGAATCCCGATGAAACTCCTCTTGGTCCGCCATCTTTGGGGCGTCGATGAGGCTTGGGAGCAAGTCTTCCCGCAATTCCGCGAGGCCGGTTATGGGGCGATCGAGTCCGCCGTGCCCGCGCCGGCCGACCGCAAGCGGTTCCGCGCCCTGTTGAACGCGCACGGCTTTGAGTACATTCCGCAGATATTCACCCGCGGCGGGACGCCGGCCGAACACCTCGAATCGTTTCGGCCCAGGTCGCGGAGGCCGCCGAACTGGGGCCGCGGCTGATCAACTCGCACAGTGGACGCGATGGTTTTACGGAAGCCCAGAGCGAACGCTTCTTCGCCGAGGCTTTGCTCATCGAGGCGGAGGCCGGCGTGAGCGTCGCGCATGGACGCATCGCGGCCGCATCCTCTTTCACCCGTGGATCGCCGGCCGGCTGTTGGCGCGATTCAGCGACTTGAAGCTTTGCTGCGATTTCAGCCATTGGGTCTGCGTGTGCGAGCGGTTGCTCGACGGCGAGACGGCGATCCTCCGCCAGTGCGCCGCGCGTTGCATTCACTTGCACGCGCGGGTGGGCTATGAGGAAGGGCCGCAGGTCCCCGATCCCCGCGCGGGCGGAATATCGGCGGCATCTGGCGGCGCACGAGCGATGGTGGCGGACGGCGTGGTGGTGCAGCGGCGGCGCGGCGACCGGGTTTCAACGCTGACGCCGGAATTTGGCCCGCCGCCGTACCTGCACACGCTGCCGTTTACCGACGTTCCCGTGAGCGACTTGCGGAAGATTTGCGATTGGCAGGCGCGGCGTCAGGCGTCGAACTTCGCCCGGTGCGTGAAGACTCCGCGGCGAAAATCGCCGGCGTGAGAAGCTGGGTGGCACTGGCGTCTTGCGAGTGTTTTCGCCGAGCACTCGCGAGACGCCAGTGCCACCCACCGTCGGCGAGTTGCCCTTTCATGCCCGCCAGGGGCGTTCCCGCTTCTGATTGCGGTGGATCACCTGTCTCGACCGACTTGCAGTTCTCGGGGATCTGGAAGTCGAGCATGCCCACGGCGATGAAGTCGGCCCCGTTCTTGAAGGCGTATTGGAAAAGCCATGCTGCGGCAGGTAGGCGCCGGCCGCCAGCACCTTGAAGGCGACCCAGGGCTTGGCCACGCTCTTCATGAAGGCGACGGTCTCTTCCGGATTGATGCACCACATGTTGTCGTAGAACCCATTGCCCCCTGGTCAGCCACATGAACTCCTTGCGGCGTTCCTTGGGAGTCGCCGAAGGGTAGTCGTCGCGGTGCAGCGTCTTGACGTAGAAGTCGCAGGGCACGCCGTGCTTCTCGCACTCCATGGGCGCCTGCAGCGAGTGGCCGCCCACGCCCACCGGCAAGCCGTGACTTCTTCGCCAGTTTCCACGGCCTTGGCGACCCGTCGATGCCGCCCAGGTGACCAATTCATCGGCCGCCACGCCCCAGACATAAAGGGCCACGGCGCCGGAGTCGACCTGCCGCTTGACCTGGTTGGCAACTCTTGGTCGCTCGTGGCGACGTCTCACCTCGATATGCGGAATGAACTGCATGTGGCCGTGGTGTTTCGCGATTGTAGCGTTCGACGAACTCGCCGCCGCGTCTCGAACACGGTGTTGATGCCGTGTTGCTCGGCCAGCTCAATGTCTCCATAATCTTTTCTTCGGTGCATGTAGGCGGAAGAGACTGGTGACGTACTTCAGATCGCGGGAGTGCATGCCAGCCGGTGATGAGGTTGCCGCCCAGCAGCACGCGGCTGATCTTCGCCTTGCCGAGCATTCCGCAGGGGAGCGATGCGGCCACAGGCTCGACCTTCGAAGGCGTCGTCGCATCGGCGGCCTGGCCGGGGCCCGCCGAGCCGATCGCGGCGGCAAGCCCCGCCCCGCTGGCGGCGGCCAGCGACTTATTCACGAAATCGCGACGCGTCATTCCCTTTGAATCCGACATTGGGGCATCTCCCTGCAAATGGGGTGGCGGAAATTTTGAGTTCTCGCGGCAGTAGAGCCTAGAGATAGGTTGACGAACAATTGTCACCGTATGCGACACGCAGGGCCGTGGCAAACGCAACGGGGAAGCAGGCCAGCAGCCATTTCATGCGGCGGCGTCCTTACTCCTCGGCCTGTCTTTGGCGCCGCCTTCTTGGCCTTCTTCTTCGCCGCCTTCTTGCGGGCGGGCGTCTTCTTTGCCGCGGCCTTCTTCGGCGCCGCTGTCTTCTTCGCGGCGCGGCGGCGGGAAGGACGCGTTCGAGGGGCCCTTCTCCGCCCGGGCCTGAAGCAAGGCCAAGGCGTATTCCAACGTCGCTTCGTCCGGCGAATCGGCCTTCGGCAACGAGGCGTTGGTCACGCCGTCGGTCACGTAGGGGCCGTAGCGGCCGGCCGAGCAACTGCACCGGCTTGCCGGTCACCGGCGAGGCGTCGAAGACCTTGATCGGCTCCTTGCGCGCGCCGCCGCCGCGGCGCGGCCTTCGGCTGGGCCAACAACGCCAACGCCTGCTCCAAGGTCACATCCAGCGGCGAAAGCCCGGCCGGCAAGCGAACGGGTCTCGTCGCCGCACTTCACATAGGGGCCGTAACGGCCCGTTGTAGGCCACCACCGGCTGACCGTCTGCGGGTGCTGCCCCAGCTCGCGCGGCAGCGACAGCAGCTTCAGCGCCACGTCGAGCGTCACGTCCTCGGGCTGCATGCCCTTCAGCAGCGAGGCGTTTTGCGGCTTCTCGTCGTCCTCGCCGGCTGCCGCGCTGCACATACGGCCCAAAACGCCCCACCTTGAGGAAGATCGGCTTGTTGCGTCTGCGGGACAGACGCCCAGCGGCTGCTCGCTCTGCGCCGCCTTGTCGAGCATCTCCAAGGCGGCGGCGAGCGTCAGTTCGTCGGGCGGCATCTTGTCGGGCAGGCTGGCGCGGCGATCGCCCTGTTCGAGGAACGGCCCGTAGCGGCCCACGCGAACAAAGACCTCCGGCCTGCGCCCTCCGGCTTGGCCGATCAGCACGCGGCTGACATCGCGGGCGTCGATCTCGTCCGGCCTTATTCTCGAGCTGCTCCTTCAGGCCCGGGTGATCGTTGCCGAAGTAGAAATGCTGCAGGTACTCCAGGTGCTCCAGTTCGCCGCGGCTGATGGCGTCCAGCTCGTCTTCCATCTCGGCGGTGAACTGGTAATCGACCAGATTCGGCAAATGCCGCTCGAGCAACTGCGAAACGGCAAACGCCGTCCACGTGGGCACCAGCACGTTGCCGCGCTCGACTTGAAGACGTAGTCGCGGGCGAGGATCGTGTCGATGATCGAGGCGTAGGTGCTGGGCCGGCCGATGCCCATCTCTTCCAACGCCCGGGTCAGCGACGCTTCGCTGTAGCGGTTGGGCGGCTGCGTGGTGTGGCTCTTCGGCTCCAAGCCGCGGCAGGCGAGCGCCTCGCCCACGGCGACCGCCGGCAGCACCACGTCGCGGTCGGCCAGCTGGCTCTCGGGATCGTCGGAGCCCTCGACATACGCCCGCAGGTAGCCGGGAAAATCGATGATCTTGCCGCTGGCCTCGAAAGCGCGCCGTCCGCCGCGACGCTGATCGTGATGCGGCGGCCGCGGGCGTCGGCCATCTGGCTGGCCACCGTCCGCTTCCAGATCAGGTCGTAGAGCTTGAACTCGTCCGGGCTGAGCGTCGCCGCGGAGCGTCTCGGGCAAGTCGAACGGATGCCCGGCCGGCCGGATCGCCTCGTGCGCCTCCTGCGCGTTCTTCACCTTCGTCTGGTAATATCGCGGCTGCGGCGGGCAGGTATTCCTGGCCGTACTGGCCGAGCGATGAACTGCCGCGCCGTCTCGACCGCCACGGCCGCCAGGTTCGTCGAGTCGGTGCGCATGTAGGTGATGTGCCCGTTCTCGTAGAGGCTCTGGGCCACCTGCATGGTGTGCCGGGCGGTGAAGCCGTACTTCCGGTTGGCCTCCTGCTGCAACGTGCTGGTGGTGAAGGGCGGATAAGGCCGGGTCGTGTAGGGCTTGTCTTCCAGCTCGGCTCACGCGGCACGCGCCGCGGCCGAGCCGCTGCGGCCAGCTCGGCCGCCTGACGCTCGTCGAGCAACAGGCAGGCCGGGTCTTTGAGCCTGCCGGTGGCGGGGTCGAAGTCGCGGCCGGCCGGGATCTCGCCGCCCGTCGACCGAGATCAGCTCCGCCTCGAAACTCTCCCGCCGGCCTTGGCGAACGTCGCCAGCAGGTCCCAGTACGTCGCCGGCGACGAAAGCCATCCGCTGCCGCTCCCGCTCGACGATCAGCCGCACGGCGACGCTCTGCACGCGGCCCGCCGAAAGCCGCGGACGGATCTTCCGCCACAACAGCGGCGAAACGTCGTAGCCGTACAGCCGATCGACGATCCGCCGCACCTCCTGGGCGCGGACGAGGTCCTGGTCGATCTGGCGGGGATGCTTCAGCGCCTCAAGAATCGCCTCTTCCGTGATCTCGTGAAACACCAGGCGATGGACCGGCACCTTCGGCTGCAAGACTTCGCAGAGATGCCAACTGATCGCCTCCCCTTCCCGGTCTTCGTCCGTCGCCAGGTACAGTTCCTGGCGCTCCGCAACAGTTTTTGAGCTTGCGGACCTGGGCGATCTTCTCCCGGGGGATCACATAAACCGGATCGAAATCCTTGTTGACGTTCACCCCCAAGTACGCCCAATCCTCCTCTTGAACTCCTCGGGGACTTCCTTCGCCCCCTGGGGCAAATCGCGAATATGGCCAATGCTGGCTTCAATCGTGTACCCCTGGCCGAGAAACTTGCCGATGGTCCGCGCTTTGGCGGGCGATTCGACAATGACCAGTGAGTCGCCGTCTTTCGTAGCTGATTTCTTGGCCATATGCAAACTGTTAATTCAGGAAAGCTAGGCAGGCTAGTGACTGTTTATCAGTGATCCGCCGCGGCAAACGTGAGCCCGGTGGGTCGAATCGGCAAGCTCGTCACGATCGATCGGTCGGTCGCATCAGTCCTGGGCTTAGAATTGTAACAGTCCGCCCAATCCGCACAATCGCCATTTCCCGGTTTTGATGGGGGGTTGCGTTTCCAAAGGGGTCATTTTCCCGATTTTGATTTGGCATTGCGTTTCCAAAGGGGGCGTTTAGAATTGATGGATTCAGTCCAGTTAGCGAATTATGCCCCCCATTCCAGAGGATGTATAGAAGTCATGGCGAGCCCCTTCCGAATGTTCCGCCGGCACCAAAAGACCTTGATGGTCTTCCTGGCCGTCATGGCGATTATCGCCTTCGCTTTTCTCAGCAGCCCGCAAATTGTCGAAATGTTCAGTGGACGGGGGCCAGGACCCGGTGGCGCTGCGGACGACGAAGTTCGGCAACATCACCGAGCAACAATTGCGCTACATGGTCGGCAATCGCCACCGGCTGCAGAACTTCATCGAATCAGTGCAGCGGCAGTTGCAAATGATGGGCGGCCGGCCCCAAGGGCAGCTCGCTGCGGTGGTCTTGTCGCAATTCCGCCCCGCCAACGAAGAATCGGTCGTGGACAATTGGCTGCTCTTCCAAGAGGCCCAGCGGATGGGAATGGTCGTCACCGACGAAGAAGTCAATCAGTTCTTAGCGGAGCTTACCGACAACGCCATACCCTTCAAGGACCTGAAATCCCAGTACATGAACCCAATGCGGGGGGAATTCCAGAGCAAGAACTCTTCAGCTTGCTGAAGCAGGAAATAGCCGCGTCTGAGATTTCGCTCTGGCGCAGGTCGGCTTGCGCGGGACGCCGCCGGCCCAGTGGTGGGAATATTATGCGCGGCTCCACCGCCGCGCCTCGGTGGAAACAGCGGCCGTGCCCGTTGCCTCCTACGCCAAAAAAGTGGCTGATCCCCAGCCTGACGAACTGGAAAAATTCTTTGAAGCCCACAAGAACCAGTACGCCATGCCGGATTCGCCCGAGCCGGGCTTCCGCGTGCCGCATCGCATCGCCGTCCAATACTTCCGCGCCGAAACGGACAAGTTCGCCGATGCGAAGACGATCACCGAGGCCCAGATCAAGGAGGAGTACGAGAAGCAAAAGGACATTTACGATCGCGTCGGGGCGGCGCTTTTTGACAGGGAAAAGGAGGAGAAGGCCGAAAAGGGCGAGAAGCCCGCGGGGGCCCCGCCGAAGCAGGGGAAGCCCGCAGCGGAAGAAAAGAGGTTGGTCGTCCCGTCGCAGAAGCCTGCTGCGGAAGGCAACCCGCCCCTGAAGTGAAGAAGCAAGCCGCGGAAGTAAAGAACCCGACTCCTGAAGTGAAAAAGCCGGCGGCGGAGATAAAGAATCCCGCCCCGGAGGTGAAGAGGCCGACTCCGCTGGAAAAAGAGACCGCAAAGCCGCAGCCCGTTGCCACTCCGGCGGAAGCGAAGAAGCCGGCGACCGGAGAGAAATCGCGCCGCCGCCGCCCGAGAAGAAGCCTGCCGCAGGGGAAAAGGGCGCAGGCAAGACATCATCGGCCGCGGCATGGTCGTTCCGCTTGGCCTCGTATTCCGACGACGCCAAGCCAGCGACGCCCAAGGACGCCAAGCCAACGGCGCCGCCGGAGGCCAAGCCAACGGCGCCGACGGAGGCCAAGCCAACGGCGCCGCCGG
This sequence comes from candidate division FCPU426 bacterium, assembly GCA_963830915.1. Lineage (GTDB taxonomy): Bacteria > Oederibacteriota > Muellerivitia > Muellerivitales > Muellerivitaceae > CAWHOE01. The sequence goes on from CAWHOE010000014.1 coordinate 35,358, forward strand.
AGGCCAAGCCGGTGGCGCCAAGGACGCCAAGCCAGCAACGCCTGTAGACAACAAGCCCGCGGCTGCGGCAAAACCACCCGAGGCAACGGCGGCGAAGAAGCCGGTGGTCGCGCAGACGCGAAGGCCGGCCAGACGCCCGCAGCCCCGCTGGAACTGACCCCCGAGCGACCGACCAGGCCAAGGTGCGCCGAAGGAGACCGTGGAGAACAAGGGGAAGGAGACTCCGTCGCCGGAGTTGACGCCGCCGAAGCCGGCGCCGCCGAAGAAAGTGTTGACCCCGCGGATGAAAGACTTGATTCGCCGCCGGCTGGCCGAGGGCAAGGCGATGGAGAAAATCGACGCCGTCTTCGCTCGTTTGGAAAGCTCGATGGACGAATGGCGGCGGAAGAAGCTGCGATACGCTCACCAGCATCAGCCTGGCGAAAAACCCCCGGCGGACCTCGACTTTGCCGCCTTGGCCAAGGCCAACGGGCTGACATCGCGGCAGACGCCGCTGATCTCCGCCGTCGACGCTTCGGAATACGCCATTGGCCGGTCGCGGATCGACGATCGCATCCCCTTCACGACCTATGCGTATCAGACGCTGGCGATGCTGAAGCCGACCCGCTCGACCGACGACAGGGGCCGACCGTACTGTTTTGGATCGTAGACGAGACCTTGGATCAGGTCCCCAAGTTTAGCGACCCGGGGATAAAGGCAAGAGCGACCGAGGCTTGGAAGATGATCCAAGCCCGCAAGGACGCCCTGGCGGCGGCAAAGAAGCTCGCCCAGGAGGTGCAGGCCGCGGGGAAATCGCTGAAGAAGTTTTTCGCCGACCGGCCTGACATTGTCGTAGCCCAGTCGGAGCCGTTCACCTGGATGACCTATGGCAACGTCGCGTCTTCCATTCGTATGCCCCGCCTGTAATCAGCGAAGTTGAGGGCGTGCACATGCCGGGGCAGGCGTTCATGCGGGAGGTGTTCTCCTTGAAGGCGGGCGATGTCGCGGCGGCGATGAACCAACCCCAGACTGTCGCTTATGTCATCCGCGCGGTTGATCTGCGCCGCCGACGAGCGTGCTGCTGGCCGAGTTCGAAAGCGCTTCGCCGGACATGTACGCCGGCGTTGGTGCAAAGCGAAATGGCCGAAACCTACCAGGCTTGGATCAAGGAATTGAAAGGCAGGCGGGGCTGACGTGGGATCCAGACCACGCCAAGCGGCCTGACAAAGGGCCGCCGGCGAACCGTCCTTGCCAGAACCGGACGAGTCGGACGACTAACCCCAGTGCCGTTCAAATAGCGGCAAGTCACAGATTGGCAAGGTTTGGCGGCATCGCAGCGTCGATGGCCTTGGGTCTTTGGCCTTGGGCCTTCGATGTGTGCCTCAACGCTTTTCGCAACTCGGGGCAAACTACACTAAGACCCAAGTCCTAAGACCAAAGTCCCTGTTGGCAAACGCCTTGCTGCTATTTGAACGGTATTGCGACTAACCCTCCTCCGTCCTTTGCAAGGCGTCCGCATGAGTTCAAGCCCTGCGTTGTTGGTCCTCGCGGCCGGAATGGGCTCCCGTTACGGCGGCCTGAAACAGGTCGATCCTGTCGGCCCCCACGGGGAATTCATCCTCGACTACTCCGTCTACGACGCCCTCCGCGCCGGCTTCCGCAAGATCGTCTTCGTGGTCCGGCGGGAAATGGAAGCGGCGTTTCAGCAGACGATTGCCCGGCGGCTGCCGCGAGAGATCGAGATCGTTTACGCCTATCAGGAACTCGACCTGCTGCCGCAAGGCTTCTCGGTTCCCGAGGGGCGCAAGAGCCTTGGGGCACCGGACACGCCGTCTGGGTCGCCCGGGATCGCGTCCGCGAGCCGATGCTCGTGATCAACGCCGACGACTTCTACGGCGCGGCGGCCTATCGGACGGCGGCCGACTGCTTTTCATCGCCGGAAAAATCGTGCCAGGCCGAGTATTTCATGGTCGGCTATCGGCTGCGCAAGACCGTCTCGCCCCACGGACCCGTGGCCAGGGGCGTCTGCCGCGCGGATGCCGAGGGGTTCCTCGCCGACGTGACCGAGGTCACGGGGATTGCGGTCGATGCGGCGGACATATTTCCGCCCCAGGGAAAGACGGCCGCCCGCAGAATTTCACCGGCGAGGAGATCGTCTCGATGAACCTCTGGGGGTTTACGCCTTCGCTGTTCGACCAATTGGAGCGGCTCTTCCGCCAGTTCCTCGCCGGCGAAGCGCGATCGCGACGGCCGAGTTTATCTTCCCGCCGCCGTGGCGACGCTCGTCCGCGAGAAACGGGGGCGGGTGAAGGTGCTCACAACCACCGCCGCCGAATGGGTCGGGGCGACGTAACGCCCAGGACAAGCCGGTTGTCATGCAGCGGCTGCGGGCGTTGATCGACGCCGGCGTCTATCCTTCGCCGCTGTGGCCGGGCAGAGAATAATCGTGTGCCACTGCTTCGCAGAAGCAGTGCCCACGATTCGGCGAATCCACTGCTTCTGCGAAGCAGTGGCACACCGCGAACAACAGTGGACGTCGGCCGTTATTTCCGACCCTCTACGGCGGAACTGCTGACACCAATAGATCGTTCCCTCGGGCGTGCGGTATGCCGCGACGCCGATCCGCCCATGACCGGCGTTGAGAATGTTCGCCCGATGGCCCGACGAGTTCATCCAGCATTGCAAAACTTCCTCGGCGCTGGGCCCGGCCGATGGCGATGTTCTCCGCTACCGGTTGATTCCAATGCACCAGGCTTCGATTCAGCGTCATCCACGACGCGTGTTCCCGGGCCGACTTCATCAGGTCCGCATCGACTTCCAGCGGCGGCAGCCTATACAGCCCCCGGTGGTAATTGGTGAAAGCGACGATCTGCTCTTCAATTTCCACAGCTTGATCTTCGCCGCTGTCGGTTCTGGCGCCTCTGGCCGGAACTTACCCAGCAACAGAGTGGTTTGGCCAAATTGCGAAATGTGCGATCATCGGGATGTCCCTCCTGTATTTCCGTGGTGTGAAGCCTTGGCCGGCGAACTTTGGCGGGAAGCGTTCGAGTATAGAGGCGGTAGTGCGGCAGGTTGCAAGGGGCACCGGCCGGGGGATTTCGCCGGAGGAGGGAAGATTCTTCTCCCTCTAAGGTCCATCCGCATGAGGGTTGCGGCGGGGGCAGCTTCTCAGATTGCGCGTGCCACTGCTTGTCGCAAGCAGTGCAGGAGCAATCGGTTGCCCTTTACACTGCTTGCGGCCGGGCGCCGACCGGAGTTGGTCGTGGCACACTTTGGCGGGAAAACGCTCTACCGGCTTTCGCCGCCGGGAATCGCCGCCGGAACGGACTGCGAGTTGTCCGTCTTGCCCGCAACGCCACCAGGCCGGAGCCGATGGCCAAGGCGATGGCCGCCAGAACCGCACATTGTGCAGACGCGGAACCATGGGCCGGGCCGATAAAAATAGGCGAAAGCGACAAGAATCATCGCCCCGCCCGCAAAGTAGACGGTCACCGTTAGCCAAGCGATCAGCAGCGGCGGAAGCCCTTTCGCGTCGGGCAGAGCCGCGGATTGGCTTCCCTGGGCCGCCGTTGCCGCGATCAGACACACGCCCAGAAACATCGCCGCCGCCAGGAACCGATCACCTCTGCGTCCCAGCATGGAATTTCTCCGTGAAAGCTGCCCGATGCCGTGCGCGGGGAGCAGAAAAACTTCCAAAAGCGAAACGCCCCGATTCAACCCTGCCAGACCATGAGCGAAGCGGAAGTTTCGCAGAAAAGGCAAGTCCACTCCAGATCAATTTCTGCGGCTTGCGGCCCATTGCCCGCGGTGCCGGGCCGCGATGCCGTCCCAGGCTAGCGGGGGCGCGGCGGAGAGGTATAATGGATGTGGAATTGGTGAGAACCATCCACAAAAGTGGGGGGTTGGCCTCGAACTTGGCTTCGGTCGGCGTCATGGGCATTCGCTTCTATTGTCCAAACGGACACAAGTTGAACGTGAAGGAGTTCCAGGCGGGACGGAAGGGAATCTGCCCCTTCTGTGGAGCAAAGATCCAAATTCCCACCGAGAGCACCCGCCCTAGCACGCGTGAGGAGGCTGCGAGGGGGGGTGGCCGTGCCTCGACGGGACCATCCCCGACGATCTCCGACGATTTGCAGAGCAACGTGTCGATTTCGGTCCCGGCATCGTTGCAGCCCGGCGGAATGGCGCCGCAGCCGGCTGCCGGCGGTCCGACGCCGTTTGCGTCCGCGCCGATGGGCCCGGTGATGAAGTCCGCGGCGTCGCCTGGGGGAATGCCGGTCGGGACGCCTCGCATGGGGGCGTTTCCAGGGGCGGCGGCTCCGATCGCGTCTTCCGGATCGCCTGGGGCAACGCCCCGGGTTGCGCCTGCCCAAGCGCCTGCCGCCGCGCCGACCACCGCCCCGCGGGCGCGGTGCCGGCCATGGCGCGAGCCTCTCGTCCCCGGCCGGAGGGTCGATGATGTCCGGCGCAGCCCCCGCGGGGATGGCCTCGCCGACCGCGGCCCCCGGCGGCAGGCCGATCGCCTGCCGCCCGTGGCGGCCGGGGCAACATCGGGCGCGACCGATCCGCTGACCGAGGCGGGCGACGTCGTCTCGGTATGTGCGTCCCGCGTCGGGCGGCCAGTTTGGTCCGGCCGGTTGCGAAATCATGCGAACCTGGCTCGGCGAAGGCCGTCTCGGCGGCGATTCGCTCGTCTGGCGGGAAGGATGGCGCGAGTGGCAGGATGCCTCCGCCGTCTTCCCTCAACTACGCACGGCGACTTCCACCGCCTCCGCGTCCGTCTTCAATTCCGAGGCGCCGCTCGATCTCCGACATCGGCGGAGCTTTCGTGGCATGTGCATGACACAGAGCGTCCCCGGTTCGGCGGCATGAAGGACTGGCTCCTTATCTTCCTGCTGACGGCGGCGGTGATTATCTTTATGGTGGTTTTCTTTCCGGGTCCTCTACAAGCCGTGAACCTCCCGGCGCCAGGACACTCGCGGGACCGATCATGAAGATCCAGCAGTTCCTCGATCATCACGGCATTGCCGGCAATCCCTTCGCCGACGAGGACGCCCAGACGGACCTGGTCTTCAAGGGCGCCTGCATCCGCAGCACGTTTCATCCCGCCTGGGACAAAATCTACGGCGAGCCCTCGGAGCCGGCCACGTCGGTGGTCTTTGGCGAGAAGGGATCGGGCAAGACGGCCTTGCGGCTGCAAATCGCCCGACATTTGACCGACTACAACGCCGATCACCCGGAGAAGCAGGTCTTCGTCGTCCCTTACGACGATTTCAATCCCTTCCTCGATCGCTTTCGCGACCGCTTCTCCGGGCGGGGGCGGCGGGTCGAGCGGATGCTGACCCATTGGCGGCTGTGGGACCACATCGACGCGATCCTTGCCCTGGCGACGACGCAATTGATCGATCGGGCGCTTGGAGTGCGCGGCAGGCGCGGCATACGGCGGCCCGCGATGAGCCGCTGCCGTTGGATTCGCTCGACCGTCCCCAAGCCCGGGATTTCCTCCTCTTGGCCGCCTGTTATGACCTCTCGACGGCGGAAAGCCGCAAGAGCGCTGGCGGAAGCTTCGCCGCAAGCTGCGGTTTTCCACCTGGCGGTCGAAATGGGGCATCGCCTTGGGAATCGTCGTCTACGTGGCGGTCGCCGCGGCTGTCGCTTGGCACGCATATTGGCGTTGGTTCGGCCTCCCGTGGCCTTGGCTGGCGATTGCCGCCGGCTGGGCGCCGTGGCTGTGGCGGCTTGCTGAAATGGCAATGGCGGGCGTGGCGGATCGCCGGAAACATCCGCGTCCTCGACCAGCGCCGCGAACCTGTTGCGGCGAACGCTGCTGAAATTCAGCGGCGACGACTCTCCGGCCAGCCGCTCCCCGCCTCGCCGCGGACCGACGACCGCTACGAACTGCTCGGCAAGCTCCAGGGCGTGCTCCTGCGCGCTGCGAATCGACGGGATTGTCGTCCTCGTGGATCGCGTCGACGAGCCGTATTTGATCAACGGCTCGACCGAGTTGATGCAGGCTTTTGTCTGGCCGATGTTGGACAACAAGTTTCTCAGCCATCCGGGCATGGGGGTGAAGCTGCTGTTGCCGATCGAGTTGGAGCGGGGCCTCGACCGCCAGGACCACGACTTTCATCAGCGGGCGCGGCTGGACAAGCAGAACCTGATCCGTTCGCTGGAGTGGACCGGGCCAATCGCTTTACGACCTGGCCAACGCCCGGCTGAAGGCGTGTGCGGCCGAGAAGGCAGTCGCCCGCGATGGCGGAGTTATTCGAGCCGGCGTCGATGACGCGGCGATTGAAGGACGCCTTCGCGACGTTGCGCGTGCCGCGGCATTTGTTCAAGTTCATGTATCGTCTTTTCACGGCCCATTGTAACGCCCACGGCGACGAGCAGCCGGTGTGGGAGATATCCAGCGGCGACGTTCGAGTCGGTGTTGGCGTTGTATCAGCGGGACCAGGCGGCGTTCGAGAGAGGGGTTGGGGCGGGGTGAGGGGGGCAGCCGCCGGCAAAAAGGCGGGTGAAATATGAAAGGGAACCGTCTGTCCGATATTCCGATAGATCGTTTAACGGGTGCCGTTTTCGGTTGCGCTCTGCAGCGCGGTCATAACTGTACGCTACGGTGGAGGCTCGCGTATTTCTCTGTTTGCGCCGGCATCCGTCCGGAATGGCGAGACACTGTGTCTTTTTGCCAGGGTATTGCAATGGCGGTGGGTTTTGCGGGGCTGTCCCTAACGACGTTGTTTCACCACAATGGAAAGTCGTGGCCGTATGTCCTCGGCGAGGTGCTCGCGACCATGTGTTACCTTCCGTTTTTCTATTGGTTTTGGGCGGACTGTGCCAAAGGGTCCATACCTTGGCTAGAAGTCGTCGTAATGCTCGCCGTGGCCCTGATGCTGTTTGGCAATCGACTCCCGAGCCTTATGGGGCCGCTCGGGCGGGCGATCGGCAGGCTCATGCCAAAGCGCAACTGACCTTGATCGCCGGGCGCCACTGCCGGCTTGCCAATATTTTCCGTCGTTTCACGCCGACCATCCTGCCGCAGAATGGCACTGCCGGACAGGCGGGGCGGCGAGCGAAGGTTGGGCTTCGTGGGGAAATCGCATACCAGCCCCGAAGCACCATCGTGGGAAACGCCGCCCGACAGCGCCTCTCGCTGGCGCTTCGGGCTGGTATTGATGGACAGGCTGCATATTTCAGGGGCGTTTACGCCCCTTTTCCGCCGAAGGCGGTTGTAGGCCCGGCATTTATGCCGGGTTCGGCAGGCGCAACGACGTATTTCATCCTATGCGGCTTGTCAGCCCGGCTTGCCGGGCTCCTGCGCGGCGGCGGGGAGGAACCGCGTGAACGCGGTTGACAGGACAGTGCGCGGCGGGGTTCCAAAAACCCGGCGTAAACGCCGGGCCTAAACCGCCTGCGGCGGAAAATGCCCGTGAACGGGCATCCAGGGCACACAACGCCGGACGCCGACCGAACGTTGCCGCTGGCTCACGGTGCGCGGAAACGGAGCGTCCTCGCGTACTTCCCCTCACCCTAACCCTCTCCCGGAGGGAGAGGGGACCGGCGGTGCGGCTGCGCCGCACAACCAAATCCACGTCGCATTCCAACGCGCCGAGCAGGGCCAACATCTGGTCGATTGATTTCGTCGAATTCTCTGGTCCAAGAGGCGATAGAGTTCTGCGCGGGAGACGTGCCCAGCCGGCGGATCAACTCCCGCTTGCTCAACGCGGTCTTCTCCGCCCGCTCCCGCGCGATCAGCGTCAACTTGTAGAGCAGCAGATTCCGCATGTAGCCGCGGGTCGCGGTTGTAATCGAGCACCTGCTCGACGTGCACCGTGTCTTCCTTCCCCGACGCTAAGACATAGGTGAACGCTTCGTTGCCCAACTCCTCGTCGACGGCGACCGTCGCGATTGGGTCCTTGGGCGACGGCCGCAAGCGTAGTTTTGCGTAGGGAAAGCGATAGGTCTTGCCGGCTGCCGTCAGCTCGAAGCACTTCCTCCGATTGTCGGCTCGGACCGTCTTTATTTTCACAATCGTCCCTCCTCGCGGAGTTCCGCAATCAAGCGGAGTATCGTCCGCGACGCTTCGCCTTCCATCGCCACGTTGTGGTCGGGGTCCCATTTGACGACCAGCCGTCCGTTGCGGTAAACGTGGACGTGCCTGGGGCCGTGGTCGCCGGCCCAAGCGAGGAAAACATAGCCGCCGCGGCGAATCTTCCCCATAATGTTACCTTCCACGGTAACGGATGTCAAGATCGCGTGGAGATGGAACGCCGGGTGCGCATTTCCCCTCACCCTAGCCCTCTCCCGGAGGGAGAGGGGACCGGACACGGCCTATCCGCCCTCCGCCGGACCGACGCTGATCGTCATGTTCCGCTCCAGCGGATATTTTCGCAACACGGCCGCGGCGTCGTCGATGGTGATCGCGGCGATCTCGGCGAGGTCCTGCTCGACCGGGGCGATATTCGCGGCGATAGACCCAATCGCTGCCGACGGAGAACAGCCGGCCGCGCGGCCGCTCGCTGGAAAGGACCATCCGCGAACGGACCTTGCTCTTCGCCTGCTCCAACTCGGCCGGCGGTGATCGCCGTCGGCCTGCGCGCGGCGGTAGACTTCGGCGATGCGTCGCAGGTTCTCGGCCGTCTCCTCGGGGGCGCAACTCATGTAGGTGATGAAGACGCCCGCCCCCTCGTATTCGTAATGGCTCATTTCGGCATGCTCGGCCAGGCCCGAATCGACCAGCTCCCAGTAGAGCCGGCTGCCCGAGTCGTCGCCCAGGACCATCGCCAGAAGTTTGGCGGCATAGCGGTCGGCGTCGTGCGGCGGCCGGGCCCGGGGCCAATTGCAGCACATATTGCTGCGTGGCCGACGTCTTTGTGCAGCGCTGGAAGCCCGGATGCGGCGCGGCCGGCTCGACGCGTCGCGCGCGTCGTCGCCGGCTGCCAGTGCGCCGCAGCGCCCGCTGCGCGGCGGCGACCAGGCGCTCGAAATCGATGCGGCCGGCGGCCGCCAGGACGATGTTGCCCGGGCTGTAGCGGCGGTCGGAAATAGTCGCGCATCGCCTCGACCGGCAGAGCGCCGACGCTCTCGGCGGTGCCCAGCACGCTGCGGCCCAGCGGATGCGGGCCGAAATAGGCGCGCCCGGCACTTTTCGTCGGCCCCGAACGGCGGCTGGTCCTCGTACATCTGGATCTCTTCGAGGATCACCTTCTTCTCGGTGTCGAAATCGTCCTCGCGCAGCGAAGGCCGCAGGATGTCGGCCAGCAGCTCGACCGCCGCGGTCCTGGTACTCCGGCAGCACGGCCGCGTAGAAGACGGTGTTTTCCTCGTTGGTGAAGGCGTTGTAGTGGGCCCCCATCTCGTCGAACTCGCGGTTCACGTCGTCGGCCGAGCGGCTGGGCGTGCCCTTGAACACCATGTGTTCGAGGAAATGGCTCACGCCGGCCACTGCGTCGGTCTCGTCGCGGGCGCCGGTCTCGACGAAAAAGCCCAGGGCCGTCGAATGGGCCTCGGCGTTGCACTCGGCGACGATCTCCAGGCCGTTGGTCAAATACGTGGCTCAAGAAATCTCCATACAGGCACCTCCAAGGCGGCTGCGAGCCGAGCGTGACGATGGTGAAATCGCGCGGCGGATGCTCGGCCAGATAGGCGTTGATGCTCGCGCAGGTCAGCCCGTCGATCAGGCCGCCCACCTCGTCCAACGTGCGGGCGCGGCCCAGGTGATACCAATCGCGGGCGATCGACGAACTGCGCGCGGAACTCGACTCCTGCTGCATGATCAGGGCGCTTTTGATCCGGGCCTTCAGCCGGTCCAGCTCCTCTCGGCTCGATGCCCTCGGCCAGCCGGACCAGTTCGCCCAGCGTCACGTCGAGCGTTTCCTGGGCCCGCTCGGCGCGTGGTGCCGGCATAGCAGAGCACGGCCGCCCCGATCGCGCAGCGTGTGATACGTGGCATAAACGCTGTAGCACAGGCCGCGCCTCTCGCGGACCTCGGTAAACAGCCGCGAGCTCATGCCGCCGCTCAGCACGCCCACCGCCCCCCAGGCCTGAAAATAGTCGGGATGCCGGTAGGGCACGCTGTCGTAGGCGATGCCGATTTGCGTCTGGTTCGATTCGTAGGCGATGTGCAGGTATTCGCCGCGCGGCCGGCTCTTCCACGATCGCCGCGGCTCGGCTCGCGGCTGCCAATCGCCCAGCAGCGGCCGACCAGGTCCTTCAGCGGCTCCCAATCGATCTGGCCGGCGACGCCGAGGATCGTGCCGTTGGGCGATAACGCTGCCGGAAAAAAGCGCGGATCTCGTCCGACGCGGTCGCCTCCAGGCCTCCTGCTCGCCCTGCGCGGCCGGCCCCAGGGCTCGGGATAGTGCCGCGCGGCGCAGCTCGATCATCACCTTTTCCGCCGGCTCGTCCTCGACCGCCCGAAGCTCCTGAAGCACCACCTGGCGGCCGGCTCCAGCTGTCGGCCGGCAAGTGCGGCCGGCGGAGCAGGTCGGCATAGATCGCCAGCGCGGCGCGGCAGATTCTCGGCCAGCGTGGCCCCGCTGAAGCTGGCGTGGGCGTCGGAGACCGACTTCGCTCCGCTCGACGCCCAGGTTGTCCAGGTCGAGAATGAATTGGCGGCTGTCGCGCTCTGCCCGCCCCGCGCAGCGATCATCTCGCAGGCGAAGCTGCCCAGCCCGCCGCGGCTCGGCGGATCGTAGACGCAGCCGGCCGGGACGCAGAAAAGTGAACGCGGCCGATTGCAGCGACGTCATCGGCTCGGCCACCAGCACCAGGCCGTTGGGAAACGTGCGCGAAAGGATGGGCTCGGTCACGGGGATAAGAGGGAAAAAGGAGTTGGAATTTAGGAGTTAGGAGTTAGAAGAAAGGGGCGGGGTGTCAGGAGTTAAGTGGTAGGTGAAAGGAATCGTGAGTTGGAAGAGGCAGACGGTTGGAATTGCTTCGACGGCGTGTAGTTGCCACCTTCTAACTCCTACCTCCTAACTCCTTTCTCTTCTAGAGATAGGCGGCCTCGACCGCCTTGTAGACGGTCTTGACCGTCACGAAGCCGAAGCGGTGATAGAGCCGGATGGCGCCGATGTTCTCGGCGGTCACCTCCAAATAGACCCGCTGCAGTCCGCGCTGAAATCCTTGCATCGCCCGACAGAGCAGGGCCATCCCCAGGCCGCAGTTGCGATGTTCCGGGGTGATTCCCAAGTTTCGAATGGCGCCGAGTCCGGCGTTGTCGCGAATGCCCTGGATCGTGCCGCAAGACACCGCCGGGCCGCCTCGGGGCGGGACGCACTGGATTACCCA
>CAWHOE010000015.1:0-67616 GCA_963830915.1 candidate division FCPU426 bacterium
TCAACTGCCCTCTTACTTCGTTGGATTTAAGGTATTGCTCGGCCTTTACTCTTGTCACTTACGGCGATTTTCTCTCGGGCGAGGCGGTCCAGCTGTCGGAAATTCTCTTCCACTTGTCTAAAATCCGAAAGCAATCGTCGGGCCGAATCCTCGATCTGGAGGTAGCGTTCCTTGACCCGCGTAGCGTCGTAGGATGCCGGGCGGTTCCCCGTTCTCAAGCCTTGCATTTCGTTTTCAATCTCGGCCTTGCGTTTTTCTAGCGCTGCCAGTCGGGCCGTGGGATCACTTTCTGTAGCCTGCACGACCTCACGCAGCATTTGGAAGATGCTCAGAAGCCGCGACTCCGTGCCCACGAAGGGCTTTTGCTCCAGGCTGCATAGCCGCTCTTCGCCTTCTCGGTGGCCGGAGTCAAGTCGAACTCAGGTTCATCGCCTTTAGCAGGGTAGTACTTTCGCAGATAGGCATTCTCTCCACGAGCCCATTCGTCCAGGTAGTCCAGAGCAGCGCGCAAATTCTGCCCAATTGCTCATTTAGATGGAATAGGTAGTCGTCAGTTTTTGACCTTTTCAGGGACGGCCTTTTTTGTGATCATTTTTCCCGAACCACCTTTTCCATGACACCTCAGGGAGGCGGAAGTGGCATTTCCGTCTCGGTGGGCGTTGGCGCTAAGTCGGTCGCCATGGTGGGCAAGGCGTTGAGCGTTGGGACCGCCTCATCCGAAACGACGACTGTGGGCACCAGCTCCACTTTTTAGGAACGGGTGTGGGTGTCGGTGCCGGGGGAACGAAAACTTTTCGTGGCTTGGGTTTGGGATTCTTTTTCGGCTTGGGTTTGGGCGTAGGCGTAGCGGTAGGAGTGGGCGTGAACACCCGAGTCGGGGTGGATGTGGGTAGCGCTGTGCGGGTAGCGGTCGGGGCGACAACCACCGTGGGAGTTGGGACGGGCGTTGGAACTGGCGTAGGCGTAGGCATCACCAGCGCCAAAAGATTCGAAAGGATCGCTTTATCCTCATCCAGAGGCACATAATAGTAAGCCGCCCCCAACGCGCCCAAAAGAAGAAGTAACAAGAACGCGGTCAGACCCTTGTGGTTTTTACGAGGGGTTTTATGTTTAACTAAGGCATCCGGAATGATCTTGTAGGAGATCACTTTCCGGGACACATTCTTCAGTTCCTTGGCTCCCAGATTAACGACCTTGAAATTCAAATGATTCTTGATGTGATGGTATACGTCCTCGGATACACAGATGCCCCCTGGGTCGGCGATCGCCTGGAGCCTAGAGGCGATATTGACCCCATCCCCAAAGATATCATCATTCGATATGACCACATCCCCCACATGGGACCCCAATGCGTAATTGCCAGGTCGTGCCCGTGGTCTGGTTATGTTCCTGAAACCGCTGTTGAATGGCGACCGCGCACTTGACCGCGTTAACCGCGCTTGGGAAGTCCGCCATAAAGGCGTCCCCTACCGTTTTGATGACCTTGCCCTCGTTCTTCTCGATCTCTAAGTGCAATAGGGCATTGTGGAAATTCAGGAAGGCCATGGTGGCAGCCTCGTCCCGTTCCATCATTTTGGTGTAGTTCACGATGTCCGTGAACATGATGGCGGCAAGTTTGCGTTTTAAGTTCGATTCAGCCATGTAGAACCTCAAGAATTTTCCCAAGAACGGATACCAGTATACAATCCAAAACCTGCATTATTCGAATTGAAAATTGGGAAGAGTCTGGATTTGAGCTGAAAACGGAAAATGATAGGCAACAAACAGGGGAACAATACCCTAACTTCAGGCCTAACCTTTTAACTCCAAGCCAGGTGATAAGAACAAGGCTAACTCGCAGTGCGTTCAGGCTCTTTTTGGGGACACCGGGCTGGAGATTATCCATTCATCCGTGGTCATCACCGCGCTGAAACGCATGGCTTGTGTGATGAGGGCGGCGTAGTGGAGGTCTTTATCCTGTATCTGTCCCGCTGAATTCTTGACAGTCAGTGTGCCTGTAGCGTCGGAAAGGAATATGACCTTGTATCCCAGGTGAAGGGCCTGACGCGCGGTGGTGTCACAGCACATCTGGGTCATATAACCCGAAATGACCACCCTTTCGATGCTTTGGGCCCTCAACCATTCCTCCAACTCAGTGCCAGTGAAACTCCCCGGGAGGGTTTTTTCGATCAGGACATCCCGGTGACGTTTCTCAATCTCAGGATGGAGTTTCCAGTCTTCACTACCCTTAGAGAATCCTCCGCCAAGGGTGGAGGCCGAATGTTGGATGATTACCACGGGGATGGCATGGGTATAAGCGTGGTCGATGGTCTTTTGGATGTTCTCGAAACTCCCAGGCGGATAAGTGATCATCATGGGGCCGTGGAAGTAGATGTTCTGCACGTCAATCACAAGCAGGGCTTCCTTCATCTCCGCCTCTTTCTCTCCCCATCCAAACGGGTTAAATCCTTATATAACTCCTGTCGAGGTAATCCCGGCATGTAACCGACAGTTCAATCGGATTCATCCCCTTTTTTCTTATCCTCTTCTAACAGCAATTTCTTGGCCGCTTCCAATTCCTTCAACCGTTCTTTGTCCGCCTTGGGGTAGCTCATCTTCAAACTCTTCAAGGTCTCCAGCAATATCCGAGAGATGATGAGCCTTGCGTCTTTCTTATCATCCGCCGGGACCACGTACCAGGGGGCCTTTTCCGTGCTTGTAGCGCCCAAACAGGCCTCATAAGCCTTCCGGTAATCCTTCCAATAGGCCCGCTCCTGAATGTCACTCAAGGTAAATTTCCAGTTCTTTTCCCGTTTTTCCAGGCGGTCCAGGAACCTTTTGCGCTGTTCTTCCTTGGAAAGATGCAGGAAGAACTTCAATATCCTGGTGCCGTTGCGATTCAGGTGCTTTTCTAATTCCACGATCGACCGGTATCGCCCCTCCCAAACATCCTTTTTATCGACAAGTTCCTCCGGGATCTGTTCTTGTTTCAATATCTCGGGATGGACCCGCGCGATCAGCACTTCCTCGTAATAGGAACGGTTGAAAATGCCGATCTTTCCCCTTTCCGGCAGGTTCCGGGTGGTCCGCCAGAGAAAGTCATGCTGAAGTTCCTGGGCGCTGGGATGCTTGAAGCTGAAAACCTGACAGCCTTGCGGGTTGACGCCTGACATCACATGTTTGATGGCCCCGTCCTTGCCAGCCGCGTCCATGGCCTGGAATATCAGAAGGACGGAATAATGGTTATCCGCGTAAAGAAGGCTTTGCAGGTCGCTCAATTCCTCCACCTGGTTCGCCAAGGCTTCCTTGTATTCCTCCTTAGAGCTATAAAGGGATTGGATCCTCGTAGGCCATTCTTTCAGGTCCACCGCCTTCCCTTCTTTTACCCGGTAATCCTTCGGATCGATCTTCACGTTAGTTCCTTTCAGGCGGTCAATTGTCCATCGAACAACCCATTCCCATCGTTCGCACTTCAATGCCCATTATAGACCTCTTCCATGGGGATTGAAGGAAGGCAAAAAAAAGCCGCGGGGTTTTCCCCGCGGCTTTTTGATCCGTTTGCTTGGCAAGACATGTTACAGGGTCCGCCTTTTGGGACTTCCTTCCGGCTTATTTAGTCTTGGGCGACCCGCCCAAGGCTATGTTGATTCCGCCGTTGAACCCGTTCGAATCCTGGGTGGAACTGAAAGAACCCTGGTAATTGGCGAAGAAATAGAAGTCATCCGAGAAGGCCAAGTCCGCCCCCAGTTGAGCTCCCACCATCATCGGGGCCGGATCGACCGAGGAGACCTGGAAGGAACTTCCCGGTATGCCCGAAAAGGCCGCTTCCATCGAATGGGATGGGTTCATGGTCTCGTAGCTCAAAGAGAGCCTGGCCGAAGGCGCCAGCGCCATGCCGCCGCCCAAGGACAGGGTCTGGGTGCCGCCCACCCCCACGAAAGCCTTCAGGGAATCCATCGAGATGGAAGGAACGGTCAGGTCGAACAATCCCGCCCCCGTCTCGGTGAAACCGTCCTGTCTCAGGTTGGCGTATTGCGCCCCCGCGAAAGGCTGCAGTGTCAGGCCGCCCATGGGCAGCCGAACATCGGCCCTCAAGGTTCCCGCCAGCAGGTTCCCGTTGGAACCGCCCTGGGCCGTCAAAGTCGACCCGCCAAAGGCGATATTACGGCTGCTGGTCAATTTGTTGCTGCCGTAACTGCCGGCCAGCGACAGACTGACATTGTTGAAGCGCTGGGTGGCGTAGAGGGTTCCCTCCACATCGTCCACACCCGCCGTGCTGGAAGAATCGGTGGCCGTCACGTCCGTGTGCAAGGTCCCGCCCTCCAAGCCCAGGCTTAAGCCCCCGCCCACCGGGGTGTCATATCCGGCCATGAAGCCGTAGTTCTTGGTGTTGTAACCCATCATGCCGTCGGCCGCGTTCAGGGACCCGAAATTACCCAGTCCCTGGGTCCATAACCCGCCGGCCAGACCGCCCTGGCTAAAGCTGGAGCCGTTGCCGGTGGCTATCTTGGCCAAGACCGATTGTCCCGGCCCGGTCCCGAAGCCTCCCTGACCGATGCGGTCCATCAGGGTTTCAAGACCCAGGTCCGAACCGTTCACCAGCGCGCCCCAAACATTGGGATAGATCATGCCGGCCAGCTCATCCATGGCCTTCTTCCCCTGGTCCACGGGCAAGCCATAAAGGTAATTCAACTCGTTGAACAGGGTGTTATCGGTCGTCGTCACGGCCCGATTGAGGACCGCCGCCAGGTTGGCCGTGTTGTCGTTGCCAGCCAAGGGCGAGAAAGCGTTGATCGGTGACAGGTCCAGCGTCACAGCCTTGGCCCCATAGGAAGCCGTCGGTGTCAACCCGGCCGCTCCTGACAAGGAAAGGCTTGAGAAAGCGCCGTTCACGGTACCGTCCGTTTCCAGGATGATATAGCTGTTCCGCAGGGAGTACTTGCCGGCGTCCGCCAGGACATCCAGTTTCCCGTCGAGCAAAGCGTTGCCATTCACCTCCAACACACTACCATTGGTGGGCGAGACCTCCAGGGCCATGGTTCCGGTGGCAGTCTGGGAGTAATTGCCCAGCACCGTAAGCGTGCCGATAGAACCGCCTGGTTGAACGGTCCCGTTGTTGGCCACATTTCCCATGACGGTCCCATGACCCGCCAGCGTTCCCAAAGGATTCACCTGCACATTCCCCTGGATAGCCGCCGTCGAGTGGGTTCCATCCCCGATCATCAAGGTCCCATTATCGATAACGGAACCGTTCTGATAATCGTTGATGTTATCCAGCACCAGGGTTCCCGTCCCGGTCTTGTCCAAGCCCCCATTTCCGGTCACGTTCCCCAGGATGGTCATTGAATAACCGTTGGTATCGAAGGTCTCGTTACCATTCAGGTTGATGACGTTGGTCACCGCCAGGTTGTTGACGCCCGACTGGAGCGTCGCGCCCTCCTCCAGGTCCAGGGCTCCCGTACTTAAAGCCTGGTTGTTGGCCAGACACAGGGTTCCGCCAACCACGGAGGTACCGCCGCTATAGGTGTTCGCGCCGCCCAGGGTCAAAGTCCCGGGTCCGCTCATTTCGAGGATCTCGTTGCCCGCGAGGAGACCGCTGAAATTACCTGAATCCACCGAAAAGAGGGATTGACTCCCCGCCATCGAGACCGTCCCCGAACCATTCAAGGAGGTGAGGGCCATAAGGGCGTCCCCATCGCCACCGACCGCGTCCTTGCCGCCGATGATGACCAGGTTGGAGGTCGCGTCCAAGGTCAGTGTGCCAGCGCTGAAAAGCGCCTGACCGCCACCCGATCCCGAACCGTTGCCCGCGCGCATGCTCACCGAACCGGAGGTAAGCGTCACTGAGCCGGTACTGTAGAAATTGGCATCGCCGCCCGCGCCACCACCGGTGTCTGAGCCCCCAATGAGGTTAAGGGTCGAATGGTCGATCGAACCTCCGTTGAGCATGCCGAATGCTGTTTCCCCACCGCCAGTGCCCGTTCCGTCGCCACCTCGTAGGCTCACCGCGCTATTCGAGAGGCTTAGGGCCGTGAAGTTACCCGTTGATCCACCGCCGGCGGAACCACTGTTATCGGCGCCTCCGAGGAGCGCAACATTCGCCCCAGCGATCGTGGATGCCGAGCCTAGATTCTGGAATACGGCGTTGCCGCCGTCTCCGCCCGAACCTTCCCCGCCTTGGAGGCTCACCGAGCCGCCGTTCATGGTCACACCACCGCTGAGGAAGACCGCCGAACCACCTCCGGCGCCACCTTCATCGTTTCCTGCGGCCATAACCAGGTTGGTTTGGTCGAGGAATGCTGTACCTCCAACCTCCACTATCGCCCCGCCGCCGCCGTTCCCGTCCCCATCCCCTCCCCGGAGGGTCACCGAGTTGGCCTGGAGAGTCGCTTGACCCACTTGTAAAAGGGCCGCCCCGCCTTGTCCGGTATTGGAATCCGTGCCGCCCAGAAGATTCAAGGTCGTATTGCTGACCGCGCAAGAACCTGAAGCGATGAGCCTAGCCCATCCCCCGCCCTCCCCGTTCCCTCCGCCGCCGTTGAACCTTAAGGTACTGGAGGCTATTGTTACCGAGCCGAATAAAGCGCTGGCATCCCCTCCGTACGAGGAGAAGTTGTCGGTCCCCCCGTAGATCCCGATGTTCGAACCGATGATATTCCCCGCGCCGCCCACGGTAACCTGGGCAGTCCCACCGCCGTTGCCGTCGCCGTCTCCGCCATAAAGGTAGAGGTCGCTTCCGTCCAGGCTGACCGCGCCCGAGACATTGAGTCTGGTTTCCCCTCCATAACCGCCGTTGCTATCAGAGCCAGCGCGAAGATTCAAGGAGCTATCCGATGTCAAAGCCAGGTTCGTCGTGTTCATTTGGGCAAATCCCCCCCCTTGTCCAGCATCGTCGCCGCCGTAAAGGCTCACGGAGCTTGAGCTGAAAGTAACCGAGCCAAAGGTAACCATGGAGCCTGGATTCGAATCATAGGCATTGCTGCCGCTTAGGTCTGAACCGCTGATGACCGTTATGTTCGAATGGTCGATCAGGTCGTTTCCGCTGGTGTTCAATTGGGCCTGGCCCGCCCCGTCATAGGAACCATCCCCGGCCTGGATACTGACAGAAGCGTTCTGGAAAGTGACTGGACCCATGATGGCCCAGGCATCGCCGCCGTAAGAGCTCCCTGAACCGTCGTTGTCTTTCCCACCGAGGATGGTCAAGGTCGTCCCGGCGTCAAGAAGCGAGCTCGTGGCTTGGAAACCAGCGTTACCACCGCCGTTGCCAGTTCCATCACCGCCATAAAGGCTGACTGAACTGTTAGCCAGGACCAGATCGCCGGAATTGAACGCGGCTCCGCCGCCTTTTCCATTCCCGTTGTCTCCCCCGCCGATAACCGCCAGGGTCGAACCATTAACGGAAACCGCTCCGGCTAGGAAGGACGCGTAACCGCCTCCGCCGCCATTGCCGTCGCCGCCGCGCAGACTCACCGAGCTATTCAGGAAGGTCACCCCGCCCAGATAGGCCCCAGCTATGCCGCCGCTCGAACCACCGATATCGCTGCCCCCGATGAGGCTCAAGGTAGTCCCGGAGGAATAGAGACCGTTGAGAGCGTTCATAATGGCGGCACCGCCGCCCTCACCCGAACCATCCCCGGCCCTCAAGCTCACGGAGCTGGAGAGGATGGAAACAGGGTCGGTCCCGGTGAAGTTCGCCGCGGCGTAGCCGCCGTTGGAGCCAGAGGTATCGTTACCGCCGATGAGGGCGAGGTTCACCCCCGTTAATAAAGCCGACCCGGAATCGTCGAGTTCGCTGTTACCCGCGCCGCCTCCGAAAGAATCACCCGCGTGGATGGTCACAGAAGCCCCGTTAAGGCTCAGGCCGTTGGAAACGACCCAGGCCCCGCCCGCGGAACCACCATTATCATCGCTACCGCCTTGTAGGCTCAGGACGGAAGAAGTATTGGTGCTTGTTATGGTCAGGGTGGAACCCGAAACGAGCGAGGCGTCCCCGCCCCCGTTCCCGTCGCCATTCCCTCCGGTCAAAGACATGGTGCTGGAATCCATGGAGACCGCGCCAGAAACCGACATGCTTGCGGTGCCACCGTTGGACCCGTTGTTATCACTGCCGCCGACGATGTTAAATGAAGAGCTCCCCGTCATGGCCAAGTCCGAAGCGATGGTCACCGAGGCGTACCCGCCTCCGCCGCCCGAGCCATCGCCTCCCTTGAGGCTCAACGAACTTGAGAGTATAGAAACGGGGCTGCTCCCGGTGAAGCGGGCCAATGCCCAACCGCCGTTGGCGCCGGCGGTATCGTCACCGCCGAAAAGGGACAGGTTCACTCCCGTCAAGGAAGCGGTGTCTGAATCGTCGAGTTTGCAATTACCCCCACCGCCCCCGAAGGAAGAGCCCCCGCGGATGCTCACCGAGCCGTTGCTCAGGTTCAGGCCGTCGGCCAGGACCCAAGCCCCTCCGCCGCCGCCGTCATTGTTATCGTCCCCGCCGATGACGGTCAGGGTGAAGGCTTGGTTGGTCCCAGTCAGGCTCAAGGTGTTCCCGGCGTCGAGATGGGCGTTCCCGCCCCCTTCCCCGTTCCCATTACCGCCGACCACGGTCATGGCGCTGGAATCCATCGAGACCGCGCCCGTTGTGTCCACGCTCGCGTCGCCGCCGTAGGCGTAGTTGTCGTCCCCGCCTCCGATGACGTTCAGAATAGACCCGTTCGTCAGGGTCAGGTTTGAGGCTGTGTTAATCGAGGCGTACCCGCCCCCGCTCCCATTGCCATTCCCGCCCGCCACATTCAGGTTGGAGTTATCCATCGAGACCGCGCCATTGGCCATCAGGAACCCGTTGCCGCCAGCTCCGCCATTGGTGTCATTACCGCCCATCACGTTGAACGTGGAGGCCTGGTACGTTCCCGTCAGGGTCAAACCGGTCCCAATGGAGACCAAGGCGTCGCCGTTGTTGGTCGAGCTGGGCTCGAACGTAGGGAAAAAGCCCCCATAAACCCCCACAAATCCTGAATCCACCGAGACAGCTCCTCCCACCGATAGGGTGCCGCTGCCGCCAGCCATGTACTGCTCGTCTATCCCGCCCGAGACATAGAGCGTAGAGGGTCCGTTGATACTTCCTAAAGTCAGGTTGTTGGCGATGGTGAGCGAAGCGTTACCGCCCCCGCCCCCGTTCCCCACACCGCCAATGTCAAAAATCACGCCGTTATCGATGGAAACCGACCCGCCGACCGCCAAGCTGGCCGTACCGCCCGCGCCAAATTGGTCCCATCCGCCAAGGATCGCGATCTCTGAAAAATTATCGGTCCCGGTCATCGCGAAGTCCGAACCGAACGAGACCGAGGCGTTCCCATTCCCGAAAATATTGGTCGCCAAGGGGAAGGACCCAAACACCGCTATAAAACTGTCGTTCATCGTCACCGGGCCGGATACCGCCAGGCTGGCGTTCCCACCCATACCTTCCGCGTTGCCGGCGAGATTCGTCGCGGCTCCGCCGCCCATGATGAACATAGACCCGCCATTGTCCATGGATAAGCTTCCCGCGGTGACCGAGGCGTCCCCGCCGTTCCCACCGTTGAGAGTATCCGTGCCTCCCGCGCCTCCCATCAGGGAGACCGAGGCGTTGGAGATCGAAAACCCGTTAGTGACGTTCAATACCGCCGTTCCGCCAGTACCGCCTTGAGCGCTTTGTTGATCTTCCCCGCCGGTGCCGCCGAGGATTCTCCAGGTTGGCATTACCGTTCCCATTGGAGGTGAGGGTCAAACTTCCGAAGGACGCTTGCGCGCTTCCACCGTTCCCTTCCAAATCGCCCGAATAACCATAACCACCCTGGCTACCGCCGCCAACCAAGCCGATGGAACCGGAATCGATCGTCGCGTTCCCCGCCACCGTCAGGCTCGCGGATCCGCCTTTGCCGCCCACGCCCATGTTCCACCAACCGCCCTCGCCGCCCGTCCCTCCGGTGATAAGCATGGTGGAAAGATTATTGGTCCCGGACATATTCAGGTCCGTCGCGATGGAAACTGAAGCGTTCCCGCCGTCCCCGCCTATGCCGTCATCGTTCGCCCCAGGGGCGCTGCTGCCTGTGCCGCCATTACCCCCGGCCAATTGGAAACTATTGGAATCCAAGGCGACCACGTCGCCGGATGTCAAGATCGCGTCCCCGCCCTTGCCCGCCGTACCGAATCCGTTAGTACCGCCCGCGTTACCGCCTTGTCCGCCGAATAATTGTAAATCAGCGTTGACGTTCGCCAGGTGCAAACCAGCCCCGAAGTTGGCCGAGGCCGTACCGCCCGCTCCGCCGTTGCCGGAGTCCGAGTAACCGCCGTTGCCTCCGGTCAAAGTGAAATTATTCGTGAACAACCACACTCCGCCCGTAGCGGTCAGGGCCGCGTCCCCGCCCTTGCCGCCGTCCGCCATGCCGTTGTCTGAACCACCATTGCCGCCCAGGAGCGTAAAAGAAGCGTTGGAATTACCTTGGGAATTGGAGAGGGATAGAGCGCCCATGTTCAAGATGGCTGAACCGCCTACGCCCGCCGTCTCGCCGCTCTGGCCGTAACCCGAACCGGCGTTCCCGCCCAATAGGGATATGGCGCTGGAATCCATCGAGACCTGCCCGGCGGTCAGGGTGGCGTTACCGCCGTTCCCGCCAGTCGCTTGGTAGCCATCATTCCCACCGTTACCTCCCTGGACCTGGAGGATGGAATATCCTCCATAAGAGGAAAAGCCGCCCGCGGATATGTTCAGGTCGCCCAAGGACGCGTTCGCGTCCCCGCCGGCCGATTCGGCCTGGCCGCTCTGGCCGTTACCTGATCCGGCGTTGCCGCCCTGGAGGTATACGCCGCTGGTTTCCAACGTGACAGCGCTTGTCGAAATCAATGAGGCGATACCGCCCGCTCCGCCCAGGGCCTGGTTATTATCATTGCCCCCATTGCCCCCGGTGATGTCGAGTTTAGCCGGGCCAAAATGGTTCGAATCTCTTGGTTCCCGAAAGCGTTGGAAACCAGGCTCAAACTACCTACTGAAACGGAGGCCGAACCGCCGGACCCCTGGACCTGGCCGGAAAGAGCGTTTCCATCTCCGGCGATTCCGCCCTGGACGGTGATGGAGCTGGAATCCATGGACAAAGCTCCGCCTACGTTCAAGGTCGCGGCCCCGCTATTGGCGTTAACGCCTCCGGCGGGACCATCAAATATGCCTCCCTCACCCGCCGATATTGTCAGGGTGGAGCTCTGGTGGCTGGAGTTCAAGGTCATGTCATTCCCTACGCTCATGACCGCGTTGCCGCCCAAACCGGGCGTACCATTGGTGGCGTAACCGCCGTTGTTCCCGGCGGCTATGATGGACAGGTTGC
Source organism: candidate division FCPU426 bacterium (assembly GCA_963830915.1). Taxonomy (GTDB): domain Bacteria; phylum Oederibacteriota; class Muellerivitia; order Muellerivitales; family Muellerivitaceae; genus CAWHOE01. The sequence continues at coordinate 11,325 of CAWHOE010000015.1, forward strand.
TGGAATCGATATTGACCGACCCAGTCGCGTTCAAACCGGCCGAACCCGAGTTACCCCCGTTGCCATTGCCATAATCACTGGCGCCCGTGCCGCCCGAAATGTTCAGGTTGGAAAATCCGCTGGTCAAGTAATTGGAAGAAGTCAGGTTGAGTCCGCCGACGGACACCCAACCGTTCCCGCCCGCGCCCTCGGTCTGACCCGAATTGCCGTTGCCTACTCCGCCACCGTTGCCGGTGACGTTCAATATGGAAGAATCAATATTCAGTGTCCCGTTCACGGACAGGGTCGCGTCGCCGCCCTTCCCTCCCACCCCATTCGACCCCGTATTCAAACCACCCACGCCTCCCAACATTGTCCAGGTGGATTGTCCGGTCGTAGAGGTCAGGTCCAGGTCGCCGCCGATCGAGGCTGTGACATTGCCTCCATCGCCCCCGGAAGCCATGAAGGAATTTCCGCCTAGGCCTCCCGTTAGGTTCGCCGAGCCGGAATCGATCGAAACCGTCCCTGAGGCGATTAGGTTTGCGGAACCGCCCGCCCCGCCCGAGGCCGCGTTGCTATCACCGCCCCCATTGCCTGCCGTGATGTTCAGGCTGGCCGCGCTATATCCGGGATCGGAAGAGTTGGCAGAGTAAGCGTTTGAGGTTAAGGATAAACTTCCAACTGACAAGGAAGCCGATCCGCCCGCGCCCGCGGTTTGACCCGCGTTGCCGTTGCCTGCACTACCCTGGTTGCCATTGATGTTCAAAATGGAGGAATCATTGTTCAGGTTTCCGGCTACGGACAGGGTCGCGTCGCCGCCCTTTCCTCCTACGCCATTCGTTCCCATATTCAGACCGCCCACACCGCCCACCATCGTCCAAGTGGAGCGTCCAGTCGTGGAGGTCAAGTTCATATCTCCTCCGATGGAGGCGGTCACATTACCCCCATCGCCCGCAGAGGCCTGGTATGAATTCCCACCTTGTCCGTCCGATAAGGTCACCGTACTAGAATCGACCGAAACCGAGCCGGAGGAAATAAGGGTGGCGCTCCCGCCCAATACACCAGCTCCGGAATAGGCGCTTCCGGCGATCCCTCCCTGGACTTCGAATAATGAGTTCCCGGTCACGTTGAGGGTCCCCACCGAAACCGAAGCTGAACCACCCATGCCAGCGGTACCATTCGACCCGGCTGTGCCGCCATTACCGCCTTGAACTTGCATCCAGGAACCGCCCTCCAGGTTGAGGGTATCTATGGAAGCGGTCGCCGAACCGGCATCCCCACCGTTTCCGGACGAGCCTTCGTTGGTGCCACCCATCCCCCCCTGGACTTGGAATACGGAACCATTATTGACGGTCAAGGCCCCAATGGTCACGGCCGCCGCTCCACCAATTCCACCGTTTCCAGTGAAAAATGTAAGGTTACCGCCAAAACCGCCCTCGACCTGGAACACGGAATCATCATTAAGGGTCAGGGTGCCCATGGTCGCCGCCGCTGAGCCGCCAGCCCCGGCATTGCCGAATAAGACGTCCGCGCCATTGGCACCCGCAACCAACACCGTGCTCGGGTCCACTGCCACATCGCCCGTCACCAAGAGGGAGGCGTTACCCCCGTCACCGCCGTTGGGGTTGGAAGCCAAAACGTTCAAGGTCGAGCCGTTCAAAACGGAAAGACCGCCAAGGGATAAGGACGCGGCTCCGCTGTTGGAGCTGTCGCCGGCCACGGTCACGTTGGCTCCGTTATAAGCGACCAGTGACCCGCCCAAGGAAGAAAGACTGTCGTTAAAGGTCGTATTGGAAGCGTTCAGGAATAGGTCCGAACCCTGGCCTTGGCCAGATTGAGCCCAAGAACCTGCCAAACCTCCCGTGACATTGTTCCCCCCGAACCCGCTGGAAAGAACGTTGAGTGAACCACCCGCGTTGACGAAAATGCCGCCGCCCAAACCCGCTCCTCCGCCGCCAGAGCGGTTAAAATCCCCTGAACCATTGCCGCCGAAAGTTCCGCCCAAACCGCCCGATAAATAACCAGCTCCACCGCCGCCGCCGAACCCGCCATTGCCGCCCTGTCCCCCGTACATGGTATCCCCGCCGCCGCCACTGCCAAACCCGCCGTTTTGACCGTTCTGGCTGCCGCCAAGGTAATTGCCACCTACCCCGCCGGCGCCTACCGATCCGACACCCGAAGTACCATTAGAACCGCCGTCACCGCCGTTGGCTCCACCTCCTCCGCCGCCAGTGGTTGATAAGCCTAAAATGTTCCCGCCGTTACCGCCGATAGCCTGACTGTTGTCCACACTCACGTTGTTGATGCTCAGGGCCACGCCCGAGTCAACGTAGACCGCCCCTCCCAGTCCCGCACCACCGCCGCCGCCGTCTCCGAAATATCCATCCCCATTGCCGCCATTGCCGCCCTTGGCCAAACCATTTTCCAAGGACAGGTCCGAGATATTGACGGACATGTTGTTGGACCCTGTTCCATTTCCAAGTTGCAACAACTGGATAGAGTCCTGCCCGTCCAGGGTGACGTTGTATCCGAGAATGACCGTGTTCTGGGTCACCACATAGGTTTGGGTCGGTTGGATGGTCTGCCCGCTGATCGCGAACATGTCGATGGTGCCGCCGCCGTAGGCGTTGCACTGGGCGATGGCCCAGCCCAAAGAACCGACACTATTATCCCCATTCGTATTGGTGACAAGATACGCGGCGGTGCCGGAGAAGGCTCGAAGAGCCGGCAGCAGGAAGAGAAGAAAGATCAGGACCGATGGGAATAGGGACCAAGATTTGGTCTTATCCTTTCCACTCACGATGATGTTCGAGGACGCGTTGGTCAAGAGACCCATAGATTCCCTCCGGCTATTATTTAGGTTCGAAAATCCAAAGTGATAGCGTTGAAAAAATCGGATCGTTCTACCTGAGGGAGGATATGTGGGACAGGTGTTCCCCAGGGCAGAGCGATTCAGCTTCCCTCCCCAGGGATCGCTGGGGCTTGTGAGAGACCCGGCAATTGAAGCAAATTGATTATAGGTTAAACAGTTGCCCTCAGAAAATCAAATTTCCATCCAGTAACATTTTTTCTTCAAAAGAAACTTAGACGGTTACATCTAGGTTAAGAAGAACAAAAGAATACCAAAGGTATAAAAGCGATAGCGTCAAAATCCAATAAATACGTCTGTGCTGCAAACCATTTCAAAAATGGGTACTTTCTACTCACGCGGTAATCGTGATAGTTTTATGGAATTAATAAACAGTTCAACTCTGGGAGGTTAGAAATGATCGTAGTCACAGGCGCGTCGGGGAAACTGGGTCATCACGTTATTCAAGGGCTGTTGAAAATACTCAAACCTTCGGAGATTGTTGCGGCGGTCCGGAACCCTTCCAAGGTGACTGACTTGAAAGCCCTCGGGGTACAGGTCCGTGAAGCCGATTATGAGAAATCGGAGACCCTGCGCTCAACACTGGCCGGCGCCCAGAAGGTACTTTTGATCTCCTCCAATGACCTGGGCAAACGCGCCATTCAGCACCAGGCCGTCATCAACGCCGCCAAGTCCGCTGGCGTCAGTTTGCTAGCCTACACCAGCGTCTTGAGGGCCAATAGCTCCGGTTTGGGCTTGGCCAAAGAGCATCTGGATACTGAACGGGCCATCCTGGCCTCTGGCTTGCCTTATGTTTTCCTGAGGAACGGCTGGTACCTGGAGAATCACACCGAGAACCTGGCCTCGGCCCTCCAACATGGTGTCATCATGGGCGCGGCTGGCAAGGGACGTTTCGCCTCGGCGTCACGGGAGGATTACGCCCTGGCGGCGGTGGCCGTACTGACCAGCTCTGGTCAAGAGAACAAGACCTACGAATTGGCCGGTGATTCATCCTTCACCTTGGCCGACCTTGCGGAGGAAGTATCCAAACGTTCCGGAAAAAAAGTAGTTTATAAGGATATGCCCGCCGCCGATTACGAGAAAGCCCTGGTCAGTTTTGGATTGCCTCCTGCCATGGCCCATTTGCTGGCCGACTCGGACACGGGGGCCTCGAAGGGCGATTTGGACAGCAATTCCCATGACCTGTCCAAACTCATCGGCCGGGCGACCACTTCCCTTGCCCAAGCCGTGCAAAAAGCCCTTTAAACAATTCCCCCAAAAAGGCCTGTGGTTCCTATTATTGGATCCATAGGCCTCTGGGCACATCGTCAAGGGAGATAGTTTTTTCCCGTTTGTTTCCCTCTCTTCAATGGAAAATTTAGTTTAGTGTAGTTCGACACTTTCCTTACTTATTTCCGTCAAATTGCAGTTTATATTAATTGGAAGAGGTCATTATGAAACGACTCTTATTAGCCGTGTTGATATTAGTAATGCTCGTTTTGTCCGGTTATGCCAACGCTACGGAACAAGCCACACCAACTGCTGTTCCCTTGCCTCTCCTTAGCGTCCAAGGCAACAAGATCGTGGACCCGGCGGGTAAGATCGTCGTCCTAAAGGGCCTGAACATCTGCTATCCCTCCATTGTGAAGAACGACGGCCATTGGACGGAGGATTACTTCAAGCAACTGGCATCCTGGGGTACAAAACTGGTTCGGGTTCCCATTGACCCAGGCAGTTACCGACGGATGGGCCAAAAAGGCACCTTTGAATTGCTCGACCAGGCGGTGGAATGGTCGAAGAAGTACGGTATGTACGTGATGGTCGATTGGCATTCCATCGGCAATCCTATCTCGGGGATTTTCCAAGACCCTTGGGCGGATGAGCTGAAAACGACAGACGCGGAAATGAAAGAGTTTTGGGTGGCCGTGGCGGACCGTTACAAATGTGACCCAGCCGTGGCTTTTTACGAGGTATTCAACGAACCGGCCGGGTTGGAATATAAGGGCGGGCATATGACTTGGGCCCAATGGCGGGACATGGCGGATGGGATCATCGATGTCATCTATGCCCACAACCCCAAGGCCATCCCGGTTGTGGGAGGTATCAATTGGGCTTACGATCTAAAAGGGGCCGGGGCCGAGCCGCTACGCAATAAAGGGGTGGTTTACGCCTGCCACCCTTATTCGGGCCACGCTCAAGAACCCTGGGAAGAGAGTTGGGAAAGGGATTTCGGCTACCTGGCCAAGACCTATCCTGTCATGCTGACGGAATTCGGATTCGACCCCCACGACACCATCTTGCCAAGCGTTTATAAAGCCGATACGAAGTATGGGAAGCGCATCTTGGATTTCGCGAAAGCCAGGGGAATGTCCTGGACAGCTTTTGTGTTCTACAACGGCTCGGGCTGGCCCATGCCTCTCTTCAAGGATTGGAACTATACCCCCACGGAGTCAGGGGCCTTCTTCAAGGAAATGCTGAAGAAATAAACCGAAAACGACGATTGAACCACCAAGGGCACCAAGGGCACCATGCCGACCTTCAAATGACAATTTTTTGAGGTCGGTATAGTACCGATTTCCAATACATCATTTTCTTGAAGAATCGGCACAAGAAAAGCAAAAAAACTCCAATGGTGGTTCACCCAATAAAAAAAGTGTAATGCAGATGAAAACCTTAGGATTACCTGTTCAATGATTCATTCGGAAGGGCAGAAACTGTTTCAACCGATCGTCCCTTAAATACAACCCCAGCCAGACCAATATCCCAAACACGACCGGAAAAAGGACAGGATGCCCTGGTGTGGCCATGCGAACCATCGAATCCGTCGCCCCACCCAACCACCCGGTCAACAGAACAGCTCCCAGGACGGCCGTAGATGGAATAGCGTATAGAAGGGTGCAGACCAAAACGGTAATACCTAGCGGGACTACGACACTTGGCGAGTATCCCCCTTGGACCATGGCCTGCACGACAAAGCTTTGTTGGGCCACTTTGGTGGCGCCATCGAAAATCAAAAATAAGACCATGATGGTGCTGATGACCCGGCCCGTCCAGACGGCCCCTTTTGAGCTTCCGGATTTATTGGAATACATGAATTCCCCCTTTTTGTAATTTTATCTTCTGCCTAGTATTACGAATGAGAAGGGCCAAAATCGACAAGGTTGGCAAATTTTTTGAGTTCTTCCGAGCCTCGGAAAGGTCAGGCTACCCACCGGAAGCAGTCTTCCGGCCACCGGAAAGGCTACGCCACCCACCGGAAGCGGTCTTCCGAGCCTCGGAAAAGCCGGGCTACCCCTCGGAAAGGGCATTCTGGCCATCGGAAGCCGTCCTTCCGGCCACCGGAAAGGCTACGCCACCCACCGGAAGAGGTCCTTCCGGCCACCGGAAAGGTCAGGCTACCCACCGGAAGCAGTCTTCCGGCCACCGGAAAGGCTACGCCACCCACCGGAAGAGGTCCTTCCGGCCACCGGAAAGACCGACCGGGGGGTTAGAGGTTATTGACCGGGGGTTATTTCAGTGCGACCGGGGGCCTGTTTTCCCTGACCGGGGGGTAGGCTACGCTGACCGGGGGGTGAAAGAGGCCGTTTTAAGCTGACCGGTGCCCGGTCAAGGCCGACCGGGGGCTGGGATGCCGGTGGGAATGTCGGTGGAAAGCCCAAAATGTCGGTGGGCGTGCCGGTGTAGACCTTTAAATGCCGGTGGACATGTCGGTGGGAATGGCTAAGGACATCCCAAAATGCCGGTGGGAATGTCGGTGGAAAGCCCAAAATGTCGGTGGGCGTGCCGGTGGAGACCTTTAAATGGCGGTGGACATGTCGGTGGGAATGCCTAAGGACAGCCCAAAATGTCGGTGGGCGTGCCGGTGGAGACCTTTAAATGCCGGTGGGAATGCCGTGGATTCGACTCCCTTTGGTCGCTCACCATCCGTAGTCGACCGAGGGCCATTTTAGGCTGACCGGTGCCCGGTCAAACCCGACCGGGGGGTTAGAGGTTATTGACCGGGGGTTATTTCAGTGCGACCGGGGGCCTGTTTTCCCTGACCGGGGGGTAGATTACGCTGACCGGTGCCCGGTCAAACCGGGGGGGCAGATGTATCTGACCGGTGGGTCCAACCCTGCTCGTCTTGATTAAACCGGCCCCATAACCTAGGTTCATTCCACAGATGGGTTGTATTGGGGATGTGGAAAGGAAACCAAGTGGCTGATTTTTCGGTATTTGACCTGGCGTTCATTACCCAAGGGTCCAACCCCTCGGAGGCCTTACACCATTCCCTGGACCTGGCCCAGCACGCGGAGAAATGGGGTTACAAGCGTTTTTGGGTGGCCGAACATCACAATATGCCCGGTATCGCAAGCGCCGCCACGGCGGTGGTGATCTGCTATGTGGCCGGGGGAACCCAAACCATCCGGGTGGGATCGGGGGGCATCATGCTTCCCAACCATTCGCCCTTGGTGATCGCCGAGCAATTCGGCACTCTCGAATCCCTTTACCCCGGCCGGATCGACCTAGGCTTGGGCCGGGCACCCGGCACCGATCAAAGGACCCTTCGGTCCTTGCGCCGAGACCCTAATAACGCGGAACGCTTTCCCCAGGACGTCCAGGAACTTCAGGAATTACTCGGTCCCTTTTTACCGGGTCAGGCCGTCCAAGCCACCCCCGGCACCGGCACCAAGGTTCCCATTTGGATCCTGGGATCCAGCCTGTTCGGGGCCCAACTGGCCGCCGCTCTGGGTCTTCCCTACGCTTTCGCATCGCACTTCGCCCCGGGTGACCTTAGCCCGGCTTTGGATATCTATCGTTCCGAATTCAGGCCTTCCGACCAACTGGATAAACCCCGGGTAATGCTGGGGGTGAACGTGTTCGCGGCTGATAAGGACGACGAGGCCCGCAAGCTCTTCACCTCCATCCAGCAAAGCTTCACCAATATGCAAAGGGGTACCAGGGGCCAGCTACCTCCACCCATCAATGACATCGCCGATTTTTGGTCACCGGCGGAGGAATCGCAGGCCGAAGAAAGATTGGCCTGCTCTTTCGTGGGGTCCCGAAAGACCGTTCAACAGGGCTTGGAGAAATTTCTGGAAAAGACGGGCGCGGATGAGCTGATGGTGGCTTCAGCGATCTATGACCACAAGGCCAGACTGCGTTCTTATGAGATCCTGGCGGACATCCAACAGGCGCTCGATCGGAAACTCGCTCGCTAACGGTTCAACCAAAACGGAATGGTCACCAACAGAATATATACCAACAAACCAAAGCCGATTATCACCCGCCGCACCCGGGACAAGGGCAGAGTTTGGAATTTAAAACTCCAGTTTCGCTTCCTAAGAAAATAGACGAGCGTAACCAGGAATATGAACACAACCGCTCCAGCACCTATCCCAAACGCGGCGTTCCCAAAAGCTAGGCCCAATATCTCAAAAACAGCTTTGCAAGTCGCCGTCAATATCCCCATCCTCAGTATCCCCGACCAATCGCTTCCATTTGGGCAGGCCTTCGCCCAGGCCAGGATGACGGAGAGTAAAACCAGGTGCATGAGTGGCAGTCTCGCGACCGTCCAGAAAGAACGGGGGCTGGTTTTGACGATGCTCCCGGCGAAGGTTTGGAACATGGGAATGTTCTCCGGCAGGCTGGCTTGACGGAACCACAACAACAATCCGAAAAGAAACACCAACCCCAAGCAGACATAGCCTAATCGTATATCCATTGATTTCATAACAACCTCTAAAAGAAACCAGACCCAATATTACCCAGGTTATTTTTCAGCTCGCGGCCTGGATTGCCTCAAGGATCACGGCCTCGGTGAGGGGCGTCGAATAAGAGCCGTCCTCGAACCGTTTCACTTTACCGATGCCGTCCTGAAGGACAAAACGGACCCGGCCCTCGCGCACTTTTTTATCCGTATATAACTTATCCATCAATTGAGTGGGCGTGATCGTGTCCGGGACTTTCGTGGGTAGGCCCGCCCGTTTGAGCAGTTGGATGACCCTTTTCGATTGTTCTTCCGAAAGAAGAACTCATCTGTTTCGCCAACATCACCTGCACCACCAACCCGATAGCCAAAGCTTCTCCATGCAACAAGCTATACCCACTCAAGGTCTCGATAGCTCTTCCAGCAGTGTGTCCCAGATTCAGGACCTGACGCAGGTTCGCTTCTTTTTCGTCCTTTACGACCACGTTATATTTGACTTCGCAGTTCTTATGGGCGATATGCTCCAAGACCTCGGGATCCAGGACAGGTTGACCGGAAGGGGAGATGACCTTATCCATGTTCTTTTCCAGATAGGAGAAAAAATCGCTGTCGGCGATGCATGCGTGTTTGATGGTTTCGGCCAAACCGCTGGAAATTTCCCTTACCGGCAAGGTTTTCCAGGTCTCTACGTCGATATAGACCTTCAAGGGCTGATGGAAGAGGCCGATGAGGTTGGTGGCCCGGGGCGTATCAACCGCCGTTTTACCGCCCACCGAGGCGTCCGCCGCCGCCAAAAGGGTCGTGGCGAAATTGATATAGGGGATACCCCTGTTGAAAGTTCCTGCCAGGAACCCGGCCAGATCGGTCACCACTCCCCCGCCCAACGCGATGACACAGCTGTCCCGGCCAAATCCCTTTTCCAACATCTGATCCTCAAGAAGGGCCTTGGTCTCGCGGGTCTTGCTCTTTTCGCCGGCCGGAAAGGTGAATAACTCGACCTGAAGACCATCTTTTTTAAGGTTTTCCAGCAGCTTATCCGCGTAAAGTTTTTTCACGGTCGAATCGGTCAGGATGGCGTATTTATTCGCTTTGGGGCCCAACCCTTTTTTGAGGTCGGATCTTAAAAGGGCAAAAAGGTCCCGCCCTATCTCGATATCGTAGGAGTCATCGACCACTCTTTTTAAAGCCACATGGAACTGAGACACGCCGCCACCCCCGAGCCATTTTCAATTTAGGCTAGATCCCCTAAATTTAGGGTTTTATTATAAACAAAAAAGCCATGAAGTAGAGCCCTAAGGGCACCCTTCATGGCACGGCCCCTATACCAACGTTTAATGGCAGGGGTTGGCCATCAGGACCGACCCCAAAAGGGCGGAGACAGCCACGGCGAAGCGGATGAAGCGGTAGCGCAGGCCATATTCCCAATCCTTGGCCTGTTCCTCAGTTGAGGCAATCCGCCCCATCACCCGACTGACAAAACCCTCCGAAGGCTTAAATTCATCCATGTCCCAAACCTCCGAACCTTTTTTCCAACTGTACCCTCAACATTTGTTTCGCCCTGAAAAAGCGGGCCTTCACCGTTCCCGACGGCGCCCCATCATCTGATTTTCCTTCCAGTCTGGCCATCAGCGCCCGCCGATGGTTTTCAGGCAGGTCTTTCAGGCATTCCCGGACAGCCTCCACCCTTTCTTTTGAGAGCAGTATTTCTTCCGGTCCTTCGTCCTTCCCCGGCAGGTGAAAAAAGTCCTCCAGCGGGAAGTGGGGACGTCTCTTGCGGAGTTCGCCGTAGACCTTGTTGCGGGCGATGATGAACAGCCAAGCGGAGAAGGGGGTTCCTCGGGAGGGGTCGAAGGTTTTCAGGGACTGGTAGGCGGTGAAGAAAACATCCTGGCCGATATCCTCAACCGCCGAGGGGTTGCCCAGTAACTGGTAGATGAAGCTCAAAAGGGGACGGTGGTATTTTTCCACCAGGAAGGAATAGGCCTCCCGGTCCCCCGCCTTGACCTTCAGGATGATTTCCAGGTCTTCCATACCAAGCTCCTGTCCCTCAATGCACCATTCTAAACATCCGGCTGAAGTCGGGCAGGAAGTTTTTGGCATGCCAATAGATCATCCAGGCCTGGCCCTTAATGAGCTTCTCATCCACCTGGCCCCAGTAGCGTGAATCCAGGCTGTTGTCCCGGTTGTCCCCCATCATGAAATAATGGCCCGCTTGCACCGTGACCGGGCCGAAGGTATCCCGGCTGGTCTTGGCCTGGTCCTCCAAGGCCGACCCAGGGTCCCCCGGGGGCTCATAGGGATCTCCCGGCGGCAATGTCCGGGGGTCGATATGCTGGACATAGGGTTCCACCTGTTTTTCCCCGTTCACGAAAAGTTCCTTGTTCCGATAGGTCACCACATCACCCGGCGTGCCGATACAACGCTTGATGAAATCCTTGGAATGGTCCTTGGGAAAGACGAAAACAATGATGTCGCCCCGGCGGGGCTTGCGGAATTCGAGGAATCGGTCCGTGCTGTTCCAAAGGGAATAGCCGTACTCATATTTCTTCACCAGGATGTAATCCCCCACCCGCAAGGTGTCTTCCATGGAGCCAGAGGGGATGACAAAGGGTTGGACCAGGATGGCTTTTAGGGCCAGGGCGACCAACATGGCCACCCAGAGGGAATCCAGGGTTTCCACCCACCCGGCCCAGACGGAATTCTTGCGGACCGCCGGGATCACCCACCGGATGGCTATCTCCAAGAGAGTCAAGACCCCCGCGGCTAAATAAAGATATTGATTGAGGTTTTCCATGGGTTCCGTTCCTGTCTTGATTTTGGTGTCTTATTAGATACGCGTCAGGACGGAAAAGGTTGCTAAAAAAAGAAAAGAAGTAAAAAGACGAATTGAATGAAAGACCCGTGGTTCCCACCCCTTGGATGGGAACCTGGTCTCCCACCTTAGTTCTTGGCTGGCGCCGGGGCTTGGCTGGCCGGAGGGGCCTGGACCTGACCGGTCGGCTGGTTGGTCTGGCAAGCGCCCCCAAAATGCCACCAATGAAAGACGGCACCCAGGACCAGGAGGATGACCAACAGCCTCATGAATCCCCAGAACCCGTGCCTGTGGCACCCGTGGCCGTGCCAGCCCCAACGGCGACCGCAGCAACCCGGTCCCTCAAAATGCTCCTTCACATAATCCTTCCGCGTCTCCATCCTCAACTTCTCCTCCGCGATGATGCGGTCCTTCTCTTCTTGATTGAGTTCCACAGGAACCCTCCTTGTTCATTGATCCACCCGAAGATGGTCGTTCTTTTTCCCGGCCGATACGAAACGTCTACAAAAGGAACAGTTCCTCCTTTTGCCAAATGAAGTCCGACCTCATGCCCGATCCCCCCTCGAAGATCTTGACCAGGCCTTCCTGGGCCGCGAGCGCCTCCAACCTTTTCCTCGAGGGCAGGCCCACGAAGGGGATGAGATAACCGCCGGCCGCCGACAACCAGCTAGGGAACATCAGGTCGGTATAGATCAGGTATCCCCCGGGCCGCAGGACCCGGACCATCTCGGAAAAGACCCTCTCCCACTCGGGGATGTGATGGGTCGCCATGCTGGTGGCCACAATGTCGAATTCGCCCGGGCGGAACTGCATCCTGGCGGCGTCCATCGTCATGAACCGCAGGTCCGGGTGGATGGACCGGCTCCTGGCCTCCTCGATCTGCTTCGGGTCCACGTCGATGCCGGTGATGACCAGGTCGAAGCGGTTGGCGATCCCGCAGGCCGCCGCCCCCACCCCGCACCCCACATCCAGGTACTTCCATCCCGGTTTGAGATCGATCCGGGCCAGCAGTTGCTGCCCATGACGGGCGACCCATTGGGTATGTTCCGGGTCGTTCACGAAACGCTTCTCGACCATGGTCATCCTCATATCCGACTCCTGGTTTTCGAATTTGGGGCGGCCGCTCTTCCGGCCGTTCCCAGGGATGATTTATACGACCTAGGACCCAGGAAAGCTTTTCACCGCTGTAACCGTTTGTAACAAGTTGTAACAGCCCCCGGGAGGACCAACCCTCCGTGTTACAATTTCCCCATCATGACCGCCAAGAAACTCATCCTCATCATCGACGACGACCAGAAGCTCAACACGCTCCTGAAAACCTACCTGGCCCCTTTCGGCCTGGATGTCGTTTCAGCCGTCCATCCGGACGAGGGGATGAGGCTGTTGAAAAGCCGTAAACCTAGCCTGGTCATCCTGGACGTGATGCTCCCGGACAAGGACGGCTTCCAGGTCCTTCGGGAGATACGGGCCTCTTCCCAGACCCCGGTCATCATGTTGACCGCCCGGGGGGATGTGACCGACCGCATCGTGGGGCTGGAATCGGGCGCGGACGACTACCTGGCCAAGCCCTTCGAGCCAAGGGAGCTGGTGGCCCGGGCGCAGACGGTGTTGAGACGTTTGGACCGGGACACACCCAAGGAAAAGGTCCTGAAGTCCGGGACCCTGGTGGTCGATCCAGGCCCCAGGACGGCGACCCTGGCCGGGAAAGACCTGAACCTGACCACCACCGAGTTCGAGATACTGGCTTTTTTCCTCAGGAACTCCGGGGTCGTGATGAGCCGGGACAGGATCATGGAATATCTCAAGGGTATCGAATGCGAGGCCTTCAACCGATCCATCGACGTGGCGGTGAGCCGCCTGAGGCGGAAGCTAAAGGACCCCGCATCCAAACCCAAATTCTTCAAGACCGTCTGGGGCGAGGGTTATCTTTTTCTGGGAAAGGTGAAGACCCATGAACCGGGATGAGTTCCGCGAGCGCTTCGAGCGCCATTGGCATGACCGTCACTGCCATCCCCACATGACCCATTGGCGTTGGCGCGGGCGCAGGCCGCCCCGCCAGCATTTCTTCCTGCGGGTCGTGGTGCTCTTCATCATCGCCAGCGTCCTGCTGGAGGCCATCTTCGGCTCCGATACCACCCTGGGCTTCACCAATATCACCCACCACCTGGGTTGGACTTGCGTGGTCCTGATCGCGGTCGCCATCATCCTGGGCAGGATGTTCAAACCTCTGCGGCGTTTGATGAGGGGCGTGCAGGAGATATCGGACGGGAACCTGGATTTCCAATTCCCCCTGCAAGGCCATGGCGAATTCGACTACCTGGCGGAGCAATTCAACGATATGGCGGGGAATATCCGGGAAATGATCCGGTCCAAGGACCAGTTGTTGCTGGATGTCAGCCATGAGCTGCGTAGTCCCCTGACCCGCATGAAAGTGGCGCTGGAGATGGCGCCCAAGGGCCAATGGAAGAGGTCGATGGAGCAGGATATCCGGGAGATGGAAACCATGTTGGGGAGATACTGGAATCGGAGCGGTTGAGGACCGGCAACGGCAAACTGGCCCTGGCCCCCCTGGACCTGAAAGCCCTGGTGGTGGAATACCAAAAGAAATACAAGACCCGCAAACCCGGCGTGAAAACGGTCGGAACCCTTCTCCCCCTGACCCTTTCTGCGGACGAGGCCAGGATCAGGACGGTCCTGCAGAATGTCCTGGAGAACGCCTTGAAATATTCCGCCCATCAGAAAAAGGCGGTGGAGCTGTCCTTAGTCGATGCGAATGGCAGGGTCAGTCTGAGCGTCCGGGATTTCGGAGAGGGCGTGCCACCCGAGGAACAGGAAAGGGTCTTCGAGCCCTTCTACCGCGTCGACAAGTCCAGGACCAAGGCCACCGGCGGTTACGGCCTGGGCCTGCACCTGTGCCGGGAGATCATGCGGGCCCACGGGGGGGATATCATCCTGGAAAACGCCCCCAGCGGAGGCACCCAGGTTTCACTATTTTTTATGAAAGCCAATCCCCAATAAAACACCCTATCAGCGGAACGCCATTCGGTCCTTTTTTCAGTTTAATTCGCGCCCATTTCCGACCCTACAATTTTGAAATTCCCCCTAATGTTAAATTTTTTCCCCCTATAGTTATTTGCCCTTCCGTTTGTTAGCTTCTTTATTTAACGGCAGGTCATCAGAGGATCCGCCGGGTATGTTTTAGGGGAGGATGCGATGCAAGAAAAAATGGATGTTTCCGTGAAAGAGAATCAAACCGTTAATCCCATGAAGATCATGCAGGTGGGAATGGGATTCATGGCCTCGAAAACACTCTTAAGCGCCGTGGAACTGGACATCTTCAGTCTCCTGGCCCAATCACCCAAGACCGCGGGACAGTTACGGATCATACTCGACCTCAACGAACGCGGCCTTTACGACTTTCTGGACACCCTGGTCTCCCTCGGTTTTTTGAACCGCGAAGAAGTCGGACCCGAGGCCCTCTACCGCAACACGGAGGAAAGCGGCCGTGTTCCTGGACCGCAAGAGCCCGGGTTACCTGGGCGGTATCTTGAAAATGGCCAATCGACGCCTCTATCCCTACTGGGGCCGCCTCACGGAGGCGTTGAAAACCGGACAGCAACAGAATGAGGCGCGAAGCTGGGAGGAATCCCCCTTCGAGGCCATCTACAGCGATCCAGACGCATTAGTGGAGTTTCAGGACGCCATGGCCGGCATCCAATTGGGCAACTTCATGGCTCTCGCGGATAAATTCAATTTTTCCAAAGCCATGACCCTTTGCGACGCGGGAGGGGGCAACGGCCTGCTTTGTTCCCTGATCGCCCAACGCCATGACCACCTTTACACCCAGGTCTTCGACCTGCCCCAGGTGGAGCCCATCGTGACGAGGACCGCGGAGAAGATGGGCGTGGCGGACCGGGTTTCCTTCACGGCCGGGGATTTTTTCAAGGAGTCCATCCCCTCCTGCGACATCATCACCATGGGGAACATCCTCCATGATTGGGACCTGCCCCGGAAGAAAGCGCTCATTCACAAAGCCTACTCCGCTCTTCCTCCCGGCGGGGTCTTCATCGCCATCGAGAACATGATCGACAGTGAGCGGCGTCAGAACACCTTCGGCTTGATCATGTCCCTGAACATGCTCATTGAGACGCCCGGGGGGTCCGACTACACCACGACCCAATTCGAGGGTTGGTGCAAGGAAGTCGGTTTCAAGCGTGTGGAGTTCCTGCCCTTGATGGGCCCGGCCAGCGCCGGCATCGCTTATAAATAAACCCAGGAGGTTTATATGCGTTTCATGTTATTGGTCTTGCCTAAGAACTATGACCAGGCGGCGCCTAACCAGATGCCTGACCGTCAACAAGTCGAGCTGATGATGAAATACAACCAAGCCTTGAAGGACGCGGGAGTGCTGGTGGAACTCAACGGCCTCTATCCCCCTTCCGCCGGAGTTCGGGTGTCTTACAAGAACCGGCAACCAAGGGTAATACATCCGCCCTATCCGGAAGCGAAGGAATCCATCGGGGGTTATTGGATCATTCAGGTAAAGTCCAAAGGTGAAGCCGTCCAATGGGCTTCCGAGATACCATTCTTAGGGGAAGAAACGGTGGAGGTCCGACAAATCCATGAAATGTCCGAATTCCCACCAAAGGTTCAGGAAGCGGGAAAAAAGTCGATGAATGGGAAATGAACAACCAGGATCGGTCCTTAAACCAAACTTTTTTTGGGGGTATTCAATCCGATTAGGTAAGTAATGACGAAGATGGCTCCAAAGGGTAACCAGGTTCCCATCAGGCTCTTGAACATATCCAGGCTTTTGAGGATAACTAGGGCCACCAGGAAAAAGTCGACCACCATCACAAAAGCCGTGAAAAGGATAGAGGTATAAAGAGGCCTGGTGAACCGAAAGTACCGATGGTAACTCCAGGAAAGGAAACCGAAGGTCAATGTCCCGCCGATCAGATGCGCGGTCAGGACCGTGGGCATCAGCCAGTGGCGCATCCCCACCTCCATGATCGTGGCGCAAACGACCCAGCCGATAAAGGCGTAGGACAATAAGATCAGCGTTTTTTCGAACGGCGTCTTGGTCACAAAGCCCCTCCAAACTGGTTTTCCAGTATTTCCACCGCGCTTTTCACTAATTGAGGACATAAAGTGGAAGTCAATTTCTTTTCTGAATTGTTCTTAGCCCCTTCCGATGTAAATATATCACATCCCAATAAGTCCCGGCAGACAACCGAGCCATTCTTCCTTTCAAATTCCGCCATGAATTTCTTGGCCTCTTCATAATTCTTTTTCTTGGTCAGGGCATCCCCCTCTTTCATCATGCCGTACCTGAGACCCAGGGCCATCAGGCCGCCCGAAACCGCCCCACAGGTTTCCGCCCGACCGGCCATACCCGCGCCGAAACTACCCGCGACCCTCAAGCAGGTCTCTCGGTCCATTCCCGCCTCATTCCCGAAAGCGCAAAGAACGCTCTGGGCGCAATTGAAGCCCTTCTGGAATAGCTCCTCCGCCATCGCTGTTCTTTCTGTCATATCGTCCTCCTTATAAGGGATACTTCGTCGTAATCTTTTTCTTGATCTCATCCCGTACTTCCTGGAAGCTCTTCAGTTTGTCCTCGTCATTGGTTGTCCCAACGCCAGGGTCGGGGAGGCCCCAATGAAGCCGCTCGGCCTTGCCCAAGAAAACAGGGCATTCCTCCTCAGCGCAAAGGGTGATGACCGTATCCACCGTGGAAGGGTCGATCTCGTCCACCGATTTGGACCTATTTCCGGATATATCGATGCCCAGTTCCGCCAAAGCCTTGATGGCGAAGGGATTCACTTTAGAGGGTTTGGACCCGGCGCTTTGAATGAGGGCCTTATCCCCGAAATAGGCTTTGGCCAAGCCTTCGGCCATCTGGCTTCGGGCCGAATTAGCCACGCACAGGAACAGTATTTTCTTCATGTTATTTCCCCTTTTCGAACCAGCCTGACGTTCTGGTACAGAAAGAACATACCGACAGCATCACTGGTACCTCCACCAGCACCCCCACGACCGTCGCCAAGGCTGCTCCGCTTCCCGGCCCGTAAAGGGCGATGGCGGTAGCGACCGCCAACTCAAAGAAATTCGAGGCTCCGATGAGGGCGCCGGGGGCCGCCACGGAATACGGAACCTTGAAGAGTTTCATCAATCCGTAGGTCAACCCGGAATTGAAATAGACCTGGATGAGGATAGGGATGGCGATGAGGAACACATCCAGCCAGCGGTTGGTGATGTTCCCCGCCTGGAATGCGAAGATCAAGACCAGCGTGGCCAAGAGCGCCAGGATGGTGACAGGATGAAAGACCGGGAGGAACTTTTCGTTGAACCACTTGACGCTTTTATTGCGGATGAGAGCCCAACGGCTCAGGGCGCCCATGGCCAGGGGGATGACCACGAAGATGAGGACGGAATAGAGGAGTACCTGGAACGGCACTTCCAATCCAGCGGCTCCAGACACCAGGAAACGTACGATGGGAGCGAAAGCCACCAGCATGATCAGGTCGTTCACCGATACCTGCACCAGCGTATAGGCAGCGTCCCCTCCCGCCAAATAGGACCAGACGAAGACCATGGCCGTGCAGGGCGCGGCGGCCAGGATGATGACGCCCGCCAGGTATTGATTGGCCATCTCGGACCCCAGCCAAGGCACGAACAACACCTTGAAGAAAAGCCAGCCGAAGAATGCCATGGAGAAGGGTTTGACCAGCCAGTTGACGAAAAGGGTCACCAGCAATCCCTTGGGTCTTTTGCCCACCCCTTTGAGGGACGCGAAGTCGATCTTCAGCATCATGGGGTAGATCATCAGCCAGATGAGGATGGCGATGGGGATGTTGATATGACTGCCTGTGGCGAATTCCATGCCCTGGAGGCTTGTCACGACCTGGGGCACGGCCTTCCCGATGAGGATGCCCAGGCCCATACAGAGCGCCACCCAGAGGGTCAGGTACCGCTCGAAGACGTTCATTTTGGAGGATAAACTGCTCATTTCAGTCCTTTTCAATGCTTTGATGCGACAGGCACGGCCTCAAACCCTTTTTCTCCGACCAGTTTGAACCTGTCGACTATCTCATCCCGCACCTTGCGGAACTCCGCCAGGATCTCAGGGGATTCTTCTTCCGTCTGGGGCGGGTCGTTGAAAGGCCAGTAAAGCCTTTGGGATACACCCGGGAAAATGGGGCATCTTTTCATCGGCGTCCGAGCAAACCGTGATGATGTACCCGAAGTACTGGCCCAGGAAATCCACCACATCCTTGGAATGCTGGTTGGAAATGTCGATTCCGATCTCCTTCATAACCTTGATGGCATTCTTGTTCACGTGGGTTGGTTCCAACCCGGCGCTTTCCACGATGAACTTATCCCCGCCGTAATGTTTCAGGACCCCTTCCGCCATCTGCGACCGGCAAGAATTTTTGGTGCATAAGATCAAGACTTTCTGTGCCATAAGACACCTCCCCTATTTTTTAACGACCTGCCAGGCACCAACGCTTACTTTTCAAACTTTCGGTTTTTCACCCCAGACCGTTACGCTGAAGATTCCGGCGCCTTTCGCTTCCAGGTCCTTGAGCTCCGGTTCGGATATGTATTTCAAGAGGATCTCCCTGGGCACTTCCACCCGACGTTCTTTTTGGACCTTCACGTTCTTGAATCCCGCCTTTTGAATGAGCCCCAGATATTCGGAGCGCAGGACGGCTCCCGCCACACAGCCCACATAAAGCTCGGCTTCCGAGCGGAGTTTTTCAGGCAATTCGGCGCCCAGGACGATATCCGAGACGTTGAAATGGCCCCCCGGTTTGAGGACCCGATAGATCTCCCCGAAAGCTTTTTCCTTGTCCGGCACCAAATTGAGGACGCAATTACTGATGACCACATCCACCGTGTTTTCGGCCAGGGGAAGGTCCTCGATCTCGCCCAATTTAAAACTGACATTGGCGAACCCGAGTTTTTGGTTGTTCGCACGGGCCTTCTCGATCATCTGCGGGGTCATATCCACCCCCGTCACTTTGCCTTGGTCCCCCACGATACGTCGGGCCACAAATGCGTCGTTCCCCGCCCCACTCCCCAGGTCCAACACATGGTCACCGGCCTTGATGCCCGCCAATTCGGTGGGAAGTCCGCAGCCCAGGCCCAAGTCGGCTTCCGGCTGGTAGCCAGGCAGTTTGGCGTAATCCTCGCCGATGAAACTGTAGGAAAACCCGCCTTTGGCCTCATCGCCTCCACAGCAGGAGGCCTTCGTCTTGGGCTCTTCTACGCTGCAACAAACACTTTTCTCCTTTGGTTCTTCAGGACCACAGCAAGAGGTTTTCTCTTTCGGTTCTTCCATCCCACAGCAGGATGTTTCCTTGCCAGAGGAGGCGATTTCCCCGTATTTCTTTCGGACCTCGGCTTTGATGGCCTCAGCAGCAGCTTTTTCGTTTACCATTTTCTTTTCCTTTCGGTTGTGGCATTTCATTAAGTAGGTCATGGAACAGGCCGGAGAGTTTTTCCAGGGCTTTGGGGTTCACGCAGTAGCAGGATTTGGGGCCGTCAAGAGTCCCCTGGATAAGACCGGCTTCCAGAAGGACTTTGAGATGCTGGGAAACGGTGGATTGGGCCAGGGGCATGACCTGAACGATCTCACCGCAGACACAGGTTTCTCGTTTGGCCAATGTTTTCAGGATGGCGATACGGGCTGGATGGCCCAGGGCCGAGGCGTACTTCGCCAAGTCCCCGTCCTTCGAGTGGAATTGATCTTTTTTGGAGAATGCCATGCGCTCTTTTATCGTATATATACGATAATGTCAAGTCTCAACAATGTTAAATTTTCCGTTAAGTTAAGGAATTAGATACGGCAGCTAGGTTCGGCCATCTTTTCTACTTCAGCCTTCGTCTGACCACAGACCTGGCATGAGGGATTTCGTTTTGGAACGATGGAACGCCATTCACTCTTTTGCATATCCACTTTCCAAAGTTTGAGCGGTCTTTCCCCTTTAAGGAATTGAAGGGCTTCATGGGCCTGTAAATAGCCGATGGTCTGGGAAAAGGAACCCAATACTCCCGCTTCCTGGCAGGTGGGCATGGCGAAAGGCGGAGGTAATTTGGGTATCAAACAACGAAGACAGGCCGACT
The DNA here is from genome assembly GCA_963830915.1 of candidate division FCPU426 bacterium. Taxonomy (GTDB): domain Bacteria; phylum Oederibacteriota; class Muellerivitia; order Muellerivitales; family Muellerivitaceae; genus CAWHOE01. The sequence goes on from CAWHOE010000015.1 coordinate 31,782, forward strand.
TGCCAGGGTCCACCGCCATCACCTGGCCTTCGAACTTGACCACACCCGCGTGAACGTAAGGTTTCCCAAGGTTCACGCACCAGTCATTCAGGAAGAACTTCTTTTCCAGGCGATCCAGCCCGTCGATGATCAGGTCATATGAGGAAAGGGTCTTCGAGGCGTTAGCCGAGGCGATGGCTTCGGGGATCGGAATGTATTTTGTCTTGGGAAAACGCCGGGAAAGATGGTCAAAAGCCGCTTCCGTCTTTTTCCTGCCCAGGTCTTTTGGGGAATAAAGCATCTGACGATGAAGGTTGGAAAGCTCGACCACATCCGGATCCATGAGACCCAGGGTGCCGATGCCAGCCTCAGCCAGGACGGTCACGGCCGGACAGCCCAGCCCTCCCACACCCACCACCAGAATTTTGATTTCCGCTAGGTACATTTAATTAACCTCGCCAACTTCTACCACAGAACTCCCCCATTTAGCCACCGATGTCCCACAGTCTTTCAAGATTTATTGATATGTGGGGCATCGGTGGTACCAAAGTTGTGTATATTTCAGGGCACGATTGGTTTTTGATAGAGGATGATCTTCTTCAAGGCGATCCCATCCTTGGAAAAGACCGCGGAAAAGGGGCCGCTTCCCTTCTGCGCCCCGCTGTCGTCCGTTCCATCCCAATCCACCCAGGCGTCCTTTTGGGCCACGACCATCTTCTGGTAAGGTGTTTTCAAGTGGTTCCCCTTCATATCGAACATCTCCACCTGATAAACCCCTGTCCCCTCGGCAAACACCACGTAGATATTCGCCGGGAAAGAATCGAACAGGATGGTTTGAGGCAGATTCGCCGGGTTTTCGGTCGGCGTTTCGATAAGCAGGGGTGTCATGACATGCATCAGGGGTTCGGGTGGTTCATTAACCACTGGCTGGGACTGGACCGGTGGGTCGACCACAACAGTCGGGGAGTAGGTCGGCGCAAAGACCCAGGGCGTGGGAGTACTTATAGGTTTCCACCGCCTGGTTGGCTTGATGACAAGCGGAGTGAAAGTTGGTGTAGGTGGTTGGTAAACCGGGGCAGTGGAGAGGGACCAGAAATTCGGCCGATAAACCGCGGTTGGCCCATAGGTCGGTAATTTCGGGAAGACATAGGGTGTCACCGGCGTGGGATGCGGGATGGGCGTATTGGTCGGATAATATCTTGGGGCCGCCGGCGGCGGCAAGGTCGGCCAAGGCGTGGGAGTTGGCCAAGGGGTGGGGGTGGGAAGAGGGGTGGGCGTCTTGGTCGGAGGGATAAAAACGTGCCTGGGCCCCTCCGGCATAATGAAAGAGATGGGAGGCTCCACTTTTTTGATGGTCGGCGTGAGGCAGATGGGGTTCGGTACGATATCCAAAGAAAATTTACGCCTGAATAGATGTCTCTCTCCTGGTCTTTGTGCCCTGCCCATGGTGTTAGTCGCCGAAAGGTATTGGATTCCCTGATGGGTATCGGGATCGTTCAATAGGGCGACTCGAGGGAGATAGCTTCCGCTGGTCTGAGCTTCCCTCCAATAGTTGTCGTTAAAACCGGCTTTTTGCCAATCTCTGGGGTCCCCCGCCATTCGGTTTGAAATATAGTAGCTGCGGTGGGCTGATAGTTCGTTGCTGGAGAGGGTCTCTTCTGTCCCATCCGAGAACCCCAACTTGAGGACGTAGGCGATTGCCACCTCATCCTCTGCCGGTTTCTTCACCACCGCCTTGCTGACTTCAATGGCCAGGATATTATCGTTCTGGAAATAGCAAAGGCTTTTAGGAAGCGCCCGGATGATCTTGCCCGCGGAACGGTAATCGGTATAGGGTTGTTGGTCAACGATATGATGGCCGTTGAGCCAGATATCACCCCAGTCATCGACGGATAGATAGATGACCGCCGAGGTCAGGTAACGGTCCGTGGTCTGGGCGTTGAGACTGGGGCAAAGAAATAGCCCCATAAATAGGATTACCGCTATCTTACCCAATGAGTTCCTCGATTTAAGCCAGGTCGAAAATAAGGGTTTCAATATAACCCAATTAAAAGGGCTTTGAACCGTTAAGTTCTTAATCCCCCCTCTTAACGTAACCACCGCTGCTTCCCATTCGTCAAAAGAAGGAAGAACACCTTAGGTTCTAAGTGTTGTTTTCTGTCATCCCAGGTTTAAAATGGACCCCATGAAAAAAACCATCTTCTTACTTCCTTGTCTGCTCATTTTTTCCATTTCCTGCGACAACCCCAAACCAGTTGTTCCCCCGACCCCCACACCTCAGGCCCAGGCCGCCCTTCCCACGGCTGTCTTCACCCCAACCGAAACCCCCGAGCCACCCGAATATGTGGTGGACGATATGAAGGGGACGGTGCTGATCATCGAGGAGGGCGGGACCGAAGCCGTCCCAGCCGAGGAAGAAGAAACCGTCAGCGGCGGCGACCAGGTCATCACCAAGGACGATTCAGAAGCGACCCTCACCCTGAATCCCGATACCATGTTCCGTTTGGGGCCCAACAGCCGGGTGACAGTCGACCAACTGGTGGCAAATAGTACCAACGGGTTCATCAGCCGTTTGAAACTGTGGCAAGGCAAGGTCCTTTCGGAGGTGGAGAAACTGCAGGAAAGCCATTCCACTTTCGAGGTGGAATCAGGCGGAGTGGTCTGCGGAGTCCGGGGCACGGCCTTTGAGGTGCAAAAGAAGGGTGATGATGTCCACACCAACACATTCCATGGCATGGTGGAAATGAAGAAAGGTTCGCAGGTCCAGACCGTAGGCGAGAACCAACACCTGGCTTTTTCCACGCGCAAGAACGATTTTATGCCCAAACGCAAACTCAACCCCGTCGAGCGTTCTGGCTACCGGAAGTGGCTGAAGAAGAAAGCGGTCGTCCAGAAAAGAGCGGTCGAACGGCAAACCCTGTTGGCCTCGACACGAAACATGAGCCCGGCGGATAAAGCGGATTTGAACAAGCGCATGGGGCAGGTCAAGCCTAAGGACCGCATGCGGGCCATGAAACGAGCGATCCAGGAAAAAAAGGGAGGAGCCGTGGCTCAGGAACCGAGCCGGGGTCCATCCAAACACGAGAAAACTCGCGGCAAAGACCGGTCAGAAATCCCCGAGCAAAAACAATATAAGCAACCCGCCCGGAACAAAGGGCTTCGGGATGGTCGGGGATTGAAACAGGCCAGACAAAGAGCTGACCAGAGAAGGAACCTACAACGCCAACAGGCCAATAGCGGAATGAACGGGGCGGATAAAAAAACCGAGGTTCAACAGCCGCAACGGCGAGAAAAATTGAACCAACCGCAAAACCATCAGCAACGTCCCGCCGCCCACATAGCCCAACAGAACAAAGTCCTTCGGCCGCCCGCCAAGGGAACTCAGTTACACCCCGTTAAACCGAAAGGCCAAAAGGGAAAGCAACAGAACAATATCGGGAAAAAGAACGGCAAGAAGGACGAGAAGAAAAAGAACCCTTGATCCAAGAATAAGATCGGGCCTTAGCGCCGGCCTTCCATGGCCTCACCCGTGGGGTCCTGCAGGTAATAAGCCACTTCCGCCCCGAAGAGGATGATGGTCCAGGAAACGTAGAACCAGATCAGAATGACTGGGAATACCCAAAGGGCCCCGTAGACGTGGGATTTTTCCAGTACATGGACAGTGTAGAAGTTCATCCCCCGTCTTGCGACTTCCAACAAGAAAGCCACGACGAATCCCGCCCATAGCGCGGCTCTGGCCTGCACTTTCATGTTGGGCACCAGGGCGTACATCAAGGTGCATCCCACCCACAGGAAAAAGAAAGGAACCCCGACGGTGAAGAACCAGCCGTCCCAGACCGCGTTATTGAGTGCCCATCCATGGAACCATCCCTTCACCGTCAGCCAGAGGACTGCCGCGATAGGCGCGGTGATGAATAACACCAGGTGGCGGAAGGCCTGGTGGACGATACGCCTACCCTTCCCGATGCCCCAGAGATAATTGAAAGAATCCTCCACATCCCGGAACAGGAGGAAGACGACCACCGCGAAGACAGCTAGTCCTGTGAATCCGACCTTACGGGCATGGCCGGCGAACTTGTTGACCGAGGCCCGGATCTCCTGCTTGCCGTTCTGGTTCAGGTCCTGCAGGAGTTTGGATTCCTTCGGGTCGAGGGTAGGATCGGTCTGCGCGCTCTCGATGGGGTAGATGAGATCGACGATCCGGTCTAGGAACACTTCCCTTTTCTCGGTGAAGGCCTCGCCCGAAAGGACCGCCATGAAGATGGCCAGGGCCGGAACGAGAGCCAGGATGGTCTTGAAAGCCAGCGAACTGGCGTACAGGCGCTTGTGGCCCTTGGGTCGGTCCTTGTGGGGCCGGAGGGTCTTGATGATGGCGTTGAGCAGAAGTCTCAGGTCCAGCGTGAAGCTGACCCGGTGGACCGGCTGCCTTTTTAACGGCCCGAAATATTTAACTCCCACCGAAACCCCTTCCAGGAGCAAACCCCAATTTTCTTTAAAGAAGTCATAGTGTAAACGAAACCCTTGAATTTGTTGAGCCGACTATACCTTTAGTCACTGTCAAGAAACCGCTTAATTAAAGAAAAAAACAGGAATCCAGGGCCGACCCATTCAATGGATGCCTCTCAGAATAGATTGATGTAAAATCATTCCTAAGGTTTGTAACATTCTATAAAAAATATTTAACCACACCTTTTCCATCGAAGTCTTAAATTTATTTTGGTTTTTAAATATGGAAGGCGGTCGCATCATGAAAACCATGCACACCAGCACCGAGCAGTTCCTGAGAAAAGTAGGGCGGAAGATCAGTGAGATACGGTCCCAAAAGGGCCTGACCCAGTTCAAATTGGCTGAGAGGGCCGGTGTATCGACCCAGTTGGTCCAATATTGGGAATCGGGACGGAACGTCACCCTGAAGACCCTTTATTCCCTGGCCCAACACCTCAACCATCCGATCGAGGGGTTCTTCCAGGAACCTAAATCCTTGAAAGCCGTCCGCGGGCGCCCCAAGCAGAAGAAAAAATAATCCCTCTCAAACCTTCTTTTTATTCTCGATGATCCTGGTCAATAATTCCATGTCGCTCTTGTTGATGGCCAGGATGGCCATCCCCGCGCTGAAGACCATCTCTTTCATTTCCGCCTGGAAATCGACTTTGGTGGTTTCCACCAGGAATTTTAGTTTGGTATTGTAATTGGGAAGCAGGAGCAAGAATTCCATGTGCATGCCGGGCTTCAAGGGTTCCTGACTGCAAAAGGTGATCTGACCACCGACGATATCCTCGACCGGAACATGGAGCAGTTGCGCCATCATGTTGGCGATGGATGAGTTTCGGATAGTGGTCTTGGAGTAATTGGCGTCATGGGAGAGGGTGGTAAAGTCGGGAATGGCCAGTACGCGGTAATCCACCAACTGGGGAGTAGGGTTCTTCCCCGACCGACGGTCTTCGATCCACCCTTTTTTCCAACCCATATGTCCCGCCTTTCGTTCCTGGCCCTGTTACTGATTGGTTCCCAACAGTAACTAAGAATATTTTAAAGCCTTTATCCTGGAAAATCCCTGAAAATCAAGACAAGGGTTTATTAAGAAGCCAATACCACGATCCTTTTTTCGCTTTCCGGATCCGACAGGTCCTTTCGAAGGTCGTCGATCCTGGAAAAGCGGATCTTTTGGAACCCCTTGTCCCTCAACAGGTCCGCCAGACGGGATAAGGGCACGGCGAAGTTCTGGATGGTCTCCTGGAAAGTACGCTCCTCAAAGACCCCGGACAGTTTGGTGACCGCCTTACCGGTCCTTGGGTCGAACCCGCCCTCCACGTCCACCTCTCCTTCCTTCAATCTAAAATGCTCGGTCGAGACCCATTCGGCCAAACCCTTTCGAGTGTTGTAATCGAAAAGGAACAAACCCCTCTCGGCTAGGCATTCCCTGACCGATCCCATGCAACCCGACAGTTTGGCATCGTCCATGAGATGGTTCATCACGTTGTAAGTGGAAACCGCGAAGTCGAACCTGTCATCCAGATGAAAATGGCTGATATCAGCCTGGTAAAAATGGGCCTCTTCCATTACCGGAATGGCTCGGCAGCGTTTGCGGGAAAGCTCGATCATGTCAGGGGAAAGGTCGATGCCGGTCAGGGAATAACCGGCTTCCAGCATCCTCTGGGCCAAACGGCCCGTTCCGCATCCCAGGTCCAGTACCTTGGAATGTTGGCGTGCGGAAGTATAGGTGGATAGAAAATAGAGAAGCCTGGGAGCGGTATTCTCGGCGTAGTCGCCGAAATACCTGTCATAAAAACCCGCGAACACTTCCCCATACCGGTTCATGGCCCACTCCGTTGCCGTTGGTAACGGCGATGGGTCATTCTCCCGAAAGAACAGAATGGAATGGTATGAGATGGGTCACAGATTGGGGTTCAACGGATTTTTAGGTCAAAAAAAAGCCCGTTCTGGATGGAACGAGCTTTTAGGAAGACTATTAAGTTCCGCTTTTCAGCGGGTCTAGACCTTTATTTATGGACGGTGAATACGACCCCCGCGCCCTTGGTCCTTTGCTTGAAGGCAGGCAATCCCTTCGCCTGGCAGAATTCCCTCTCGCTGTATTGAAGATACTCGGATTCCCTGGAGGCAGAGCCACGAGAACCGCAGTCCACGCAGACATAATCGAACTCGACCATGATCTTGCCCTTGGATTTTTTATCCAGTACGCGGCAGTCGGTCATCTTGACATGACTGGCACATTCCGAGCAAAAAATGGTCTCAGGGTATTTGACTTGTTTCATATGGTACGGCTCCTTACCTTCCGGCCCTCTATGGGGTTCGGAAAGAAGGTTCATTATGCGCCTTTACTCTCCTATATATCAAGCGACAGGCCTTTTGCTGGGCAAAAACCACAATATAAGGTGGGCCAACGGGCGGGACCAACAAGCAGGGACGGAATTTTTCCAAGTGACCGAATACCTGAAAACCTCTATCCGATCGACGCTTGATCTACTTGCTCAGGATCTTCCGCATGATCCAGAGCAGGAGCAAAGCGCCCACGACAGAGGCGATGATATCCCCGATGACGCTCATGGAACCGAATCCGAGGATGCCGAACACGAATCCTCCCACCCACGAGCCCAGGATACCGATGACCAGGTCCTTGAAAAGGCCAAATCCCTTCCCTTTCCAGATCTGACCCGCGAGCCAGCCAGAGAATGTACCGATAATGATGACCAAAACGAGGTGGAGCATCTGAAGTCCTCCGAAAGGTTGATTGAACAGGATGGATTATGCCTAAGAGGGCCCTAAGGGTAAACCCCCATTTTCAATTTAAGGTTCTCTATCGGCCCATCACTTGCGATCGTCCTGAAATAAAAAAGCCCCTTCCTAAGAAGGGGCTTTGGAATTACCTGCCCAATCGCGTTGAAAACTTAATGGTAACCTTCCTGGGTGGTCTTATATCCCGCCAGGGTCTTGATGTAATGGGCTCTTTCGAAAGCCGAAGGATCCTCGCAATTTTTCTGGCTCATGGAACCCTTCATCTCGGCGACTGAGACGTACTCATTTTCCTCCATCCACTTGGACATCTCCTGAAGCATCTTCCCGATATAGGGGATGCCATTCCTCAAGAGAGTGGAGCAAAGTTGGGTGATATCGGCGCCCGCCATTATGAGTTTCAAGGCGTCCCGGCCGTTCAGTACCCCTCCGGTGGCGGCCAGGCTGGCCTTGACCCTGCCGTGCAGGATAGCGATCCAGGTCAGGGGAAGGCGCAGGTCCTGGGCGTCCGACAGGATGGCGTTGGCCATGACGACCCGGTTTTCCAGGTCGAAGTCAGGCTGGTAGAAGCGATTGAACAGCACCAGACCGTCCGCGCCCGACTCGGAGAATTTCTTGCAGATGTTGGCGATGTTGCTGGAAAAAGGAGAAAGCTTGACCGATACCGGGATACGCACCACTTTCTTCATGGTGCGGAAGATCTCAAGGTTCCTCTCGTCGAAAACCGCTCCCGGGGTGTTAAAGTCCGTGGGGATGTTGTACAGGTTCAGCTCCAGGGCGTCCGCGCCGGCCTGTTCCATTTGTTTGGCGCAGTCCGTCCACCCTCCCAGGGTGGTCCCGTTCAAACTGGCGATGACGGGGATCTTCACCGCCTTCTTGGATTGTTGGATGAGCTGATAATAGCTTTCCGAGGTCAGTTTGATGCTTTCAGGCTCCGGAAAATAGGAAAGAGCCTCCGGATAACTATCGATGCCCCGGTTCAGGTCATTGTTCAACCCGTATTGTTCCATGAAGATCTGTTCTTCAAAGAGCGAGTGAAGGACCACCGCGCCCGCGCCCGCGTCCTCCATGCGCTTGAGGTTATCGACCGAACCAGAAAAAGGTCCCGCCGAAGGCACCAACGGATTCTTGAGTTTCAGTCCCATGTAGGTCGTGCTGAAGTCAGCCATGCTCCCCTCCTTGAAAGGGTTGATCGGTTTATTAATTTCCCATTCCCGCGACTGGTGGACACCCAAAAGTGCCGAACCCCCGCGGGGGTGGCCCGGCTTTTCGGTCAAACTTGTTGAGCTATCAACCGCCTTCCGCGGACGGAGCCGCAGGCGCGGCTTGGGCCACAGCGGCCAAACCGGCCTGGAAAAGTTTCGGATCCAACTTCGATAGATACTGATAGTAATTCCACCGGTATTGGGCATCCGCCTGGGTCTGCTCGAAGTACTTCTTGGCTTCCTCGGGCTTGCTGAGGGTGAGCATCTTGAAGCGGTTCTCCTGCATCTCATAATCCTTAACGGAGATCTTCAGGGCTCCCGAATCCACCGTCAGCGGATTCTCATTGGCCTGGAGCTTGGCCGGGTTATACCGGTAAAGCACCCACTGACCCGAATCCACCGCCGCCTTCTGCTGTTTCAACCCATTGATGAGGTCATACCCATGGGCGATGCAATGGCTGTAGGCGATGATGATGGAAGGTCCATCGTGGGCTTCCGCTTCCTGCAGGGCCTTCAAGACCTGGCCCTCGTTGGCTCCCATGGCGATCCTAGCGACGTAAACGTTTCCGTAGGTCATGGCCATCAGGCCTAAGTCCTTCTTTCCTTGGGGCTTGCCAGCCGCGGCGAACTTCGCCACCGCGCCCTTCGGGGTCGACTTGGAGGCTTGACCGCCGGTGTTGGAGTACACTTCCGTGTCCAACACCAGGATGTTCACGTTCCGGCCAGAGGCCAGCACATGATCCAAACCGCCGTAGCCGATGTCATAGGCCCAACCGTCGCCGCCCATGATCCAGACGCTCTTTTTCACCAGGCTGTCGGCCAGGGATATCAGGTCCTTGGCTTCCTGTTTGGCCATGCCTTTCAATTTATCCTTCAATTCCGCCACTCGGGCCCTTTGGGCCTGGATATCGGCGTCGGTCTTTTGGACCGCATTAAGGATGGATTCCACCAGGTCCTTGCCCAGGTCGGCTTCCAGTTTTTTCAGCTGGATCGCAGCCGCCTTGGCCTGGTAGTCCAGGGAGACCCGGTAGCCCAATCCGAACTCGGCGTTATCCTCGAAAAGCGAGTTGTTCCAGGCCGGCCCTCTTCCCTCTTTGTTCTTCGCCCAGGGGGTGGTCGGCAGGTTGCCGCCATAGATGGAGGAACAGCCAGTGGCGTTGGCAACCAGCATGCGGTCCCCGAATAATTGGGAAACCAGCTTCACATAGGGCGTCTCGCCGCAACCGCCGCAGGCTCCGGAGAACTCGAATAGGGGTTGTTGAAGCTGCTGCTGACTGACCATACCCAGGTTGATCTTGGTGCGGTCCGCCTCCGGCAAGGATAGGAAGAACTCCCAGTTCTTCGCTTCCTGCTCGACCAAAGCCGGTTGGGGCTTCATGTTGATGGCCTTCACTTTAGTTTCAGTCTTGCTCTTGACTGGGCAGGCTTCCACGCAAAGTCCGCAGCCCGTGCAGTCTTCCGGGGCCACTTGAAGGGTATAGTTCATCCCCTTCCAGTCTCGGTTCTTGGCTACAGCCGTCTTGAATCCCGGAGGAGCATCCTTCAGTAGCGAAGGCTCATAGACCTTGGGACGAATGACCGCGTGGGGACAGACCACCACGCATTTGGCGCATTGGATACAGAGAGCCTCTTCCCAGACCGGGATCTCCAAAGCGATATCGCGTTTCTCGAAGAGCGCGGTAGCGGTGGGGAATGTTCCGTCCAGTGGGAAAGCGGAGACCGGCAATTGGTCCCCTTCCCCAGCGATGATGCGGGCCAAGACGTTCTTAACGAAATCCGGAGCGTTGTCCGGGACCACTTTTTTGAAAGGTATCTTCCCGGCCTTTTTGCCATCGAGCTTGACCTCGTGCAGATTGGCCAGGGTCGTGTCGACCGCTTCCAGGTTGGCCTGGACGATCTTATCGCCCTTCTTCTGGTAGGTCTTCACGATGGATTTCTTGATCTTCTCCACAGCCTCTTCCCTGGGCAGAACGCCTGAAAGAGCGAAGTAACAGGCCTGCATGATGGTGTTGATACGGCTTCCCATACCAGCTTTCTTGGCCACTTCATAAGCGTCGATGACATACAGTTTGGCCTTTTTGGCGATCAAGTGTTCCTGTACCTTCTGGGGCAATTGATCCCAGACCTCCTCGACGCTGAAGGCGGTGTTCAAAAGGAAGGTACCGCCCGGGATAAGGTCCTTCAACATATCGAAACGATTCAGGAAGGCTGGTTGATGGCAGGCCACAAAATCCGCCCGATTGATCAGATAAGTGGAACGAATTGGCTTGGGACCGAACCGAAGGTGCGAGGTGGTCATGGAACCGGATTTTTTCGAGTCGTAAACGAAATAACCCTGGGTCCAAAAGTCGGTGTTCTCTCCGATGATCTTGATGGTGTTCTTATTGGCGCCTACCGTGCCGTCCGAACCCAACCCGTAGAAGAGTGCCCTTTTGACTTCGGGAGGCTCGACCGAGAGGTTGGCGTCATAGGTAAGACTAGAGTTGGTCAGGTCCTCGTTGATACCTAATGTGAAGTGATTCTTCAATTCAGCGCCCTTCATATGATCGAATAATCCCATGACCATGGCGGGGGTGAATTCCTTGCTGGATAAACCATAACGTCCGCCGATGATGCGGGGCATAGCCTTCAGGGTCGATTTGCCCGTGGCAATGACCTCGTTCAAGGCTGTCACCACGTCAAGATAAAGGGGCTCGCCCAGACTGCCTGACTCCTTGGTACGGTCCAGGACCGCTAACGTCTTTACCGTCGTCGGCAAGGCCTTCACAAAGGCCTCAGCGCTGAAGGGACGGTATAACCTAACTTTCAGGATGCCGACCTTTTCGCCCTTCGGGAGCGCGTAATCCACCGCCTCGTGAGCGGCTTCCGCTCCCGAACCCATGAGGATCACAACCCTGTCAGCGTCCGGCGCGCCGTAGTATTCATAGATCTTATAAGAACGGCCTTCTAGCTTGCCGAACTGGTCCATGGCCTTTTGGACGATACCCGGCAGTTGGGTATAAAGGCTGTTGGCCCTTTCTCTGCCTTGGAAGTAAACGTCGGGATTCTGGGCGGTTCCCCGCAGGACGGGGTGGTCGGGCGACATGGCCCTGTTCCTGAATTCGGCGATCTTCTGATTGTCCAACAACGATCTCAGTGTGCTGTCAGGAATGAGGGATACCTTGGAAACCTCATGGGAGGTCCGGAACCCATCGAAGAAATGAAGGAACGGTATACGGGACTCGACCGAAGCGGCTTGGGTGATGGCGGCGAAATCCATGGCTTCCTGGACCGAGTTGGAGCACATCATGGCGAAACCCGTCGTCCGGCAAGCCATGACGTCGCTATGGTCGCCGAAGATGGAGAGGGCGTGATAGGCTAAGGCACGGGCGGTGACATGGAACACGGAAGGGGTCAATTCACCCGCGATTTTGAACATGTTGGGGATCATGAGAAGCAGGCCCTGAGAGGCTGTGAAGGTGGTAGTGAAGGAACCGGTCTGGAGAGCGCCATGGGCGGCACCGGCGGCACCTCCCTCGGATTGCATCTCGACCACGGTAGGGACCACACCCCAAAGGTTGGCGCGGCCGGCAGCCGCCCATTCATCACAGAATTCGGCCATGGGGGAAGAGGGGGTGATGGGATAGATGGAGACCACCTCGTTCATCCTAAAGGCGACGTGCGCTACCGCCTCATTGCCGTCTACCGTCGTGATCATTGAATCGCTCATGTCTGGCTCCTTGTACCATGCGCCGGGTTCACCGGCTTTTTCCTATTCATTAAAAAGGTCGGGGCTGGCCCGACCTGGAAAGAACTTCCCCGGCGAACGAACGCCGGTATGGCTACCGCGGGTGGTATTCTCAGTCTTTGAGTTGAATATCCTTATGACCTTCATCACATTTCTTTTCGCGCGCGGTTACAAAAACGTGACTGGAAAACAAAAAATTAAACGCCGGGTTTTTCGATAAAAGGCGGAACAATCGGCGGGACAAATAGCCGGAAGGACAAAATTAGTACGCGATTTTTTTATGGGTTTTGTTTTTCGAGAAAAAAGACAGTCTGTTATTTATTATTCGAAAGAATTTTTCGGATGAACATCGATTGTGAGGATGAGGAGTGGATCACAAACTGTCGGAAGGACCGTCCCCCTCGAACTCCTCTTCCATACTGAAGTATCGTTCTCCCATATCGCAACAGATGGTGACGACCCTGGCCTCTGGCCCAAATTTCCGGGAGATCCTCAGCGCCGCCGAGACATTCGCGCCGGAGGAAATACCCAATAATAAACCTTCCTCTTTAGCCAGCCTTTTGGTCATCTCATAGGCCTCGCGATCAGAAACCTTCACGATCTCATCCATCACCTGGCGGTTCAGGACAGGAGGAACAAAACCTGCGCCAATGCCCTGGATACGATGCTGGCCCGGCGGGTTACCCGAAAGGACCGCCGAAGCTGAAGGTTCGACCCCCACGATCAGGACCTTGTGATCTTTCGCCTTGAAATACTCGCCCACTCCCGTGATGGTCCCGCCTGTTCCGATTCCTGCCACGAAGGCGTCCAGTTTGCCTTCCGTGTCCTTTTCGATCTCGGGCGCGGTGGTTTTCTTGTGGGCCTCGGGATTGGCCCGGTTGGAGAATTGCTCGGGCATGAAATACTCCGGATTCGCCTTTTTGATCTCCTGGGCCCTCTGGATGGCCTCGGTCATCAACCCTTTGGCCTGGGTCAGGATCAATTCGGCCCCATAGGCCTTCAGTAAAACCCTTCGTTCCTGGCTCATATCTTCCGGCATGACCAGGATCAGCCTGTAACCCCGATGGGCGCAAACCAAGGCTAGGCCGATCCCCGTATTGCCGCTGGTGGGCTCCACTACCGTGCCCCCCTTCTTCAACAGGCCCTTTTGCTCCGCGTCCTGGATCATGGCCAGGGCGATCCGGTCCTTCAGACTGCCCCCTGGGTTGAAGAGTTCCAGTTTACAAAGGATCTGGGCGTGGTCCTTTTCTGGGATGCTGTGTAGACGAAGCATAGGGGTATTGCCGATCAATTGGATGATATCGGGAACCAGCGGATAACGGTTGAATCTCATGGCGTGATGACGGCCCCTTCATCCATCAGATGAACGGGACACTTATAAGAAGGTGAGACATTATGGCGGAAGGAAAATCCGGACTTCATTGAAGTGACCCCAACCTTGTTCTCCAAAGGCGAACCTTCCCCCAGGAGTATCTTCAGGGCCTCGGACGCGGCCGCGGCTCCCAGAACACGTTGGACCGCCTTTTCCGCATTGTTGAAGGACTTCGGGTTCAGGGTCTCGAAACATTCCAGGCAGGGGCACTTCCCTCCCTGATGCTTGCTATAGAAAACACCGAAACCGCTTCCCAGTGGCCAGGCGTACAGGGCCGCTTGGTTTTGGCGACGGGCGAGCCTGCTCATCTTTCGGCGGAATGAGGAGTGCTCGGTAACAACAAGATAAAGGGAGGCGGAAGGCGCCCTTTCAATGGAAGGGTCCAGCGCCTGAATCTGAAGATCGGGATTTTGGGAAACGAAAGAGGAAGGATCGAAAATGACCTGGCTGAGGATATAGAACTTATTTACGCCGCTGGTGGATAGGGCTGTCAGCGCCGACTCAAAGGCGGTGCTTTCCCCTGCCAAGAGGACCGTGGCTTGGCCCCACTTTTTCTGACCTTCCTCTCCCACACCCGGCAATAGTACCTGCCGGCTATAGCGTTGGTCGGGGCCTGGGCCTTCCATCTTTATTCGACGATGTCTTTTTCGATTGGATTGACCTCGACCCCTTGGGCCGTCAGGTCATTAAGCGCCCGCTTGACTTCCTTTTCATCGCCATCGATCTCCATTTGGATATAACCGAAATCCTTCCCAATGGAAGCCCTGCGAAGGTTCACAACGATGTCATATTTTTTGATCATCTTGGAAAGGACGGGCTGAGTCACGAGGTTGGCCGGAAAATCCAGCTCGATGAGTTTTTTAAGGTCGGTCATGAGAGGCTCCTAAAGGGTCAGGAAAGACCGCCGGCGATGGCCGGCACGATGGAAACCTGGTCTCCCGCCTTGACGACGGTCGCGTCCCCCTGCAGGAAACGGATATCTTCCTCGTTCAGGTAAATATTGACGAACCGGCGGATCTTGCCGTTCTCGTCGCAGAGACGGTCCTTTAAACCCTTGTGGTTCTTGCCCAAGTCCTCGATCAGGTCCTTGACGGTGGCGCCCTCGGCGGAGACTTCCGCCTGGTTATTGGTCAGGTTTCGCAAAGGGGTGGGTATCAATACTTTAACGGCCATGAAATTCCTCCTGAAATGGGGATGACCCGCTGAATTATGACTGAAAAGGCCCGGATATTTCCAGAGGAAAAACCCCTGAAATATTACCGGGTCGGGATGGGCGTGAGGTTGGGCATGAAAATGCCGACCGGATCCTTAGCCTTGGCTTTGACCCGAGGATCCCCGTCCTTTTCCAGGATGGTCAGTTCGGTATCCAATCGGTTCAGGACGAAGCTCCGGAAACCCCCGAAATGGAGATAGAGGGCCATGACCGAGACGGCGTCGCGAATGACCAGCGGATTCTTGATCAGGCAGGTCCATAGGACCTTCCAGAAATAAGGGCGGGTGGCCTTCGGGATGCCGAGCTTGACGCATAGCTTGGCGAAAGCTTTCAAGTCCCGGAGTTTATGGCGCAAGGGGATGTTCAGGTGCTTCTTTTTGCAATCCATCATCAGGGCCATCCTCAGGACCCGGCCGAAATACTTCTCGGGGGTGAGGGTTTCCTTGACGACGCGGTAGAAGTCCTGAAGGATCTCGACCCTGGGCCGGAGGGTGACGAAGTTCAGCCCCGCCACGCATTGGCAGGCCGTGTCATCCGGCGGGATCTCAAAGGAATTGTCCAAACGCTGTTCTTTTTGAAGGCGGCGGGTCAGTTGGGTATTGGGAAGGGCGAATAAAAGGCCCACCATGTTCACGGGAACGGCGGTAGCCTCGATATTGTCCAGGATTGCCTGGGCCACATTGGCCTTTTCCCCGTCGAATCCTACGATATACCCGGCATTCACGATCATTCCATAGCTCATGATCTTGCGGATACTGTCGGCGATGGAGCGGTGTGTGTTCTGGCGTTTCTGGGTCATTTTCAGGGTGTCTTCGTCGGGGGTTTCGATGCCGACGAAAAGCCAGGTGAACCCGGCTTCCTGCATTAGCTTCATCAAGTCCTCGTCATCGGCCAGGTTCATCGAGGCCTCGGTGGAAAACTCGAAAGGCCACTTGTGATCCTTGCACCATTGGATGATATCGGGCAATAGCAGTTTGACGGCCTTTTTATTACCAATGAAATTGTCGTCCACGATGTCCACATGGCCTCTGTAGCCTAATTCATAAAGGAAATCCAGCTCGGCCTTGACCTGGGCGAAGCTCTTTCCTCGGGGAACCCGGCCGAAGAGCTCAATGATGTCGCAGAACTCGCACATGAAAGGACAGCCGCGGTTCCATTGGATGCCAACGTGGAGGTAATTGTCGAACTTCAGCAGGTCAAAACGGGGACGGGGGCTGGTGGCCATATCGGCTTTGCGGTCAGCCGCTAGATAGCTGTGCTTGGCCTCGCCTTTGAGAAAATCCGCCAAGAATTCTGGCATAGTGACCTCGGCCTCACCCAGGATCAAATGGTCGGCCTTGTCATAGAGATGGGGGCTGGAAGTGGCATCCGGACCGCCGACAACGACCTTCTTGCCGAGGGCTTTAAAACGATCGATCCATTTCAGGTGGTCTGGTTGTTGGGAGATCATTCCCCCCATAAAGATCATATCGGCCCATTCAACATCCTTATTGTCGAGTTCTTGGGCATTCAGGTCTGTCAGACGGACTTCCCACTCTGGGGGAAGCATGGCGGCTACAGTGATCAGGCCCAATGGAGCGGCGGGGTACTTGGCTCCTACGAGTTCGCAGGTAGCCCTATAATTCCAGAAGGATTGAGACGTGAAACGTGGATAAACGAACAAACAACGGGGAGAACTGGTTGACACAAAAAGGTCCTTTCACGATGGTCGAGGTAGGAAATCTCTCAGGCGTGAGAAATGATGGTTCAGGCATGAAAACAACTCTCTAACCAATTTTTTTAGTGGGGTCATTATATGCTTAAACATTAGGAATTTCCTTAAAATCGGCCAAATTAAACCATTGGAAACATTGGCTTTATCAGGAATAGGGATTATTTTTGCATGGAATTTACCTCGGTTTTCAGAACTCCGAAATCGTTTCAAAGTATTAGGATGACCATCACTGAGGTATTTCGATCGGTTTTGTTGCCAACCTTGGTCATTTAAAATAAGCTTCATCCATATCGCTTGAGGGAAAACACCATGAAAAAAAGAAAATTAGGCAAACAAGGGTTGGAAGTTTCAGAATTAGGGTTGGGTTGTATGGGAATGAGCTTTGCCTATGGAAAAGCGGAAGAAGCCGAATCCTTGCGGGTCTTGAGCCGTTCCCTGGAACTTGGCATTGATTTTTGGGACACAGCCGAATCCTATGGACCTTTATTGAACGAGGAGTTGTTGGGCAAAGCCCTGAAAGGCAATAGGGCGAAAGTCGTCCTGGCCACCAAATTCGCATGGAAGGACGGGAAAGTAGGGGTCGATACTTTGGATGGTTCCCCCGCCAACGCCCGTAGGGCCGTGGAGGGATCCCTCAAACGCCTGCAGACCGACCACATCGATCTCCTTTATCTCCACCGAAAAGACCCAAAAACCCCCATCGAGGAAACGGTGGGAGGCATGGCCCAATTGGTCAAGGACGGCAAGGTCAAATACCTGGGGCTCAGCGAAGTGGGTCCCCAGACATTGCGGAAAGCACATTCCGTCCATCCCATCAGCGCCCTGCAAAGCGAGTATTCACTCTGGGAAACCAGTTTGGAGGAAAGGATCCTTCCGGTCCTGCGGGAACTGGGGATCGGCTTAGTGCCCTTCAGCCCGGTGGGCCGGGGCTTCTTGACCGGACAGATCAAGCGTTTTGAGGATATCCCCGAGGGTGATATGCGGCGAAATCTCCCCAGGTTTCAACCTGGGAATTTCGAGCAGAACATGAGACTGGTGGAAGAAGTCACCCGGCTGGCCCAGTCCAAAAAGGCCACCCCTTCCCAGATCGCCCTGGCCTGGCTTCTTCGCCAAGGTGACGACGTGGCGCCCATCCCCGGCACCACCCGGGTCCATCATCTGGAGGAGAACGCCCAAGCGGCGACTCTGTCCCTTTCGCCCGAAAACCTCGCGGGCATCGAGCGTATCCTATCGAACTTCAAGGTTCAGGGGGCGCGCTACGGCGAGATGATGCAAAAGCTTGTCAACTTGGATTGAAGACCCGGGGCCCTTTTCGACGACCCTTCCAGGCTTACTTGAGGTCCTGGGACCTGTCGGAAAGTATCTTGAAATTGGCCATGATCTCGTCGGTGGCTTGTTTGGCTTTTTGAGCGTCGATAACGACGGTCGATCCAAAGTATGCCAGGTCGTCCACGTCGATCACATCCATATTCCCCATGGGGTGATCGAAGGCGTCGATCAGATCCTTCATTTCATGGATGGTCTTTCCATTGACCTTTTTCACGATCACATTGTTCAACCGCTCATAGCCTTTATTGATCTCATGGGGAAGCACGTGAGTGAGCAATACAACCTGTTTGGTTTCCGGCGAGGGGAGACCGTGGACGTATAGGTCCCTCAATTCCGGTTTGAAATATTTCCACTCCACTGTCTGGAAATAATTGCCGGTCAGCGGGGTGAATACGAATCCCGCGACCATGTAATAGGTCGGATGGCGGTTATCCTCGCGATAAGGGACCAGGCAGGAAAGGGGCTTCAAAGGCACCTTGACCTTCATTTTTTGGCCGTCCCTTAAAATATCCAATGAAACCACTTCCCCCACCGCGTGGAGCGGGAACAGGTAATACCAGTTCACCCTTTCGGATTTCTGCTGGGTGACATATCCCTCGTTATCGATGGCGTAACCATCGAAGGATTGCAACACATCCCCTTCTTTGAGCAGGCCATCGGCCGAACTGCCGTAAAGGACCTTGGATACGATCACTCCCGTCTGATCGGCCGGGATCTTGTAAAAATCCCTTAAAGTAGGATTGACTAGGTCTTGGGTGAATACACCCATATCAGGGAAACCGACGTAAGGCTTCCCGTCCTGAATGTCCTTGAAGAAGGTCCGAATGAGGTTGATGGGAAGGATATAGCCCTTCTTGTCCGAACCCGAAACGCTCAAGGGCATCCCGACCAGTTTCCCCCGGCTGAAGACTGGACAGCCATTGTTCTTGGCGTCGATGGAGGAATCGGTCATCAGGACCGGCATATAACGGGCAGCGTCCCACACCCAGACCACATCCAGGCCAGAAACGGTATCCTCCTTCACAGCCAGCTCTTCCCCGCCGTGGACGATCACCTTGTCCCCTTTGGTTGGAACATCCCCGAAATCGACCGGTTCGGTATCCTTGAAGAAATCCTGGTCCGATACGCTGAGGATAGCCAAGTCCATATCGAATCCCGACTGCTCCACTTTGGCCACATAACGTTTGGTCTCGCCGAATTTCTCCAATTCGATGAAATTACCTTTGTTCACGTTATGGGCCAGCGTGAGGATCTTTTTGCCCGGGAGGACGCATCCGCACCCCTCCACGGAGGACTGGGACCCCGCCTTCCAGGGCTCGAAGAAATCGACGTTCTGGGTGGTGGTGAATACCTTGACCACGGACTTTTTCAGGTCCTTAGTGTGGCCCCATCGCCAGGAAGGGATGGACAACATCAGGATCAGGTAGGCCAAAAAAATCAGGCCTAACCCCAGTAGGAACTTTTGTTTGAGGGAAAGGTTCTTCAATGGCTTGCTCCCTTCAGGTCAGCGGACCTATCTTCAGGGATCTCATTCAACTTCAAAATTTCATCCGAAGCCTTTTTGGATTTGTTGGCGTCCAGGATGATATGGTCGATCACGTTCTCGGGACTTTCCACTTCCACGATGTGCCGTCCCCCGACCGGTTTCTCGAAGGCGGCTAGGAGGTCCTTCATCTCGGTGATAGGGATCCCGTTGACCTTGCGGACCACCACATTGGTGTAGTCGTGACCGTAACCCTTGTTGATCTCGTGGTTGAGGATATGGCTAAGCAGCACCACCTGTTTGCGGTCCTCGGTCGGGGTCTGGTTCAACAGGACCAGGAAATCGGGGGCGGGATCCTTCACCGAGCGCAGGTAATTCATGGTCAAGGGGGTGAAGACCAACCCATCGAATATGAAATAGGTAGGGGCCACGTCGTATTCGATGTCAGGAACGAGGCGGACATCCTCTTTCAAGGTGATCTTCAGGGTCTGGACCTGGCCTTGACGAAGGATCTTGAGCGGGATGGAGTCCCCCAACCCATGCAAACAAAGTGGATAACGGAAATGGACCCTTTCACCCTTTCGGAACGGGATCGTCCCATCATTCCCGACGGGATAACCGTCGATAGAGAGGAGTACATCGTTGGGTTGTAGGACATTCCAAGCGGAGGATTGCCACACGATCTTTGGCACCAATATCCCCGTTTGATCTGATTTCATACCCAGATAGGCCCTCAGGTCGTCGTTCTCCAGGTTTTCCCAGAACAGGCCCAGGGAAGGAACACTGTGATAGGCGCCAGCCTTGATCTCCTTCAAGAATCGCTTGATGATCGGAACAGGGATCAAGAAACCGGTGTTTTGGGCCACGATCGCGTTGTATCCCTGGAAGGCCACACCGACCATTTTCTTTTTCATGAAGACCGGGCCCCCGCTATTACCCGGGTTAATGGCAGCGTCGGTCTGGACCGCCAGGAGGTTCCTCATGGAATGGGCGTAAGGGACGATCTCAATGCGGGAAACCACGCCTTCCGTGATGGACAGGTTTTCCCCGCCGACGGGATAACCATAAACCTGGACGCTGTCCTTCAGATAAGGCAAGCCCCCGAAGGTGACTGGTTTGGTGCCTTTGAAGAAGGCCGGATCATCCACCGAAAGGACCGCCAGGTCGCAATCATGCGCCACGAACTCCCTTTTGGCGGTGTACTTTTTGGTGTCCCCTTCCTTGAGGACTTGGATGAATATCTGGTTGGAAACCACATGGGCGTTGGTGAGGATACGGTGACCGGGAAGAATACAGCCGCTTCCGCTGACCGAGATCTGGGAATCGATCCTCCAGGGTTCGTAATAGTTGGGGTTCTGCATGGTCGTGAAGATCTTGACCAGGGATTTCTTCAGGGAATCGTTACCTGCGGCAATGGCCGTCCCTGTGATGGAAAAATGGAGCAACACCACAAAGACACCGAGGGACAAAACTTTGACGCGCGATGATCGAGAGGAACACGAAAATTTCATATATTGTTATCCATCTTTTAAAAAGGTATTCGACTTCAACCATTACAAAAAGCCTTATAAGCACTTGTATAATAACAACTGGATAGCTTATGGGGAACCATGAGCGAGGCTATTTATTTTGAGTTAAACCCCAGGTTGCCGCCGAAGGATGACAGCAATATCCCTCTTGAACGCCGGAACCGTCAAAAAGAAAGGCCCCTCTTCCACCTTTAGAACCTGTTCTAAAATTACCTTTCCACTATAGGTATCCCACCATTGCGCCTGATAGTATCCAAGATCAAGCCCCGACAGGTTGAAAACAACACCTTTTCGTTCGACTGGGGGCTGGGCTTCCATGCGATAAACCCTGCTCCAAACATCTTTTTTATCCTGGATCCAGGCCACCACCTCGTCTTTGGAACGAATGCCGTACAACTTGATACGGGAACCCCTTAAATAATGGGTCAGGGTAATACCTGTCAGGCTCACCCAATCGCTCCCATTGTTGTCGATCTTGATCTCATGTTTCCCGGCTGGAAGAGCGAAGAAGTAGTCCTTCTGGTAATCCCCCACATAAATATTGTATTGCTGATTGAATGCCGTATGACGGTACTCCCCATCCCCTCCCGGCGGGGGGCTGGCGTCGAAAATATGGTGCCAAACTTCCTTTCCATCAACGGAGACGGTAACATCCGCTCCGACCGAGACCTGATCCACCCCCAATCCCATTTGACACCCTTCCGGCAGGTCTACCTTGAGGACGGGAGCGTACCCATCCCTGGCAGTAGTACGGAGGTATCGGTTCAGGGTCCCTGCGATATCCCCGGTGTTAGAAACGGAAATGAGTTCCCCTCCCCCATCCCCCCATTGACCAGTTCCACGGAGGACCAAGTCCTCACTAGCGCCATCATCCAACGGGACGTCCTGTTCCAAAGTCTCCCAGGGTCGGATGCCCCGGTCCACCGCGTCCGCGAAAGGCCGCGCCGACGCGAATATCCCATAAAGGTTCTTGGTGTCGATATATTCCTTCCAATGGCTTAAAGGGGCCCCGGCCGAAAGTCCCACCAGGGAAGCCCAGATGGCGTTGTGCAAATGAGTTCCTTGCCCTTGGGAGTCGATCTTCGCGTCATCCTTCGAGGCATCAAGCCCCAGTTCCTCGAAGAAAAAGGGTTTGGAGTACTTGACCGCCATAAGGGCGGACTGGTGATAGACGTACTCGGCCATGTCCCCTTCACCGCTTCCGGCCCCGTAATAATGACTTTGTGAATAGGCCATTTCAGGTAATTTCCAAAGATTTCCCTCGTCATAGGGCCGGTCCCAGGGAAAAGCCACGCTATTGGCCACTAGATGTTTGTTAGGGTCCACTTTCCCCAAATAATCTCCCATGATCTTGACCCAATCAGGTGGCGCCTTGACCTCATTCCAAAGTTCCAGAGCGAAGAGATGGGTACAATACCCCCAGCGGGCCGCGATATATCGCAATCTCTGTTGGTAAAGACGTCGGGCTTGGTCATTACTGAAAAAATCATCGGGACTATGGCAAGGACCGCCGTTAGCGGAATTATAGGGGTTCCTGTCCCAGGACTGCTCCCCCCATGGCCCTTTTTGGGTCATTAATTCACCGTAGGTTCCCAGGGTCAGGAGCACCCGAATATCCCTTTTTTCGGCCATCTCTAACAATCGATCCAGCCGCCAAGAATTGTCCTGACTGTACCGACCCAATCCTAACGCTATTCCCTGCGTGGATGGATTGTCGGTCCATTCCAGGGGAAGGTTCCATTCGCAGGTCCAAACTCGGGTGAAATTGCATCCGTTGGCCGCCAGTTTATCCAGGTAAGTTTTATAGTCCCCTAATAGGTTTTCCCGACTGGTCCAGGCAAGACTCACCCCGATAGGAAAATATGGTTTCCCTGAATCGGTCCGGAAAAACAAGCGATTGACCAAGTCATCGCGGATAAAACCCAGTTTATCGCTGGCGATAGCCTTGAACTCTTTTGGCTGGGATGCCTTGATGCCCTCCTTTGTTTTAAGTTCGGTGATGAAGGAGTATGTCCCGGGCTGGGACGGCGAAAAACGAACCACCCATTGAGGCTCCCCTTTTTCCCTCAACCGGGAGTTTTCCACCGGTTCAAAATCTTGAAAGTAAAATCCTGGCACCACAACCGTAACCCCATCCGGTCTAGTGAATTTCGCGCTGAAGTCTACCTCATCGAGGTCAAAAGGATTTTTGTAGGTTCCCTGGACGGGTTCCCGCCATTCAAATAGTCCATAACAGGGAATATCTTGGGCGCAAACTAAAAAGGGAAAACTTAAGCAGATCATAATGAACAACAGGAACCAGCCATCTCGAATATAAGAAGGCATGTTGTAAATCCTCATTCATATCCTCTGTTACGATATCGGTTTGCCCATTCTAACCGACAAACCATCCGTGTAAGGTTGTGAGCCAAGGGAAATCGTCACATTTCCCTTTAAAGGGGCCCAAACTGGCCCATAGCTTTCTTGTTACTGTTACATCCTGGTTAAAAATCCAACTCAACCTTTTACCTCGCCGAGCTTGCCCCATAATGGTCGCCGAATTAAATGAACGGAGCCATCCATGATCAAGAAAAGTTTCCTCAACCAATTCATCGTCAAGCCCGGCAAGCCGGTCTATCTGAAGGATCTGGACCCGGGTTGGGCGGCCCACAAAGACTTGTTGGACCGGTTCGGCGAGGAGCGGGTGAAAAAGATCGCCAAGAAGATCCTCAATCGGAACCTGGAGAATTTGGCTCAAGCCCAGAACCTGCTATGGGCCTCCGATACCTACGGGGTCCTGATCATCCTGCAAGCCATGGACGCCGCGGGAAAGGACGGCATCATCCGCCATGTCATGTCGGGTTTGAACCCCCAGGCCTGTATGGTCCACAATTTCAAGAAGCCCACCCCTGACGAGTTGGACCATAACTTCCTATGGCGCTACATGAAAGCCCTGCCCCAAAGGGGCCGTATCGGCATCTTCAACCGTTCCTACTACGAGGACGTGTTGGTGGTCAAGGTGCACCCAGAGATTCTGGAGAATCAAAAATTGCCCCCGGGGGTGAAGGGTGAGAACATCTGGAAACACCGCTACAGCGACATCAACCACTTCGAGAAACACCTGACCCGCAACGGCATCATCGTCCTGAAGTTCTACCTGCATATTTCCAAGGAAGAACAGAGGATGAGGTTATTGAACCGCCTGAACGATCCGAACAAGCATTGGAAATTCTCTGATTCAGACCTGCCGGAAAGGGCTTATTGGGACGACTATATGAGCGCCTACGAAAACGCCTTGGCAGCCACGTCCACTGAATGGGCTCCTTGGTACGTGATCCCTTCCAACCACAAATGGGCTTCCAGGACTTTGGTAGCGGACATCCTGAGCGGGACTATCAGCATGATGGGGCTCGAGTTCCCCAAGATCACGGAAGAGAGGAAGAGACGGTTGGAAATGGCACGTATCCAATTGGAAAACGAATCTGAGGAAATGTCAGAAGATACCTTGACGGCTTGATGAATTACCAGTTCACGACCACTTCGGCGTCCCCTTCCAGGGCAACACGCCCTTCGATGCCGTAGTCGCTCACAAAAGCTTCTTCCATCGTCAGGGAATCCACCGTAGTCTTCAACCTTGCGAAATGTCCTAGGGGACGGTTGAGCAGTTTGGTCAGGTCCTCTTTGAGTTTATCCAGGTTCGCGCCCACCGGGATGACCGCCTTTTCCCGTAGGGTCTGCCTGATCCCATCCCGATCGAACATCTCGGCCATTTGCACTAGGAAATCACTGGTCTTGATGTCGAAATCCATATCCGGGAAATCAATGAGTCTTTCCTCCGGATGGTAAGTAGGGGTACCGACCAAATACACGGTTAATTGGGCCGGGTTGCCTCCCAAATTGATGACCGGATTGTATTTCCACCTGCGCTTCCACCACCAACTTCCCGCCTGATCCATAGATGTTGATATTGGTGATCTTCGCGTTGTGATTCCCGCCTCCCGGCAAAGCCTTTTTCAAAAGACCCACCTTGGGATCCAGCAGGAGCTTGTTCACTTCCTTGAAACTGATCTTGAGATTGGTCTCAATGTGGAACCCTGGAGGGCCGGGCTTATAGTCCGTAATGGCAGGCAGGTCTCCTTTCAACGGGAATGGCTTCTTCCCAATGATGACATTCGGCTGGATGCTGATCTCGAAGATCGATTCCATGCGCGGATAAGGAAAATCGGCGATGATCCTCGTGGAGCTAACGCTCATGTTGTCCGGGACGATCTGGAGCCAGATATCCTCGGCCATGCGGATAGGCTCTTGTATTTCATTCCAGAGCTCCCGGGCCTTGGCCTCGATGTCTTCCGTTCTTTTTCGAAGACTTTCGTGCAGTTTAGCCGTACCCTTTCGAAGCAATTTCTCGCCTCTTTTTTTATCCGTCTCTTTCTCGGCGTTGGCCGTATTGGTATTGCCCTCCTGGAAATCCGGCGCCTCGAGCCGCCAATCCTTGCTCCACTTCAGGACCGAATCCACCTCCACCTTGATATCCTCTTCCGCCTTTTGAACCAGGGATTCTTGATCCTCGGGTGTTTTGTCCGTAGACCCTATTAAAGGCTTGTCTCCCTGGGCATGGATATGGAACCGAGCGGTCAAATGGCTATCCTTGATCTTCCAGTCCAACGGATCCCACCAGACGGTAGTACCCATACTCTTGGTCATGGATTGCCCGATCTCTTTACCCCGAATCCTGCTTGACGAAATCGGCGATATGTTTCTCTACCTCGCCCAGCTGGGGGAGCGAGATAATCACCGGGATCCTCAAACGGGCTGGGGGAGGCGCGTTTAGGGTATGCATGGGAGAAGGCCGGACCGGCACCTTGAGGGATGACATGGATGCGCATCCGGAAAAACACAGGGCCAAGGGGAGGATAAGTAAAAATGCCAAATGATAGGTAGATTTCATGATTTGATATTTTAGTGTTAATAATCTTGTCTAGAAATACCTTTTTCCTGCTTCACTAAAGAAAAACCCCGAGTCGATAGTGCCTCGGGGTTTTCGACGATTTAGCCTATTTTTCGATAACCACTTCCCTTACCTTGAATACGTTCTTCCCGTGGGTTTCGGGTCCCAAGTTGAAGGTCTCGATATGGGACAGGTCCAAAGCGGCTCCCTTTTTGGCTTCCGGCGGTTGATAGTACTTGTTCAGTTTCAAGGCGCTAAAAGGGACCGACACTTTTTCCCAAACCCCTGCTTTGGTGCAGGGCAAGTCACAGGAATAGGCGCTTTGGTTGGCGTCGTTGAATCCGAACTTAAGTTCCACCGGAGCGTCACTATAGACATCCACCGTGAGAGTCTTGGCGCCTCTCCAATCCTGGCCACCCCATTCTTGACCCGCCCTGATCCAGTATCCGCAGTATCCATCGGTTTTTAAATCATAATGGAAAACTCCCAGCTTGTTCCCTTGACCTTCTTGGTCGTTTTCCAGGGACATCTCGATGCTGGAGCCTGTCGTCTCATCCGTGAAGGGTCCATAGGCGTTCTTCTCCAAAAGGGTGAAATCCTGGACAAGGATACGTTTGGGGTCCGCTACCGGCATGCCAATTTTTGCCGTGACCTTGCCCTTGACCGTTGATATGGGCCCGACTTCGACTGTGGATACCCCATGGAGTTGGGGTTGAAGGACAACCCCCACGATCTTGGCCAAGTTCAACTTGGCGTCCTTGGGAGCGTCAGCCATTGGCCAGGGCGTTGGCTTGAAAAGGGATAGAGGAACGGTGAATTCGGTCCAATCGACCGAAAGGATCCGCACCATGGCGATATATTGGGTCTTGCTCTCGTCATTCAAACCCACTTGCAACAACATGGGTTCGGACGACTTTGCCTTGAATTGGATGGCACCGGTCTTTGAAATGTCGCTTTCGACCGCGGCCCAGATACCAGCCCAACCTTTGATGTTATTGGTTAGCTTCACCGCCTTTTCGCCGGCCTGAGGGCCGATCGTTTGGGCGAACTGGATAGCGGACCCATCCTTATCGGTAAAGACCCCGCAATTCTTATCCTGATCCAGGCTGGACCAGTCCTGCAATACCGCCGCGCCAGACAAGACTGCCAGGGACCAAAACAGGACCCCCAGGGTGATTGTTTTTTTCATAACGAACCTCCGTAAAAAGAATGACGGCTTTGCGACTGACGGTCATTGGACGACTTAATAACGGTAAAGTGTCGTCCCAAGTCGTCGATTGCTTATTTACCTGAAGGGGCAATGGCGATAGCGGTGGGGCCAGCGCTGGTAGTCCAAAGGAAACGATCCATCCTTCCATGGATCTGGTCATGCGCTCTCATGAATTTGTCGGTTTGATCCGCGGTCAAAAGCCCTGCGATCTCATCCTCGCCCTGGCGGTCCAAGGTCACGACCTCGAAACTCCATTGCTTGCGCAAATCCTCCATTCGGTCTTTTTGACGGGCGAGGATATCCGTCACCTTGGCCCTTTGATCGGCCGTCAGCTGGAGGTCCTCGGTCAGTTGGAAAAGGAACCGATCCGCCGGGTTCCAAGCCACCAGGGTCCGGTCAAAGTAGATCCTCATCGTCCAGGCGCCGGCCGCCACCCCCAACAGAATGCCGATCAAGATAAGAAAAAAGTTCTTATTCATAGGGCTGCCTCCCCGTCGGGGCTAACAAACTCGCCGGATGTTCGAATGACGCGAAGGATTTATCCGCCTTCACCCAATCCCTTTCCGGATGCCAAAAAGCCACTAATATCAGGATGGCCGCGGCGACCGTTCCTAGAGTCGCGGCCATTTCCCGCCAGGCCCAAAAAGCACGTCGAGGTTGTTCCGCCAACCCGGTCATGATGCCCTCCGTAAATCCGGGCGGAGCTGGCGCATGAGCCCAACCGTCCACCAAAGATCTGCAATAGGCGCAGGTTTTTAGATGCCGAGCGATCTCGGACATCTCCGGGGGAGAAAGTTCCGCCCTTAGATATTCACCCGCTTTTCCCAGTAGTTCTTCGTGTCTCATAGCGACTCCTCTGTATTCCCCGGCATTCACCGGCTTTTCATCAACCGCCCTTCGACAAACCTTCTTTGAGCAAAAGTTGTATCTTGGCTCTCGCCCTTTTCAACCGGCCCTTGACCCCGTCCAGGGATAACCCCAATTCCTTGCCCATTTCCTCGTAGCTTAAGTTTTCCCTCTCCTGCACCAACCTCAGGATTTTCCGTTCCCCTTCGCTAAGCGTCTTGAACATCTCTGGGGTCACGGCCAGGACCTTCTGGAAGGTCCATCCCAGGATTACTCACCAAGACCGCGGGGACCGTATGGTCCCCTTCCAACAGAAAATCCAGCGATAGGAATTTCCTTCGACTTTTTTGCCGGAGGATGTCCTTGCATTGGTTCAGTCCGATGCGGGTGATCCAGGTCCGGAAGGTTGACCCGCCCCGAAAGGTTCCTAAGGATCTATAGGCCTTGATGAAAACAACCTGGGCGGCGTCCTCCGCCTCATGGGGATCCCTCAAGACGGCCAGGCAAAGCTGGAACAGTCCTGTCTTATGACGGTCCACCAATTCACCGTAGAGGTCCTTATCGCCTCCAAGGATTCGGTTGATCAGTTCTTTTTCTTCGATGACTGTCCTCCCGGTGGACGTATGACCCAAGTATAGTCCCTTCCAACTTATGGGCAAAACACGGTAATTGGACGATGGTTATGAGGAAAAGTGTCGTTGGGGGGTGCGGTTTAAAAAGCGGACTTATTGGGGAAAAATGCTCAGTGCGGGGATCGGCCTAGGTTCAAGCACTTCTTGAAAAAATAAGGCGGGACATTGAATTGTCCCGCCTTGAACAACTTGTGTTTTCTTGTTTCCGTTTATTCGGAGATACAGCCCTGGGCTTGGGATACGACCGAGCGCAAGGGACGAATGACCGCCTTGCCATTGACAATACCAGGGGCCACCTCATAACGAGGTATCGAGCTGTCCACCTTCTGGGACCAGGCGTCGATCCCCCCGGTCATGGACCTGGCGTTGGTGAACCCATGCCCCGCGAAATAGGACGCCGCGTCCATACTTCGAAGACCTTGGTGGCAGACAAAAACCATGGGCGTGTCTTTGGGCCAGCGCATCATTTCCCGGGAAAGTTCTTCGGTAATGAGGGTGGAGTTCGGGATGTGGGCCGTATCCCACTCTTCCTTGAACCTCACATCGATGATCCGGATGGGTTGCCCGTTATTCACCGCTTCGGCGACTTCCTCGGGGCTCACCTTGATCTTTTGGTCGATCCGCTCTGCCTCTTCAATGAAATTAAGGACCTCGTTCATGTCGGTGATATTGTGTTTCAAAGCTACTTGCTCAAGGATATCGCTGGGTTCATAACCACAGCTGTGGCATCCGCCGATATGGTATTTTCGGAACAGGGCTCTCTGGGCGCTTGGATAAGCGTCCAATACCTCCTGCATCGTGCTGTCTTTGGTGATCTTCATGCCGTTTGCCATCGAACTCTCCCCCTTTGATCCGGTCTACCGGAAACTATCCAATGGAATTACCTTACGCCGTATTGAGAATGAATTGCAATACCCAAAGCAGGGATTCTAGGAAACAGCTAAGGGAATAGTCGGTACGGGAATAACAATGGAACAGGGATAAAGAGGAATAGTTCCAAGGGTTTATGGACTGGATGCCTGACGGAACCAGTTACAGTCAACTTGGAAAAAGGGCTTAACCTAGGATGGCGTCCGGAAGTTCCTTTTTAGGTTTACCCACCATATCCATAGCCTCGTTCAATACGACAAGGTGCCGCTTGGAGAGATTCCATTTTCCCAGTTTTCCGTCGCCGAATTCAATACCTTCGATCTTGGGACGGGGATTGGTAAAGGAAAGGCTGAGTACCTTTTTGCTGTCGGGAGCGTTCAATAGATAGGGCGGCTCGAAATAATTCCATTCCTCCCACTTGACCTTTTCAGCGTATTTCAACCGGTACCCCGCCACTTGGATGGGCTTGTTCCCGGAATTGAAGATGGTGAAATCGGTGGAAACACTGGAGACCAAACCACCCGCGCTCTTATCGGACAGGTTCATCAGGAAACTCACGATGCTCCGGGGCCTCAACCAATAGGCCCAATAGAGGGTCCAACCCAGGGTGATGAGGGACAACATAAAGGATAGGACCGATAATTTCTCCCGGATATCCAGAGGACCGGAAGCCACCCAGGGGCTGGAGTCCTTGACCCTTTCGACGAACTTGCGCAGTTCAGGATTATTCGGCTGGAGTTTCAGGCTGATCTGCATGGCCACCAAGGCTTCTGTCCGATTGCCGGATTGGTAATAGGATTCGCCCAGGAATTGATAGGCCTGCCAATAATTGGGTTTGTCCTTCAGGGCGGCCCGGAAATACTGGATGGCCTTATCGTAATCTTCTTGTTTGAAGGTGGTCATGCCAGCCTCAAAATACTCCTCGGCGGTCGTGGCCAAGGAAAGGGCCGGCGCCAGGATCAAGAGCGATAAAAGTAGGAATCGTTTCATAAAAACCCCCGGGGATCGCGGGCCTCTCAGCAGGCCCGTCTTCAGCCGGTAGATTATAAGTCCCTTAGTCGTGAAATTTTACGCAAAATGATGAAAATTTCCCAACCTAAGGGACCAGGCACTATTACCCTGGTTTCACCCGTCAAACCCGAGAAGGTTTCTATTCTTGGCCCGGCTCGTCCAGGTTAGGATTTCAAAATGATTTAGGGGAAACAAATAAGAAACATCGGGGATGGGAAGCCAAAACCTCACAAAGGCCGGGAACAAACGTGAAAGCCCCGACCCCAAGATGTCAGGCCTTGATGTGGTACTCGTCCTCGAAGGATTCCAGGTTGGGTTGGATGATCTTGACCTCGCCCAAACGGTCAGCGACCGCTTCCTGGGTCTTCAAGCCGGTCCCGGTGATATAAGCTACCGTCAGCGCCTTGGGGTCCAGTGCCTTGGATTCGGCCAGCTTTTTCAGGCAGGCGATGGTCACGCCCCCGGCGGTCTCGGCGAAAATACCCTCGGTCCTGGCCAGGAGCTTGATGCCTTCCACGATCTCGTCATCGTTGGCCATCTCGGCCCCGCCATTGGTCTCCTCGATGGTCTTGAGCGCGTAATAACCGTCCGCCGGATTGCCGATCGCCAGTGATTTGGCGATGGTATTGGGTTTGACCGGCCGGAAAGTGTCGGTCTTGTTCTTGAAGGCGGTCGTAACCGGCGAACAGCCCGAGGCTTGGGCCGCGAAAACCCTCATTTTCTTTTCCGGAATGAGCCCGACCTTGATGAATTCCTGGGTTCCCTTCCAGATCTTGGTAAGAAGGGATCCTGAGGCCACCGGTACTACCACTTGATCGGGAGCTTTCCACCCCAGTTGTTCGGCCGTCTCGAACCCGAGCGTCTTGGACCCTTCCGCGTAATAAGGCCTCATGTTGATGTTCACGAAGGCCCATTTGTACTTTCCCGCGATCTCACTGCAAAGACGATTGACGTCGTCATAATTGCCGTTGACCCCGATGAGGTTGGGGGCGTAGACCAGCGCGCCGACGACCTTGCCCTTTTCTAGGTTGGATGGAATGAATACGTAGCGCTTCAACCCGCCCCTGGCGCCGTAAGCTGCCACGGCGTTGGCCAGGTTGCCTGTGGAGGCGCAAGCCAGGGTGTCAAAACCCAATTCCTTCGCCCGAGTGGATGCGACCGCCACCACCCTGTCCTTGAAGGAATGGGTGGGATTGGCGCAGTCATTCTTCAGGTAGAGATTGGAAAGCCCCAGCTCGGCTCCCAGTCGGTCAGCTTTTAGCAGGGGGGTAAAGCCCTCGCCCAGGGTGTTGAAATCCGTCCCTTCCACTGGCAAAAGCTCCCGGTAGCGCCAGATATCCTGGGAACGGGACATGATCTTCTCCCGGGAAATATCCTTCTTGATGGCTTCGTAATCGTAGGAAGCTTCCAGCGGGCCGAAACAATACTCGCAAACATATTTGGCTGTCTTTTCGTACTCTTGGCCGCACTCCCGGCATTTCAACGCTTTCACGTAGCTCATTCGGAACTCTCCCCTAAAAAAAAGGCCTCCATCCTTGAGATGGAAGCCATGTATCTTGGTTTTCCCATCCCTCATCTTCCTCCGGTTCATTATCTGAATCCCGGAGACAGGAGTTGGCACCTAACAACCCCATTCGGGGCCTGGTTGCCGTGGCTTCGCAGGGCCTGTCCCTCCGCCACTCTGGATAAAGAGGTTAAATTGTCAGGCAATGTTAGCGGTGGAAAGCTTAAGAAGTCAAGACCGCTTGGAAACTTGGTGCATCCTTAATCAGTGGCGACCTCGATCTTGAGGATCTCGTAATCCAGTACGCCGACCGGGATGGGTATTTTGACCTTCTCCCCGACTTTCTTCCCCATCATGCCCTGCGCGATGGGGGTGCGGATGGATATCTTGTTCTGGGCGAAATTCGAGTTCTTCCTCTCCCACGATCAGGTAGAACTCCTCCTGGTTGGTCTTCAGGTCCTTCACGATCACCCGGCAGCCGATGGAAACGTGCTCTCCCGTGATGTTCTCGTCCTCCAGAATACGGGCCCTGGCCAGTTTGTCCTGCAGGTCGCGGATCCGGGCTTCCAGAAGGCTTTGTTCCTGTTTGGCGGCCTCGTATTCGGCGTTCTCTTTCAAGTCGCCATGGGCGCGAGCCTCTTCCAAAGCCTTGGCTACCAACGGCCGGTTGACCGTCATGAGGCTCTTGAGCTCTTCTTGAAGCTTGTCTCGGGTCGCACGGGATACCAGAAAATCAGTCATGGAACGCTCCTCGATTGGTTGGGTTATTTACCGCTTTTTTGGCACTTCTGACACAGCCCGTAAAGCTGCATCCGGTGGGACGTGATCTTGAAACCATGTTTGCGACTGACCTGTTCCTGCAATTCCTCGATCTGGGGATTGAGGAACTCGATGTAGACCCCACAAGAAGTGCAGATCATGTGGTCGTGGTGCTGCTTGTTATATTCAGGTTCGTACTTGATCCGGCCCTCGCCGAAATCCAGTTCCCGGGCGATCCCGCACTGGTTCATGTGTTTCAAGGTCCGGTAGACCGTGGCGAAACCAACATTGGGCTGCTTGACCCTGGCCCTTTGGAACAATTCCTCCGCTGAGATATGGCCCCGGAACTCCAAAAAGGTATCCAGGATCAATGCCCTTTGGGATGTTAGTTTTAGGTCCTTTTCCTTCAGGTATTGGCGGAAAACATCGTATTCGATGCCCTTCTCTTTGGCGGAGCCTTTCATATCATTCCCCTTCGTGGATTTGGGCCGAAAGACCCGATCTTAATTCAACATGACCGGCATCAAGACATTGGAACGCACCACATACTGGAAAGCGCCCGCGATATTGTCCGTCACATCGCTCAGGGTCTGCAGATAATCCTCTTCCGGCTCCCGGTTCTCGATAAGGAAAGAGGTCTTCAACAGGACCGCCAATTGCCCCTTGACGATACGGGATATCTTGAGCATCTCATTTCTGAAATAATCCGGGTGGTTCTTCCTCGGCCGCTTGGCGCCCACGGGCCGAGCGAACTTCTTCTGGTTGATCGAGATGGCCGAGATCATCTGGGTTAAATGCTCTTCCAACGCGGTCCGGTCCACATGCTGCCCATGGACCAGCCTCTCGATGACGATCTCCAGATATGAAACATGGGAAAAGAGGTCTCGGTAAAGCTCTAAAAAGCATTCACGAACGTCGGAGTCTTGAGTCTGGCTCATGTTCGCCTCCGAACGGCTTTTAAGGGAATTATACCCCACCCTTGCCCGGTTTGAAAGATGACTGGTCCCAATGTCGCGCTTCCCATCTATTCTTTCACAAGGGCGTCCAAAGCCCCCGTCAATTCCTCTTCCGGGTGGAAGCCCACCAGCGATAGGGCGATCCTTCCGGATTTATCGATGAAAAAGGTCGTGGGAATGTAATTACCCGCCCCGTAATCCTTGATCGTTTGCATGCTGACCAGGGCGATAGGGTAATTGACGCCATTGTCCGAACAGAACTTGTGGAAATAATCAATGGGACGATGGTCATTGTCCTCGATGGACAATCCCAAAATTTGCACTCCCTTGGGTTGGTACTCTTGGCTCAATTTCACCAGGGAGGGTATTTCCATGCGGCAAGGGCCGCACCAGGTCGCCCAAAAATCTGCCACCACCACCTTTCCTTTTAACTCGGCGATGGAAAGCCCATTCGAGGGAACGTTCAAGTAGTAGGCCACGATCTCCGGGGCTTTTTCCCGGCTCGCGGCCGGGATCAATTCCACCCCCGGCTTGCTGCCGCAACCTGAGGTAATCAAACAAAAGATCATGAGGATGAGTGATTTTTTCACGTTATCGCTTTCAAGAGGTTTTAGGTCAGAAGAAACCCAGGTATTGGACCCGAACGATCCGCGAGAACAGACTTCCGTTGTTGATATCCCTAAAGTCCATGCCGACTCTTAAGGGATTGTCGACATTAAAGACGAAGTTGGCGTTGAATTGCCAGTTGTTGTTCAAGAATTGATTCAATTCAAGGTTGAAAGCCAGTGGCGGGGCCACCGCGAAAGAAGTACCGAAAAAAGCCCCCAGGTCCTTGTTGGCGTCAAAATCGCTGAAACTTACCACGTTCATCCCGCCGTGCAATTGAATGAACCCGGCTTGGGGGAATTCCTTGCTGGCCGCCACGTAAAAACCAGGCTGGGTCCCCGGGAAGAATCTTCCGTTGCTCTCGGTCCCATATCCCCGGTCGTCCCAACCGACCGCCATGGCGATAGGCGATGATTTCTCGTCGAGGAACCTCAGTTTCAGGGCCAGTGCCGGGGTCTGGACCTGGACGGTTCCGCTCCCGATGACGTTGGTGGCGTTGGCGGAGAAACCGACCATGAAAATGTCCTTGAAACCGATATTGCCCATCAAGAACAAACCGCCATTCTCATACATGCGGGTGACCAGGTCATAACCGCCATGCATCAGGGTATAGGCGGTCGGAGCCTCGACCATTTGATAGTTGGTCGGCGGGGTAGCGTCCGGGCCCGCCGCCGCCAAAAGCGGCAAGGGAGCCAGTGCCCAAAAGCAGAATATAGGGATGAATCTTAATGGTTTAACGGGAAGCCTCCGGTATTCCTCAATTGTAGGATGAACAACGTTCTTGTCAATCGAACAGCCATCAGTATTTTTCGATGAAAACTTTCTCGACTTTTGGGATATGCCGTCCCAGGAACTGTTGGGCATGCTCCTTGAACTTTCGGGAAAGGTCGCTGACGTAATAAGTCCCAGCGCCTCGGGCCCCTGACCCGATGCCGAAGGAATCCAGGTTCTGATGGAGGCTCTTGGCCGTCTCCTCAGCCGAGTCGACGATCCTGACCTTACGGCCAGCGATCTTGGATAGACATCCCTTCAATAGGGGGTAATGGGTACAACCCAAAAGGAGCGTATCGATGCCGGATTTCAGTAGAGGCTTCAGGTATTCCCTGGCAACCGACTCCGCGACCGGGCCGGAAAGCTTCCCTTCCTCGACCAAAGGAACGAAAAGCGGGCAGGCTTTGGTGAAAACCTTGGCCTTGGGCATCAACGCATGGATGGTATTCGGATAAACGCCGGAGGATATGGTCCCCTCGGTCCCGATGACCCCGATCCTGCCGTTGCGTGTCACTTCTACCGCCGCAGAGGCGCCTGGCCGGATGACGCCCAGGATGGGGATATCGAATTCTTTATGAAGTTCATCCAGTGCCCAGGCCGAGGAGGTATTACAGGCAACGACCACGCCCTTGACCGACTCGCGCTTGATGAGGAACCGAACGATCTGCATGGCGTAATGGATGATGGTATCTTTGCTCTTGGAGCCGTAGGGAATGCGGGCCGTATCCCCGAAGTAGACCAGCCTCTCCCGGGGCAGTTCCTTCTGGATGGCCTTGACGACGGTCAAACCGCCCAGGCCCGAGTCGAAGATGCCGATGGGTCCGTTCTTCAACGGCCGGTCTCTTGGCTTTTTTCTTACCGCTGTCCTTCAACAATTTGTAATCGATGGAATCCACCAGGGCTTTCCAGGAAGCCTCGATGATGTTCTCCGAGACGCCCAC
>CAWHOE010000016.1:0-34862 GCA_963830915.1 candidate division FCPU426 bacterium
ATTTGCATCCCGGGGACGCGTTGTATTTCTCCCACGGGTTCTCGGTCGTCTATGGGAACCAAACCGGGGTCGTCCCGCCCAAGGGCGTGGACGTCATCCTGGTCGCCCCCAAGGGCTCGGGAACGTCGGTGCGAAGGAACTTCTTGGCCGGGGACGGCATCAATTCCAGCATGGCCGTCTATCAGGACGCCACCGGGAAAGCTTGGGACAGGACCAAGGCCGTGGGTATCGCCATCGGCTCCGGTTATCTGTTCCCGACGACCTTCGAGAAGGAAGTTTGGAGCGACCTGACGGGAGAGCGCGGCGTCCTCATGGGTTGCCTGGCGGGCGTCATGGAAGCCCAATATGACGAACTGAGGAAAAGGGGCCACGATCCGAGCGAGGCGTTCAACGAGACCGTGGAAGAATTGACCCAAAGCTTGATCCGGTTGGTGGATGAGAACGGCATGGACTGGATGTACGCCAATTGCAGTGAGACCGCCCGGCGCGGGGCGTTGGACTGGAAACCCAAGTTCAAGAAAGCGGTCGTTCCCGTATTCAAGGCGCTTTATCAAAGCGTCAAGGACGGCACGGAAACCAGGCGGGTCCTTCAATCCAGTATGGTCCCGAATTACAGGAAGGCCCTGGCCAAGGAATTGGATACGATCAAGAATTCCGAGATGTGGAGGGCCGGCGCCGCGGTAAGGGCGCTCAGGCCTGGCAGGAAAAAGAAGGGCTGATCCAACAGTGGAATGTCAAAGGGCCGGGCCCACGCGATGAGCGTGAAGCCCGGCCCTTTTTTTATGCCGATATAACCGTCATCTCCTAAGGATTGAATGACCAGGCCAGGGCCACCTGGCCCCCGAAGACCGTATAAGCGTAACTGGGCCCGGTGAATCCCGCGCCAATGGACTGGGGCTGTTCGAACCAGCCCATAGCGTCCACCCTGAGGTCCTTGTCCTGGTACCCAACCCCCGCGCTGGTGAGAAGACCCTGGAGTTCCTGTCCCGCGTACACATTGAAAAAATCAAATGCCTCCACGTAATTGAATAGGGGAGTGGGTATGGCCCGCTCATCCACGAAGGTCAACCCGCCCCTCAGGGCCCAATGGGGCGAGACCCATTTCTCCCCGCCCAGGGCCGCGTGGAAGATAGGGTAATTGTAGGTTTGGACAGGGTTCTCCCCCGGATATTGCAAAAGGACATGGTAGGGATAACCGTCCACCTGGAAGCCGAGGGTGAAATCCCCGTCCCTTTCCAATCCCACTCCCGCCTGGTAACGGGTCCCGCTGGCCGGATGGGTCACCACGGTGACCCCTGATGGATTGACGCCCGCGGTGTTGAAGCTCAGGGTTTCCAGGAAACCCCCTGGTTGAAGGTCAGGGGATGGGGGTCGCCGAGTTGGGACAAGACGATCTTCCATTTATAGAAAGCCGCCCCGATCATATCGCTTACGTAACCATCCACCGTGGTGAGTTGATCGGGGTAATCCATCGGGTCCGAAGAGGCGTAACTGACCGATAAGGTCTCGTTCATCATCTCGAACAAAACCCCGCCCTGGAAAGTCCCGGGAATGTCCAGCAGAAGGCTGGGCTGAAAAACCATGGATGTATTGGAGTAATCATAGGTTTGTTGAATGCTGTTAGGGCCGTCTTGGAAGGAGGAACTGTCCAAGGATTGCTCAGGATAAAGGTTGAAGGAAAGGGTCGAGCCCAGCCTTAAAAAAGCGGGGGAGCCCTTACTGCCCAGGTCCAGGCTGTAGACCCCGCCCAGGTTGATAAGGGTATTGGTCAAAACGTCCGTGACGGGTGTCGGCTGGTTGTCCGTGTCGGTGGATTGGGTCACCAGCGCTTCCGCCCCAAGGGAGAGGGGGCCGATGATCTTGGCTCCCCGGACCAACTCTTTACTGCTTTGATCATTGAACTGTTCTGAAAATGAACTATTGGCGTTCGATGTCCCGTTGAGTCCGCCGGCCACTTGCAGGCCCCATCCGTCCGTCGTCATCACCAATAAACCCTGGTAGTCGTACCCGGCGGTCGGGTTGAAATTGTCGGTGACATGGGCGAAATCGGGGACGCCTGGCCCTACCCCGGGCGAGAGGCCCAGGACGGACCTGCCGTTCGCGCCGCTGGCGGAGGTGGTGGAATAAAAAGGCGCGTTCAATTCGATCCGGCCTTGGGGCGCCAGAAGCCCCAGCCCTGCGGGGTTGCCCAGGGTATAGGGGTTGATGTCGGAAGATTCGTCGGTCAAGACCATGTCCAAGCCGCCGGTCGAGTCCACCCGAACATCGGAAGCGAACAATGGGTGGAATGAGGCGGATAACCCAAGGATGACGACCCCGGCGAGAATTGGACCTATTTTCATGATATCAACCCCGTTCCATATGGTTTTACCAGCCGCCCATTATGGGGCATCCCCTAACCTTTGTGGATTGGTAATTGGGGGCGCCTATGTTCCAGGCTAAGCATAAGGGTCCGTTGGCAGACATGGGCCATTCCGCCAGCGCTTGGCCGATTCCTTGAGTAATTGGTGTCTTGTGTTTTTAGGTTTGGGGTCAGGCGCTGAAACCGGTCATAAAAAGGGCGAAATTCTTGGGCGGGTGACGGGTCCTTTGGTTAAAACAAGAAGGGGCGGGGAAGGGTAGTTTGAAATAGCTTCTCGCTGGCATATCCTATTGAAAGAACATCCCCCTCTTTCAAAGGACCTTCTCTTTGAGATCGACGCCATCCGCCCCATCCTCCACCCCTCGCCATTCCCATTCAGGGAAGGTTGATCCTGACCTGGAGATCCATAAGCGTTATTTCCAGGTTGGCCTCTTCACCAGTTTCGTGGTGTCCCTGGTGACCGCCGTTTGCCTGATGGTTTTCGGCATGCCGGTCCTTTCCCTCATCGCCTGGGGTTTCCTGGCGGTGGAAGCGGTCCTCTTCTGGCTCTTCCTCACCAAGCCTGACCTCTTCCCGATCCTCCTGCACACGAACGTCCTCCTCTGCTTCATCTTGCCCTTCGTCCTCCAGGTCCTGTTGGGAGGCTTCGTGACCTCCGGCGGCATCGGGGTATGGGCCATCGTGGTGCCCATGTCGGCCATCATCCTTCGGATGCCCTTGAGCTGGCTTTGGTTCGCCTCCCTGGCCGTGATGGAGACGCTGGCCATGGCCCTGGAGATCCAATTGCGGGGGCAAACGCCCCAACTGCCCATGCCCATCGCCCGGTGGCTGTTGGTCTTCAACCTGCTGGGAGCGGCCCTTTATATCTTCCTTCGGGTCAAGCACGTCCTCCAGGTCCAGGCCGACCTGCGCGCCGAGATCCAGAAGACCCATAACCGCCTCCTGAAGGAAAGCTGGAAAACCGAGAGGCTGTTGATGAACATCTTCCCCTTGAGCATCGCCAACCGGTTGAAGGAAAAACCAGGGCCCTTGTCCGAGTCCTTCTCGGACATCAGCGTGCTCTTCGCCGACATCTCGGGCTTCACCCGCCTGGCCTCCGAACTGAAGCCCCAACAGGTCGTCGAACTGCTCAACGACATCTTCAGGGTCTTCGACATCCTCACCGAGGAATACAGCCTTGAGAAGATCAAGACCATCGGGGACGCCTATATGGTGGTCGGCAACCTGCCCCAGCCCTCCTCCGGCCACCTGGAATCCATCGCCGATATGGCGCTCGTCATGATGAAGGTATTCCCCGAGAAGATGCGGAAATATCCCGACCTGGGCCTGAGAGTTGGCATCCACTGCGGACCGGTGGTGGCGGGCGTCATAGGCCGCAAGAAACTCAGCTACGACCTTTGGGGGGACACGGTCAATATCGCCAACCGCATGGAATCCCACGGTACGCCGGGCAAGATCCAGGTGAGCGATGTGGTCTATCAAAGGCTGAAGGACCATTATTCTTTCGAGTCCCGGGGCCAGACCACCATCCGGGGCAAAGGGAACATGCATACCTATTGGTTGAAGGAAAAGCTCAATGGCGACCCGCGGATCCCCGATCTGGACAAACCCCAATCCGAGTTGGAATTTTTCTTTTAACAGGCTGTTTGCGGCGCCAAGACTTTTTCAGGAGGATACCCATGCCGGAAAAAAGACCCGATCCCCGTTTGATCCATCCGCCAGTCAACCGTGCCGCCTATTCGGACAGGACTGCCTGGATACTGGCCCATTGTTCCCATCTGGCCTATCAAAAGGACATGAAAACCTTGAAAAGGGAGTTGAAGGCGTTCGGTCTGGAATTGAAGGGCGCCTTCTTCTGCGACAAAAACCAGAACTTCGCCTACCTGGCGGTCCACAAAACCTACGCGGTACTGGCCTTCAAGGGGACGGTGCCGTCCGAGTCCGAGACCATCAAGACTGACGCCGATTTCAAGCTGGTCAGGGCGAGGTATGGCGAGTTCCACCAGGGCTTTCTGGACACCTACCGGGAGTTGGCGAAAGAGTTCGAGGCCGCCCTGAAAAAACTGAGGGTTCCCATCTACATCACAGGCCATAGCCTGGGGGGCGCCCTGGCGCTGGTGACCACCATCCAGATCAAGGACCAGGACCATCTGGCCGCCTGTTATACCTACGGCTGTCCCAGGGTGGGAAACGCCGTCCTCGCCGACCGCTTGTTCAAGGTGCCGGTCTACCGGTGCGTCCATCACGCCGACCTGGTGCCGGCCGTGCCTTTTACCCTGATGGGTTACCGGCCCTACGGCGACATCCGTTTCCTCTCGGATGACGACCGGGTCTGCGGGGGCAGTGAGGCGGTCCTGCGCCGGGCCGGCGCCATGATCAACCCTTTGAACATCCCCAAGTTGATCGCGGACCACGCCATCGAGAGATACAAACATATCCTGGAAGTCTACGCCCTGAGCCGCAACCCCTGAAGGTTGGGCCGATGAATTTATGCAACGTTATTGTCCGATTTCCCCTGCTGGACCGCCGGATGACCCTCTCGCCGCGATAAATGACCAACAATTTACGCAAGAATTCAGCGCCCTTTGTTAGATTGTCCTGGGTTCGGACGGGAAGTGCCGTCCGGGCCCGCCGCATCGAGTCTGAAAACGCCGTGGAAAGGGAACAGATGATCCGGAAGAAAAAACAATGTTGGACGACGCTCTTGGGATATGGCCTCTTGTGCCTCTCGGCCGTGATGCCGGCCGTCAGCCGCGCGGATTTCGTCGCGGCTCCGGTCGACCCCTTCGCGCTCACACTGGACCTGGGCCAGGGCTTCTCCCTGCGTTCGAACAACGCGCCTGTCACCCCTTATCTGTTCAACGTCAAGCTGGCGCCTGAATACAAGTTCAGCGACTTCAGCCTGGGCGCCATCCTGGCGACCCGTTACGCCGATCCCTCATGGGAAGCCGGGCTGGGCTTGCGGTTGGATTATCTTTTCTGGAAGGTCGTGCCAGATACGGGCATCAGGCTCTCGGCGGAAGCCACCCCCTGGCTCAACAGCCCCAATACGACACTGGAACTGGGTTTGGTGGGCGACCTCTCCGGCCTGACCCGCGTGGGGGCCTGGTGCGGTTACGACACCCGGGACCAAGGGTGGTCCTTGATGGCCTCCTTCGGGTTCGACCTGGCCGCCTTGTGGCGGGCCGGCCACCCCAAGGTTCCCCAGCCTGTTTTCGGCAATTGAATAACATCGACATGAAAAAGAAAGGACGTGACCTATGACCACTCGAGCCCTAGTCGTGAGCGGGGGAGGATGCACCGGAGCCTTCGCCGTTGGAGCGGTACGCTACATGATCGAACAGAAGGGCCTGAGCTTCGAC
Organism: candidate division FCPU426 bacterium; assembly: GCA_963830915.1. Classification (GTDB taxonomy): domain Bacteria; phylum Oederibacteriota; class Muellerivitia; order Muellerivitales; family Muellerivitaceae; genus CAWHOE01. Next base: position 5,725 of record CAWHOE010000016.1, read on the forward strand.
ATGGCCTGCGGGACCAGCACGGGGTCGCTCATCTCGCCCCTGGTCATCACGGGTGAGATCGAGACGCTGGTGCAGATCTACACCACCGTCACCACCCAGGACATCTTCCTCTTGCGAAGCCCGGCCGATATGCTGGCCTATGGGTCGGCCTTCTCCTCCGCCCCCCTGGCGAAACTCATCGGCACCATGATCACCGACGCCCGGTGGACCACCATCAGCACTTCCCCCAAACAGCTGGTCATCGCGGCCGCCTGCCTTCAGACCGCCCAGTCCACTTATTTTTGCGCGGGTCCCATGAACCTGGTGACCCCGCCCCATACCAGCACCTATAAATTGCAAAGCAAGGACGACCTGATGAGGGCCATGCTGGCCTCCTCCAGCGACCCGGCCCTGTTCCCCTCGACCCAGATCCCGGCCAACAGCCCCAACCAGTTCGTGGACGGCGGGGTGCTGGATTTCGCCCCCATCTCGATAGCGATGTTGAACGGGGTGGATGAGGTCTATTCGGTGGTCATCTCCCCGGAGAACCCGGCGCCTGTGACCAATAACTACGTGAGCATGATCGACACCCTGGCCCGCACCATTGATATGTTCGCGGGGAGGGTCGACCAGGCCAACGTGGGGGACGCCCGGGACCTGTCCAACGGCGCCATCTACCTGGCGGCCCTTCAACAGCGCCTGGTGAACGACTACAAACTGGACCCGGCCGCCCTGGCCAGTATCTTCGCCGCGCCCCAGCCAGGCGTCACCAACCCCTTTCAGGGCGTGAACGACAAGAAATTCGTCCTGATCCGGCCCGACGGGGTCCTGACCAACGACCCCAATACCTTCGACCCGGTGGCCATGAAGGCCATGATGGCCCAGGGTTTCGCAAAGGCCCAGCAGGTGCTGGGGTAAGCGCTTGGTTCACCTGTACTTAGGGCCGGTTCCTCTATGGAACCGGCACACCTAAGTCATGATCTGGGCTTGTAGTCCGGTGGATATGGATCGTGGCAAGCTCATTCCTAATGGACCTTTTCCCAGGCCTCCCGCTTCTTTTTCCATTTTGATTGGAATAATTCCTTGTTTTTTCAGTCTTAATAATAGGGTCTGCTACCCGATCGCGCTCCGAAAGTCCTTGGATTCCGGCGGAGTGGTAATATTAACCATCTAAAAACCTGGGGGTAATCATGAGGAAAGTGTCTTATCTATTCGGCTCGTTAGCATTTATCGCCACTCTAACTTTGCCTTGGGCGTGCAGTAGGATCCCCAGCGGCCCCACGACCCCGCCCGCCCCGGCGCCTATCAATACTCCCACCTTCACCATGACCGCGACCCTGCCCAACACGAATACTCCCACCTCGACCGCCACGAAAACCAACAGTCCCACCCTCACCTTCACGGCCACGAGCTCGAACACACCCACCAAGACCGGGTCCCCGACCAATACACCCACGGTGACCAACAGCCCGACCATCACGAACAGTCCCACTATCACCAACTCGCCTACCCAGACGGGTACCCCGACCCCCACGGGCTCGCCCACCGCCACCTTCACCGCCACGGTCAGCCTGACGCCCCAATTGGCGGGGTTCACGGGCCTCACTCAGGTCAGCCCCTTTCCTTCCCGGTTCGGCCATGTCACCTTTTCCTACAACAATAAACTTTATCTCGTAGGCGGTACTTGGTGCACTTTCGCTTATCCCGCCACCATTATTAACCAAGTTCAGCTGAACGATGTCTGGTCCTCCACCGACGGGGCCAATTGGTCCGCGGTCACCCTGAACGCCGCTTTTGGCGCCCGCCAGTTGCATGAGGGCGTGATCTTCAATAACCAAATGTGGATCATCGGAGGACAAGGCTCGCCGGTCACCAATGGCGGTGAATCGTACTATGACGACTCTTGGTATTCCACCGACGGCGCTACTTGGACCCAGGCCGTGACCGGTATCGGCTTCTATGGCACGGCTGCGACCGAAGGGGCGGCCGTTTCCTTCGGCGGAAAGATATGGCTGTTCGGAACTGACAACCACGCCTATACCAGCCCGGATGGGATCAATTGGACGAAATCCACCGGTACCATGCCTTTCCCTCAAAACCGTATCGCTTTCGGGGCGGCGGTGCTGAACGGAAACATCTTCCTCTTCGGGGGCGGCACGGGATCGGCGCAAGTATTCAACGATTGTTGGTATTCATCGAATGGGACGACCTGGACCCAGGCGACCATCTCGGCGGGATTCAGCGCCCGCCAGGGTTTTGCCTATACCCCATTCAATAACCAGATCTGGTTGATGGGCGGGATTGGATTGGGGCTGCCCCCCGATGACGCCTGGTTCACCGAGAGTGGAGCGGCGTGGAACCAAGGTGCCAGCGGGATGGGTTGGACCGCTTCAGACTCGTGTGCTGTGTTGAATGGCAAAATTTACGTGACGGGCGGCAACGCGGGCGGCGATGCCATGAACAACGTCTGGGTTTCCCACTAACCACCCCCCATAAAAGCCCCGGCGTGCCTCGCGCGCCCGGGGCTTTTTTTATGGCCGCGCCATTTTTCAAGGCTTTCGGGCAAGATGTTTCAAACGGGGTTAAATACCACGGGTTCCCGATCGTCCTGATCGATGAACCGATAATGACTTCTCAAAAAACATTTTCAAAGCTATGCTTTATTTCAATGTCAGGTAGTTTCTTATCAAAGCTAATTAAGGAAAAAATATGCCAATCAAAGGCCACAGAAAGATCACTGGGTTTTCCGGGAATGAAATCTATTGTTTGGAAGAGCTGGGATATAAGGCCGGGCAGCTTTGCCTTGGCAACAATGTGGTGGCTTTGGGAGTGGGCCGGGGTATCGGCGCGGGCCTTTCCAATTTGGCGGGCGGAGAGATCACGGAGATCACCCGATTGGTCCGGGATGGCCGCAAGAACGCCTATGACCGGATGATGAAGGAAGCCAGCCAGTATGGGGGAGCGGGTCTGGCCGGCGTCTCGTTCGATATGATCAACCACGGAGGCAACCTGGAATTCATCGCCCTGGGTTCGACCGTCCACGGGTCGGATCCCAAAACGGAAAAAATGGATTTTTCCACATCCGCCAGCGGACAGGAGCTTTATTGCCAGCTGGACGCCGATTTCACCCCCCATAGTTTCGTATTCGGGAATGTGGCTTATTCCATCGGTGTCGGCGGGAATATCAAAGGAATGTTCCGCGGCTTGAAGCGCGGGGAAGTGTCTCAATACTCCGAGATATTTGACCGGACCCGCCATTTGGCCCTGACCAGGATCAAGAAAGAAGCGAAAAACGTCGGCGCCAACTCGGTCGTCGGCATCGAGACTTCCATCATGCCCTTGATGGGAGCGCAGGAAATGATGATGATCGGAACCGCTTCCACCCATCCCGCTTTGAAAGCTTTCGCCGACGATCCCGTGACCAGCGACATGACGAATGAGGAAATGTGGAACATGGCCAGCCTGGGTTATCTCCCGATCCGGCTGGTAATGGGAGTCTCCGTTTATTCCCTGGGGTTGGCCTCCGGCATCATGGCCGGCCTCCAAAGCCTGGCGGGAGGCCAGGTCGAGGGCCTGACCGAGGTCCTTTATGAAGCCCGTGAGAAGGCCCTGGACCGCATCGAGAAGGACGCGGAAGATTGCGACGCCGATGATGTGGTCGGCATCAAGACCAGGGTCTATGACCTGGGCGGCGGCCTGGTCGAGTTCATGGTGATAGGTACGGCGGTCAAGAAGGTGAAAGGCGCCTCGACCCGCAACAAGCAATTGCCCCCGCAGGCCATCATCCAGGACCATGAAACCTTCGTGGACAGTTCCCAGGGAGGCAATACCACCATCACGGAAAGGCGGGCGGCCTCCGCCTCCAGGACGCAAAAGGGCCCCATTTCCTTCATCCTCACCATCATCTTCATCATCTTTTACATTTGGTTGAAGATATTCCTTCACCATTGATGAAAGACCACGCCTCAAAACTGAAGGGATTGGTCTGGGTGGCGGCGGCTTGCGCCTGCGGGATATTATTCGCGGTCGGAATATCCCCCTTGGCGCACGCCATCCCCTGGAGTTGGGAACAGAAACTGGGGAAAGTCGTCCAGATGGATTCGAGCGAGAGGATCTGCCAAGGCAACCCCCAGGCGGACGCCCTTCTGCAAAAGCTGGTCCAACGCGTTTATCCCCTGGAACCGGACGACAAGGATTTTTCCATCGAGGTCAGGATCGTCCAAAGCCCGGTCGTCAACGCCTACGCCGGTTTGGGCGGGAAGATCAAGATCAATTCGGGCTTGCTGGGAAAGGCCGAGTCCCCGGAGGAAGTCGCGGGGGTGCTGGCGCATGAGATCGAGCATGTCCACCGCCGCCATATCATGGAAGGGGCTTTGGTCCATCTTTTCACGGCGGAGGGGATCAATGTCATATTCGGGAACGGGTCCTCAGGGGCCGGTTTCGCCAAATTCCTGTTGAACATGGATTTTACCCGCTCCCAGGAAGCCCAAGCGGACGAGGGGGGCTTGCGGCGCCTTCAAACGGCCCATGTGAATAACGAGGGGTTCAAAAGATTCTTTGAGCGGATGGAAAGGGAAGGTTCGGCCTCGATCTTTCTATCCGACCACCCGTCGAACCAGGCGCGCGTGGAAATGGTAGACCGGTTCAAGAACCAGGATATCCAACCGATCATGACCCAAGCGGAATGGGAAGTGCTGAAGAATGCCTATAGCGGAAGATGAAAATCCGAAGATTGGATATGGTTGTTTGATTCCTAATTAAGGAATTGGAGGCGTTAATAATGCAAACCATCGAAAGATACAAAACCCGCGTCGGTTTCGCGGGACTGGGTTTGATGGGGAACGCCCTGGTTCACCGTCTCGCGGACGGGGGATGGAATCTTAGGGTGTGGAACCGGTCACCCCAACGGACCGAGGAGTTCAAAGAACGGGGGATGGGTGTGGACCCGACCCCCGCCGAATTGGCCGCGAACGCCGATCTGGTCATATCCAGCCTGGCAAACGACCAGGCCGCCAGGGAGGTTTACCTGGGGAAGGATGGCATCTTCACGAAAGCCAAACCGGGAACGATCATCCTTGAAATGAGCACCCTTTCCCCCACCGCGAGTCTGGAACTGCACGCCAGGGCGAAGGAACTGGGGGTTCACCTGCTGGATATCCCTATCGCCGGTTCGACCCCTGCGGTGAAGGCCGGGGCGGTCACATTGCTGGCGGGCGGGTCCAAGGAAGTCTTCGAAGCCTGTGTGCCCCTTTTCGAGACCATCGCCAAGCAGTGGTTCTTGATGGGCCCGGCCGGTTCGGGGGCCCAAATGAAGCTGGTGGTGAACCTGCTTTTAGGCGTGGGGATGCAGGCCATCGCCGAATCGGTCAGCCTGGGAGAAAGCCTTGGCATCGACCGTAATACGCTGTTAAGCGTGCTCTCCAAAACCGCCGTGATCGGCCCGGCCTTCGTGGGCAAGTTCGACAAGATCCAGAAGGGGGACTATTCGCCCCAGTTTCCCCTCAGGCTCATGCACAAGGACCTGGGTTTGGTCTTGAAAGAAGCCCATAAAACCGGGATAGGCTTACCGGCCGCCGCGGCCGCCCACCAGATGACGGGCGAGATCGTGAAGGATAAGGGCGACCTGGACCTGTCGGCCATTACACCCTGGGTGGCTAGAAAAAAGGTATAAGGAAAATCCGGAATTCCTGAATGGCAAATTGGGTTGTGAGGGGTACGATATTGACCAGCCCCATTTACGCAAGATCGGATGTTCTATGAAGCGACAAATAGTAATGATTCTCCCGGTTCTTCTTCTGTTGACCCCCCTTGCCTGTAACAAAACCTATTACTTACCTCCCTTATCCGCATCTTCCATCCCAACTCCCACTCCGACCAGCGGTCTGATGGTTTACACATTGGCTGGTACGGGCGAGGGGTCGGGGTCGAACGGTCCGGAAGCCGGCGCGACGTTCAATTATCCTTGGGGTATCGCCATGGATTTCCCGGGGAATCTTTACATAGGCGACCAAAATAATCGGCTGATCCGTGTGATCACACCGGCCGGCATGGTTTCCACTTTGGCTGGTTCGGGCGCTTTTGGAAGCACCAACGCCACGGGGGTATTCGCATCCTTTTATTCGCCCGATGGCGTGGCGGTGGACGGGGCAGGGAACGTTTATGTGGCCGACGCGGGCAATAATATGATCCGGAAAATATCCCCAGGGGCGGTAGTCACGACCTTGGCCGGTACGGGCGCCGTTGGGTCCGTGAATGGTTCAGGCGTGTCCGCGACCTTTGACGAGCCCACGGGAGTGGCGGTCGACGGCGCGGGCAACGTTTATGTGGCGGACTCCTTGAATGATATGATCCGTAAGATCACACCGGCCGGGGTTGTGTCCACATTGGCCGGCTCCGGCGCCAATGGTTCCACCAATGGGGCTGGGGTAACCGCCTCGTTCGATCAGCCTTTTGGGCTGACGGTGGACAATTCGGGGAATGTCTTCGTCGCGGACACTCTTAACGAACTCATCCGGGAAATTACGCCGGCAGGGGTTGTTTCCACGGTCGCGGGTTCGGGGGCGACCGAATCTTGAATGGCACCGGCACCGCGGCGTCCTTTTGGAGCCCTTCCGCGATCGCGGTGGATAACGCGGGGAATCTTTATGTGGTGGACACGACCAATAGCCTTATCCGAAAGATCACGCCAGGGGGGGTGGTGTCGACGCTGGCAGGGAATGGCGCGATCGGCGGCAACAACGGTCCGGCCCTTTCCGCCTCGTTCTATTATCCCGACGGTATAGTCGTTAATAGCGCTGGTACGACCATCTATGTGGCCGATACGGACGGTAATAAGATCCGAATGATCCATTGATTTAGGTTTTGCGGGGTTTTCGAGAAGTGGAGGTCAATCCTAATGAATGGGTTAAAACCTCCAACAGCTATATAAGGTTTAATTATTAGCTACAAAATTTAGGAGGCGCTATGGGATCGCGCAAAAATTATGGTTGGGTTCTTCTGGGTTTTTTGATCATCTCCGGCTGTCTATTACCTGATCAGTCCTTGGCCCAAATTCAGGAAGGGACCACTTCGGCCATTGAAACGGGCGGGCCATTCCGGGGTGGTTGGTGGGTGAAAACCGAATGGGGCGCCGACTATGCCCTGATGGGGGATGTCATTAGCGGCATGAAAGCCTGGCAGGCTGTCTTTCAGTCGACCGGAATCTCCTCCACGCTTTCCGTGAGTAATTGGGGATGGCAGGGTCAATTCGAGGCGGGTTTGAACCTGGACCCGGACAACGCCTTTTCCATCGAGGTTCATCAAATATACTGCCCAACAGAATCCATTACCCGTGGATTGGGGAGCGGCAACTACACCTACAGTGTGGCCCCGACCTTGGACGACGTTACCCTGAATTATTACCGTACCCTGTTCAAAGGCGGGGGTTTTCGCACCTACGCGGTGATCGGGGGCGGCTATTACCATACCGATGTGAATTATTACGAAGGTACGGGAGGCTTGGCCAATGGGGAATCAGCCACCTTTACCGGTGATATTCTTGGTGGGAGTTTGGGGATAGGGGAGGAAATGCAAATCTCTAGGAATGTATCCCTTGGGTTGGATATCAAAGGGCTTTTGGCCGCCTTCAGCCAAGTCACCTCCAACACCTTCAATGCTTATGGGCAGGTTACTTCCGCTCACGCGCCATATGCTTTGGGGATATCTAATGTGCCTGGATATGATCCACTCAGAGGAACGATCAATGGTTATTCGGTTCCTTTCGCTGGGCAAGATCTTCGATACGCGGTCGTGGATTTTTCGGGGTTTACCACCAACCTGTCCCTGGTTTACCACTTTTAGCCTGTCGAAGGTTCGGGGGGCAGGTTTAGCGTCTGTGGGCTGTCAGCTGTCGACCGTCGACTGTGATCTGGTACCGTCAACTGTCGACTGTGAACTGTCACCAGTTAGCTATTTTCTGTCGACTGTCAGCTGTGGCCTGTCTGTCATACCGGCTTAATACATACCGCCCCAGCTTCATACATCCTTCATACATGGGTATTTACCGCTTCATACCGGGTTAATACATGCTTAATACATCATATTTACCAGCAAAAATGGCCATATACTGCTTAATACCAAAACCTTGAGGAAGTATAGGTTTGCGATTTGCTGTCGACCGTCGACCGTCAACTGTTAGCTGAATTTATACCGCTATATACCAAAACAGAATTCTTATTCCCAACCTTCCGGTCATCGATGACATTGTGCCACTGGATGCCTATCGTGCCATCGTACCAAGCCGGTGGCACGATACGGAAAACTGGGGACAAAGCCGAATTTCTGGGGACAGAACACAGGAAAACCAGGGACAAACTTTGCTTTTCTGGGGACAAAACCTAAAAAACCAGGGACAGAACCCCGAAAACTGGGGACAGACCCCGATTTTTCTGGGGACAAAGCCTAGAAACTGGGGACAAAACTCCGGTCATCGATAACATTGTGCCACTGGATGCCTATCGTGCCATCGTGCCAAGCCGGTGGCACGATACGGTAACTGGGGACAAAGCCGAATTTCTGGGGACAGAACACAGGAAAACCAGGGACAAACTTTGCTTTTCTGGGGACAAAGATCCAAAAACCAGGGACAAACTCCGATTTTTCTGGGGACAAACCTAGAAACTGGGGACAAAACTCCGGTCATCGATGGCACAGGAGCCGCGGCTTCCTTTTGGAACCCTTCCGGGATCGCAGTGGATAACGCTGGGAATCTTTATGTGGCGGATACGACCAATAACAAGATCCGAAAGATCACAGCAGGAGGGGTTGTGACGACGCTGGCAGGAACTGGAGCGATCGGCGGCACCAACGGCCCAGCCCTTTCCGCTTCTTTCTATTATCCCGACGGTGTAGTTGTCAATTCTGCTGGTACGACCGTCTATTTGGCCGACACAGACGGTGAAAAGATTCGAATGATCCAATGATTTGGGCTTTTGCGGGGTTTTCGTGAAATAAGGGTCGGATTACATGTGTAATTTGGCCTTTTTTATTTGGGTTTAGTCCAAAACGACAATATCCGGGCGGTTTTTATAGGCGGTTGAGGGATACCAACTATTTAATTAGACCTACGGGTACAAATGTTAGAATCTCACCAATGACAATTTTCATAAAGAATCAAATTAAACCTCAAATGTCGGCTGTCGCGATTAATTCGTTGATAAAGCCAAATGTCCAGCCATTTTTAAAGTGGGCTGGCGGTAAGAGGTGGTTAATTAATGGATACCCTCATTTATTTCCTCGAATGTATAACAGGTACATAGAGCCTTTCCTGGGAAGCGGTGCGGTCTATTTTTACTTAAAACCTGAAAATGCTATTCTTTCAGATTTGAATAAGGAGTTGATCGAAACTTACTTAGCAATAAAAAATCATTGGAAGAAAGTAGTTAAGAAACTGGAAGTGCATCAACTATGTCATGGTAAACGGTATTACTATCAAGTTAGAAAACAGAAATTTGCAGATCCAATTGAAAGAGCGGCTAAGTTTATTTATCTCAATCGTACGTGCTGGAATGGACTTTATAGAGTTAATTTGAATGGCCAATTTAATGTTCCGATCGGAACAAAAACTAATGTTTTGTTAACTGACGATGATTTTAAGAAAGTCTCAGCCAGATTGAATAAATCTGAAATGATCTGCTCTGATTTTGAACCGATTATCGATAAAGCCGGTAAGAATGATTTTTTATTTGTTGATCCACCCTATACCGTGACGAGTAATCAGAGTAACTTTATAAAATACAATGAGTTACTCTTTAGTTGGGAAGATCAAATAAGACTTAGAAATGCTCTGGTAAGGGCTAAAGATCGAGGCGTTTTGATTTTTTTAACAAACGCTTATCATGAAACTGTTGAAAGTCTTTACAGGGATCATTTCAATCTTTTAATGGTTACTAGATCTAGTGTAATTGCCGGTGATTCAAGTAAACGCAAGCCTTATGAAGAGTATATTGTGAGGTCTTACTAATGGCTTCTGAAGAAATAGAAAATCTACAAGAGCTGGATGAGGAGAAGTTAAGTTCTATTTCGGTAATAGTTCCTGAGAGTCCGTTCGATAAGGGAGTAAAGCGTTATATATGTGCATTGGATGTAGATAAACTTATGTATTGGTGGCCAGGAAAAGTTCATGATGTAAATAGAGACGTTAAAAAGGTTAAGTACATTCAAAGATCGCTGGATTGGAAACGGGTGGCTGATATTGCCGCCTTCTTATTGCAAGAAGAAATTACTGATGCTGTAGATGAATTGACGGAATGTTTTAAAGATATTTATGGAACTACTGATGTCGAACCCGGCAGAGAGTGGCCACCAAAAGTTGGCAAAGTAATTACACCGAAGAAAAGTGTTTGCCCTGATTTTGGAAATATTTTGATACATGTAAATGGTGCAAAACTGGACCCTGTTACAAAAGGTGAAAAAACTACCCTTTTACATCTGAAGAAAAAAGACAATCCTGATTTCGAACTAACGGTAATAGATGGGCAACATAGAATTAATGGTGCTTATTTTGCACTTTATCTCTTAAGGCAGGAAAAACCTGAAGCTACGATGGATGTACCGGCGACAGTTTATTTGAACTTAGATGACAAAGGGGCACCACCCAAAAAGCAAGCTCAAATATTTATTGATGTTAACTTCTACCAAAAGAAGGTTGATAGATCGTTAGCCGTAGATCTATTTCCTACTGCAAGAATTGGTGAAAAAGGAAAAGACAGCACTGATAGAGCACATGATATAAGCCGAAAATTAATGTTAGAAGAAGGTCCGTTGGTTGGAATGATCCAGATCCCTGGTATTAGGTATGGGGTAAAAGGAGTAATTACCTTATCTACATTAAGTAGCGCTGTTGAATCAATATTAGCTGAGATTTCTAAATTGGGTTATCAAACAATAACGGAACAAACGTGGATTATTTCTTTGGCTTTGGATGCATGGTTTCAGGCAACGGGTCGCAAGCAAGAGTTTACCAATGAGCAGAATTTCGAGATTGAAGAAGAAAGTGCGGTTTATCAAGGCAGGTTAATTGTATCGATTATATATTTACTTCCTGGGTTGATTGCCAAATATAAAGATAATTTAGTTAAGTCGGATGATTCGGAAATCGTAAAGACTTTTAAAACTGGGCTGAAGAAACTGTTGAAGAGAGCGAACCTTTTAAAAGACGAGAAGTTTATTAATAAATCTGACTTCAAAAAGCATGGTTTCCTAGGCAGCGGTGGCATTGGCCGTTTGAGAGACTTGCTTTGGGCTTCTCTAGATGAAAAGTTTGATCGTGGTCGACAAAATGATGGGGCTATAAAAGAAGCCGCTGAAGAAGCTAAAAAAACATATTACCTTTCAGAATAAACAATGATATTAAAAGCCCCTAATATAAAACAAATATTAGAAACATTGACCACTACAAGCCAATCATATCCTCGCTATGGTGAGTTGATTGAACATATTGAGAATTTGAAACGTAAAGCAGGTAATGAAATCATTGTGCCGATTGATATCACGTGTTTAAGACTGTTCATGACTGCTTCAATAGATATGTGGCATCGCGCAATAAATTGTTTTCTGATTAGTGTTGCAGCGAAAGATAACAATGATCCATGGGCTGGGGTTAGTGGGTATTATTCAAGCCATTATGTAATGAGAGCTTTTAACTACTTGTTTTGTGAGCTCAATTCAAACATTGGTGTGTATGAATTAAAACAGTCAAAAAGTGGTTATTACCTTCATAGAAAAAACAAAAAACGAAAGCAAGAGCATCTTTATTGCTGGAATGTTGTTTTTGCGAAGTTTAAAAATCCATTATTTTATGCGTGTACGCAAGTGGATAAAAATGATCAAGGCCACAGGAATTTTGCTTCATATATGGACCATTTGAATCCATTAGAATCTGTATTAAATGTTGATAATCATGAGCTTTCATTAAGAATTGGTAGGATTTCTCATATAACGCCAACTCCACCAGATAAGAATTTCTATCCACAATTAGATAATGTTCAATCTATGGCGTTTAATCGAATCATCTTTTATAAAAATTGGATGGATCAAAATATTGGGCCGACGACCAACTATTGGTCCATACATCGTGATCCAAAATGGTGTCGAGGAGTGATGGAATACGACGCCAATTGGCCGACCTTATCGGATTTAGTTGCGAATGCATCTTAAATGGTTTTAGGGCAAATCCTAAAATGCTGCGATCCAAGCAAAAATAAATAATAGGGGTCAGAAATAAAACCGCGCGTACTATCGACCAATAAAAAATATTGATGAACGAGTGAATTGTTGAAGATGTTTGAATTAATTTAATAAAGCAAAGTGTGGAAAGTGTCGCCGAAATTGGAACTAACGCTTGAAGAAAAAAGAGAATACTGCGCTTTTGCAGTTGAAGAAGTAAATAAAAATGCCATGTCTTATTTGTGCAGCATCTATTCAGGGACTTATGAAAATTCGGAATTGGTAGGAACTGGGTTTTATTTTTCCCATTGTGAAAAGTATTTTTGCATAACAGCCAAGCATGTTGTGGAAAGAAAGCCCGGTAAAGATATATTGTCAATTAGCGTAGGAAAAGAGGATCGTCCTGTATATTTGCCGAAAGAAATAAAAATGTCAAAATCTCCAGCGGATTTTGCAATAATTCAATTACCCCCCCAAATTTTATCCTGCTTGAATGAGAAAAAATTCTTGAATATTAATCAAATGGACTTAAGTGAAGATTTGGAAAATGATTGGTATGTTATGTGCGGTTTTCCTCACGTCCAAAGCATTTCAAAACCAAAGGAAATTATTTCAAATCCTTTGTTTTATGGCACTGTCAAAGCGGATGAATTGCCCAAGTCGAAAATTGGAGCTTATTCAAAGACGGTAAACTTTCCATTCGCTTATCCAGAGTCAGGCAATCAAAGAACGCAAGGCGGGGAAATTTCTCAAATAAATGTTATAGGAGTGAGTGGTGGCCCCATATTTAAGACGAATATTGGACACAAAAATAGGGCAAATTGGTCATTTGGCGATTCAAGGATTATTTCGCTGGTTCACACATGGCACGTACCGGATGGAGAATTAGAAGAAGATCAAGTACAGAAACAAATAGTTGTTGGCACAAAAATAAAAGAAGTTATGCATTTTATAGAAATGAAATATTAAAAGGGATCCAGGCTTGCGGATTACAATTTAGCTGCTGATGTTCGGTTCTTGTGGAGGTAAATATGTTTATTTTAACATTGATTGATGTGCTAATAGCTTCATATCTTTCTTGGGCTTTTTTGTTACATCCCGTTCGAATGTTTTTGATCAAGCATTTAAAAATAAAACTGAATAGTATTTTTCCATCAATTTTTGTCTTCGCGTTTTTCACAACTGTTCATTCGGCAATTTCCTTTTATTTTTATAACAAAGAAACCGTTCAATTAGGTTTTTTTGTAAGCTCCATCCTTCTTCTTAATTGGGCTCTAATAACATATTTTCTTTTAGACAGATTTAATATTCGTTTATATAAACCGACCATTCTTTATAAATCTCCATTTTATTTGATCAAATATGTTGTTTGGGGTTTTATTGTTTCTGGAGCCGCAATCTATATTTGTTCTGGCTGGGTGGAACTTCTTGGTTTGATTCTAGTTTGGTTTGTTTATGGAAAAATCTGCGCTGAAATTTCCATTAAGAATTTAATGCGGAAAATGAATTGGGACCGAGAAATGGCTATTTATGCTTTGGTTGAAGAAAAAAATGGAATGCAATTATTTGGGAAACAAAAGAAATACCCTTTCCCGTGATTTTTTGCTAGATAAAAGCCAGAACAAAATGAACAAAAGCGGGAAGAAAATGCGGGATCGGCCAAGATAAAAAGGGGTCAGTCTGGAGTGCCCCCGATTTAGTGGACAACCTAATTTAGTGTAGTTTGCCCTTCTTTCCGCCCCAATTGACCAAAATCCAAAAACCTCTTTCCGATTCCTGCCTATTCTCTTTGCGGGATATTGATTTCTGCGACGGGAAACGTTCACTTTCAGAGAATTAACAATCATTTAAGCGGTCCGGGAAAACTTATCTCCCCCAAAAGTCCTATAAGGTTGCCGAGCTGGTCATTACGGCACTAAGTTGTCATTCGGCCTATATTCCTTTGAAAAGGACTCCGATTTAACAAAGAATAAAATATACAGAAGAAGGTTCGGCTTTTAGAATCAATGCGCTATGTAGGTAAAAAAAAGGGGAAAAACTTCGAGCCTGGAGGCTCTATGTCTACCCCAAAATATGCCTTTTTCACCCTAGTCTCAGTCCTGACGCTGACCCTCTCGGCGACTCTCTTCACATCCTGCGGAAAGAATCTGCCATCCGGCACAGGGCCTACCGGGCCGGTCACGGTGGTCCAGGTCCCACCTTCCCCCACCATTACCTTGTCCCCGACGGTGACCCTTTCCCCCACGGCCACCTTTTCACCGACGCTGACCGGGACGGCTACTTTCAGTTCCACGCCCACCAAGACCAACACCGATGTCCCGACATCGACATTCACCCTCTCATTCACACCCACCCTTAGCTTCACGCCGACAGTCACCAACACCTTCACCCTCAGTTTCACACCAACCCTTAGCTTTACCCCGACGGTCACCAACACATTCACCCTCAGTTTCACGCCCACTATGACCGGCACCCCCACTCCGAACTATCCTTTTGATTCCCAATTCGGGGGAGCGGGCTCGGGGAACGGAAAATTCACCTGGCCCTACGGTGTGGCTGTGGACGCCCAGAATTACATCTATGTCGCGGATTACGCGAACTCCAGGTATCCAAAAATTCACCTCCAGCGGCGGCTATGTGTCCCAATTCGGCACGATCAATGGCCCGACCGCTTTGGGGCTGGACACCTACGGAAACATCTATGTGGTCAATAACAATGAGCCGGGAAGCCTCGCCGTCTATACCTCGAGCGGGACGTTGGTGACCCAATGGGGCGGGTTCAGCGACGCCAATGGATTGGCGGTCGACGCCGAAAGTTACGTGTATGTGGGCGACACAGGGAACAACCTGCTCAAGAAATTCACGTCCAGCGGATCGCCCGTGACCCAATGGTCGATCCCCTTGCCCAACGGCGTGGCGGTCGATACGAATGGGGAAATTTATGTCGCGAGCCACACGAATCAATCCGTCATGAAGCTCAGCGCCGACGGGGTTCTTTTGGCCCAATGCCATGGGTTCCTCGGTCCCTATGGGGTCGCGTTGGACGCGAACCATAATGTCTACGCCACGGATCCATTCGCGAAAACCGTCCTGAAATTCGATTCCAACTGCAATTTCCTGATGAGCTGGGGCGGTTCGGGCACCGGCAATGGAACTTTTGGCCAGCCTGAGGGTTTGGCGGTGAATTCCAACGGGTGGGTCTATGTGGCGGACAGCACGACCGATCTGGTAGAGGTATTTTCTCCCTATTGATAAAGACGGCTGAAAAACGAAAGTAAAAAGGGTAAAAATTACAGACAGGAAAGAACAGATGAAAAATATTAAGTGGCTTTTGGGGTTGTTGGTTTTGATCTTGGGTTCGGCCATGGCGGTATCCTGCGGAAAGAACCTGCCATCCGGCACAGGGCCTACCGGGCCGGTCACTGTGGTCCAGGTCCCACCTACCCCCACCATTACCTTGTCACCGACCGTGACCCTATCCCCCACGGCCACCTTTTCACCCACGTTAACCGGGACGACTACTTTCAGTTCTACGCCCACTTTGACCGGCACCCCCACGCCGAACTATCCTTTCTCATCCCAATTCGGAGGGGCGGGCACGGGGAACGGAAAATTAACCTGGCCCTATGGGGTGGCAGTTGATTCCAAGAATTACATCTATGTCGCGGATTACAGGAACGACCTGATCCAAAAATTCACTCCCAGCGGCGGCTTTGTGAATCAATTCACTGTGACCAGTGGCCCGACCGCTTTGGCGTTGGATGCCTACGGCAACATCTATGTCCTCAGTAAGGATCCAGGTGGATGGCTCGCTGTCTATAACTCGACCGGGACGTTTTTGACCCAATGGGACCAATTCAACGAATCCAATGGATTAGCGGTCGACGCCCAAGGTTACGTATATGTGGGCGATACCGGTGACGAACTGCTCAAAAAATTCACTTCCAACGGAACACCCGTGACCCAATGGGCGGTACCCTGGCCTAACGGAGTGGCGGTCGATACGAATGGGGATATTTATGTCGCGAGCCAGACGAATCAATCCGTCATGAAGTTCAGCCCCGACGGGGCTCTTTTGGGCCAATGCCATGGGTTCACTATTCCTTATGGGGTCGCGGTGGACGCGAACCATAATGTCTACGCCACGGATGAAACGACGAAACTCGTCATGAAATTCGATTCCAACTGCAATTTCATTACGAGTTGGGGCGGTTCGGGGACTGGTTTGGGAACTTTTACCCAGCCGGAAGATTTGGCGGTGAATTCCAACGGGTGGGTCTATGTGGCGGACAGCTCGACCGATCTGGTACAGATATTTTCACCCTATTGAGAAAGGCAGACGACAGGAGGCAGTCGGCAGCTGACAGCTCACAGTCCACAGCGAGCAAGAGGCAGACGGCAGGAGACAGCCATAGACGACAGTCGACGGCTAACAAAGCAAACGGCAGAAAACAGCTGACAGTCCGCAGCGAGCAAAAGGCAGACGGCAGGAGACAGCCACAGACGACAGTCGACGGCTAACAAAGCAAACGGCAGAAAACAGCTGACAGTCGACGAACTACAGCTAACAGGTGACGGCTCACAGCTGACAGTTGACAGAAAAGACATCAAAACAAAGGAAGAAAAATGATGAAAAAAATTATCCTCGGATTTGCCCTGATGAGCATGGTTTTGACTACAGCCTACGCCCAAGAAGGCGCCCCGGAAGGGAACCATCCCCTCTATATAGGCCTGGGGACTGGCGCGGACATACCCAGTAGTAAATGGGACCCCAACTATCTGTTGGGCGGTGGCGCGAATATTTTCGGGGGCTACCAGTTCGATAACGCTTGGGCCGCCCAGCTATCGCTTGAGGAGTGGTTCTTCACAGGCTCCGGCACATCGCTTTATAACTTTAGGGTGATGGCCGAGGCCAAATACGTTTTCCAGGGTCAGGGCGTTCAACCCTATCTCCTGGCCGGGCCCGGTTTGGTCTATCAGACCCAATCACCCTCGGGGGACAACACCACCAATTTTGACGCCCTTCTTGGGGCCGGGATACAGTTTCCCCTGGCCCCCCGGACCCATGGTTATGTTCAGGGTCAGTACAACCTGATCGCGTCCCAATCCACGACCTTCTCCGACTTTCCCTTGACCCTGGGAGTATTAGTGGAGTTGTAAAAGAGGTCGGCTTCCGCCTGGGAGTGACGGGACCGGAGCCAAGACCCCGGACGATTACGTGACGGTCGATTTGAAGACCCGCGCCGTCGGCCATTACGCCGCTAACGACCTGGGCACTCCGGCCCTGGCCAAGTCCATCGGGCAGAAGGTGAGAAAGCCCAGGGTGTCGAGTGGGGCGAAGGGGAAGAAAAAGAGGAAATAAGCTTTAATAAAGGGTACCGGGCCTTTTTACCTGAGGCTCGGTACATCCCGACCTTCACATAAATCAATTAAAGAGGTCGGTATAGTACCGATTTC
The DNA here is from genome assembly GCA_963830915.1 of candidate division FCPU426 bacterium. Classification (GTDB taxonomy): domain Bacteria; phylum Oederibacteriota; class Muellerivitia; order Muellerivitales; family Muellerivitaceae; genus CAWHOE01. Next base: position 23,365 of record CAWHOE010000016.1, read on the forward strand.
CAATACAACTATTTTATTGGTCAATCGGCACAACCAAGGCTAGTGCCTCGGTTTGTGACCACGGCACAGGTGTCAGCCTCAGTGCCTTCTTTAAAAGGGTCGTGTTGGCCTGAGCTTTTTTTATTTTCGAGCGGTTCTGTTTTTTACCCTATACTTATTTAGTCCTTCGACCATTATCTGGAGCACCCTGATATGAGCCCTGACCAACCAACAAAATCTCCCCGCAACCAACAGGAAGCACAGAAGGAAGTAGACCGACTTCTGGTATTTCAGGACAAACTGGAAGAACTTACACGCCTGGGCGTTTTCACCCTGGCCCCCGAACAAAAGGGGAAGATCGACACTCATATCCAGGCCACGATCACCGAACTGAAAAGCCGGTTCGAGGTGGACACGAACTTCTCGGCCAAGCGCCTGTCCTGGGGCATGCGAATCGCCACTTTCCTGGGAGGCGCGGCCCTTTGCGCCGGGGTCTATTTTCTTTTCCTGCGGGTCTGGGGCTATTTATCCACCCCCCTTCAAGTGGGGATATTGGCGGGCGGGACCATCCTTTTTACCCTCGCCGCCCACAAGGCGGCCAAACTAGAAAGAAGCCTCTATTACGCCAGCCTGTTGGGGCTGGTGGCCTTCGCCTGTTTCGTGGTGAACCTGGTGGTGCTGGGCGCCACCTTCAATATCACGCCTTCCCCCAATTCCTTCCTGGTATGGTCGCTTTTCGCCCTGACACTGGCCTACGGTTACGGCTTGAGACTGCTTTTGTTGGCGGGCCTGCTGAGCCTCTTGGGGTTCCTATCCATGGAAGCGGGGACCTGGTGCGGTATCTACTGGCTGGATTTCGGCGAGCGCCCGGAGAATTTCATCCTGGCCGGCCTGGTTCTTCTGCTGATACCAAAACTTTGGCAACACACGGCTAAACCCAGCTTCCCCATTTTTTACCGCTTGATCGGCCTGCTATCGGTGCTTATCGCCATCCTGATCCTTTCCCATTGGGGTGATGGAAGCTATCTGCCCTACGCCAATAAACCGGTGGAGGACGGTTACCAGATCATCGGATTCCTTGTCTCGGCTTTGGCGATCTGGCGGGGGATCAAAAAGGAACATTCGGAAGTCACCAACATCGGGGCGACCTTCTTCGCTATCTTCCTCTACACCAAGTTCTACGATTGGTGGTGGGACTGGATGCCCAAGTACCAGTTTTTCCTGCTGGTGGGGATAGCCTCCGTGGCACTTCTATATGTATTGAAACGCCTGAGACGGCTTTACCTGGGGGAGCGCCCATGACCCCTAAACGAACGCTTACATTGTCTTTAGGGTTGGTGGTTTTGGTGAACCTGTTCGTTCTGGGTGGGGTGGCCTATAACCGGTCGAACCGGGAAGCCGTCTTGAATCTGACCGAAAGGGAATTGACCTTGGTTTCGGCTGAAAAGGACGACACCTCCATTTCGCTCAGCATGGATGTCAACCTGTTGGATGACCTATCACAACAAAAACTGAAGGACCTGGGGTACAACCTCAAACACAAATACAAGGAAGACTGGTACTCTTTTCCCTCCAAGAAAGTCTTTGTGGCCCTGGAATACGACGGCCCCGCCTGGCAAAAGTGGGTGGCGGACAAGGACAAGCAAATAGCGAAGGCGGAAAAAAAGCTGAAAGCCGCCATCAAAAGGGGCGCCAAGGAACAAGAACAGAAAGACGCGTTGGAGGATTTAGACAGTGAAAAGGACGAGAGGGGATCCCAATCCCATTGGTTCCCCGTGGATGTGGCTTTGGATCGGGTGGCTTTGGTAAAAGCCCACCCGGCCACCGAAACCTACGTCATCGTCCCGGCCCAATTGCAAGTCAACTACCAGGCCCAGGGCGACCCGCTATACCGCTGTTCGATCCGTCTTCTTTTGGATCAAGTCCACGTGGACCAGAGGTTCCGGCGATTTTTCGAGGGAAAGAGCCCTACGGACAAAAGGACCAGCCGGAGAACGTGGGTTTGGGATTCCAAGCTTAAAAGGGCCGTCCCCAAGGACCCTTCCAAAAAATGGGTCGAATGGCGCCCCAGTTATCAGGTGACCCTAGCTTTCGGCAATAAGATGGAGCCTTGGATCGTCAACTGCGGCTTACCGAAATACCTATCATCGGAAAATGAAAACGGAGTCAGGCCAAAGCAAAACATTACTAAGGTTCTTCTAAAACATGACAAATGATATCGACGAGACTATCAAACCAGCTTTTCAAGAATTGGATATTCCTATACCCCGCAGAGTGCGTTTAAAAACTATTGGTGAAGCGCCAGGAGTTTGGTTGAAATATTTCTTTGGCTTTGTTTTCTTAATGGTTATGTTCGGGATGTTTTCTTATCTCACGCTTATACCATTCCTCGCGATTAAATTCGGTATTCCAACCCAAGCCACTGTTGCGCACTTATGGCAAACCCATGGCCGAGGTTCCGGTAACTTTGTTCGGGTTGAATATTCTGGTAGTGATAAACAGGAAACTGGAGATATTCGGATTTCCTATGCCTCCTATGGCCAACTTGTGACAGGAATGAAAGTGAATATTCATTACTTGCCCCTTTTCCCAGAGAGGCCGGCATTAGATGCTGATCCGAACTTTGCTAGCGCTTTTTTCTTTCTCGCTATTTGTGGTTTTTTAGTTGGATATGCAATGTTTTTTTATTTTAGACAACGAGACCTGTTGATCCGGGGGAAGGTGGTCGTAGGCCATGTATTGGTTTCTGAAAACAGAGCAATAAATATATGCTATTTCGTTCAGGATAAAGAGTACCTGACTGTAATTGGGAAGAATAATAAATATGGGAGCCTGTACGAGGCCGGAAAGACGGCGGTTGTTTTGTACGATCCGGATAAGCCGGAAAGAAATGAAATTTACGACCCATCCAATTGTATTTGGATTCCCGATAAGGAACTTTTTTAGGGTTTGTTATAAAGCCTTAAAGTGGAGTTTTTATTTTTCCTTGAACTTGGCCTTTCAGAAAACCAGCATGACAGTCCACAGACTTCAATCGGCAGTCGGCCCCTATTGCAATAGCAATAGGGATCACCAAAACACGCCTCTCACCACCAGACCTTCTATACGGTCTGGCACCATCAAATCTCTCATTTCGGCCTGTACCGACTTTCAATCAGTCGGCATCATCAACCCTCGACTCTCACCTGGAGGGTGCGAGTCGGATGAAAAGCCTCAATGAAGAAGGCTTGTACCAATTATCAATAAGTTGGCATTGCCAAGCTTTGCCCTTCACCTGGTGGGTGAAGGGTAGGCAAATAAAACTCGGCACAGGTGTTTTCCTGTTCTTGGATAACGGACCCATTTTCATTATTTAATTTTTTCAGAACCAACGGACTTATTTAAGTTACTCAACTTGGCAACTTTTGGAGTCATCCTATTTTCCCCCGCTGAAAGAGGGGGACTAAGGGGGAGTTAGTCTTTTCTAACCGCATCGACAACGCCTAATACCCCCCTTTCCCCCCTTTTTCAAAAGGGGGGAATTGTCAATGGGAGGTACCTTTAGCATTTGCCAAAGTTGAGAAAGTTAAAAGGTTTGGGTGAGGTTCAAGCCCACACCGTTATTTTCGGGTTGGATCATCATCGACAGGTCCTGGTTGGATTGGACCACCGTGTTGTAGCGGGCCACCGCGTTGGCGCGGTCGGTGGACGCGTCCATTTGAGTGAAAATACCCTTCAAAAAGATCCCGACCCCGCCCAAGACCATGACGACAGACGGGATCACATTGGGGTCATGGTCGACCATATGTCCCGAGGAATCGGTGGTTGTACCCATATTGAGCATCTCGATGGTAAAGTCCGTCCAGCCGGCCGCTTCAACGGCCACACCGCCCCAAATCAGGCCCTGGCCCCAGGCGTCCTTATCCGCCCCCGAACGCAGGAGGTCATTCGCCGTCGGGTCATTCAAGGGTTTGATCACCCGCTCGAAGTCCTTAGGCTGGGTCAAGGCTGACCCCTGGTAGGAATAACTGGTGGAGGTGATGGTGCTCCAACCGGTATCCGAGTCGTAATAAGGGTAGGTCTGTTCATTCACGTCGATCGGGGCGAATTTGCCCGCCGGAGGATTCCCCGGGGCGGTCTGGGCCCAACCGGTTCCAGCCGTAAGCATCAGGATCACGAGGATAGAAGAAATGAGTTTCCGCATATATGCCTCCCTGTCGCCGTCATTGTTTCCGAAGGTTTTTGGCCTTCATTAGTTATGACGAAGGGGTCCGGGAAAAGGGTCGAAGGGCGGAAATACAAAGCGAGGAATTGAAATAAAATTTTTGGGATGCAACTTTTTCGGGATCAGGAACGTCCGGTAGCCGTGACCGATTGGATCTCTTGAAGAGTGAGGGAGGTTTTGAGAAGCGCGTTAATAACCAAGCGGGATTTGGCGTCAAAAAGCGACAGTATTTGTGCGGTTTATCGTCTCGAGGAGAAAATCCTTTGTTTTGGTCCGACTTTTTCAGCGGTCAAATCAAAATTAATATTACCATGAATACACTTCGGCTTCCGTTGGGTCATGGATGGAGCGCGGGGTGATGATATTTAAACTTCAAATATTCCGGGGGCTCTATGCGTTCCACTTTGTTCCAACAACCGCTCTATAAAAAACGTTTTTTGTTTTGGGCGTCCATCGGCTTTTTGATCTTGTCGGGATCCCCGGCTTTAGCCCAAGGCCAAACGGCCCCGGCTTCCACGCCCGTTGAAACGCCCTCCGCGGCGGTCAGCCAAAACGACGCGGGTGATACCAGTCTGGAGGGATTGGCCGACCGGCAGGTAGAGGTCAGTTCCACCGATTCGGTCGTGACCTCTTCCGCGAAAAAAAGCGAAACGATCCGCCACGCGACCTCAGCCATCTATGTCATCACGTCCGAGGACATCGCCCGAAGCGGGGCCCGCTACCTTCCTGATCTTTTGGCGATGGTGCCGGGAGTGCAGGTTTCCCGCCAAAGCTCGGGTGAGTGGGCCGTCAGCGCCCGGGGTTTCAACGCGACCTACAACGACAAGATGCTGGTACTGGTCGACGGACGAAGCGTCTACGACCCGGTCTTGGGCGGGGTCGACTGGAGCGAACAGGACCTGATGTTGAAGGATATCGACCATATCGAGGTGATACGAGGCCCGGGCGGGACCCTTTGGGGAGCCAACGCGGTCAACGGCGTGGTGAACATCATCACGAAAGACGCGAAATTGACCCAGGGTTTTTACCTGTCGGGTTCAGCGGGCGACCCGCTTTACGGCCGCGGCGTCCAGGCGCCTTATTCCATCGACGGTTTGGCGGCGGTCCGCTATGGGGGACAGATCGGGGATGATCTCTACTACCGTGTTTACGGGCAATCCGCCGACCGCAACCCTTTCCAGGACCCGGCACGGGAGCGCTTTTCATGATGACTGGTACGACACCCGCGCGGGTTTCCGCGCCGACCTGCACAAGGACCAGGACCAATTGACCTTGCAAGCGGAGGCCCAGAGCGCCCATTTCAATTATGAAAGGGGCGACTTGGCGTCGAATCCGATTCCCGATTACTTCAACCCCGAAACTTTCGCCACCCCTTGGCTTGAGACCAACGGGATCCTCGACCGGAACGCCCACTTTTTGGGGCGCTGGACCCACACCTTCGACGACGGTTCGGACCTTCAGTTCCAGTCCTATTATGACTACAACAACAAGACCGCCGCCAACGACGCGCGCATCACCAACGTGGGGACTTTCGACATGGAGTTCCAGCACCGCTTCATCCTGGAGGGCGTCAACGAGATAACCTGGGGCCTCAATTTCAATAACGTTTCAGACCAGTTTTTCAACCCCGTGAACTTTGTCTATGTGCCGGGCGACCAGAACCTGAATACATACGGCGGGTTCCTGCAGGACCGGTTGACCCTGGAGGAGGACCGGCTTTACCTGACCGCCGGGACCAAACTGGAAAACAATCCCAATACGGGTTTTGAATGGTCTCCCTCGGGACGGCTTCTTTTCACTCCCGACAGCAATAACAGCCTCTGGGCCGCCGTCTCGAGGGCCGAGCGCACCCCGCCGCAGGCGGCCGGATCGCTCTATATCTTCTTCAATGGTTTCCAGTCGCCGGTCCCGGGGGACCCCAACAGCCCCTATTACTTCAGCTTGGTGCCCAACACCCAGCTGAAATCGGAGAACTTGGTGGCCTATGAGTTGGGATACCGCGTGACCCCCTTGCGGGAGACGCAGGTCGACCTTTCCGCCTTTTACAACCATTACGATAACCTGATCGCCATCAACGATATCGGCGATTACAACCCGCTTGGGATACCCGGGTTCCCGGGTCCGCCCGTGCCCGGTCCGACGACGCCCTTGGGTGGCACCTACATGCAGATGCTTCAGCTTCAGAACGTGGGGTCGGGTGATATCTACGGCGTTGAGTTGAGCGTGAAGTGGGACCCTTACCCCAACCTCCACTTCGCGGGTTCCTATACCTACGACGACTACGACCAGTCCCTTTTGAATGCCCTCAACCGTGAATTGGGCGCCGCGCCGCCGCATAACCTGGCCAATGCCAGGGTCAGTTGGGCTTTCATACCCGAGTTGGAACTCGACACAGCCCTCTATTACACCGATTCCACCCCCATCGTGGACCCGGACCCGAACCAGGTCTCCAACACCCTCTCTTACACCCGATGGGACCTGGGGGCTCGATGGAAGCCGACGGAAAACCTGGAAGTCTCGGCCTGGGCCATGGACCTGGAAGGGGCCCATACCGAGACCCTGCTTTCCTATGGGATCCTACCCGCGCAAGTTGTGCCGACGTTCTACGGCCAACTGGCGCTGAAATACTAGGCGGTACATCATGAAAAAAACCAACGGTAAACAAAGCGCCTCGATCCTTCTACTGATCGGCCTGCTCGTCCTATCCTCGCCGCTCCTTCGGGCCGCGGCCGTAAACGAATACGACGTCAAGGCCGCTTACCTGATCAATTTCGGGAAATTCGTGTCCTGGCCCGAAAAAACCTTCGCGAACACAACCGCGCCCATCGTCATCGGTATCCTGGGTGACGATCCTTTCGGCGACTCCCTGGACCGGGCCGTGGAGGGGAAGCAGTTCGAGGGCCGCCCATTCACGGTGAAACGCTTCGAGCGGTTCGATCCAGCCCACGCGGAGGCCCTGCGCCATTGCCAGATCCTGTTCATCTCCTATTCGGAGAAGGATTCGGCCTACGAGATCCTCAAGGCTCTGGAAGGTTCCAGCGTCTTGACCGTGGCGGAGTTCCACGTTTTCGGGGTCATGGGGGGGATCATTACCTTTGACCAGATAGGGGACAAGATCAATTTGATCCTCAACACTGACGCCGCGCTGAAGGCGAACTTGAAGATCAGCGCCAAACTCATGCAGGTCGCGCACATCTATAAGAAATAGCGCGCCTTCACCCGAAACATGCCGACCTTCCCATAAAGATATAAAGGGGTCGGTATAGTGCCGATTTCTAATGATTTTATTTTATTAGTTAATCGGCACAGGTGTCGGCCTTTATGCCTGAGGTCAGATTTAGGCCGCAAACCGCGGTCGAAAGCTCTCTGTTAACATTCCGCAGCGCGCTGCGCACGGCAGTGATCATAAGGACATGCCGCAAACAGTGACTGTCAACCGTTAACTGTAGTCCACCAACTGTCGACTATTTTTTTTATCTTACCTTGAATTGATTTTTGCAACTATTTAGTCCGACAAAAAAAGATCACGGTCCTTCTACTTTAACAGCGTGGAAATTCACTGTTAAACCTGGAACGAGCTATATCTTTTTTTCCTTAACGGAAGCATATTTCATCCAAGAAATAAAAACGAGAGAGCGAAAGAGGGAAAAAATGAAAAACGGATGGGTGGAGAAACAAGAAAGACACAGAGTGGCCGCCACGTTGAAAGCGCAGTTCCGTTTGTTGGACCCGACGGAAGCCAGGGAATTGCATGCCCAAGCCTCCTATCGGCAGACTGGCTTGAAACAACTGGCCGAACTTTCGAAGGGTTCAGGTTTTCACCGGGCTATCCTGAAGGACATCTTCCTGAGCGAACTTTTCCTGTTGAGCCAGCACCCTTTAACGACGGGCGAAAAAATGGAGATCCTCCTGCAACTTCCCCAATACCGCCTGCCCTTGTCCCTTTTGGCCGGGATGGGGGAGGTGAAAACCACCCAGGAAATGGGGCGTAGCCTCTTCCATGGCCCATTGCAAGTGTTGGCTATCCACAAGGACGATGTGGACCGGCTGTCCAGGACCCATTTGCAACAGCAAATGAACTAGTACAGATAGCTCACAGTCGACAGCTGACAGTCGACAGACGGCAGCTGATAGCTAACGGCTGACGGTTCACGGCGAAAAAAGGTCGGCGGCGGGCCGTTCTTAGATAACCATTTCCTTACAAAAACAAAGGCCTTACTCGAAACCGTAAAAGGAATAAGGGACCCCTTTGGAATCCTTCACAGTGCTGTTGATATAAACAATGCCCATAGTGCTGTCGTACAGCCAACCTGAGCCGCTTTGAGTAGGGACTCCACCTTTTTCCGTCAAGGTTACATTATTCCCAACGGGGCTTGGGGCACGCGCGATAAAGGCGCCAGTCGCCTTGACCGGGGGAATGGCCGTGAGGTACTTAGGGACCAGGTCTTTCTCCAGGTCCGCCGGGTATTTACCGTTGTTCTCGCCGTAATAAATGGCAACGGCCGATTTAATGGTTCCTAAATTACCCTTGGTGGCCCCCTCCCGCGACTTCTCCAACATCTGGGCGAAACGGGGGATGGCGATGGCGGCCAGTATGCCGCAGACCGCTATGCCAAAGAATGGAAGCAAAACCAGGATCAAGATCATCACGATCTCGTTGTAAGGTTTGATGAGGACGACCTTGGTGTTCGACGCGAGATCGGCGAGGGACCTTTTATCTTTCTGAAATAGCTCCACCCAGTAACCCAACCCTAATGGTATGGCGAAGAGCAAGTTGCAAAGCGAGCGCCAAAGGGAAATGGGAAATGAAACCTTCGAGCCGTCCAGGCGGACAACCCTCAAGTTGAAGATGAATTTTCCTAAAGTACAGCCCCAAATGGCTGTGGAGATGGTGAAGTAGAGCCACGGAATGCCGAGGTAGAGGGACCCCAGGATAAGGCCTGTCAACAAACCGGCTTGTTCCTTGGGAAAGGACCTGAATAAGTTCGGGAGAATGATGGCGGTGAAAAGGCTGATGAACACGAAACTTCCCAAAATAAGGGCGCAGTCCAAAAACAAAGCCGCGGCCCGTGGTAAAAACCCGCCCGGCTCTCCGGTAACCGTTTTTTTATTAGCCACATAGTCCTCCTTGAATAAGTTTGGAATCAGTTTACAGCTGACAGGCCATAGTCGGTTATAAGGAATTCTCCCTAATAAAATATAAACAAGACGGTGGTACGAAGCCCTATGACAGACTCCCCAGGGCGTTGTATTCTACCCCCGTCTTAGGTGTCCGTTTTTGGGGAAGTGAGCGGATCGCCCTTTTGTTCGAGACGCGCGCATTCACCTGTGACTCAGGAAGAGGAGGCGGCTTACGATGAAAAAAAATATTTCCTGGGCCTTCCTCGGGTTCGTGATCCCAACGGCCCTCACGGTCCTGTCCTCCTGCAGCTCGGGTCTTCTGAACCCAGCCTCTCCCGTGGCCCAACCCCCGGCCAACACCCCGACGATCACCCAGACGCCCACTATCACCGATACCCCCACCATTACCTTGACACCCACCAAAACCTTCACACCCACGATCACCAACACGCCCACCCAGACCTTTACTCACACTAACACCTTCACATCCACTGACACCTTCACCTGGACCAATACCTTTACACCCAGCGATACGGCCACGAATACCAATACGCCCACCATCACATTCACCCCCACGGTCACTTCCACCCCTACCCAGAGCTTCACCACGACGGACACCCTCACATCGACCTACACCGTTACACCCAGCGATACAGCCACGACCACGGACACGGTCACTATCACCGTTACACCCACAATCACCAATACCCCCACCAACACGATCACATCGACCGTTACCGCCACACCCACCAACACAGGCACCAACACATTCACACCCACTGTGACGGATACGCCTACCCTGACGCTGTCACCCACCCCGACCATTTCACCTACCTTGACCTCCACGCCCACGAACACACCCCCGGGCATGCTGACGTACACACCCACGCTTGTTCCCACCCGGGACGAGAACCACACCCCGACGATCACCGCGTCCAGCACCCCCACTTCCACCGATACGCTCTGCGCGTTATGCACGCCGACCATCACCCCGTCGCCTTTTCCTTATAACTTGTGGACCTTGTTCTCGACCCTGGGACATCCGGGGATCGAAACTGGCGCGAACGCCAACTTTTCCTGGCCGGAAGGGGTGGCGGTGGGTTGCGGGTATCTGGCGGTCAGCGATGAGGAATATGAGAACGTCGAGATATTCAACAGCACCGGGACCTATCTATACAACATCACGCCGTCGGGAGTTGAGCCGGACCTCTATGGCATGACCATCGATAGCAACGGGGAACTTTATGTGACGGATTACCTGGATTCCAAGGTGGACGGTTATTACCTGAAGCCCACCGGGGCCGTTTACGATTACAGCTGGTCCGGCCAAGGAGCCATGAGCGGCCCAACGGGAGTGAAGATCGACGCGAACGGCAATTTGGTCGTGGCCGACTGGAACAACTCAAAGATCTATAACTTGAACTGGGTGGACGATTCCATCCTGAACCAGACGGGGACCGCGAACCTGAACAGCCCTTCGGATGTCACCCTGGACCCTTCCGGGAACATTTATGTCGCTAATGACATAGCGGGCGGCCATGGGCAGGTCGTCAAGTTCGACAGCGGATACAATTATGTCAGCTCATTCGATGGGACGGGCTGGACCTACCAGTTCACGCCGAGTGTTCTCAGCTTGGGTATGGATTCGCAAGGAAACCTGTTCATTGTGGATAACGGGCTTGATCGGGTGGTTTACGCCACCACGCAAGGGACTTACCTGGGCGAGATAGACGGTTTCAACAACCTGGGGTACCTGACCCTGGACAAATCCGACGACCTGTTCGTGGCGGATTCGGGCGCTGGTTACGTATATGAATACACGAGATGAAGAAGTTTCATTCTTCGCGGCGAACAGGGAGGGAAAAATGAAAAAAACGATAGTCATCATGGTGACCGCCTTTTTCCTGGCCCTCTCCCTGGGGGCGCGAACGGCGCAACCCTCGCCGAGCAAAAGAATCCATACCAGGCCACCCTACTCGGGGCCAAGCAAGGCAGGACAGACGCCTAAAAAACATGGTCGGCTCATCCACTCATTTCCAAACAAGGGAAGGGATCGACCCAACAGGAAAAACCCAAGTCGGACCATATCGTCGTCCGATAGGGAAAACGTAGTTTGACTGCCCCAGGAACTTTTCTTCCAAAAATCACAATTTTCACTCGCCAATCCATTAAAAATTCTCGACTTGGTTTATCG
>CAWHOE010000017.1:0-38957 GCA_963830915.1 candidate division FCPU426 bacterium
ATGGGAAATATGAACTGGTGCTCGATTACGGCATCGCATATCAGATTAGTTTCCCTTGGGTCTATGGCTGGGATGGGAAAAATTGGCTAGATGTTAGAGCTGAATTCTGGCCTCTATATGAGAATGGCCAATTGGCGCCCGTGGGTGTTTGCAATTTAGGTCCTGGCGTCACTATTTTGGATGGTTTAATCCGAGCTGTTCAAAATAAAGAACCTCTTCGATATTGGAAAGATAAAAAAGAAACCGTTGTTCCGAATGGAACGGTTACCGGATATTTGAATTCAGGTAAAAAGTTTTTGGTGGCCAAGGACTATGGCGCGGCCATTGTCGACTATCAAAAGGCCCTATTATTGGAAAGCTCCAATCCCAAGATATATGTTTATCTGGGTTACGCTTACATCCTCAACGGTCAGATGGAGCAGGCTCGGAATTCTTTAAACCGCGCCATTGCTTGGGATAATAATTCCTCTTTGGCCCACTATAACCTTGCCCTTTGTGATTGGGTATTCAGGGCCCAAGGAAACGGCAATATGGTCGCGGATGCCGCCTCGGAAATAATTAAAGCTTTTGATTTGGATCCTTCGCTTAAGATTACAGCTCGTCAAACACCTAAATTGAAGGGTTTGTTGGATACGCCCGAGTTCCAATCCGCCTTATTCTGGAGAAACTATCATGTTCCTGATGAGTTCTTAAATACATTCCCGAATGTTCCGATCAAAGATTGGGTAGGCCAAACCTTCATATTCCTCCGCAACTCAAGCAACATTCTCGCGGTTTGGGAGGATAATGCCTCTCAAAAACCCGTTACCAATGCGGTGTCTCTGCAAGGACGAATTTTTTCTATCTTGGGGCCTATTGAGCCTTTTGACCCTCAGCACCAGGACAAACCGCAGGTTCTTCACATCCGAATGTTGGACGATGGGCACCGTTATCTTCTTCATACTTACGATGGGGAGAATTGCGCTCATATTGCTCCTTGTGGGGATTATCAGAAGGCTAAGGACCGCTTGTTAGGGCACGACCTTTGGATGGTTTCCCAAAGACCGGTCACTTTATCGAATGGAACGGTACTTTCCACAATGCAAAAGGTTACAGTTAAGGACGTGCAATGGGGGGACTGGTTCGCCCATCCTATCCGTTTGATTTTGCAAACGTCAGCTGGCGTGACAGATTCTATCGATGTAGGTGTGGATTTCAGCAATTTTGCCGAATTTAATTTGGCACAGTCTGGAAGAAGTAATAGCTTCTGGAATCGCTATTTCGATCAGGTTAAATCAGGAAAAGATGGTGGAAACTATTTCTGTAATCTCTTTACAGAAAAGGACCCTGTTTCAGCTGTGAAAGAGTACCTTCGGCAAACAAAAGCTTTACCTAGCCCTTGAATCTATCTCTCAATCATTGAATTGGCACTTGCGTTAAAATGACACATTGGTTCTTTAATAGTTTTGCCCTTCTAATGAATTAACTTTTGAGGTTCGTTTTTCAGGATTACAATCATCCCATGGCCCCTTTATCCGAAAACTTCATGGGTTCCACAGGCCCCAAACCTCCCCTTGAAAAATGGTGTTATTTCGTCGGGTTCGCCTCGCTCATCCCTTTCTTAGGCGTCATTTTCGCCGCTGTCTCCTTGATCCTGGGCATCATCAAGATTGAAAGAAAGGGCGGATGGAGTCTCTTGGTTTTGTCCTTGATGGGTTTCACTCTTTCCGCCGGGTTGACAGCTGTCTATTACGACCAAATATTCCCGTCTAAGGACCAATCCTATGCCCAGGCGCCTACCGCTGGTTCGGCCACCGGAACGGGTGCCCTGGGTTGGCTCCAACCCGCTGATGGCTTGAAGGAATCACTGCGGACAGGGAAGCCCATTCTTTATGACTTCACCGCCGAGTGGTGTCACTTTTGTAAACTTGAGAAGGCGCAGGTATTTGAGAATCCCGCCGACGTCGCGAAGCTCAAAGGATTATTCATCCCCGTGGTCGTGATGGACCGAGCAAGGGAAGAAGGGAGAAATCCCACTGACATTAGCGGTTCTTCAAGCCAAATACCAGATCAGGGGATTTCCTACCCTAGTTGTCCAATATCCGGGAAAAAGCGACTTCAAGCAACTCGTCGGTTTTGTGGGCGAGGACAAGGTGATGGCTTTCCTCAATGAATCCAAACCATAGAACATCCGGTTTGGAATTAATTTTTTCCTGACAGTTTTACGGTTAAACCTCCTGATATTCCTCGCCTCATTGAATCCCTTTATTTTTGCACTAAAAACCCATCTTCCCGTCTATAGGTCGAAGAAAGAAATACGACACTCGATCTGTTTGGGAGGAGCTTATGAAAAATCTATCCAACGTCAGGTACCTGTTGCTGGCGGTGTTATTCCCCATCCTTTTCGCCAACTGCGGACGATTGCCGGGTTCTCCCACCGGACCCCTTGGGCCTCCGATATTGATTTTAGCCTCAGCCACTTTTACCCCAACCCCGAACCCTGGAAGTCCCACTGTGACCTATACGCCAAGCTTCCCAGTGACATTCATCCCCACTTGGACCTTCACCCCCAACATCCCGGTGACATACACCAACACTTGGACGCTGACCCCGACGGGAACTTTTACTTTCACGTCGACTCGTACCTTCACTCAGCCCATTACTTCGACCCCCACGGGAACTCCAACCTCAACGGCCACATTCCCGATCACTTTCTTCACGGGTTCGTTGACGCCCACGCCGACCTATTCATATACGGCGGTTCCTGACCCTGGGACACCGACCCACACCAACACTTTGACCATTACACCGACTTTGACGGGGTCGCCTACTTTTACCCCCAGCCCGATCATCTCAAGCACTTATACAGTCCCCAGCGGGCCTTGTACCAACTCTTTCGGGTTTACCTGCACGCCTACACCGTCTAAGCCTACCACCTGTCTCAGTTATTATTTTGTAGGTGACCCATCCGTTTCGACTTCTCAGGTTTTCGTACAACCGTTGAGGACATACGCTCAAAGATATGATCTGGCCACGGCCGGGGTGGTACAAAGCATTTGGATAGAGCCGAACCAAGCCTGTCTGGTAAGGGTGGGGATTTATAACGGAAGCGATAGCAGCAATTGGCCTCAGGGATTGGTCTACGCGTCCGATGCCGTGACATTGTCGCCGGGCCTGGATTCCATCCCGGTTCCCAGCGTCAATCTTGCCGCCGGGACCTATTGGCTGGCTTACGAGGTCCTGGGAACCGCGGGGAATTTCTCGGCCGCCGCTGGTTCCACCGCCTTGACCGATACGGTCTGGCTGGGTTGGCCTAGTCCTTGGTTGACCTGTCCCAGCATGATCGCTACCCCGACCCCGACGGTGGTTTGTACGCCGCCGCCTTACGCAACGACCAATCAAATCGCGATTTACGCTCTGGTATGTCTTTAAACAATAAAATATAAACTCCTTTATATAAGACCAGGCCGGGCCAGTAATGGACCGGCCTTTTTATTTTTTGGAATAGAGGAAAGGGAAGAGCATGATGCCGGTCAAGAATCCCCCGACGTGCGCCCAGAAGGCCACTCCGCCCATGGAAGGTCCGGTCATGCTGGCCAACAGGTACTGCTCCAGGAACCAGATGCCCACCACGAAGATCGCCCTGGCCGGGATGGAGAAAATGGGAAAGATAATAAAGAAGAACTGAAGCCTCATTTTCCGCCAGGGGAACATCACCATGTAGAGGGCGCAGATGCCCGAGATGGCCCCCGACGCCCCGATCATGGGGATGGTGGAATGGGGGGCCATGGAGTATTGCAGGTAGGCCGCGCCGAAGCCGCTCAACAGGTAAGCGATCAAATAGGTGAACTTTCCCATCCGGTCTTCCACCTGGTTCCCGAACACATAAAGAAAGTACATATTGCCCAGGATATGGGCGAAGCCCGCGTGAAGGAACATGGAGGAAAGGATGTCCCTGAAATGGGGATGGGCCGGGATGAAACCCATGCGCCAGATCAATTGCTCGAAATCGGGCCGAAAGATGGTTTGGAAGAAAACATAGAGATTCACGCCGATCAATAAAAAGTTGATCAGGGGGAAGTGCTTAGGGGGACGATCCTCTTCAATGGGCAGGATGAACATCGAGACTCATTTCATTATTTTTTCGGCGAGGGGAGTCCGTTCCACCGGGATGACTTGGTTGGAACCTCTGGCCGGTATTTTCCAGACGCCCGGGATGGTTTGGGAGCATTGGGGGCATATGCCGTCCGGCCCCAGCTTCATTTTCAGTAATTCGAACCCCATGCGCTCGATCAAGAGCTCTTCGCAGCCGGGACAATAGGTATTTTCGGTGGTCCCCACCTCGCCCGGCCTGTTGCCCGAATAAACATAACGCAGTCCGGCGGTCTTTCCGATCTGGTAGCTCAGGTTCAATTTCTTGGCATCGGTTTGTCCTCGGTTTTCCATTTTGTAATCAGGATGGAAAGCGGTCACGTGCCAGGGAATATCCTGAGAAACTGAGGCGATGAATTTGGCGATGGAGGTCAGTTCCGCCTCACTGTCGTTCAGGCCAGGGACGACCAGGGTCACCACCTCGACCCAGAAGCCCATCCCTTTCAATCTCTCGATGGTTTCCAGTACGGGTTTCAGGGTCCCCCCCATGTTCCGCCGGTAGGTCTTGTCGTTGAAACCCTTGAGGTCCACTTTGTACAGATCCAGCCAGGGCCGGAGGAATTCCAAGACCTCACGGGTGGCGTTGCCATTGGAGACATAACTGGTCAAAAGGCCTTTGGCGTGGGCCGTCTGGAAGACTTCCAGAGCCCATTCGCTGGTGATGAGGGGTTCGTTATAGGTGGAAGTGACGGTCTGGCAATGGGTCTTGAGGGCGGCGTTCACGATATCCTCCGCGCTTATCCTTTTCAGGTAAGAACCCGATCCTTCGCAGGCCGGGTCCCTCAGGGCCTGGCTGGTGATCCAGTTCTGGCAGTAATCGCAATGGTAGTCGCAGCCCAACATGCCGAAGGAAAGGGCGCCGGACCCGGGAAGGGCGTGAAAGAAAGGTTTCTTCTCGATGGGGTCCACCTGGAGGGCGCCGACATAGTTCTGGGGCACCCGCAAGACACCTTCTTCATTGAAACGGACCTTGCAAACGCCTTTTTGGCCCGCCGGAATACGGCAGCGGTGGGCGCAGGCGTAGCATTGGACCTTATGGTTCGGGAGTTTCTCATATAGAGTTCCCGGCGATGTGAGAGCCGAGAGTTGTTGTTCCAGGGTCGTCAAGTTCCGCCTCCAAGGTCATTCTAAGGCTGTGGAAAAGGGAAAAACAGGCCGGCTTGTGTAATTCGGCGCGTCAAATATGTTAGGGTGAAGAATCATTAAAAAGACGTAAAATGGTTCTCCCTTTTCAATGACGAGGAGATGTATGAAGAGATCGGAAAAACAAGCCGAACCCCAATCATCGACCGCTTTTTCAGCCAACGCCCGAAAGGCTTTGGAATGGTTGGACGAATTACTGCTTCTCCAGGATGTTTTCGGCGACGAAGTGGGCGAGGCGTTCAGCCGTCTTTTACGGTGGCTGGCCAAGAAGGAAGAATCGGACGGGGCCAAGGGTTACCGCCGTTATGGAAAATTATGGAAGGCGGTCCTTTCTACCCAGGAGTTCATCCACCATCCCAGGGTCGGGACTTTCCTGCAGGACTATTGGCTGGAAAGGTTCCTGGAGAACGACAATCCCTTCCACCGGAAAGCGGAGATGGCCTCCCTTTCCAAGATCAGCCCATCCTTGACCGAGACCTACCGACGGGAGGTGGAGATCTTTCAAAAGTTGATCCGGGTCGATTGGGAAGCGGAGTACCTGAAAAAAGCGGGCCTATTGGGGAAAGCAAGCGCCCCTTCCCTGGAAGGATCCAATGAAATCGAAAGGGAATCAGAACTATCGCCATCGGCCAAGGCGAGAAGGGACATCAAGAAAAAGATACTCTCCGGCGGGGCCAAAAACGCGGGTCTGGTCACCGAGATCAGCGAGTATTTTTCCCGGAACGGCTGGGGTTTGTTCGGCCGGTATCGGGCTTTCCGTTGGCATGGTCATGGCGACGGGAAAGGAAAACTGACCGGCATTGGGGCTGTGGACCCCATCCAACTGAGGAACCTGGTGGGATATGATGAGCTCCGCCAGCCTCTCATCGACAACATCGAGGCGTTCGTCGCGGGCAAGTGGGCCAATAATGTCCTTCTATATGGAGAGAGGGGAACGGGAAAGTCCTCCACCGTCAAGGCGCTCCTGAACGCTTACCAGGACAGGGGCCTTCGGATCATCGAGGTGGCCACATCAGACCTGAAGGATTTTCACGATATCCTGCCATTCGTGAGGGGCCGTCGAGAAAAGTTCATCCTGTTCGTGGATGACCTCTCCTTCGAGGAGAACGAGACTTCCTACAAGGGGTTGAAAGCCGTCTTGGAGGGGACGGTGGAAGCGCCGCCTCAGAATGTTATATTGATCGCCACTTCCAACCGCCGCCACCTGGTGCGGGAATTCTTCGGGGACCGGATGGAAGGCAAACAGAACGACGGCGAGATCCATGGCCAGGATACGATCGAGGAGAAACTTTCCCTTTCCGACCGTTTCGGCCTGGTAGTTTCCTTCTATACTCCGGACCAGGAGATCTATTTGAAGATCGTGGATAGTTGGGCCAAGGCCGAAGGTATCAAGATGCCCCCCCAGGAACTACATCCGCAGGCACTGAGGTGGGCGCAATTCAATAACGGCCGTTCCGGCCGCACAGCCCGGCAATTTATTGTCGATCTAAAAGGAAAAGTCTGATTGAACCACCAAGGCACCAAGGGCACCAAGTACGGCAAACATTGGAACGTTTTGAAAGCAAAGGCAACCAGAAAGAATGATCGAAGCAATCGACCAAGCATTAGATGGAATCGCCAGTCAGGTTGTGGATTCGGTTTTTAAGATCCATCGGGCTTTTGGACCTGGCTTATTAGAAAGCGCCTATGAAGTCTGTTTGATCCACGAGTTAAAAAAACGCGGGCTGAAAGTCGAAAGTCAGGTCGTAGTTCCTTTGGTTTATGACGGGGTGAAGATCGACGCGGGGTTTAGAATGGACTTATTGGTGAGTGATCGGCTTATCGTGGAATTGAAGGCCGTTGAGACAATCCTGCCTGTTCACGAGGCGCAAATTTTGACTTATTTAAAAGTCACAGGTTGCCGTTTGGGACTTTTGATCAATTTCAATGTTCCGCTCATTAAAGATGGAATTAAAAGAGTGGCTTTGTAACTTACGATTTTCTTGGTGCCCTTGGTGCCTTGGTGGTTCAAAATTGTTGAATGTTTTTGGAGGCTTCTATGGCGGTTGATCTATCAGTGTTCCAAAGCGCGGCGCCTTATCGCGGTTTCAAGGACCAGGATTGGACTGTTCTCTCCGAACTCTTGAAAGAAGTACGGGTTTCCTCGGGCAAGGCAATCTTCAAAGAAAACGACCGGGGCGACGGTTTCTACTGGATACGTTCGGGCAAGATCAAGATCAGCCGCCGGGTGGTACCGGAAGGGAAGAAGGATAGTCAGGAACAACTCCTTACCCTCCTGACTGCCGGGAGCATCTTCGGCGAGATGGCCCTGATCGACGGCGCTCCCCGCTCGGCCGACGCCGTAGCGGAGGAAGACACGGTCCTTTACCACTTGCCCCAGGCTAGCTATGAGAAGTTGGAAGTGGACCATCCGGCGACGGCCCTGAGGATCCAGGACATGCTGGTGGTCACCCTTTGCTCCAGGATCCGCGCGGCGAATAGAAGTTTCGAGATCATCCGGTTCTGGTGTACCTGATGACCAATCCGGGGAGAGTCATCTTTCTTCTCTTGATCCTTGGCCTGCCTTTTCCGGGGCGGGCGGAGGACAGTTCGGATTCACCCAAGCCCTATCTGCCTTCCTTGCTCCTGTGCGGAAAAGACCGGGATTTCTTGGCCCATATCCATAAAGGGAAGATCGATTGGGAATACAAATCGGACGGACCTTTGGTGGATATTCAGGCCCAGCCCATCGACAACCGATTCCTGGTGGTGGGGGGGTCCAAGAAGGTCTTTTTACTTCGTAAAGTGGACAGCGGATGCCGGGTCATTTGGGATTGGACCCATATGGAAGGGGTCCAGGTTTCCTGCGCCACGGCGGCGGATTGGGATCTGGACGGGAACCCGACCCTGATCCTGGCGGGGGATACCCTGACCAATCGATTATTCCTGGCGGAGGCCAAGTCCAACACCATCAAGACCCGTTGGGAGTTCAAGCTTTTGGCCGCTCCGAGAGCGGTCCATATCTGCCCCGATACGGGTAATTTTTTGGTGGTCATGGCCGATTCGACCATCGAGGAGATCTATTTCCAGGAAGACAAGGTGGTCTGGATCGTGGGTAAAGGAACCCTCCTGAAGAACGTCCTGGACGCCATCCGGGACCCGATGGGATTGAATTACGCGGCCGAGGGCTCGGATGGGTCGGTGATCTGCTTCAATAGCGACCAAAAGACCCTCTGGAAAAGCCATCTGCCCTTCGCCCACAGCAACGGCAAACTCAAGGCCCTGGCCCTTTCCCTTTATAAGAAGAAGGGCAAGCGTATCGTGATGGCCTCGGCGCACTTTGCCGGAGGGGGAGAGAACGCCAAAGACCTGGTCTACTTGTTGAACGCCGACACTGGCAAGGTCTTGGCTTGGAGCGACCATCTGGACAAGGGCGCTTATCCGCCTTTCGAGAAGGTCGTCCCCGATACGCCGTCTTATTTCAGGAAACAATAGCCAGTTCAAGGAACACAATCTGTATCCAACGGAAATCATAAAGAAGCTCTTGAAGTGCGAGAAGGTCGCGGTATTCACCGGTGCCGGTGTTTCGGCCGAGTCGGGGATCGCCACATTCCGCGGCGCGGGAGGGATGTGGGAAAAAGTCGACCCCATGAGGGTGGTATCCATCGAGGGTTTTCTAACCGACCCCAAGTTCGTCTGGGAATGTCATGAGGCCTGGCGCCGGCAGATCGGTTCCTGCGAGCCGAACAAGGCGCATGAGGTCATCGCCTGGATGGAGGGATTCTTTCCCCAGGTCACGGTCTCGACCCAGAATGTGGACGGTTTCCATCAAAAAGCCGGGAGTAAAAGTCCCTATGAACTCCATGGGAATCTTTGGATCCTGCGCTGTGTGAACGGATGCGGGGAATGGGAGGACCGGCACGAGCTGATCGACCTTCCGCCCAAATGCCCCCATTGCGGGGGGATGTTAAGGCCGGCCATCGTCTGGTTCGGGGAACCGCTTCCCGAGGAGGCGTTGACGGCTTCAGAGAAGGCCGCGGCGGATTGCGACGTCCTATTGGTGGTCGGAACATCGGCGACGGTCTATCCCGCGGCGTCGATCCCTGAGATCGCCATCCTCAAGGGAAGGCTGGTCATCGAGATCAATCCGGAGAAAACACCCATCTCCGGGAGAGTGACGCTCTCCGTAAGGGCAAAGGCGGGGGAGGCCTTGGAAGCTTTACAAAAGGAGCTATTAACCCATGGCCAATGAAACCCCATGCCGGTATCACCCGGAACGCAAAGCCCTGAGTTTTTGCCACCACTGCGGGGAACGCTATTGTTTTGAGTGCCTGACGGAGGGCAAGGAGTTCTATTATTGCAAGAACCCCGATTGCCAAAAGGCCCTGGAATTGGAAAGGAACCCGCCCCCGGCCCCGGTGGTCGAGAGAATCGAACCGGTCGTGGCGGAAGAACCGCCCGAGGAGGTCCTGGTCCTTCTGGCGGGATTCCTCAACGTTCCCGAAGGCCGGATCGCCCAGTTGAAACTGGAAGCGGAGAACGTGGAGAGCTTCATGACCGATTATTACTTGAACCCTTTGGACCCCCAGGATGATTCTTTTGTAGGGGAAGTGCAATTGTTGGTGCGGGAAAACGAATTGGAAAAGGCGACCCAAATCCTTCAGAAGTGACGGTTAATCATGATCCGTTCCAAAAGACTTGCGTCGACTTTGCTGGGGATAGTCTTATTCTTGGTCCCGCGCGCTTGGGCCGGCCAGGATGATATTTTCTCGGGAAAGATCAGCTTGGAATCCGGTGTTCAACAGGGGCCTGGCGAGGGGCTTTCCCTCTACCAGTTCACCCGATTGTTGGTGGAAAGCCACAACGAGGTCCTCCCTTCCTTGACCCTGGGGCTTTCAGGGGAAGGGGATTGGCAAACCTCCGCCGTTGGTATGACCCCTTCCTGGCCTGTTTATTCGACCAAAAACCTCGTCAATGTCGAGGCGGATAATCAGGCAAGCAATAACGGTACCGACCCCTATTCCCTCCGCTTGAGCCGGGCTTACTTAAGCTGGACCTCCGGTCCGTTGGAGATCAAAGCCGGCCTGAGTTCTTTCGATTGGGGTTCTTCCTATTTCTACCGGCCCACCGATTATTTCTATCCTCTTTCCCCCCTGGCCTGGACCAGGGACCAGCCTTTAGGAAGCGACGCCTTGCAAGCTTCCTGTTTTCTTTTTGATTTCCTTTCGGCGGAAATGGCGGTCCGATGGCTTCAGGGAGGAACGAGCGAGTGGGTGGCCCGCCTGGTCAACAAGGGGATCGGGATCACGGTGAGCCCCAGTTTCGCCGACTTGTCCGGGCGGAATGGACTAGGTTTGGAATTGAACGGGACTTTCCCCGAGTTCCAGGTGAGGCTGGAAGGGGTGGACTGGATGTTCGTTGATGGCCACGCCTCGGTCAACTGGATCGCCGGAATTTCGACCGTCCACGAAGGGATGAAATACACCGCCGAGGTTTTGCGGGACTCGAATGGGGAGATCCTGGGGAACGAGACAGACCGGCTCCCGCAGGCCACTTATGTGTTCCTATCCATGACAAGTTCGCTTTGGAAAGAATGGAAAGTTTCCCCGGGCTTGGTGGCTCCCTTGGAAGGCGGGCCGGTCCTCTTTTGGCCTAAACTCTCATGGGGTTTTTCACAACAATGGGAGGCGGGTTTCCAGGCCCAGTTGATGCTGGGGAATTGGAAAGGGCCGTTGGACCTTTATCCTGGCCGGGCTGGACTTTCCCTGGGGTATCTTTTTTAGAGTATCTAACAAACCCTATTTTTCACCACCAAGGCACCAAGAGCACCAAGAACTAATAAAGACTAAATTTTTTAAAACGAAGTAAAACCAAACCTTTTTGTTTTGCTTTTCTTGGTGTCTTTGTGCCTTGGTGGTTCAAATTTCCTTTATTTTGAACTCTGTTTGAGATTATTAGAAACCTTCCGAATTTACTGTTACTTCCCGGCCAGTCCCTATTTTTTCCCTTTCATGCCTTCCAAGCTCGCCAGGTTCTCCTTCGCGGGGGTGAGGTCCAGGGGCGCCCGGATGGCCGAACGGAAAGCTTTTTCGGCTAGGTCATTCTTTTTTTCGATCATATAAAGGGTTCCCAACTCGTTGTAAAAATGCGCCGCCGGATATCCCTCCTGGATGGCGTTCAGCATGGCCTGGGCAGATATCAAGAAATTCATCATCGATGGCTTCCCATACATGTTCTCCCAGTTGTGAAGGGTGAAGACCAATTCCCAATAACAGGACCGAACCAGGGGATCGAGGGGAAGGGAAGACTTGAGCTGGTCGTACATCTCGATGGCTTTCCGCCGGGACTCGTCAGGGGGGAGATCCATGGTTTGCTGGATGACCGAGTCGAACAGGACATCGGCTTTTTTCCAGGTCTCAATGGCGGGGCGGGTCTTATCCGTGATGGGGATGATCCCCAGCATCAAGCCTCCCTCGTAATTGATATCCCTCGGAACGGAGTCGCGGGAGATCCAGATCCACCGCCCTTCGGGGAACCTCTTGGCGAGGAAAGGCTGGTAATGGATATTCACGGTGATAGCGGCCCAGGTGGCCTGGTGTCCGGCGAGCGCGGGATTATCGACGGAATTGAAAGGGAAGCAGGCGACCTGAAGGGCCGGGTCCCTGAATTCCAGGGCGTTGAAGTGGGTCAGGATGACGCCCGGTTCCTTATTCTCATCGTATTTTTGCTCAAGACTCTGGTAAGCCAGGGTGTTCTCCCGGGTCTTTTGGAAACCCCAAAGGTTATTGAGGAAATCCCGGGACTTTTCCAGGTGGACGAAGTCCAAGCCGGAGGTGGCGAAGAGGATGGCGGTCAGGGCCAGGAACCTGGTTTTAGCGGGAGTCCAAGAAAGCAAACTTTCCAGACCTACCACCGCCAAGAGGGTCAGAAGGGGCAAGGCTTGGATGGCCCTCATTTCGGTCGGAGGCGGCCCGCTCAAAAAAGTGGGAAGGAAAGAAAGAAATAGTCCTGTGAGGAGCCAACGATAAAGGCTCTGGGAGACCCGGGAAAGGGCCACGATCAGGCCGATGATCAACAATCCGCCCGAGACGGGATTGAAAAAGCCGCCCCAGATCGGTCCATAGTAAAAATCAGGCGGCTGGTTCCCCCATAAAAAACCCGAAAGACAGACGAAGACCGTGAGCAGCTGCTGGACGCCCGTGGTCTGGGGTTTGAAAGCCCAGAGGAAATGGAAATATTTCCCATAGACTCCCTGTCCCATGGACCATAACAAGGGAAGGATCACCAACAAAAGAGGGATTAAAAAATAACACAATCGAGCTAGTCTTTTGGCGGGGGAAGGCTGTTTGAACGAAGTCGCGAGGATCGGGAGGGACACCAGCAGGGCCACCACAGGCCAGGAAAAGTAAGTATAGAAGCCTGTCCCAACGACCAAGCCGGTAACGATGAGCCAAAGTTTTCGGCTGGGTTCGGACGGCGCGATCAAGAATTTTCCCAACACGAAGAACGCCAGGTATTCCCAGAGGACCAACAAGCAACCCTGGTGGGCCATCCGGCCAAAATAGAGGGCCCAGAAACCGAAGGCGATCAGGATGAAATACAGGAAAGCGGTGGACTTGGGGAAGAAATTGCGGACCGATCCATAGGCCAGGGGAAGGACCGCCAAGGCGATCAAAATGGGGAGTAGGCGGATGGCCAATAAGGTGGAAGAAAGTATTTTGAAGAAGGCTGTCATCAACCAGATCATGAAGGGGAGCAACTGGGTCCAGAAAAAGAAAAGACGGTTCTCCCAATGCTGGCAAAGCTTCATGGCGTAGTAGCCGTTGATCATCTCGTCGTAAAGGGGCCAGCGGGGGATGTCGCCGAAGTGGATGAAACGAATGGCGACGGCGAGAACAGGAATGGATAGGGCGATCCATAAGGCTGGCGAAGGGATGGGAGCGACAGTCCAGGCGTCCAGGGCCAGGGTTTTACGGAGGCGCAGGGCCACCAGGATCGGCACGAGCCAGCCGAAAAGGATAAGCCAGAGTTTGGTTTCGAAGGGAAGGGGGAAATAAGATAGGGGGATATCCACGGCCACGAGCCAGCTGAAAAAAAGCCAGATCCATACGGTTTTTCCACGGAGGTTGAACTTGTTGGATGGCAAAAGGTTTCCTTTCGAGAGATGACCCCCATGGGGACCGGACGTCATTTTATCAACTGGGATGAGGGCGGATAAATAAAATTGGGTTTATTCCCATAAATAAATGTAAAATCTTGGGCTCCCGGCGGTTCAATCCAAGGATGGTGAAAATGAAAGAAACGAATTCCAAACCCTTTCCCGACAATTTGGTGCTCATCGGTATGTTCGGGAGCGGCAAAAGCACGGTGGGCCGGATCCTGGCCAACCGAAAACGGTACAACTTCGTGGATGTGGACCATCTCATCGAGATGAAATACCGCAAACCCCTGGGAAAGATCTACGACCAATTGGGCATGAAGGAATTCATGAGGGTGGAGGAAGAGACCATCCTGGCCTTGAGGACTCGGCGGTGCATCCTGGCGCCGGGCGGCAGCGCGGTCTATTATCCCAAGGGGATGAGGCATCTCAAACAACTGGGAACCTGCGTCTATCTCCGTGTTTCCGTGGACGAGATCAAGAAACGCCTTCCCGACTGGTCCAACCGGGGGGCTGTTTGCCGGGGCGGGAACACCATCCCGGCCCTCTATCGGGAAAGGACGCCCCTTTACCGGAAATACGCCGACCTTGTGGTCGACGCGTCGGGCCGTTCCTTCGAGAGGATCGCCGACCGGGTCCTGTCGGCCTTGGGCCAGGAGATCAAAACACCCAAAAAGAAATGACTTATTCGCCCGCCGGGCGGGTTGAGGTTGGACTATAATCGATGGGTCGGGGGCGTTGTGAGCCCCTGTCTTTTGACGAACGGAGCGTGGGACTCATGAAAGCCGCAATCATCGGTTCGGGCAACATGGGGACGGCCTTGGCCCATCTCTTGGCCGACAACGGACACACCGTGACCTGCTGGGACCATATCCCGGAAGTCGTCGAGGACATCAAGAAGAACCACCAGAACAACCGTTTCCTTCCCGGGGTCATCCTTCCCTCCAGCGTGACCGCGGACCTTTTCCTGAACCATGTGGTCCGGGAAGCCCAGATCATCTTCATCGCGGTCCCGTCGCCATTCGTCGCCCACGTGGTCAAGGAGTTCTCTCCCTTCGCCATGCCCCAAGCCATCGTGGTGGGTACGGCCAAAGGACTGGAGCCAGCCTCAGGCAAACGAATGAGCCAGGTCTATGCCCAGTCCACCGTCCATTCCTCCGAACAATATGTCGCCCTCTCCGGGCCCGCTATCGCCAACGAGTTCGCCCGCAAACAACCTACCGCCGTGGTGGCGGCCTGTCCCAACCATTTCCATCTCACCCGGGCCGCGGAAGCCATGATCAACCCCTACTTCCGTGTGGAAACCTGCGAGGACCAGGTTGGGGTCGAACTGGGGGGAGTGCTCAAGAATGTTTTCGCCATCGGGTTCGGCTTGCTGGACCCAACGAATAACGGCTCCTTCAACCTGAAATCGGCCTTCCTGACCCTCGCCCTGAGGGAATTGAAGGAAGTCGGGGTCAAAATGGGCGGGCAAGCTGGAACCTTCGAGGGCCTGGCAGGACTGGGGGACCTGGTCACGACGGGGTTATCTTCCGAATCCCATAACCGTAGGTTCGGCCAACTGCTGGCCTCGGGCGTTGAGTACGACAAGGCGGTCGCCCAGATGGGCGCGGCGCCGGAGGGCGTGAAAACCGCCGCGACGGTCCTTTCGACCATCGGGAATTCGATGGACCTTCCCCTGATCAAGCTCATCCAGACATCCCTGTCCCAGCCGGCGGCCAGGCCTCAATTCAGGGATGGGGTTTGGAAACTTTTCGCTCCGAAGTGACGGTCTGATGCGGCCGTGGAACAAAAACCATTGTTGTTTTTAAAGGATGCTTGCCTGTATCCTCGTTGAGAAAAAAATGAAAGGTTGTCGCCTTGGGCCTGGAATTCGTCTCCCATTTTCCTGAGTGGCACCATATCCTTTTCAAAGTGAAGGACGCGGACCTTTCCATCCGCTTTTACAGCGACTATCTGGGCATGGCCGCGGTCCTGGACCAGAGGGACACGGACGGCAAACGGTGGGTTTGGTTGAGGTTCACCGAGAATCCCTATTCCCCTTATTTCGTTCTGTTGGAGGACGGCCGTTTCCAGAAGGGCAATATCACGGGAAGCCTGCAGATGCTGTCTTTCCGCATGACGGACATGAAACCGGTCGAGGAGATCGGCGCCAAGGCCAAGAACGAGAATTGCCTGGTGGAAGGGGCCAAGTACGGAGGCCACATGAGGGGTTATTACTGTCTGGTCTCGGACCCGGACGGCAACGTGTTGGAATTCGCTTATGTCATGTCCCCCAAACCGGGCGGGGCGCAGTAATCCTCGATACGTTCCTAAAATAAAAAAGGCCGGTTCCCCAATGGGAAGCGGCCTTTTTATTGACCTTGAGTTCAGTTCCGGCGGCTGGAGAGTATCCGAAGGATGGCCAGGAAAAGGTTCAGGAAATCCAGGTAAAGGGACAAAGCGGCGCTGACATACTCGTCGCTCTCATGGGTCTGCATGACGCGGGAAGTGTCATAGAGGATGAACAGGGAAAAGAGAACCGAGGTCACCCAAGCCAGGGCCAGGTTCCCGGCCTCGCTGTGGAAGAACGATAGGATCACCGCCAGACCGATGACGGCCCAAAGACCCACCGAGACGATCCCGCCCAGGAACGAGAAATCTTTCTTCGTGATGAAGGTGTAGGCTGTCAAACCCACGAAGATGCTTCCGGTGATGGCGGCCGCCTCGTAGACCACTTCATAGCTTCCGCCGGTGCGCATGACCGCTACCAAGATGGCCGGGGTGATAAAAACTCCGCTGACGAAAGTGAAGGCCAGAAGAGCGGCTACGTTGACGCCAGGTATTTTCCTGACAGCTGTGCAGACAAAAAAGAGTCCCAAAAAAAGAATTAGACCAATCCAAAAGTGGGCTAGGACGGCCAAGGCGAAATCCTGGTTGCTCAATGTGACCACCGAGCCGCCGAAAGCCGCCACCAATCCCAATAAGAAAAGGGAATAGACCTTTTGCAAAAAGGACAGCTGGGTATGAGAGTCTTCCCGGATGACGCTGGAAGAGATCGGTTGATCATTCGAAAGAAAGGCCATACATTTCCTCCTGAGGAATTATTCTGGTAGTTATATTGGGAATCCACCCATGAAATGTCAATGTAAAGCTGGTTAAAAGAATGGGAACAAGGAATGCCATGGCCATAAAGGCGGTTTTTTTAGACCTGGATGAAACCCTGCTCGACAACGAGACCTCCGCCCTGGAAGCCTGGAAACTTTTCCGAATGAAAGCCGGGGAGGCGGGCTTTCAGTTCGACTGGCAAATATTGGAGACGAAATTCCAAACGGTCGCCTATGAGCATTGGGTCCTCATGGAGAACCAGCCCTTGGGGATGACACCGCTTGAATTTCGGGTCAAGGTTTTTCGGGAAACTTTGGGCCTTCTTGGATCGCCCGAAAAAGAAGCGTCCTTATTGGGGAATATCTACAACGGATGCCAGATTGAGACCTATCGATTTTTTCCCGACCTCCGCCCGGCGTTGGACCTTCTCAAGGAAAAATATCTTCTTGGATTGATCACCAACGGTTGGCTCGAATATCAAAAGGAAAAATTGAGGGCTTTGGGATTGGAGGACCATTTCCAAACGGTGGTGGTTTCCACGGAAGTGGGCTGGTCCAAACCGGACCCTAGGATATTCCAGTCCGCTTGCCAGAGGCTATCGATCGAACCGTCGGAAGCGGTTATGGCCGGGGATAACCCAAAACTGGATGGGGAAGGAGCGCTTGGCGCGGGACTTCATTCGGTTTGGCTGAACCGGACCGGTCGATCCCCGGCCTCGCCCCTACCGGAGGGCCTGGGGATCATCCCCCGTTTCCAGGAATTACCCCGATGGATCGAGGAATCCCAGAGGGGCGGGCTTCCACCCCGATGGAGGATGTCCCCCTAACGGGAGGGCCGATTGTGTTAAAATGACGGCCAACCTCTTTCCCTTAGGAGCGGTCTTGTTCTTCAAACATACTTTTCGCAAGAACCTTTGGGTTTTTTCGCCCTCCGAATTGCTGACGTCCATCCTTTTCATTATTTTCTTTTTTCTGGCCTTGGGAGCCTGTTTCGCTGAAAGGCCCGGTTCCCAGGACGCGCTTATGGCGGCCACCTTCAACGGTTCGGTATGGCTGGCCTGGCTTTATTTCCTGGCCGTCCGACGGCCTCCTCCTTTTGGCGGCCTGGGACTTTTGCGGGGTTTAAGCCCTTGGCTGGGCCTGGTGATTTGCTACAGCCTTATGCGTCCCCTGGTGCCGGTACTTCATCCCCAGCTTTGCGACGCGGACTTACGGAGTCTTGACCTGAGGCTTTTAGGCAAGGGGCCCTCCCTCTGGGAACAGGGACTGATGGGGCATCCTCATTGGGCTGATTTTTTCTGTGTTTGCTATCTCGGCCTTTTCGTCTGGCTGATCGGTCTTCTGGTCTATCACTCCTACTTGCGGCGGGCCCTCTATCAAAGGTTCATGCTGGGATTGATCCTGGTCTATATCGGGGGGTTCCTGGGTTATTTGATCTATCCGGCGGTGGGACCCAGGTTCGCTTATCCCCAGGAATGGACCTGGCTTTCTGGCGGGGCCATCTTCAATTTGACCCAAGGATTGGTGAACCGGATGGGAGCCCAGTTCGATGTTTTTCCCAGCTTACATGGGGCTATCTCGGGTTACCTGTTGGCCTGGCAGTTCCATCATGACCGTCGTTCCCTGGTGTGGGGCATTCCCTTGTTCATCGGCATCTGGCTTTCCACCCTCTTCCTGGGGTTCCACTATTTCCCCGACCTGGTGAGCGGGGGACTGCTGGCTTTAGTGAGCGCCTGGGCGGCGCCTCGGATGGAGGTCCTGGCCGGGGCCTTACGGCGAAGCCTGAACCCTCCCCGGGTTTGGCTGTTGAACCTCACGGAGGGTCATGGCGACCATTATGGAAAACTGGCCGGCCGATTGAGCGACCTGCTTCCGTTGGGCGGGGAAACTTCCCCAGGGCTCATCTGCGGCGGAGTTCCGCGTATCCGGGGGGAAGAACCCCTGCGGCAGGCCCTGGCGGATATCGGGGAAGGTCCCTTCTGGGTCCGGCCTTCCGACGCTTCCGGTTCCAAACGGGATACCTTGTTGGCCTTGAAAGCCGTCTCCCTTGAGAAAGTGGTCCGCACCGCTTTCACGCCTGGAACCAAGCGTTATTACATCGTCCAAAAAGCCCTCAAGGTTTCGGCGGTCGGGGTTTGCAGGTCCTTTCCATCCCAGGGGATGGAATTGACCGATGTGGAGATCCGGATGACTTCCTTGCCCCAAGGGGAAGCCTTGGTGATGAGGCTGACCCCCAACCGGGCCTTGTTCAAGGGCTGGCTGGACAGTCCGTGGAATTATTTCCCCAAATCTTTCCCCTTGAAAGGGTTCGAGCTTTTCGAGGTCGTCAAATTGACCCGCCAATTAGCCCAACGTTGGAAACGCTTTACGGAAGTGGAGTGGATCCTTTCCGGCGGGAAGGTCTATGTGTTGGATGGGCGCCCGGTGGGCGGGGGAAAAGATCCGGGAGAGGGTAAGGTTTGAAACGGAACGGTTTGGCCACTCAGTTCGTTTTTTCCCCACGCTTACCCGGAAGAACGCCCAAAGCCCTGCTCGGTTTATGCCTGTGTTCTTTGCTTCTGTTGGGGTTGGGCGGGCAAGCGGGAGCCCAGAACGAGATCGTGACCGTCCCGGTCATCCTCGTCGATTATTACGCTTGGCCCTATACCGAGATCTTCAAGGACAGGGCGGATGTTTTCGGCTGGTCGACCGCGGGTGTGGACGCGCTAGGGTGGGGCATTCTGACGGTATCCCCCGACTATACCGGGCTTTTTTTGGTGAATACGGCCGGCGTGGCGAAGACGGTTTACCCCCTGGTCGCTCTCTTGAGTTCTTCCGACCATCCCACCCGGGACCGGGCCTGGATCGCCCTGGGAACCCATACGGCCACCCTTTTGACTTTACAGCTGATGGGTCAACCGGCGATCGGTATCCAGGCGATGGGTCCCAGGAGGGACACGCCTGGCATCACCTTGGCTTGCCGTTTCTAAGAAGGATCCCCGCCCATTCGTTTTACCCGTCAGATCAAAAATCACAGACCAAGGACGCCGAGATGTCCGTGAAGGATCGGGTGGAGGCCGAGGCGGTGGTCAGGGTTTGGGCCAGACGGTCGCTGTAGAAACTTCCCGCCGGGAGTGAATCCCAGCCTTCCTCGCCGGTCAATTCAACGGTCCAGTTCTTCCAAAAGTGGAAATCCAAACCGGCTTTGAGTGTATCGAGGGTATTCATCAGTTCCAGGTCCTGGGAAATGGTGTGGGATAGGTTCTGGACCTTCACCGTTTCGTTCATGTCCTGCCGGGCCCCCAGAAGGATCGTCGTGGACGGATCGACCGAATACCGGAATAGGGCGACGAGCGAGGCGTTGAGGTTATCCACCTCGGCCGAACTGTCGGAGACGCGGATGAGCGAGGCGAAAGGACCGTTATGACTGGCCACCTCGCCGTTGAGATGTAGGTCCAAAAGAAGGGGCTGGGAGAGGGGGACATCCGCGCCCACCTGGATGACCATGGAATTATAAGAATCATCTCCCGTCAAGACCGACAGGGAAATACGGGGGATCCAACCGCCCAATCCCACGCCGCCCCCCGCTGAGAAACCTTCATAGGCGTTCGTGGAGCCTTCCAACTGATGGGTGCCGCCCAGAGCCCCCGCGAAGAAATAACTTCCCGATCGGGATAAGCGTTCATTCCCCCGAAGTGAGAACCAGGCGCCCTGCTGGCCCCCTTCCATGGACCCATAACCGATCTCCAAATGTCCGGACCAAACGGGAAGAAAGGGCGAGGAGCCATCCAGGGTGCCCGATGTGGTCTGAGCCATCAAGGGTAAGGGAAAGATCAGGAAAGCCCCAAGCAGAAGAAGGAATGTATTTTCTTTTTTCACCAGATGATCCAAGGTTCAGGATTTTCGTTTCGCGAGTGAGCCGATTTTATCCGATATAGTCCCGATCGGGGGATGGAATCACTTATTGTCCTGAGATCGTTTTTCATCCTTGAGAAAGGTGTGGATGCCGCATTCGATCTTGCCGGTTCCTGACCAACGGCCGGAACGGGGATCCTCCCCTGGGCGGATGGGCCTGGTGCAGGTTTCGGGGGAACAGCCGATGGAAAGATACCCTTTTTCCCAAAGGGGATGGTAAGGCAGGTCGTGTTTCTTCGCGTAATCCCAGAACATCTTACTGGTCCAGGTCAACAGAGGGTTCACTTTGACCAGGGTGTCATTGTAGTTCTCAACGAACCGGGCGGATTGGCGGGTCGAGGCCTGGCTCCGGCGGATGCCTGTGATCCAGGCCTGATAATCCTTCAGTGCCTTTTCAAAAGGGGCGATCTTATTGGCGGCGCAACAGGCGTCCGGGTCTATCTTGTACAGTTTCCCGTGTTTGGCGAGAAATTCCTCATGGGGCATCTCGGGCTTCAACTCCCGAATATTCAGTCCCAATTTTTTCACCAAAGCGTCCCGGTGCTCCAGGGTTTCCTTGAAATGGAACCCGGTGTTGGTGAAGAGGATCGGGATATGGGGTTTGATCCGGGTGACCAAGTGCAGCAGGACGGCGCTTTCCGCCCCAAAGGAAGTGGACATGGCCAGATGGTCCCCGAATTCCGTGACCGCCCATTGGACGATCTGTTCGGAAGTCCCGGTCTCAAAATCCCCGTTCAGTTTTTCATAATCGTAAGGTTTCAAGGGAATAGGCCTTTGGATGTCAGAAAATCGCTCTTTTCCAATCATAGGTTTGTTTTTCAGCAAAGACAAGAAACCGGGGAATAAAAATAGGGTGAAGACGCGCCCTGGTCATCCGAAAGGTCCTTTCTTTAAGGTTGACTCACCCGGCGCCTCGTGGCAATCTTTCCCTCGGTTCAAAGCCCTTTGGATAATCCGAACGATCGAGGGAAGAAAAAAAATGAAAGTCTTGTCCAGGATATTGACCTTAGGAGTCCTGTTCCTAGCGGCCCCTGCCGGCTCATGGGCCGGGGTGGAATTGAAAGGGGTCAGCTCCGCCATGACGTCCCCTCTTTTTTCCAGTTGGATGAACGGTTTTGCAGCCGGTCAAACGGGGGTGAAGGTCAAACTGGAGAACAAGACATCCTCCGACAGCGTGGAACAATGGCTGGGACGAGGGGCGCTTTTCGCGGCCATCGATACGCCCCTGACCCTGGCCGAGGAGAATTGGGCCAAGGTCCGGGTACCACTCGATCTGCCGGTCGCTCTTGAGGCGATTGTCATCACCTATAACCTCCCGGGAATCCCTGCGGGGATCAAACTTACCCCCAAGATCCTTTCGGCGATCTTCATGGGAAATATCCGCAAATGGAACGACCCCGTCCTGACCGAAATGAACCCAGGCGTTCACCTGCCTGATCTGGACATCCTGGTCCTTTATCGGGATGACACCCGGTCGGTGCGGGACCTATTCCCCAATATCATTTCCAGGCTGGATAGCAATTGGACGCAAAACCGGGAAAAGGAAAAGAACCTGCACTGGCCGGTGGGCCGTAAAGTGAGGGGGAACGAACAGGCGGAAGAGTTCCTGAGGAAATACCCTGGAAGCATCGCGGCGCTGGATTTCCAATACGCCATGACGAAAAATTTGCCCGCGGCCAGCGTGAAGAACGAATCGGGGGAATTCATCCTGCCGACCGTGGAAAGTATCCAGGCGGCTACGGCCGATATCGCACATTTCCCGGATGATTTCAAGGTTTGGATCAACCATTCCCGCGACCATCAAGCCTATCCGTTATGCGGTTTCATGTGGATGATGGTCTATCAGGATAACCACAAGGTCTTTCATGATCCCAAGAGGGAGAAAGCCTTGTTGGATTTCCTGGATTACATCGTAGGGGAGGAGGGACAGAAACTGGCGAAAGACCCCGGATTCCTGCCGCTCCCCGATGGCCTGCTCGTCCAAGTCAAAGACAAGATCAAGTCCCTTCACCCTTGATGGCCCGAAAGGCCGTGCCTTTTCACTTTAAAAATTAGGCCCATTCGTGTCTTGAAAGAATGATGGGGCTTTGTTCAAATGAACCTCAATCCACTCCCCTGAGGTTTCCATGCAAGAACCTGAAATGTTGGAAAATTCCCTCCGCCAAGGTCTTTTTTCCGACCGGATGCCGAGACCCTGCAGCCTGGTCATCTTCGGCGCTTCGGGAGACCTGACCCAACGCAAGCTGGTACCGGCGCTTTTCGATCTCTATAAAAAACATCTCCTCCCCCCGTCTTTCAACCTGATCGGCGTTTCCCGGTCCCCCCTTTCGGATGAGGAATTCAAGAAGAGGCTGAGGGACGCCCTGAAGCAGGTAGACCCTCAACTCTCCGACCCGCTATGGGAAAGTTTCTCCCAGAATTTCCACTATCACGCGGGGGGATACGATGATTTTCGTGCATTCCAGGAGCTCTCCCGCCTTTTGGATGATAAGGACCAAAAGAACGGCACCCAGGGCAACCGCATTTTCTATCTTTCCACCCCGCCCAACGTCTTCGAGATGATCATCTCCAACCTTGGCGCGTCCGGCCTGGCAAGCGAGGACAAGGGATACGCCCGCATCGTCATCGAGAAACCTTTCGGACGCGACCTAGCCTCGGCGAGGGAACTCAACCAAAAATTAAGGGAAGTGTTCCAGGAAAAGCAGATCTACCGGATCGATCATTACCTGGGCAAGGAAACGGTCCAGAACCTTTTGGTCATGCGGTTCGCCAATTCCATGTTCGAGCCGATCTGGGACCGGCGCTATGTGGATCATGTCCAGATCACGGCCAGCGAGGAATTGGGGGTCGAGAGCCGGGCCGGTTATTACGAATCTTCGGGCGTGCTAAGGGATATGTTCCAGAACCATCTGCTTCAGGTGCTGTCCTTGGTGGCCATGGAACCCCCGGCCGCTTTCGAGGCCGACGCCATCCGGGACGAGAAACTCAAGATCCTGAAATCCATCCGGCCCTTCGACCAGCAAACGATCCCCCAATGGGCGGTGAGGGGACAGTATGGGCCCGGGTTCATGGCGGGCGCGAAGGTGCCGGGATACCGCCAGGAAGAGGGGGTCAAGCCCGGATCCATCACGCCTTCCTTCGCGGCGATCAAGATCTACGTGGATACCTGGCGGTGGCACGGGGTGCCCTTCCTGCTGCGCTCGGGGAAAAGACTCCCGAAGAGGGTCACCGAGGTGGCCATCCAGTTCAAGGAACCGCCCAATCTGCTCTTCAAGGGCAACGTCAGCGACCTTTCCCCGAACGTCTTGGTGGTGAGGATCCAGCCCGATGAGGGGATCACGCTGAAGTTCGAGACGAAAGTCCCTGGGATGACCATGGAGGTCCGCACGGTCAACATGGATTTCCGCTACGGCACCAGCTTCGCCGAGGGGACTTCGGAAGCTTATGAGCGTCTCCTTCTGGACTGCATGCTGGGGGACGCCACTTTGTTCATCCGGGGGGACGAGGCGGAAGCGGCCTGGGGCGCCATCATGCCGGTCCTGGACCATTGGGAGAATCACGAGCCGGAAGAGGCTTTCCCCAATTATGAGGCCGGAACCTGGGGCCCTCTATCCGCTGACAAACTGCTGGAAGGACCGGGAAGGAAATGGAGGCGGTTATGAGCCCCTTGACGGCCAATGAGGTCGAAAAGGACCTGGCGGATCTTTGGAAAGCCCCTTCCGGGGATAAGACCGGGGACCTGGGGCTTCAAAGGGTCTACACCACCAATCTGGTGACCTACGCCTTGAACTATGAGGCGGGATTCCGGGCCGAAAGGATACTCAATGACCTGGCGGAGCATCATCCGGGCCGATATATCCTCGTTCGGCCTTCCCTGGAAGGGGAAGAACCTTCCCTGAAACATTTCATCTCCGGCCATTGTTTCATCGGGAGCGATAAGGAAAAAAAGGTCTGCTGCGACCTGATCAAACTGGTAGCCGGGGAGGGCGTGATCGAGAACCTTTACGGTTTCACCTTCGCCCTATTGCTGCCGGACCTGCCGGTGGAATTTTGGTGGCCGGGCGACCTGTCCATTTCCAATCCCTTTTTCCAACGAATGGCCGAGGAGTCGGACCGGGTCTGGGTAGATTCCTCCAAATTCTCCGATCCGGTCGGGTCATTGGCGCTCCTGGCCGCCACCTGGAAAACCCGTCATCCCGATACCCTGTTGGAGGACCTGAACTGGGTGCGTATCCACCGATGGAGGGCGCTCATCGCCGAGCTGTTTGACGGGGAATGGGCCATCTATCTTAAGGAGATCCAGAAGGTGACCATTGAATACGGGGATGGAACCTCGCCGACCCGGGGATTCACCCTGGCTTGCTGGCTGGCCCATCAATTGGGCTGGGGTTATCAAGGCCCCCGGGTCACCCTTTTCCCCAACGAATTGAACTTCACCAGCCCCCACGGCCCGGTGAAGGTGATCCTGAAACCCGTTCCGGTACGGGACCTGAAACGGGACCTGATCTTAGCGGTCCGGCTCGAGACTTCGGGAAAAAGGTCAGGACGCTTCACGGTCGCCCGCAGCGAGGATCCCTCGCAGGTGCTGTCCCAGTCGGAGATCGACGGTCAAAAGTCTTTTTCCAGGACCGTCTCTTTCCAACATCTTCATTCCAATGAATTATTGGGGGAGGGGCTCAAGCATCTCCAGGAGGATCAGATCTGGACGGGAACCCTGCGAATGGCCGGAACCATCCTGGAAGACCCCAATTCTTCTCGGTGAATAAAAGGTGAAAAGGCTTGTTTTTACCATTCCGTGACATGGAATCATGATGACAAGGTCTTTCTACGGCCCATCCGGTTGGAAACAATTCCTTTGGGGGTTACAATGGATGCATTGAACGGTTGAAGCCGTTCGACCTTGGCATCTTCGCTGGAGCGGGAGACCGGGGTTCGATCTTTCTGCTCCGCCGTATCGAAGGTGGTCTGATGAGCCCTATACAGAAAAAAGCGAAGAAACCGAGCCAATCCAAGAAAATTTCCAAGGCATTACCAAAAAAAACGGCCGTTAAAACCAAAGCGAAGTCCCCCCTTCCCGCCAAAGCGGCTCTCAAGCCCAAGGCCCTGAAGTTCCAACCAGAGATCAACATCTATCCAAACGTTAGTTTGTTATTTGAGGAGACAGCTCCCCTGGTCATGATGGCCGCCAGGGAAGCGGCCGATAAGCGGGGCCGTTTTTTGTGGGCTCTCTCGGGAGGGTCCACTCCAAAGGGCTTGTTCCGGCAACTCACCGAGGAACCCTACTTGAACCTGATGCCCTGGGCCAAGACCTACGTTTTTTGGGTGGATGAGAGGCAGGTTCCTCTGACCCACGCCGATAGTAATTACAAGTTGGCGATGGATCATCTTTTGTCTAAAGTTCCCATTCCCAAATCCAACATCTTCCCCCTGACCGACGGTACCAAGCCGGTGGACGCCGCGGCCTCGGTCTACGAGAACAAATTGAAGAAGTTCTTCGGGATGGACAAAGAACCGCCTCGATTCGACCTGACCCTGATGGGCATGGGGGAGGATGGCCATACGGCCAGTCTTTTCCCCGGGGTCCAATACTTGAACGAGCAAAAACATTGGGTGATCGGCTACAAGGTGGATGACCAGCGCAAGGAACGGATCACTCTTACCTTCCCCGTCCTGAACGCCTCGCGTTTGATCATGGTGCTGGTGGAGGGTGAAAAAAAGGCGGTTAGGATCAAAGAAGTGCTGGAAGGCCCATCCGATCCTCCCCGGTACCCCATCCAATACCTACGCCCCTTCGATGGAAAGGTCCAGTTCGCGCTGGACGCTTCAGCGGCTTCCCTGCTGAAGAACAAGATTTCCTGAAGGAAGGGCTCGGACCTTTAGGGGATTCTGGAATTGTCGCGGGTTATATCCTCGATAGATCCCTATCAAGACCCCGCTTTATTCTTCCCAAGAAGCGACTTACCATTATTGGCGAATGAGGGATATATTGGGAGTGTAGGTCGAAAGCTCAAAACCGTCCGCGAGGGTAGGGGAGATGGATGTGATCCGTTATAAGATCCAGATGATGGCGGAAGAAGCCATCCTGAACGGAAGTCCGTTCAGTTGGTTCGAAAAAGTTTATGCCGAAGCGGCCGGGGATCCGCTTGCCGTTCCATGGGCCAACTTGGCCCCCAATCCATTGCTCCTGGAGTGGCTCCAAAAAAACCACCGCCGTGAGGAAGGCATCCGAGCGCTGGTCATTGGATGCGGCCTGGGCGATGACGCGGAAGAACTGAGCCGCTGGGGTTTCAAGGTTACGGCCTTCGACATATCCCCCTCAGCCACCGAGTGGTGCAAACAACGATTCAAACATTCCACTGTGGAGTATCGGACCGTCGACCTTTTCGATCCGCCCGAGGATTGGAAACATTCTTTCGAGCTCGTTTTCGAGGCCTTCACCCTTCAAGCCATGCCTGAGCCCTTGCGCCGATTGGCCATGGAGAGGATCGCGGAGTACCCTAAGCTTTACGGCAAGCTTCTGGTGGTCAGCCGGGGAAGGGATCTTGACCAGGAAGTGACCGGGCCTCCCTGGCCCTTGATCAAGACCGAGCTGGGTGTTTTCAAGAAATGCGGGTTGAAGCAGATCGAGATGGAGGATTTGGCGGAGAAGGAAGATCCGGGGATCCGGCTGATCAGGGCTTCTTATGTGGTGGTGGACCCCAGGTTAGCGGAAGACCGGAAATGGTCAAAGACAGAGGAAGACCCGGACTGAAAAAATAATCCGATCCGCGTTCGACGTCCTTAAATAGTTATCGTGGAAGAGACTTACCAGCGCCATCCCGCGTAAAAATAGACTAGCCACATCCCCTGAAAAACACAAACGACCAGAAGCGAGACTTGCACCCAAGGTTTGAGTCCCCGTTTCCAAAGCACCCAAACACATAAAACAACCAACAGCCATTCAAAAGGGGCGAAGAAGGCCCCGAAGAACCTGGGATCATAATAGGAAATGGGGGAAAAATATCGGAACCGCGAAAAGGGAACCCAGTGGGCGTGGGGGAAGGTCGCGTGGACGGGGAGGTCCTCCAGATCATGAAAAAGCATAGCCAGGAAAAAATAAATTGCCCCTTCCCGTTTGAGGAGCCAGAAAAGGAGGATGCCCACCAGGGCCAACGGGATGGAGTGGGACCAATCCACGCAATTGCGCCAGTAGGGCCAGTAATAGATGCGGTGGAGAAGGTCGTGATGGATGAAAAGCTGAAGGATGGGTACGGTGAAAAAGTAAAGGAACATCGGAAGATCGGGGATCATCGACCCAAGAACGACCGGCCATCCGCGGCCGGGGCGGCCTTGGCGTCCCAGTAGGGCGCTGTTCAGGATGGCGTGGGTAGTGGTGATCATGGGCCTTTACCAACGGGTAATGAAGGCCCGAGGGCCGGTTATCCTTTTAAACACTCTTTCGCCGCGGCGACGATATTCCCGGGGGTGAATCCGAGTTTCTCAAAGAGCACGTTTCCAGGCGCGCTGGCCCCGAATCGTTCCAGGGTCACGAACTTCCCGTTCGATCCTGCCCATTGGTGCCAGCCAAAGGAAGAAGCCGCTTCGACGACCACTCGAGCCTTCACGGACGGGGGTAACACCTCATCCCGATAGGAAATGGGTTGGGCCGCGAAAAGCTCCATGGAGGGGAAACTGATGACTCTGGCCGGGATACCCTCTTTTTCAAGAATATCCTTAGCTTTCAAACATAACTGAACTTCCGAGCCAGTACCGATCAGAAGGACCTGAGGCTTGCCGCCTTTGGCTTCGGAAAGGATATAAGCCCCTTTCAGGAGCCCGGAGGCTGGGGATAGGTTGGATCGGTCGAAAGTGGGAACGGTCTGGCGTGTCAAAACCAGGGTGGTCGGGGCGGTCTTGCGCTCCAGCGCGATTATCCAGGCGTAGGGAACCTCATTGGCGTCGGCGGGCCGGATGACGCAGGCGTTCGGGACCGATCTCATGGAGGCCAAGGTTTCCACTGGCTGATGGGTCGGGCCGTCCTCGCCCTGACCAATGGAGTCGTGGGTGAACACGAAGATGGACTGGAGTCCCATCAAGTGGGCCAAACGGAAAGCGGGTTTCATGTAGTCGTTGAACATCAAGAAGGTCCCGCCGAAGGGAATGACGCCCCCGTGCAGGGCCATGCCGTTGAGGGCCGCGGCCATTCCGAACTCCCTCACGCCAAAGTGGAAAATCCGGCCTAGGTAGTTATCCGCCTCAAAATCCCCGCCCCCGTCGATATTGGTGTCGTTGGAACCAGCCAAGTCAGCCGAGCCGCCGTAGAAGAAGGGGACTTCCTTGGCGATGGCATTGATAACCTTGCCAGAGGCCGAGCGTGTAGCCAAACCTTTTTCATCGGCTGGGAAGACGGGGAATTTGCCCGCCAGATCCTTGGGAAGTTCCTTGGCTAATGCCTGCTCGAAAAGCTTGAATCGATCGGCTTGGTTTTTAGCGTAGCCGTCCTTTTTCGAGTTCCAGGCATGTTCGGCCTTTTTCCCTTTTTCGACCGATTCCAGACAGCGTTGCTTGGCCTCTTCCGGGACATAAAAAGTCGGCTCCTGGGGCCATTTAAAGAATTCCTTCGTGGTCTTGATCATCTCGGGGGGAAGGGGACTCCCATGGGATTTCGCGTTGTCCTGAAGGGGGCTTCCGTAGCCGATATGGCTTCGTACCGCGATCAGGGTAGGCCGGGTCGTCTCGGCCTCGGCTTCACTCATGGCCTTGTCGAGGGCTTCCAGGTCATTGCCATCGGACACCCGAAGGGTGTGCCAGCCATAGGACTCGAAGCGCTTCAGCACATCCTCGGTATAGGCCAGGTTGGTATCACCCTCGATGGTGATGTGGTTGTCATCATAAAGAACCTTCAGGCGGGAAAGCTTCAAATGACCCGCCATGGAACAGGCTTCGTGGGAGGCGCCTTCCATAAGATCGCCGTCGGAAGCGATGACCCAAGTGCGATGATCGACCAGTTCGTTATCGAAGCGGGCGGCCAGGATGCGTTCGGCCATCGCCATGCCCACCGAGGTGGATAGCCCCGAACCCAGGGGACCGGTAGTGATCTCCACTCCGACCGTATGACCGTAC
Organism: candidate division FCPU426 bacterium; assembly: GCA_963830915.1. Taxonomy (GTDB): domain Bacteria; phylum Oederibacteriota; class Muellerivitia; order Muellerivitales; family Muellerivitaceae; genus CAWHOE01. Next base: position 29,494 of record CAWHOE010000017.1, read on the forward strand.
TCCGGATGGCCAGGTGTCTTGCTTCCCCATTGGCGGAAATTCTTAAGTTCCTCCAAGGAAAGACCATAGCCGTGAAGGTGCAATAAGGCGTAAAGGAGCATGGAACCATGGCCCGCTGAAAGGACAAAACGATCCCGATCGAACCAGTGGGGATTGGAGGGGGAATGTTTCAAATGCCGGCTCCAGAGGACATGGGCGGCGGGAGCCATCCCCATGGGCATGCCAGGATGACCGGAATTGGCCTTTCGGGTAGCGTCGACCGCCAGCATCCGGATGGTATCGATGGCCAATCGGTCGGCTTGATCAAAAGGCTTTGACATGAAAAGCTCCTTGTTTATAAAAGATCGGATTGAATGATAAGAGGATGGGAAGAAAAGAACAACTAGGCAAATGAATTACAGGGGCTTGCGATTCTTGTACCCCTCCCGCGGGGTATGCCAGTGACGGATTTGTGCTTCGCCCTCTTTCCAGCATAAAAAAACGATCTCGCTATCCCGGCGCGTGTAAAAGTCCACTAAACCCAAATCCAGGTCTTTTAAATGAGCGCCTAACCCAAGAAGAATCCCCAGGTTTTCCTCGAATTGGCTGGTCTGGTTTTGGAATTTGACCATGCATTTTTCGATGGTCGATTGGGCGGTCTCAGTAAGCCGACCATTGGAATCAGCCCCGGTCATCTCCTCGATCTCGATCTGGGCCTGGGTGCGCAGAATGACGGCTCGGAGTTCCCGGAGGGTCTTAAGGGCGGAATGGACCTGTGGGAGGAGGGCGTTCGCCTCTTGGATAGTGAACAGCTTTATCTTTGCTTCCTCGTGGGGCATCGGCTCTCCGAATACAACAAATTCTATTCATTGTAGGTATTGCCCAGGATGCCCACAAGGCGAAAATAACCCAAGCGGAGCGCCGATTTCCGGGGCCTTCGGAAGAAGGTTTTTACTAGTTGACAATATATATCATTTGCAATATATTACCATCTATGAAATCCAACTCGAACACATTTACCCAAGAAAAGATGACCCGCTTTGAGGGTCTATGTAAGGAACAAGGGATCCCTTTGACCATGCAAAGAAGGATCATCCTGGAATCCTTGGCGGTCCGAGTGGACCATCCGACGGCCGACCAGGTGTTCGAAGGGGTCGCGGATCGGCTGCCGGGTCTTTCTCGGACGACCGTGTACCGGGTCCTGGAAACATTGGTTTCGTTGGGGATCATCCATAAGGCGAGCCATTTGGGTTCGGCGGCTCGTTATGATCCCAATACTCAACGCCATCATCATTTGACCTGTCTTACCTGTCATAAGGTGATGGACCTGGAGGAGGGTATGGAAGTAAGGATTCCCCTGCCCAGATCCGTAGGGAAAAATTTTGAGGTCGTGGATTATTCGATCCATTTCAGGGGCCATTGCGCCGATTGCTTGAAGCAGAAGAAAGTTTCGAAGGTTCCTCAACATCGCGTCGTTGAAGGTTAAGGAACTTCGTGTTGTTCGGGGAGGCCATGGGGAAGTAAAGGACGACCCGCCAGTTGGTGAACCGGATCTTTCGAAGAAGATCCATAAAAACGGAAGTATATAAAAAGGAGGACGTTATGTCAGTTCAAGTAGGACAAAAAGCCCCTGATTTCCAGGGACAAGCGTTGATGCCGAACGGTGAGTTCAAAGACATCAAATTGTCGGATTACAAAGGGAAGTGGGTGGTGTTGTTCTTTTATCCTCTCGACTTCACTTTTGTCTGCCCGACCGAGATCAAGGCGTTCAACGAGAAGTACGAGGAGTTCAAGAAGATGGGAGCCGAGGTCATTACGGCTTCGACCGACAGTGTCTACAGTCACAAGGCCTGGCAGGAAACACCGGCTTTGGGGAAACTCAAGTTCCCTCATTTGGCCGATACGGCTCACCACATCTCCCGCGCTTATGGCGTATTGATCGAGGATAAAGGAATCGCCTTGCGCGGCACCTTCGTCATCGATCCGGAAGGGAATCTCAAGCATGCCACCATCAACGATACGGCCGTGGGCCGGAACGTTGAGGAGACGATCCGCACCTTGGCGGCTTTCGAGACTGGCAAGTTGGTGGGTTGCGGTTGGACCCCTGGCCAGAAGACGCTTAACTAATCGAAAAGTAGGGGAGTAGGGGCTTTCCATAACGGGGAGCCCCTTTTTTATTGTCCGGAACCGTTCCCTCTTCTCTAATAGAAGCGCCCACCATCTTGAAAGAAGGTCATACGTGATCCTTATCCCCATCTTTTTTGTTTTGATCGCCTTCTATTTGTCTTTTTGTGGATGGGATAATCAAAAACAATTTAAAAAAGTCCCAGAAGTTTTCTTTTCCGGTAAAAAAACACCCATGATCTCGATCTGTATCCCGGCTAGGAATGAGGAATTTCGTCTTGGCCCCTGTCTGGAAAGCTTCCTCCTTCCCCATTATCCCAACTACGAGGTCCTGGTATTGGATGACCAATCAACCGATGGGACTTACTCGTTAGCCAAAGGCTTTTCCAAGAAAAACAAGCGTTTCAAAATATTGAAAGGGAAGCCCCTTCCCAAAGGTTGGGTCGGAAAGCCCTGGGCCTGCCATCAACTGTCCCTGGCCGCCCGCGGGGAATGGATCTTTTTCACCGATGCGGACACCTGGCACCATCCCGATATGCTGATCAGGACCCTCCGAGCCGCGGAAACATCCAATGCGGACTTGGTCTCCTGTTTTACCCGACAGGAAACCGTGACCTGGATGGAAAAACTGATCATTCCCGTCATGATCTTCTGCCTGATCTCGTTCTTGCCCGCTCGCTGGGTTGTCTGTAACGACAGCTTTTTCTCCAGGTTCGCCGGAGCGGGAGGGCAGTTTCTCTTTTTCAGAAGAACGGCCTATGAGGCTATCGGCGGTCATTTTTCGGTCAGGGAGCAGATCGTGGAGGATCTGAACATCGGAAGAAGGCTGGTTCAAGAAGGGTTCAAGCTCGTCATACTGGATGGGACCGAATTGTCCTGGTGCCGGATGTACCGTTCGACCAGGGAAGTGTGGGAAGGGTTCTCGAAGAATTTCTTCCCCGCTTTCGGTTTTTCGATCCCAAGGGCGTTGGGCGGATATTTCTTCCTTTTAGCGGTCGGGTTGTTACCCTTTGTCCTATTGGTTTTTACAAAACCTGGGTCGCTTCTTTTTGAGTCTGCCCTAGCAATTGTTTTCATACAACTAGCGTTAAGATTGAACCACGCTTGGCGGTATCATTTGCCGATTCTTTCCGCTGTCTTACATCCGATCGGCTGTTCGATATTCGTCCTGATCGGGTTCAATTCCATGAAATGGTATTTGGGAAAGAACGGTGGAGTCTGGAAAAACCGTAGCCTAAGGGCTCCTTCGTGAGACTGGTCAATAAAAGTCAGCCTTTGTAGAGGGAAACATGGAGGACCGTGGAGTCGAATTTCCTTTTCTTTTCCCGGTCATATCCCCTTAACCAACTTTTGGCCAGAAGTCCGGATTCGTCTTGCAGATAAAAAAAGAAATTCCCGCTGGTGGATGGGATCGGATCCAAAACCGGGTTTTCTTTCGCCCCGAACAAGGTTTCGATAGCGCTATCAGGTAGCTCCGGAGGGAACGACAAGCCTAAAATGGAGGATCGCTTGGATCGGGTAATCTGGGTCCCCTGCCCGGAATTGGGGTCCACCGCCCAAAAGACCAAATCGTCAGGGCCATCGTTCAACATGCAATAAAGGGAGTCGCCACTTTTTGCCAATCCCAGGTTCCCGTCCCCTGCGGTAAGTCCGCCTGTCTCATTCTCGGGAAAATCAAAAAGCGTATTTGTCAGTTGTGCTTGGTAGTCATAAACGACCAAGTGGTTCGCGTTCAAGAAAAAGACTTTGTTCCCGTTACTTGACCAGGTCGGGTAATAGGATTTCTTGAAACCGGCGCCCACGGCAACGGCTTGGGCGTTATAGATCTCTTTGGGTTTTCCAACCATCGTCAGATCGTTCCCCAGGTTCAAGATCGTGATCTTGTAATCGTTTTGGTAAACGCATGCGATCCTGGTCTTATCGGGAGATATTCGGGCCTGGTAGTAACCTCCCCCGATGACCTTCTTTAGTCCGCTTCCGTCCCCCTGGATGAGATAGACATCCTCGTCGAAGGAGTAGGCCAGGGTCGAGTCCTGGGCTTCCAGGGGACCGAGCGGAGTGTTTCCGCAACCGATCAAAAACATGAATGGAATTAGAAGAATAAAGACGCCTAATTTCGAATGGTTCAAAAAGGGTATCCTTCGTATTGAATCAGCTTTTGGTCGGGGTAGAGGAACCGGGATTTTGCTTTTTCTTGGCGATCTCTTGTTGGACCAGATGTATCCATTCCTTGACGTCAGGTTTCGGCGTAGCGGAAAGTGGGGTAGGGATCAGGGGCCTCGAATCGGATAACTTCAAAGGAACAACGGACGCGGCCTTAGCTTTTTCCTTGGTTTTATCCACGTAGGTCTTTTGAAGGTCGTCCAGGACTTCCCGAAGGACCTTTTTTTCCTCGATATTCAAATTACCCGAGGTTTTCTTGATCAGGGAGGCGATCATGTTGATGGTGATGCGGGCCCGGGCCAGGTTGACATCCTTGTCCTTGTAATAAGGATGTATCAACTCGCCCAGATCGATCTTGGCTGAGGAAGCAAGCATTACTATCAGGTCCACGAAATAGTAATCGGTGACACCCCAATCCCTATTTTCCTTGTACCCCTGCGGTTCGCCCATCATTCCCTCTCTCCGTTGACCACCCGGACCGCCCGGATCCAGGCGTCCCATTCCTTGCCCGACGCTTCCTTGGAACGATGATAATCTTGTTTTTCAAGGAATTCATTCAAATCTTTCACCAGTGGTTCCAGGGCTTTTTTCCCCGCCTCCAACAATGATTCACGATGAGGTTTGTCCAATTTTTGGTTCAGAACCCCTTCCAGGTGGGGAAAACAAAGGATACCGCGGGTCTGGAAAGCTTCCCGTAGTTTTTCAGAATGGGCCCAATTGAGGGCGAATTGTTTTTGAAAGGTTTGCTCACATTTTTCTTCCGATTCGCAAAGCAGGCAGGGTTTAGCTTTGGGGGCCCGCCAATGACGGTAGGGGGAAAGTTTCTCAATGCCTTTGGCCAGCAAACTGGCGTAAATGATCCCCATGGCGAGGGATTGGCGTTGTTGGACCGCGGACCAGGCGTGACGACGGCAAAAACCTTTGGACCGGAACAGATCTTCCCTCGTGATTGGGTCGGTGGCGCATTCATCCAGTAGGGAACGCATATGTCCTTGGATATAATTCTGCACGAGGAAACAGAGGGGACAGCGGTCAGGCTGGAGGATCTCCAGATAACGTTCAGGCTCTACGAGAACGGGCATCGGTCATCTTTTCTTGGGGATCAGAAAAGTTTCTTGGACCAAATGGAGGGCTTGGAAACCTTTTCTTCCAGGACGCGACCTTTCCTTCCGGTGAAGCCGCTGACTGGAGAAAGTCCGCCGACCGGAGGCTTGGGTTGGTCAGGATGGTCGGAGTTCTCCTGGTATTTGGACCAGAAGTACCAACCAGCCACGGCTAAAGCCACAAGGACCAGGAACCACAAGAACCAATGGGAGCCGTTCTTCTTCTTGATCGGGACGGATGTTTCCATCGGGGTTTGGTTGGCGTTGTTATCAGTAGCGGTGACCACAGGGGTGGTGGCGCTGGGGGTGGAAGCGGTGGCTGTCGAGGTGACGGTGATCTTGGTGGTTTTGTTCACATTGGACCGATGGATCTTCTCCACGATGGTTCGTTTGGGAGCGGATCCATTATCGGCAGGCATCCCGATATCGGTGATCGGAGCGACGGTGGCGGTCGGAGTTACTTCGGCGTTGAGGACAGTTTCATTGGCTTTCTCACTTCGGACTTCGGACTTGCTGCCGCAGGCGGGCAAACATACCAAGGCGGCTCCTAACAGGATGAGAAAAGCGGTGCGTTGAAATGAGATATTCAAAGGTGTCTCCAGTGCGCTAATCAATGTTAAATTCATTTTAACAAGTCGAAGCGAATGGTGGAAGGAAAACAAATTTTTCTAAAGAAAAAAGACTCAAAAAATAGATTTTGGGGGGTAAAGGGATAGATGGGTTATTAAAAGAAACCTACCAAATACACGATGTTTTGACGTTTAAAATCGAAATATGGCGGAGAGGGAGGGATTCGAACCCTCGAGAGGGTGTTAACCCTCCAACGGTTTAGCAAACCGTCGCCTTAAGCCGCTCGGCCACCTCTCCGTGCGTCCAGTCATTGATTTTCCAGTGTGGACCCATCAGGTGGATCGCCTGGACGAAATCAACTGTCCGAAAAATTTTATTCTTTATCGAGCATTTCGTCCGGCCCTTTCCTTGAAAGGGCGAAAGCCGCTCGGCCACCTCTCCGTGCGTTAAGCAAATTAATTTAAAGTTTTAAAATAATTGGCGGAGGGTGCAGGACTCGAACCTGCAAGGGGTTTCCCCCGGTGGATTTCAAGTCCACTGCCTTACCAATTAGGACTAACCCTCCCCCTGTCTTCGTCCGCCACGATCCATTCCAAGGGGACGGATAGGGCCATCATTGTACCCAAATTCCTCCTTGGCACAACTGAAACAATGGTGTACGGGTATCCTATCTTGCCTTTGATCCAATGAGTCATAGTTTTTTCTGAAAAGTGTGTTTCCAAGGGAACATTTCATGAATTTTAAGCTCACGCTCCAGAGGTGGGATTGAGAATCCAGGGTCTTTTTCCCCTTGCGTCCGTGACCGGGTTCAATTAATTGTCACTTCGTCACGATTCAAATCCTCTTTCTTGAAACTGTGGATCACAAGATGAGGAAAAGAAGTGGGGATTAACCGCGCCATTGAAGTTCTATGCCCGCGAAGCCCTTCAACTGGTTTTTTGAGCTTTGATCTGAGTGATGATCATCCGCAGTTTTTTAGCCGCGTCAAAGATACGATCATCCCGGTAGAACTCCCCGTAATAAATGGACTTGAGGCCCACATTGGCCACCATCTTGAAACAGTTCCAGCAGGGTGAGGCGGTCACGTAGAATCTCCGCCCCTTCCAGACGCACCCCGTTGCGGGCCGCCTGGATGATGGCGTTCGCTTCGGCGTGGATGGTGGCCACGCAATGCCCATCCTCCATCATGTGCCCCTGGTCATCACAGTGGGGCAGTCCCCGGACGCTTCCGTTGTATCCCGTGGAAAGGATGGTCTTGTCCCTGACGATGACGGCACCCACATGTTTGCGGTCGCAGGTGGAACGGGTGGCGACCTCGGAAGCGATGTTCATGAAATACTGATGCCAGTCCACTCGGACCCGGTGGGAGGGTTTGGCGTTGGCGATGTTCTGAGCCTGGGTCTTAGAGGTCCGGCGTTTTTTCAGTCGGCTCATATTGTTTTTCTTGAACTTGATCTTGATTCGGGATGCCATCGGTTTTCCTTCTTTATGGTTTAGGGTCAATAGCGAATATCGTCAACCGCTCAGCCGGATGCCAGTGCTCTTTGGACTCGGCTAAACGGGGCAAACCTTCCGCGTCGCCCGTATTGATCCTCGGAAAGGATCCTATCATGCGGCAGAGATTCGTGAATATATAAGCGGACAAACCCTTGACCGTCAAGTCGGTCACTTCCAAGAAGACCCCGTAGGTCTCGGGGTTCAAGGGGACTCCCGCCGAATAGGCCGCTATGCGGTCCTTCAGGAGGACCACCCAGATGTCCATGCCCATGGACTCCCCTTCCAGAAGCGCCCGGAAATGGGCTTTTTGGGAGGAGAGGATCATTTTTTCCCCCATCTGTCCTTTCAGGCCGGGAAGGCGCTGGTTCTTCCAAAGTTCGAACAGGTCGCCACAGGCTTTCAAGTCCGAAGCGCGATAGGGGCGGAAAAGAACGGAATGTTCCTTTAAAAGATGGTTGATGTCGGCCCTTTTGGCCCGGTAAGGATCCCCGTGAAGTCCAGCCAGGTTCGAGCGGTCATAAAGATACTCAGTTAGGGTCGGCCGAACAGGATGACCCCAGGACCGAGCCTGATCGACCTGCTCGCTGGTCAAACCCTCGATCCGGGAAATTCCTGGGCCTGGACCGTTCACCCTTTTCATATACTCAAAGGCTTCCATAACGGTTCGAGCGTCGAAAGGGCGAGGGACGGTCGGAAGATAAACATACTTGTCGTAATGGGCCAAAATGAATCGAGTGGTTCTTTTGGACGCGAACGAGAAAGTGAACTCATCCCGCCACATTTGGAAGAAAGGGAGGGAGTTCGAAAGGGCGGTCGAGGGATGAAAGAACTCCGACGCTTTTTCAAAACAATTCTCAAGGGGTTCAACTTGGTCAAAGAAGGCGTGATGTGGAATGGGATGGGCTGGCAAGTTTTGGTCCTAAAATAAGGAAGCCGCGGTTCGTCAGGGTAAAGGCGGTCATTTTCTTCCGCTAATGTCCTGGAGAACCCGCGGCTTTTGTTCGGTTACTTACCCGTCAAAACTCGGGCGATTTCCCGGCGCAGACCATAGCTCAAACGATGCGCCCGGGAGGGCGGCCGGTAATTGGCCAGGTACTGGGGTAGGTTAGGCAGTTCCACCACGCCATGCTCATGATTGACCACGGCCGAGGCGTCCCCTTGCGGATGGGCGAAAACCACCACGCCTTGGATCCAGATCTGGGAACATTCCTGGGCCCAGCGGGGAGGCAGGTTGGCTTCCAGATGACTGCGCAAGTGGTAGATCTGGGTGGCGACTTGCTTGAGCGGGTTGTAGAAACCCCGCTTATAGCGGGAACGGGTCTTGCGGGCCCTCTTGTGAAGGGTCCATTCCCGGTCCAAAACCTCGCCGGCGATCCGGCCCCTTAGATACTTGGTTTCGATGACGAACAGGGTGTTGTTGGTGATCAGTAGATGGTCCAACTCCCGGGCCTTATCCCCGGATTGGAACTGGACCGAGTGAAGCACCCGGGCATCCATCTGCATGTTGTCGAGGACCTTGGCCACCATAGCCTCGCCCTCCGACCCCTCGCCCACGATCCGGCCCCTGTGTCTGGCGACGGTGTAACTCCAAAAACCGAAGCCTAACAAGGGAACCGCCACGATGATCTTCAAGAACCAATAAGGCAACAGCATCAGAACGGCGATACCCACTGCGAACGAAACGATCGAGATCCATCTCCAACGAGTCACCCACCGCATCGCCCGAGGCGGTGCGAGTTTTTGCAAAGTGGCGACCATTTATTAAGCCTTTCCCAGCGACAGCTCACGCACCTCCACAACCTCTTCCTGAAATTCGCTAATAAAGTGAGGATAATTTCGAATGAGGGACAACAGGGTTGTGCTTTCCAAGTATCGCTGAATCAAATTCAGATAATTTTGAAGCTTCGCGACCACTTCCGATCGCGACAGGGCCGGGCACTTCGTGTCCGCCCCCAGAAACACTTTCTGGCGGTCCGTACCATGCATGACCACCGCGGGATACATCGAGCAATCCAGGGGACGGGCCTC
>CAWHOE010000018.1:0-12672 GCA_963830915.1 candidate division FCPU426 bacterium
TCCTTGTTGAGGTCTGCAGCATAAGAAACATTTCGAAAATCGGTTTTCACCCAGGTTGAATGGGTAAAATCGATATCAATGACCGTCAGCCACCTCAAGGTTCCAGCTGCGCAACCGTTGCCACGGCCACCAATATCGCAAAAGATTCGATAAACATTCGGCGAGAGAGTTTGTGCCTCGGCAGAATCAAGCGTTCTCTCCGAATCATTATCGTTTTCAAGGTCAAGAGGGATCACTTGGGTCGGCTTTATAGGATTAACAAAGAAACTTAGGTCACCGATGTTCCAAACATAAAGATCACTATTTCCAATCTTGCGCACATCAAATTCAGCGACATTTACTTCTACGGTTCTGCCAGTACGCTCATCGTCTTCCAAACCAACCCCACCATGGATGAGGGCTTGGATCAAATCATTGATTTTCTTTTTATCCTGTCTGTATTGCGCCGGGTTACCGCCATCATCAACGTCATCTTTTTCAGATTCTAAATCGATTTTCTGCTGTTTCGGCAAGTCCACGTGAGTGTCGATAAATGTCACAGACTCCGTTACTGGATTAAAGGGTATTTCATATGACCAAAAATCAGGTGGTACATTGCCGTTGGCGTCGAGCTTTAATCGGTAGCCGTCCGGAAGGTAATTTACCTGCCCCCACGCTGTGGTCCCCCAGGTAAAAAAGACGAAAGCAAATAGGTATTTCCAAGAAATGTTTTTCATATGCCATCCCATCATGAAAAATTTGTTTTAGAACTATTCAACAGCATCTTGTGTACCAAAATCTGGCATTACCTCGTCACCGTTTGCGTTTGGATATCCTGGATAGAGGGAACATTCACGGTTTGGGCGTTGTAGGCCGCTTGGGATTGGACACAATTCACCAGGACCTTATAGGTTCCTGACCCAAGGGTATAGGCGCCGGACGGGATGCTATAGGGTGAAACCAGATCGGGGATGGAGCCATAGGTCGTAAAAAGCAGATTCGAGGAATTATCGTAAACGTTCAAGAAGTCCCCGTTCCCCTCCCAACCCCAGGTGGCCGTGGTCCCAGCCGAATTGACCGTGATCTCCCCTGGGGCGGTAGTTTGAAACCAGGCGGTCCCGGCGGAAGTGACCGTCTGGAGGGTATAGATGAACCCCGGTATGTAGGTAAACCCGGAAGCGGTATAGGATGCGTAGGTATTTCCACCCAGGCTTGTATTTCCCGCGTAGGTGAAGTAGGTCTGTCCCGCGGAGCTGATCTCGCTGACCGTAGCCACTGCTTCAGGCGTGGTATAGACCCTCAAATTCACCCCGCCTGTGACGCTGGTACCAGAGCGTGTGATGTAGGCGTTGTACCATTCGATAGGGCTGGTAGGTGTCGGGGTGGCGGTAATGGTGGGCGACGAGGTGGGTGTCCCGGTGAAAGTGCTGGTAGGGCTTGCAGTGGGGCTGGAAGTGGAGGTCGCCGTGGCCGTCCAGGTGGCGGTACAGCTCAGGCAGGCGGTCGCGGTATAGGTGGGGGTAATAACGGGGACCGGCGTCGGAGTGGCGGCGGGAGCGGTCGGGGTGTTACCGCAGGCGATCGGAAATATTTCGATGAACGACAACAGCAGGATTGGAAAAGCCCAAAAATAAAGCGACCGGACCATAGAGCACCTCCCGGCTAACAGCTATATAGAGGATGACCTAGATTACACCCCCACCCGGGTTGATGGGGCTGGATTTTGACCGGTAACCGGGCTGAGACAATGGGGATACCCCTAAAATGCCGGTGGACATGCCGGTGGGCACCTGATCTTTCCGGTGGCCAGAAAACCCCCTTCCGGTGGGTGGCTTGGCCTTTCCGATGGCCGGAAACACCGCTTCCGATGGGCACACGCCCTTTCCGATGAACTTCCGAGGGTCTTCCGATGGGTGAACCGGCCTTTCCGATGGACGTCCGATGGCTTCCGAGGACCTTCCGATGGGTGATCCGGCCTTTCAGATGGATGGGTTTATGGCTGGCACTTGCCAATTATTGTCACCGGCGACCGGCTACCTGCCAATTAATGTTATCGATGACCAGGGATTTGGTCACTGATGACCGACCTTGGTCAACGATAAAGGGCCCCTTTGTCACCGATAACAGGGGTTTTGGTCATCGATGACCAGCCACCTGCCAATTAATTTCCCCGGTGACCGGCTACCTGCCAATTTTGATCAGACTCTGATCAAAGGCGGTACCACCCAGGGCTGGGATCTTCCAATTTTGACCAGACTCTGGTCAAAAGGGTGGGGGGAGAGCTGGAGGAAGGCTAATTCAGGGCAAGAGGCGTTTTCAGTTTCTATATATTCCAAGCATATTTCAGCAGTTTGAATTGCTGCCCGCCGATTTCCACCCCTTGGTCGCAGGGTTCCAGGACACCCCCCACGGACTCATAAAATCCCTTGTAGGCGTTCTCTTCCATCGTAAAAAGGACCATCTTTCCGTATCCACGCCTTTTCAACTCATCCGAACAAGCTTTCAATAACCTCTTCCCGTTCCCCTGGCGTTGGCGTTCCTTCAACAGGTAGATGGCGTAAAGCTCGCCCGTTCCCGGTTCCAAGCCCTTTCGTTCCTTGCCCCCGCTGACGAAGCCGACCAGTTCCCTCCGCTCGTCCTCCCCGACAAAAATGAATCTATCCGGGGAGGCAGCTATCAACTCCTCCGCGAACTGTTTGGCCCTTGTGGCGGGGTCCAGGCTTTCAAGGAAAGCGTCAGGAACGATCCCCCGATAGGTCGTTTTCCAGCTCTCGATATGGACCCTGGCGATCTTTGGGGCGTCTTGGATCTGGGCGGGGCGGATAACGATCATGGGATCAGGGATTTCTGGGCTATTTCCCATCGGTAGGAAACCAACTGGATGCTGGTCCCAGCTACCGTGAGAACCTGCTGGTCAGGCTGCAAAACCCCACCCCTTTTTTCATAAAAAGCGCGGAAGGGGCTTCGGTCCAGGACCCAGGTCCGGAAAGCGGACATCCCCAGGGCTTGGAATTGCTCCACCGCCGAACGGAACAGGACTTCCCCAAATCCCTGGCGTTGGTGCTCTTTCATGAGATAGAGTCCGTATATCTCGCCTAAACCCTTCTGGATGCTTGAGCGATCCTTACCCGCGTCCAGGTAACCGGCGAGCCCGCCTTCCGGATTTTCGATCACTCTCACAAAAAAATCGAAGCCCTGGGTTTGGAATCCGTTCAGGAATATCTGATGGGCGGCCTCCAGCGTCATGCCTTTCAGGAATGGATCTGGCACCAAGCCAAGATAGGTTTCCTGCCAGGTCTTGAAATAGATACGGGAAATTTCCGCTATATCAGTTATATCGCCTGGCCGGAGCCTCAAGATATTCCGCCTTCGTAAAGATTATTTCTTACCTTTGAAGCCTAACCCATCATCCACGATGATCCCCTGTTCCAGCCACTCATACCCGCCTTCCATGGCCTTCAGGGACACCTTGGTATCGTGCCTATCGGTGTTACAGCAAACCCCGTCGAAATGCTGATGGATACGCAACCGGGCCTGGCGGCAGAAAGTTTCGGCCAATTCGACTGGCGTCAGGTCCGAGGGGTTTTGTTTCAACAAGGACTGGGCTTTGGCGCAGGAAGCCATCATGGCGAACAATTCGGTCGCCACCTCGACCAGACGACCCAGGATCAACTGGCGTCTTTCCAGCTTGGGCCCGAACTTGATCATCTGATGGAATAGGGTGCGGGCCACCTTGCGGGAAGTTCTCTCCACAAAGCGGACATGACGGGCCAGGGACCCGTAACCGATAAACCTGGGCCAGACCCCCGTGGGAAGCCAGAGCTTTAAGTACCAGAAGGGATAGAAAAGCGCGCACCGGAGCAAGGCCTTGACCTTGTTTCCCATAGGACTCTTGGGGTCCAGCAGGTCCCCCGCCAGCCTCATGTGCTTGTCCAGCGCCTCCCGGGCGATGAAGAGATGCTGGATCTCGGTGGTTCCCTCGATGATGCGGTTGATGCGGGAATCGCGCATCATGCGCTCCACCGCCTAGCCCTTCTCGCCCCGGCCCCGCAAGGATGGGGCGGTCTCGTAACCCCGTCCTCCCCTCAACTGCATCAGGTCGTCCATGATCTTCCAGGAGGCCTCGGTACAGAACAGCTTGGCCATGGCGGCTTCCAGCCTTATATCCGCCCCGCCCCGGTCCACCAACGCCGAGGCGTAATAGGTCATGGATTCCTGGGCGTAAGGTCGAGGCCGCCATGTAGGATATCCTGGCGGCGCCAGGCTCATGCTTGCCGATGGGCGCGCCCCATTGCACCCTTTCCTTACCCCAGTTGCGGGCGATCTGCAGGGCCTGCTTGCTCATGCCCGCCGAGGCCGCCGGCAGTGTCAGGCGCCCGGTGTTCAAGGTGATGAGGGCCAGCTTCAAACCCAGACCCTTCTCCCCAAAGGATGTTCTCGGAAGGCACCTTTACGTTATTGAAACGGATGAGCCCGTTCTGGATGGCCCGAATGCCCATGAAGTCGCAGCGGCTCACGTACTCGATGCCCGGCATCCCCTTTTCCACGATGAAAGCCGTGATCTGGCGTTTTTCTTTTCCGTTCACCATCTTGGAAGGCGTCTTGGCCATGACCACCATCACGTCGGCCACCAGGCCGTTGGTGCACCAAAGTTTGTCGCCGGTGATGAACCAGGTCTTGCCGTCCATGGAAGGCTCGGCGGTGGCCATCATCCTGGCCGGGTCCGACCCGACCCCCGGTTCGGTCAGGGCGAAGGCCGAGATGGCGCCCTTGGCGAATAGGGGGAAATACTTTTTCTTTTGCTCCTCGGTGCCGAAAAGCTTGAGGGGCTGGGGAACGCCGATGGATTGGTGGGCCGAGAGCCACACCGCCGTGGACCCGCAATAGGAAGCCACCAGGGCCACCGCGCGGTTGTAGTTGATCTGGGAGAGGCCTAGTCCGCCGTATTCCTTGGGGATCTTCATGCCCCAACAGCCCAGCTTGGCCAGGCCATCGATGACGGAGGGGGGAAGGATGCCGGTCTTGTCCACCTCGTCCGGATCGAGGTTTTCCTTGAGGAATGTCTCCACCCGGCGCATGAACTCGTCGCCGATCTTTTTATCCTCAGGCGACTGCTCGGGGTAAGGCGAGATCAGGTCTTCCCGGAACCTTCCCATGAAGAGTTCGGCGACAAAACTGGGCTGTTTCCACTCGGTTTCCCTGGCCCCTTCGGCCACTTCCAGGGATTCCCTCTCATTATCGGATAGATGTTTGGCGGCGGTTGTGACGCTCATGACGCTCCCCTTCCTTCCATGGTTGAACCATTAAACCCATAGAACTGTCGATTTCATTGTAGACCTTTTGATCCGAAGAATAAAAGGTTCCCTCTTTTCGGGTCAGGCTGTAAAATGACGCCCATGAACGCATTCGCCAAACCGGAAGACGCCAGCCCTTACGAGTACCCGGAGTTTCCCGCGCCCGCGCGCCAGAAGCTTGACCTGTCCTTTTCGGAAGGGCCGGAAGCCAGTAAGTTCACCGACTTCGAGACTTCCCACAACCAGGCCCAGGATACGTCCCTTCCCGTGGTCCAAATGGCCGACTTACAGGATTTCAAGAAGGTCCTTTCTTACGACCCTTCCTGAACTGACGCCGTCCTCTTTTCGTGGAACCAACCCTTCAGCCCGACCAGCCTTCTACCCCTGAACCGTCCGTCCGCTCGAGCTTCCATTTAAATCCTTGGTTTTTGGCCCTGGGCGCTTGTTTCCTACTGCTCATTCTTTTCGCCTGCCGAAAGGATGTGGACTATGACCTGGGATTCCATCTAAGGGCCGGTCAATGGATCCTCCAGAACCACGCCTTTCCCTCCAAGGACACCTTCACCTACACGGTCAACCAGAACGACTATATCGACCTCCACTGGCTCTATCAGGTGGGGATCTATCTGCTCTTCGGTCTGACCGGTTACGCGGGCCTGTCGGTCATGAACATCCTTTTGATCCTGACCGTTTTTTCCCTGACGGTCTGGCGCATGCGAAGGACCGGTTGTCCCGACTGGGCCCTTTTCTTTCTGGTCCTTCCCTCGGTCCTGTGCCTGGAGATAAGGTTCATCATCAGGCCTGAGATGGTTTCCTGGGTGCTGTTGGCCGTCACCCTGCTGGTATTGGATTCCCGCTGGACCAAGCGAGCGAACTTTCTTTTTCTTCTCCCCCGATCCAATGCCTTTGGGCGAACATCGAGGGGCTATTTGTCCTGGGCTGGGTGGTCATGGGGGCTTATCTTCTGTCCGGCCTCTTCCATAACCGTCGATGGGACAAACCCCTCCTGAAAGTTTCTCTTCTTTCCGTGGCGGCTTCCGCCTTGAACCCCTATTTCCTCAAGGGCATGGCTTTCCCTTTCCTATTGCTTACCCGCCTGGACGCCTCCAGCGTCTTCAAGAAGAACATTTCCGAGCTTCAATCGCCCTGGTCCATCATTCACGCGTCCGACGTGCCATTTTTCCCCGTCATTCCCCTTTACACCTACCGGGTCATCGCCATCGTGATGCTGTTGGTCATCCTGTCCACCTTGAGGAGAAGGAAATTCCACCAGATCCTTTTGACCACGGGCTTTTTCATGCTATCGGCGGCATCCATCCGGAACGTTCCCCTTTTCTTCTGGGTCGTCCTTCCCATCGCGGCCGCCTCGGCGGGCGAACTGGTGGCCATCCTCAAGGAAAAGGCCAGGTCATTGACGGAATTTTTCGCCGCCATGGAACTCATCCCCTGGGTGACCCTCTTGGCTGCCCTTTTATTCTGCGCCAGGGTCGCGACCCAGGCCTATTACGTTTCCGACCGAAGGGTCGATCACGTGGGCTTGGGGATGGATGGGGAGCGCTTCCCGTTCAAGGCCTTGGATTTCATGGAACAAAACCATTTGAAGGACCAGCTCTTGAACGACCCGGCCTTCGGGGGATGGATCGAATGGAAAACCGGACAGCCCGTCTTCATCGACGGACGTCAGGAGGTCATCCAGGAGGCCCTGTTCACCGAGTACGAGAGCAGTTACGCGGCGGGCGGATTGTCCCGGCTGGTGGACAAATACAATATCAAACTGATCCTCTATGACCACATGATGGGGATCCCATGGACCATGCAGCTCCAACGCATGCCGGGCTGGCGGTTGATCTACCTGGATGACGTGGCCGCTCTCTACGCCGCCAAGGGCACCGCCCCGGCCTTGCCGGAGATATTCCCCAAGGACATCCTTCCTGTTTGGGGCATCCCGCCCGAGCCATCGGCCCAGGGCCTTCCTGATTTTCACCGGAATGTTTTGAACGACTGGTTCGCGGGATTCATCCTGCCCCAGGCCTATCCCATGCCCCTGATGAGGCTGGGGTCTTACGCTTACGAGATCAATGACTACGAGGGAGCGAAAGGGTTTTTCCTGGAGGCCCTCCGCCGTTCCCAGGGCAAATATTACGAGATCTATTACAACCTGGCCTCAACCTATAACCGTCTGGGCTTGAAAGACCAGGCCAAGGCCTGTTATGAAAGGATCCTGGAGCTGGAACCGGGAAACGCCCAGGCTCAGGCCAAACTGGCCCAGTTATAAAAGGAGCTTACTGGTTTTTTATCGACAATTGACCGATATCATCGTTTTTTTATCTCCCGCCGAAACGTTTTTGGATGTTTAATCGTCAAAATGAGAAGAGAGGTAATAACATGAAAAAAACAACCTTCACCCTTTTGTTGTGTTCGATCCTATCCTGGCCGGCCTTGGCCGCCGCGGCTTCCACCGCGCAAGATTACGAGGATATGGGCAACGCCCTATTCCAGAAGGGCCTATACGCCAAGGCGGCGGACTATTTCTCCACCGCGGTCCAGACCGACCCGAACGATTGGAAAGCCTACGAATCCTTGGGCGATAGCTATATGAAGCTCAATGAGCCATCCCAGGCCTTGGACGCTTACCAGAAGAGCCTGCAGATCAATCCGGACAACAGCACCTTGAAGGTCTTGGTGGAGAATTTGAGCGGCTCCACGGGCGCCGCCTCCTCAGCCGCCGCTTCCCCCGCCAATGACCAAACCAACGCCTTATCCCAGGACCACCCATCCATTCCCGCAACCGCCCCTTCCGCTCCCCCAGCTCGGGTCGACCAGGAAGAATCGATGAATACGACACCCAACAACAATGCTTACCATACGGCCAAGAGCGGGGGATATGGATTGAACCCGATCGACCGTGCCCGCCTCTGGAGCAAGCTGGAAGTCAGTTATGGTTACTCCGTTCTGACCGAACTCTTCGACAGCGCCACAGCCCAAAACACCTTTATCGCTGACAATAACGGGACTGGTTCGGCCATGGCCGACAACAGCGGCATGGGCTTTAGGTTCGAGCTGGGGTTCCTCCTGAATCCCAATAACGGCCTGGCGATCGGCGTGGGTTACCTTCAGCCCAACCAATACCAGAACAACCTGAACCTGCAGAACGCGAGCGTCACCTACGCTTCCGACTTCGAGACCGAGACGATCGCCCCTTATGTCGTTCCACTGACACTCGATTATTACCTCTTCCTTCCCGACCACGACGGCAGGTTCTTCCTGAGCGCCGGAGTGGGTTATTACTACTCGGTCGTGCACGTGGAGGACAATTACAGCTACAACAATCTTTATGGCGCCGGATACAACGACCACTTTTACGGGGACTTGAACAGCGGAGCGGTGGGTTTCCAGATCGGCCTCGGAAGGGAATTCGCCATCAATCGCCGCTTCGGGATCTCCCTGTTCGCCAGGGGCCGTTACGCCAAGATCACCAACTACCAGGGAACGGTGACCAATCCGGACACGGGAGCCACCGCCAATGACGGACTGGCCAACTTCTCGGACGGCTCGGTCCACGCGACCGACCTATCCAATATCGGCAACAGCGGCGTGAAGAACACGACCTTGGATTTCA
Source organism: candidate division FCPU426 bacterium (assembly GCA_963830915.1). Classification (GTDB taxonomy): domain Bacteria; phylum Oederibacteriota; class Muellerivitia; order Muellerivitales; family Muellerivitaceae; genus CAWHOE01. Next base: position 8,893 of record CAWHOE010000018.1, read on the forward strand.
CCGGGTTTGACGCCGGGTTCGCCTTGATCTTTTACGCTAATTAAATAATCGTCCCGAATCTTCCTTTCCCCGATTGCAACCCATCGGTCTTTTAGGCCAAGATGGGTTCAGCCGGGGAAAGGAACCTAAGTGAAACCCTCCGTTCAAATCATCCTGATCAGCCTGCTCTTCTCTTTTACCGTCGCCGCTCTTTGCCTTCCTAAAACCGAGACAGCCACCTTCGCGGGCGGCTGTTTCTGGTGCATGACCCCGCCCTTCGAGAAGCTCAAGGGCGTCCTGAAGGTCACGGCGGGATACACGGACGGCACCGGCCCTAACCCCACCTATGAGGATTACGCCGAAAAGGGCTATACCGAGGGCGTCCAGGTCACTTATGACCCCTCCCGGATCACTTACGCCGAACTGGTGGATGTTTTCTGGAAACAGATCAACCCGATCGACCCCAACGGCCAGTTCGTGGACCGGGGACCCCAATACCGGGCCGCCGTCTTTTACCATAATGAGTCCCAGAGGAAACTGGCCGAGAATCCCGGACGGAGTTGGACCATTCGGGCCGGTTCGACAAACCCATCCTGGTTCCCATCAAGAAATATGTTTCCTTCTTCCCCGCTGAGGATTACCACCAGGACTACTACAAGAAAAACCCCTTCCATTACGACCTCTACCACGCCAACTCGGGGCGGGACCAATATCTGGACGGGGTCTGGGGAAAGGGAAAACACTGACCGTCCTCTGACTCCCTTTTATTTTTACCTTCCCTCCCTGTATCATTTCGCTGGTTCAAGACTTGTGAATTCCGCGGGGAGGTCTTTCATGACTAATATCGGTCTGTTGCTTGTTCAATTCCTGCACGTGTTGTTCGGTTCGATCCTGTTGGGGGGAACGGTACTCCTGTATTTCGTCCTATGGCCGGCCATTCTCAGGCGCCCCCCGGCGGAAGCCAGGGCTTTCTATGAAGGCGGCCTCAAACCCATCCGGGTCCTGATGGCCTCATCCGGCGGGATGACCTTCCTGTTGGGGATCGTCCGGGGAACGGTTTTTGGGCCCATCCATTCCTTGGAGTCCCTGGAAACGCCCTATGGACTGACCTTCCTGGTCGCCCTGGTCTTGACCCTGACCATGCTCATCCACGGCCCCAAGATCGGACCATTGTTATTGCGGAAGGTCTGGGACGGGGACCGGTATTCCACGGACGCCCAGAAGATCGTCCAAAGGATCAATCTGATCCCGATGGTCTCGGTGGTCCTGATCCTGGCCTGCATGGCCCTGATGCATTTCGGTCTTTGACCCGAAGGCCGAAAAAACGTTTTTCCGAACCTGATTACCGGCTTTGCGTTTCGCGTCTCCGGGGGTAGGATGAAACCCATCCTTTCCCGCGGGAAGAATTCCCCAGTCCCGCGGCAATAACCCGGAGGCCTCTTTGAAACCACGGAACTTGTTCCTGACGACCGCTTTATGCTTGATCACCGCGTCCGCTTCGGCGCAGTTCAAACTCCCGGCCATCCTGGGAGACCATATGGTCCTTCAACAGGATAAACCGGTCATCCTATGGGGTTGGGATAAGGCGGGTCAGACCGTCACCGCGGCCTTGGGTGGGAATTCCGCCTCGGTCACGGCGGACGCGCAGGACCAATGGAAGCTGACCCTTCCCCCGATGAAAAGCGGGGGACCCTATGACCTGATCCTGAACGGGTCCTCCTCCGTCACCTTGACCGACATCCTCGCGGGGGAAGTCTGGGTGGCCTCGGGCCAGTCCAACATGGAATTCCCCATGCACAACACCCATGACGCGGCTCAACAGATCCCCCAGGCCCAATATCCCCAAATCCGGCTTTTCACCGTGGAGAAAGCCGTGAATCAGAACCCCGCCCAGGACCTCAAGGGGACCTGGAAAATCTGTACCCCCGAGTCTGTCCCTGATTTTTCCGCCGTGGCTTACCACTTCGGAAAAAACCTCCATAAAACCTTGAAGGTGCCCTTCGGTTTGATCGCCAGCGACTGGGGAGGGACCCCCGCCGAGACATGGACCCCCCGCCAGGCCCTCGAACAAGACCCGGCCTTGGCGGACATGCTGACCCAGTGGGACAAGAAGAATGAGGACCAGAAGAAGATCTGGACCCAAGGGATGGATTACGACCTTCAATTATCCGACATCCGGTTGATCCCCAAGGACGGCAAGTCCGCCCCGGCCACCATTGAGTTAGGGGCGGTCAAGACACCGGGCAATCCCAAGGACTTGGGAACGGGTTGGGCTCATTCGGAAAAACCCGGGTCCACCGGGACCTACACGCTGACAGGACAAGCCCATTCGGGAAATGGCCCCGCGGGCCGTTATACCGGGGTCCTGCAAGGAGGGGCTTGGGGAGGCATCACCACGCCCCTGTCCACCGATCCCAAAGGGATCGACCTGACCGGCTATGGCTCCATCGAGTTCTGGGCCAAGGGGAACGCTTCCTTCTCCATCGCCTTGGGACAGCCTTCCATCACCGATTACGATTATTACGCCTCGGACGCCTTGACACTGACTTCCGATTGGAAACTCTACCAGATCCCTATCCAGGCGCTCCATCAAGGCGGATGGGGAGTCCCCAAACCGTTCACCCAGGACCAGATCAGTGTCATGACCTATTCCATCCATGTCTCCTACTGGCCCGATTTCCTGTCCCTGGCTTATAACGGGATGATCGCTCCCCTGACTTCCTTACCCATCCGGGGCGTGATCTGGTACCAGGGGGAATCCAACACAGGAAGACCGTACCAATACCATTCCCTGCTTTCCGCCATGATCAAGAGCTGGCGTCAGGCCTGGAATGAGGGGGATTTCCCGTTCCTGATCGTCCAGCTTCCCAACTTCATGAAAACCCAACCCCAACCGAGTGAGAGTTCCTGGGCGGAATTGAGGGAAGCCCAGCTTCAAACCCTGGATCAGCCTAACACGGGAATGATCACCACCATCGATTTGGGGGACCCCGACAACATCCATCCCAGGAATAAGACCGAGGTGGGCAGACGCTTGTCTCTGGCCGCCTTGAAACTGGTCTATGGAAAGAAGGTTGTGGCTTCAGGCCCGGTGTTCCGGTCGATGAAGGCGGTCGACGGCAAGCTGGTCTTGAGCTTCGATAACATCGGGGGAGGGCTGAAAAGCGGGGGGGATGAGCTTCAGGGGTTCGCGGTGGCGGGAGCGGATGGACCCTACCACTGGGCGAAAGCCCGCATCCATAAAAACAAGGTCGAGATTCGGGAGCGATGACGTGAAGGAACCCGCCCGGGTCCGCTACGCCTGGGCCGATAATCCGATATGCGACCTTTTCAACAAGGAAGGACTGCCCGCCTCGCCCTTCCAGGCTTCGTTGGACAAGACCGCTCCCTGAAGGAGAAAAAGAACCTCTCGGACTGGATCTATTTCCGGGAGGTTTCTTCCACCACTTCCATGGCGCCGAAAACCACATTGGCGTTCACGATCAGCCTGGGTTTGCCTTCCTGATAGGCCTTGGTCTTATAGATATAGGTCCCGAGGGCCGAGGAGCTTCCATCCGGCAGACGGGCCTCCCCGAAGGCCGAACTGGTCCTGACCAGGGCCGGGGTATCCGCCTTGATCTTGATGATCGTCTCGCCAAAGACCGTGTTGGATTCCACTACGATATCCTGATCCTTGAGGACCAGGTCCGTCAGGTCCATGGTCCCCTTTCCGAAGACCACGTCCGTCTTTTTCCCGGGTCGGTCGAAACACTAGCCGGAGGAGGAGCCGCGTCCTGCCGGGGAAGTCCCCGATGGAACCCT
>CAWHOE010000019.1:0-117630 GCA_963830915.1 candidate division FCPU426 bacterium
TTCTATGAGGACCGGGGGGACGAGATCAGGGCCAAGCTCACGCCCAAGTCCGGTGTCCAAGCGCTTCTGAAGGAAGAGGATGAATACCAGAAATCCTACCGACAGTACCTTTGGGCGCAGGAATGGGACAACATCGACGCCATGTACCCTTATAACGTAGGCAATGCCCTTTACCATCTGGGCCGAAAATATGAGGCGACCCAATGGTATGAGAGGGCCACTGCCATGAATCCTCAGTACGCGGAAGCGTTCTTCAATTGGGCCATCACCGATATGGAGATCGGGCAATACCAGAAGTCGGGAGAGCTGTTCCAAAAGGTCATCGATCTAAAGCCCGATTATCCCGACGCCAAAAGGGGATTGGATTACTTGAAGACGCAGGGTGTTTTTCATCCGGCATCCTAAGGAAAGGGACGATGAAAGAGTTCTATCTACCGACCGGTAACGAGTTTGTCGCCCTTCCGACCATCCGGAGCCGGGACGCGGCCATCGAGCAGATCAATGTCCTCCATATGGGGATGAACGGTCTGCTGGCTTTTTCGGGCGGTTCCGCGCCATTTTTAAAACCCCGGATCACGGTGGACGGCCAGGAACTATCCTTGGACGGCCTACTTTTATGGGAGAGAGAAGGGGATTGGCTTCCGAAGTTCTCCTTTAAGGACGAAAGGCTAGCGGTAGAGGGGCTGTATTTTTGCCCCGTTGGAGAGCGGGGTTTTGTGCTCTCGATGAGGGTTTCCAACCTTTCCCTTAGGACCCTCGCTTGCGGCCTATCGGTGGACCTGTGCTGGTCCCAGTTTCTGTACAGCATCAACGTGACCAAACCCCTGAGGGGCGACCGGTTCCTGGTCTCCAAGACGTGGGAAAACATGCCGGCCTTCGAATTCCGTTGTCCCGCGCCCCTGGTCTCCCTGGCGCCTTATCCTCCCGACCTTTCCAGCCGGTTCCTTTTCAAGTTGGGCGACCAGACCTTGAGCCCTTCGGAACGGGAAACCCTAATGGAAGAGGGAAAGACGATGGCCCTTCAGTGGCAACAATCGCGGGAGATCAAGACGAGTGAAAGTTGGACAGGTTATTTTTACTTCGGCTTAGGGCAAGATGAGATCGGCGCTTTCGCCTCCGCGAGGGAATTGCAAAGGACCGGAGGGGAAACCCTGCGTTCGTCGACCATCCAGTGGCTAGCGGACAGGCGACGACAGTCCCAGGTCCGGGAAGTCGAAGGGATGATGAACCTGAACGCCTTCTTCAACCGCTTCTACGCCACCGGCGTCACACTGGATACGGAAGAAACGGTTTGCCTGACTTCCCGCAGCCCCCGCTATTATGTGAGCGGGGCTTACTGGGACCGGGACAGTTTGCTCTGGTCCTTTCCCTCCATCCTTTCGCTGGACCCGCCCTGGGCCAAGAAAGTCCTGGAATACGCTTTTACCAGACAGGCCAAGAATTTCGGGGTCCACAGCCGATACCTTTCGGGCGCAGTGTTGGAGCCGGGGTTCGAGCTGGATGAACTTTGCGCTCCGGTCATCGCGCTCAAGAATTACATCGAACAAACCGATGATAGGGATTTTCTCCTTAAACCCGAGACCCTGGCCGGATTGGAAAAGTTCCAGACCGAACTGTCCAAGTGGAAACATCCCAAGTTTGACCTTTATCAAACCTGGCTTTTACCCTCGGACGATCCTTGGCCCCAAAGAATTGTGACCTACGACAACGTATTGGTCTGGAGGGCCTTGCTGGACCTGGGGTTCCTCTATCGAAAAAGGCGCGAGCCTGTGAAGGCGCGCGAGTTCGAAACACTGGCTGTGAGGGTGAAAAAGGATATCTTGAAGCGGTGTATCGCCAAGGGCGCCCAGGGTTCACGGTTCGCTTGGTCGGTGGACCTGGATGGGAAGGAAGATCCTATCTTTTACGATGACCCCCCGGGGAGCTTGCTGCTCCTGCCCCATTACGGATTCTGCAAGCGAACCTTTCCGGTCTGGAAAAGGACCAGGGATTGGATCTATTCCGAAGAGAACAAATATTCCTTCAAGGGGTGTCCTTTCGAGGAAGTGGGATCGGGTCACGCTCCCCATCCCTGGGTCTTGAGCGCGGTGAACAGCTTGTTGGCGGGAGAAAAGGCAAGGGCACTGAATTTCCTCAAGCGCTCCAAGATGGACCATGGTTTGGCTTGCGAGTCAGTGGATGAGAATACCGGCGAGCCCGCGACCGGGGAGGCTTTCGCCACTTGCGCTGGGTTCCTGGCCTATGGTTTATGGTGTATTTTGGGAAAGAAGAATAATTGCCGCTGATTTATTCCTAGAATTATTCGGGACTTATATGCAACCAAGCGTCTCCATCCAAACCAAAAGATCGGTCCTCCGGGACCAACAGCCCTTCGAATTGGAATGAAAAGAGTCGGGCTGAAACACGAGGGCCTCTTACGAAAGAACATCTTTCAAAAAGGTAAATGGCGGGATACCTATATGTTCGCTACTGTTTTGCGTTGAGCGTTCAGCGGGCGGGAAGAGCGGGAAGCGGGTCTTTTCCAGGCCATAAACAGGGCTTTGACCTCTCTAACCCCGGAAAATTGGCTTAAACCCCTGATAAATTATGGTAAACTTACCGGGCTGTTTTTCCCCCAATATCAAAAAGACTTAAGGAGATGTCATGGCAACTGCCAAAAAGAAAAACGCCAAGAAGGCCGCCTCCAAGGGCAAAGCCTCCAAAGCCAACCTAAAAAAGAACAAAAAGACCCTATTGGTCACGCTGGGCGTGATCATCGGCATCATTGTTCTGGCCGAACTGGCGACCGTTGGGATGAGCCAATTGACCGCGCCGGCCAATTATTACGTCCAGATCACCCAGTCCTTCAGCGGGGACACCCAGGCTTGCGGGGCTTTCCGGCCATGGGACATGACGGCGGGCAAGGATTATATCGCCGTTTCGGACCAGTCCAATAAACGCATCCTGGTATTCGACCAACAGGGACAGCTGAAGAACCAAATCGATGAGAAGGCCGCGGGAGCCCAAGGCTTAAGGGAGATATCCTGCATTACTCACGACACCCAAGATGACCTCTTCGTCATCCAACCCTGGTCGGGATTGATCCTGGGGTTCACCCTCTCGGGCAAGCATCTTTCGGACGTGGACCTCAACAACAAAGGTTTCTACGGCCCCCGGGGTCTGGCCTGGGATAACGGGAATTTTGTGGTCGCCGACACGGGAAGTCACCGGCTTGTATCCGTTGGCCCGGATGGTTCCGTCCTGAAGGCTTGGGGCCAGCATGGCTCGGGCAAGGGCAATTTCAGCAACCCCAACGCGGTGGCGGTGGACCCTCAGGGCAACCTGTACGTGTCCGATTCGGATAACCAACGTATCCAATGTTTGGACCCGAAAGGCGTTTTCATCCGCAATTACGATGTGGGTGTGCCGGTGGGCAAGGTAGCGCTGGATGCCCAGGGCAAGGTTTACGCCGTGGGAGCGGAAGGCAACTTCGTGAAGGTGTTCGAAAACAACGGGAAGGTGTTGGGCAAGCTGGTGGATGTGGCCCACCCAACCGAACCCATCTCCGGGGTCAGTTCCATCGCGTTGCTATCGGATGGAAGGATCCTGTTGGGCCGGGGAGGAGAGATACTCACCCTCCATACGGCGCCTCCGCCCGCCACCGCCAAGAATTAGTCGAACGTTCCATCCTGAAATAAAAAAGCCCGCGCCCCTCAAGGGACGCGGGCTTTTTTTGTTGGCTTACCTTACTTCCGCTAAAACCTCAGGCGTCAGGACTGTCAGGCGGTTCTCACCCGGTTTTTCCCAGAGTAGATTGGCGTAGGACCAGCCGCCTGTGATGGACCCTTCCATCTCCATGACATGGCTGCCCTTGGCCAGGTAAGCGGTGCCCATGATATTGGCCGAGGGGAAAACCTGCTTGTGGTCGATGATCAATTTACCCTGTCCGGTGGATTGGAACAGGAAACCATAAAGCCCTGTCGCGGGAGCCTTCAGGACCGCCGACCAATGGATAGTCAGGGGATAGGCCATATAGGTGAAGTCGTTCCCGTTCACGAAATTGATGACCGGTTCCCATTCCACCAGGGCGGGTGTCCCCTTCGCCTCCACGGAGTTATAAAAAGACACTTTGAAGCCGCGGTAAGGTGTCAGGGTGGTGAAGTTGGACGGACCCAGACGCAGGATGCGCCCGTTCGAGACCGTGGCCGTGATCTCCGGCCCCTTATTGCTGGGCATATCCAGGACAAATCGGACAGGGTGAAAGCCCCGGCAAAGCTTGAAGCTGGCTTGAGGAGTCACTCTTTTCCCGTCGATCCACCATTGGATCGAACCAGTTCCTTCGGCCTTGAAACGGTAGGTACCGATCCCGGCGGCGGTATCATCTATATAAAGAGAACCGGCCAGTTCCCCATGGAATGGTCCTTTCGGCAATAGGTTGGGGAATTGGGGAGCCTGGGTGATGGTTCCGCCGGTGGACTGGCTATTCAATCCCCGGGCTTTATCCACCTCCGAGGCGGGAACGACGTAGAAATAAACGATGGGCTGTTTAGCGGGGCTGTAAATATACTCGTCGTGCCCCCCTGGAAAAACCTGTTTCAAGGCGTCCATCACGCCCGTGCGGCCCTGTTCCAGGGCGAAGAACATTCCCCGCCCAGGCGGCACATCGGCCAGGGAAAGGGATTGGGGGAACCGCAAAGGATGCATATGGTCCTTTTCGGCGTAACCCAGGAAACTGATGGTGTAATGATTGAAATAACGGGGAGAAATATAGTATTCGTACCCATCTCCCCTTTCCCCAATGGCCTTTCCGATGAAGCTTTCGGCGGTGGAGAATTCGCCCCAGCTGGCGACGTTGTTGGCCTGCTCAATGAAGTAGGTCTTGTAGTTCTGAACGGCCATGATCGTCAGGGGGAACAGCAAGAGCAGGGCGAAAACCAGTTCTCCCCTTCCCTTGAACGACGCCCGGATCCGGCCCCAAAGGGCGCCCAGCGGGACAGCGGCCAGGAAACAAATGAAGGGAGTGGTGCCCATCATGCGGTTGGCGTGGGCGGCATCGGTGGAAAGAAGGCAGGGCAGGGTCATGACCGCCAGGCCCGCCAGGGCGTAGAAATACTTCCTTCGATTCACCCGTGACAGGGCGTAAAAAACCCCCAGGAAGAAAAGCACCCCGGTCACATCGTCGAGCATCCGGTGGTCCTGCAGGTTATGACGGGGGTTGGGATCGCCACGGCGGTTGAACATGAGGGCGGTGATGGCGGTGTTCTGGATAAGGGGTTGGAGGGAATGTTCGGCCTTGATCTTGGAGACCATGGAGATCTGGTCCTCCCGGGGACCGACCGACCGCCACTGGACCATCAGCGAGATCAGGGGGGAGGCGATCAGCAGGAAGATCCCGGCGGCGATGGCGATGCTCAACCAATTGGTCCGGAACTTCTTGAAGTTGGCCACGGCCTCATAGGCCACGTAGAGGACGATGAGGAAGGGGAATATCTTATAGGACTGATAAGTATAAAGTCCCGCTCCCAGGAAAACGGCCGAGGTGAGGATGGCCCACCTTTTGCCGTTCTGGTAGCCATACAGGAAAAAGGAAATGGACGAGAACATGAAGAAGGGCATCAGTTCAGTTCGCTGGGAATTCCGGGTGAAATTGACGTTCCAACGCATGACGCTCAGGATGAAAAGGGAGACCAGGGCTACCCGGGGACCGGCCCACTGGCGGTAGGTCCAATAGATGAAGGGCAGGGAAGCCAGGCCCATGAAGACGGAGAAAAGGGTGAAATGCAGGGCGGTGGGCGAAAGGACCATGAACCAGAGGGCGATGAGATAGATGAACATGGAGGGATGCTGGTGGGGTTCGGGGATGTAAAAGAAGCGCCAATGCTCATGCAGGACCTTGAGGGCGCCGTACCCGGCGAATCCCTCGTCGATGAAAAGCCCGGCCGGGATATCCTTGATCTGATAAGTGCGGAAAAAGATGGCGATGAGCATGATGACGGCGAAAGCCACCCACTCCACGCGGGACGGGAGTTTCTCCCTCGACAGACCTTCCCGGCGCCAGGGCCAGAAGCCGATGACCAGCAATACCACGGCGGCAAAATAAAGCCACAACCCCGGGGCCAGGGTCTGGGGGTTGTCCGATTGGATCAACTGGGCTTGTCCCATGGCTCCCAACACGAAGGCTCCCGCCACGCAAAGGGCCAAGGCCCCATCCTTGAGGGAAAGGATCCTCTTAGGAACACCCGGAAGTGTGGGTGAAAACCCATTGATCAAGGCCAGGATGAGTAGGACCGCCAATAGGGAAAGTGTTATTCCGGTTTTGGGTGAGGAATGGAACATGAAATACTGGCCAGTTAAAAAGAGGAAGGCCGGAACTAGATAGGCTAAAAAAGGCGGAACTTTAAAGGAACCGGCTTTTTTAACGCCCTTTTTAGATTTCGCGGAAGAAGCCTTTTTGCGATCGTTGGCCTTTTTCGCCATGGTCAGTACTCCTTTAAACGGGGAAGATGGACGACTTATGGAAAAAGTTCTTGAAAAACCCCTATAAAGCATTTTAGAGGCCGTTTGGAACGGCGTTTTCAGGGGAGAAGAAACCCGTTTACTTTACTTGAATCCTCAAAGGCTCGCCAACAAAATTCCTGATTCTAGCCATTCTCCGTAATGGAATTGATCCAGAGAGCCTGGCAACCGCAAAGGTTAGAAATTTTATGGTAAACTCTCATCTTTGAAAGGGATGGCCTTTGGACCGATCCGGGAGAAGGACGATTTTTGGCTTTAAAAAAAGGAAAAATGATGTTTTTAAACCCTTCGCATTGGAAAATTTATTGGTGGTCATAGGCCAGTTGATATATGCTACTGCCTTGAATTAAAGGCTTAATCGTTTTTTGCCAGCTTTTACGTTAGACCGTCCCTTTCTAGTCTCAACGATCGACTGGACGGTCCCGAAAGCTTGAAATTCAAGAGGAATTACCCTTCATCCTCTGTTTTTATATGGAAATGGTTGTTTCTAGGTGGGACAGAAGGTTCTATCCAAGGACTATTTCCCCAGGGACGTGAGTATTTAAGGTCCGAGTGGCCGTTCAAATCTAAAATTCTGGAGGCATCATGGCATCTCGTAAAAAAACCGTCAGGAAAAAGGCGTCCGTTGGATCCCCATCCAAATCGGTCGCCCCTCCCCCATCCGTTCAGGGTGCCGAAGCCGCCCAAGGAAAGGGAATGATCCGGGTCCTGATCGCGATCGCGGTCGTGGTTTGCGTTTATCTGGCTTTCAGCTCTTCCCATATGGATTTCCATGTGAAGGCGTCCGGACCGACCAAGTTCTTCAAGGTCCACAGTCTTCCCATGATCGCCGGGGATAACGCGGCTAGCAAGGTCTTCAACGCCTGGGGCGTTGCCGCCATCGGCAAGGAAAAAGTGGCTGTTTCCGATATCGACAACAACCGCATCCTGATCTTCAGCCGCAAGGGGAAGTTCCTCAAAGGCTGGGGCAAGCATGGCACTGGGCCGATGGAATTCATCGAACCCTCCGGTATGTGCGCCGACAACAAGGGCAACGTTTGGGTCATGGACCCCTTCAACGGGGCCATCAAAGGTTTCAATGAGAACGGCAAACCGGTCGGAAGCATTTCCTTGAACAACAAAGGCTTCTTCGGACCCAGGGGCGTGGCTTTTGACGGACAGTATTTCATCGTGGCCGACACGGGCAACCCCCGGGTCGCTTTGGTCAACCCCGCGGACGGGAACGTCATCGCCAGCTGGGGCCATCGGGGCAAGGGGTCGGGCGAGTTTTCCGAGTTCAGCGGTATCGCCGCGGACAACAAGGGCAATTACTTCGTGGCTGACGGCGCCAATAACCGTCTCCAATGGCTCAACAAGAATGGCGAAGTCCTCAAGATCATCAAGTTCGACAGCAACGTGGGTACCGCCGCGGTGGACAAGGAAGGCCGGTTCTACGTTTCCTTGGGAAGCATCGTGAAGGCCTACAGCCCGACCGGCGATTATCTGGGAGACTTGCGCGACGAGAATGGTTCCGCGCCCAATATTTCCGTGGTGCAGGGCATGACGGTCAGTGAGGATGATGTGCTCATCATGACCAGCCGTTCTGGGATCGCGATGAGCCAGCTCCCGGCGGTCGGGGCGCCCTGAGAAGTTCCCGGCTCTTGTTGGAATATCCATCCGCTGTTTTGACCATGCCCGTGACAGGTTCTCCCGAACCCGAACGGGCATTCTTTTGATGGGACGCTATTTCTCGTAAGGATGAATCCCTGATGGCGATCAAAAAGAAAAAGAAAGTACCAGCCAGGCCTTCCCGCAAGGCGAGTGTTCCTGAGCCGAAGATCAAGACGCAGATATCGGCGGCGGTAGTGGCCCCGCCCTCTTCCGAATCCCTTTTGCTCCTGTTCTTCGGGTTCGTGTTAGTAAGCGTCATTCTGCTCCAGTCGAACGCCTTCCAATGGATCATCGCACCCTCGTCGCTCACCATCGGCCATCCCGGCGTGATCCTTTTTCTGGGACTGGTCCTGCTGTTCCTGGGGTTCCGGGGTTTGCCCGCCTCTCCCTTGGCTTTCGACATTCCCGCTTCGGTCGCCTGTCCCTTGATGATCGGGGTCATGGGGATCGCGGCCTTCTTCCGTCTCTACCATATGAACGAACCGCCGGGCTGCTATTGGGACGATTACGCTGTTTGTATCGTCGACCCCCGCAATGTCATCGATCTGCATAAATTCCCTGTCACCTTCCCGATCGGCTACCGGGAACCCCTCTATCCTTATGTGGCCGCCGCGTTCTGGTGGCTCGTCCCGACCTGGAAACCCATCCTGGTCCACCGGTTGGTGTCCGCCCTCTTCGACCTGACGGCCGTGGGGGTCTATTACCTGCTGGGCAAAGAGATCTCGGGCAAACGCTCCGTCGGATTGCTCTTGGCCCTGCTGGGCGCCATGAGCAAACCCATGATCCTGCAGACGCTTTGCGGCATGGGAGGATTGACCCTGCCCCTGGGGGCCGCCTTGTTGCTGTTGATGCAGGCCAAGGTCCTGAAAAATCCCAGCCTGACCAATTTCATCCTGTGGGGCGGCGCTTTGGCCTTTGGCGTCTATACCTACCTGGTCATCCGTCCGCTGGTGATCCTTCTTCCTGTATTCACCCTCGCCTGGGTGCTCTGGAAAGAAAGGGACAAGTCCAGCCGATGGGACGTGAAACTGGCTTTGCTCGTCCTGAGCCTGGGTTTCTTCCCGTTCTTCCTGGACAAGATGCTGGTGGTCTTCCATAACAATCCCATCACCAAATTATGGGCGTCCAACACGGATGTCTGGGCCTGTATCCAGGTGGCTTTCCTTTTGATCCTGGTTTATCTCTACCGAGCCTCGGAAGGGAAAAGCCGTCAAATGGTGGCCTGGGGCATGGCCCTTTTATTGGCTGGCATCCTGATGTATCCCCTGGCGATGGACCCCCAAGCTTCCCTGAAGATCCAGAGCCGTTCCTTCCTGCCCAAGGACCCGGCCCAGTGGGTCTCGGCTCCTTTCGTGAACAGCATCCTGGCCCAGATCAAGGCCACCTTGATGACCTTCTTCATCGGGGGGTCGGACCGCGCGGACATGAACGTGGTGGGCGATCCTTTCTTCGATTACCAGGCTTCCGCCTTGGTGCTTTTGGGATTGGTTTATACCCTGGCTAAGCCCAGTTGGTGGCGGGTATTCCTGGTGGCTTTCGCGTTCATTGGGATCGTTCCCCATTTCATGACCTCCGACCAGACCAGCGCCAAGCTGCTGGCCTCCCTGCCCGCGCTCCTTCTGTTGGCCGCCATGGCGATCAACCAGTGGCTGGTCAGCGCCTTTTCCGGGGCGGCCAAGACCCGATGGCTGGCCCTGACCGCGGCCCTGCTTCTGGCGGGATTCGGCGTCTGGGACGGCCGGACCACATTCTTAAGGGTCTATGACAATTGGTTCAATCTGGACCGTGAGGATGTTCGGGTGGCCAAGGCCCTCGCGCCCGACCTGCAGGACAAACGCATTTACTACGCCCCGCCCCACGGCTACGGTTTCATTTCCACCCTCACCCAGGCGGTCCTGCTGGATCAGGTCCCGCTTTACGTGATGGGCCAGGACAACGTGAACACCATCTTCGTGACGCCGGATCAGAAGCGCCAGGACCTGGCCGTCATGATCCCGGCCAGGGAAAAGGCCGCCATCGAACTGATGAAAAAGGAATATCCCCATTCCCAATGGTTCCCCCAATGGATGCCAGAACAGCCGGCCGGTTCGGAGCCCTATTTCTACCGCGCCATCGTACCGGCGGCCGACATACCGGAGAAGCCCGGGAAAACGTTCCATTTTCAAGTGGTCCCGGGGAAGAGTTGGCTGAGGCGTTTCTACCTGACCGAGTTCGGACTGGGCCGGGGCGTGATCAAGTATGAGGACCGCAACCCAAGCCTGGACCCGGTACCGGGGGACGCGGGAGGAGGGGAAGGCTCGGCCGAGGGTGATTGGGACGCGCCAGCGGAAGGCGATTATCTATTCACGTCCAAAAGCTCGGATATCAATCAGGTCTGGGTGGACGGCAAGCTGGTGGTGGACAGCCAGCCGGGCGGGGCTTTCAAGACCGCCACGGGAAGCGTCCATTTGACCCAAGGGCCCCATCGGATCCTCTTCAAGACCTATTTCAGGAACAACCTTCGTTTCCCCGAGTTCAAGGTAAGGGGCAAGAACAACAACGTTGATGAGACATTGGGCGTCGCCCCGGTCGCGCCGGCCAAGCCGGGAGCCTGAACCTTAAGACGTTGTCGTAAATCCTGATCCACGGAGAATGACAGAAGTGGCCCCCAAGAAAAAAGCCAAACAGGTCCGAGCGGCCTCGAAAAAATCCCCGGCGAAATCAGCCGCGCCTCGTCCGGCGGCGCCGGTATTGGAAACCCCATCGCGGTTCTTCGGCCCCAATTGGCTCATCGCCCTTCTTTTCTCCTGGGGATTGATCCTGCTGGGTCTCTTCAATCTCCCCAACTACCGCATGCTGCTGTCCCCGGATTTTCCCCTTCCCAACCTGCCCGTGCGCTGGCTTCTGGCCCTTGGGTTCATCGGCCTGGTGGCGCTTTTCAAGCTCGCGCCCAGAGTAGCCGAGAACGAGTGGGACATCTCCCCTTGGACCGCCAAGGTTTGGTTCGTCCTGTTCATGGTCCTGGCGGCCTGGCTTCGCCTGAAGAACGCCGCGGAGCCCGTGAGCGGATTCTGGGACGACCACTATGTGGTCACGCGCGACATCCGCAATATCGTGGATTTCTACTGGCGGCCCCTCTTGATGCCCTCGGGATGGAGGGAGCCGTTCTTTCCTTATCTCACCGCGCTCTTGTGGCTGGTCCTTCCCAATGCCACCGGCGTGACCATCGTCCATGTCAGCTCGGCGGTGATCGATCTGATGGCCCTTTGGGCCCTGTACCTGGCCGCCAAGGAAGTCGGCGGAAGGAGGATGGGTCTGCTGGTCCTGGGAATGGGAGCCATCTGTAAGGCCTTGATCGAGCCTTGTTTCTTCGGCTATGGGAACAACACGACCGTCCTGGGCTGCGCTCTGGCCATGCTTTTCTCCCTTCGGGTCCTGAAGAAACCGGACTGGAAGCATTTCCTTTACTGGGGTCTCTCCCTTGGGTTCGGCGCCTATTGTTACGTGCCTTTCCGGGTCTGGATACCCGTCCTGCTGGGATGCCTATGGCTGTGGGTCTATTCGGACCCCAAGGAAAGAGGCAAGGACCCCTTCCGCTTGGTCCTGGGCATCGGCGGAATGACCGCCCTGGCTTTGCTATTCGCCATCAAGAACTCTTTCTTGAGCTCGGAATCTCCCCTGGTGAAATTCCTGACCTCTTTGCCGGTCCTGATTCTCGTGGTGGCGGGTCTAATTTTCGCTTACGTGAAAGTCGCCAAGCAGGGGCTGAAAGGCGACGGCTTCAAGCTTTTCGGCTGGGCCACCGGGGCCATCTTCACCGTTTTGACCATGCTGCCCCTCTTCTTCCATCCCAACTATTCCTCCCACGTGGCGGACCTATCGGTGTTCAGCAAGACTTTCTCGCCCAAACCCGGGGATGGTCTGCACCATCTCATGGATAACATCATCATCTGCCTGGGGCTCATGTTCGGACAGACGGGCGAGGTGGCCCAATGCCCCGGGATCGGGGACTCTTTCTATGACTTTTTCCTGGCCGCTTCGGGAGCGCTGGCCCTGGCCTATTTCGTCGCCCGTCCTTCCTGGCTCAAGGGTTTTCTCCTACTGCTCTGGGTGAACAGCTTGACGCCCTTCCTGCTCTCCAACGCCCCCCATTCCTTCCGCATGGTCGGCGCGGACGCCCCGCTCCTTTTCATCGGGGCCTGGGGTTTGAACCGCCTTTGGCTGGCCTTCGTGCAGGTCGGGTCCCGGAAAGTCGGGGAGTGGCCTGCGGGGTCCTGTTCTTATTGATCGCCTACTGGGAAGTGGGGTGCAATGAGACCCTGATGCAGGCCTGGCAGCAGGAAAAATATCCCGCCGCGGCCATCGATGACCAGGTCAACGCCGAACTACCCGTCCACCGGGTCTATCTTCACCGCAGCCACGCGGGATTCTATACCGGATGCCAGGATATCCTTTGCGACGGCAAGGACGTTTTCCGACTGAACGACAGCAACGTGATCGACCTGCTGGACGGGGAAAAGGGAAAGGACCTGGCCCTCCTGATCCAGGGGGATGACACGGCCACGCAGATGAGGATCAACAAGGAATTCCCCGGGCTGGAATGGAACAGCATGAACACCCATTTCGCCGCCCCTTTCATGAAATGGGTGGAGATCCCTTTCAGCCGCCTGAAGGAAGGGAATCAGGGCTTTTTCTATGTCCGGCGGAAGCCCGCCGCGAACTGGCTGCGGCGCTGTTACGGCGAGTACGGTATGGGCCGGGGCATGATCCTCTATGAGGACAGGGCCGCCCGCTGGAACGAACCCCTCCTGCCGCATGAGGACTCGGACTGGGCGGACAAGACCATCACCATCGAGGGGACCTGGAACCTTCCGGCGGCGGGGGATTATCTCCTCGGCCTCCAGACCCAGAACGCCTGCCGATTCAGGCTGGATGGAAAGGTCGTCCAGGAAGTCCGGGAAGGTCATAGCGCCACTCCCCTCAAGATCCATCTTTCCGCCGGGACCCACCAGGTCAGCCTGGCTTGTTCCTATACCATCGATAAGACCATTCCCACCGTGTTAGTGACCACCCCCGGGTTCATCGCTGGAAAGCCGCTGGATGAGATGGCGGCCGAAACCGCGGTCCGATAACAAGGTCCGCAGGACCGTGAAAAGGGAAAAGGCTTGAAACCCAGGAAGAAAAAAACCGTCAGACGTCCGAATGTTCCAGGCCCGTCCCGATCCAAATCGATCACTGTCGGTCCTTTTAAACCCCAACCCCTTTCCATCCCTTCCCGCTCACCATGGACATGGGTTGTGTTGGGCGGCTGGGGACTGACTTTCCTGGCCCTGCTGAACCTGCGCAATTACCATCTGGTCCTGCCGCCCCATTTCCCAACGCTGCCCATCCCTTTCTGGCCCGTGCTCCTCGCGGGTTTCGTCCTGATGGTCCTGGGCTTGAGGCGCATATCGGTCGACCTTCCTTTGCCCGATCTTTCCCCCTGGACCGCCAGGATCGGGTTTGTCCTTCTTTTCGTCCTGGCCGCGGCCTTCAGGCTCTTCGACGCGGACCGCGCTCCGGGGCTTTTGGCCGATGACCATTTCATTTTCTGCCAGCAGGTTCGGGGCATCCTGGATTTTGGCCAGCATCCCTTCCTGTTCTCCTACAATTGGACCGAACCCCTTTTCAATTACGCCGCGGCTTTAGTTTGGTGGCTTATGCCCAAAGCCACCGGGATGCTAGTCCTGAGGATCACTTCAGCCCTTTTTGATCTGGGCACGGTCATTGTTTTCTATTTCCTTGGCAAGGAAGCGGGCGGGCGCCGAATGGGGCTCATCCTCATGGCCATGGGCGCGGTCAGCAAGGGTCTTATTGAGATCAGCGATTATTCCCAGAGATGCCACCTGGTTATCTTGGCCTGCGCCTTGACCCTTCTGTTCCTTTTCCGCGTTTTTCGCCGTCCTGTTCTTTCGAATTTTATGGGGTTGGCCTTGGCTTTAGGTTTTGGGGGTTATACCTATCCCGCATTCCGCCCCTGGGTTCCGGCGGTCGTGGCAGGGTTGATGGTTTGGATCCTGTGCCAAGCCGAAGGAAAACCCAAGACTCGATGGGGTTGGGTATTGGCGGCAAGTTTTGCGGGGGCCTGGTGCGCTTTATTCGCATTCCAGAATGTTCCTGCAATGGCTCATCTGGCCCTGGCCAGGTTCTTTTTTGCGAGTTGGGGAGGAATATTGATCCTCATCGTCCTGGTTTTTAGCTTTTTCAAGGTTTGGCGGGAGGACCAGGGATTGGTTTTCCAGTGGGTCTTGGCCGGCTTGGTGGCAGCCCTTATCTATTTTCCTTTGTGGATAGATCCTTACTATTCCGCACACACCAATCAAGAAGTCATCTTAAACGCTCGCCACCAATTGAGTCCCTTGACCGCATTGAAACAAACGTTTGAGAATTTTTGTTCCGCTTTCCAGCTCTTGTTCTCTTGGAATTCCCCGAATTATTCCAACGATCCCCATCATCCCATCCAGGATGATTCGTATCTTGATTTTTACCTTTCCGTCTTCGGGATCCTGGGTTTGGCTTGCCTTTGGGTCAGGATGAATTGGGAGAAAGTAACCATTCTGGTCCTTTTTGTGGTGGGATTGCTGCCTTTCATGATGACTCCGTGGCCTTCCGCTCCGCGGACTTTGGCTTGTTTAGCGCCGATTTTTCTGACAGCGGCCTGGGGCGCCGACCGTCTTTGGCGGGTATTCGCCCTGGCCTTCAAGAGGATCGGCAAGCCGGTGGGGACGGTCCTTCTGCTGGGCTTTGGGGCTTGGGCCCTTTATTCCACCCTCCATCTCACCGAGTTGTGGCGTCAACAACGGGTTATAGATGCCATGAGCGCGGATGTCATCAAGAACGAGCTTTCCAATGACCGGGTCTATTTACTGAGGGAACAAGATTATTTCGTGGGCTTTCCCCAGAATGTCCTTTGTGACGGTAAAGATGTGCATTTGGGAATGGCTTCCAATCCGATCGACCTGGCGGCTGGCGAGAAAGGCAAGGACCTGGCCGTCATGATGTACGTGAACGACCCTAATGCGGAGAGATTGCGAAAAGAATTCCCGAGAGCGGTTTGGAAAGAAATGAAGTCCTACCAGGGTTATGTGGAGTTGCGCTGGATGGTAGTCCCTTTCGCGGAACTTTCTGAATCGCCTGATAAAATGTTCTATATCCGTCGAGTGCCCCGGGACACCTGGCGCCGAGAATTCTTCACCGACTATGGACTGGCCCGAGGACTGAACCTGTTGGAGGATAGGGTTGTCCATTGGGACGACCCTGCCGAAAACCTTCCCGCCGGTTGGGGAGGGTTCTTCACCGAAAGGGTTTCGGGTCGTTGGACCGTGCCGAACCCTGGCCGCTACTTGATCAAGCTCCATACCCTCAATACGACCAGGGTCCTGATCGACGGGCGGCTGGTGGTTCAAATGGCCCCTGGGGAGAAGGATATCGATCAAACCGCCGAGGTGGGCCTGCCCGCCGGACCCCATACCGTCGAGGCGTTGAGCGCCCTTGCCGCTGAGAATCATATGCCCGCTGTCCTGGTCCATTCGGTCAGCGAGGGATGGGAAAAACCAATGGACATGATCCCGGGCGCGGATGGAACGTCCACTCCCTGACCTTCGGGCCATGGGTTGATCCTGTTCAAGCCTCGAACAGAACGAGTTATGATCCTGATGATCTGGGTATTGAAACCTATTAAAGGAAAACCAAAATTCCTCCCAAGAAAAAAACAAAAAACATAAGAAAGACCAAAACCGGTCCGGCGAAAAGGGGACCTGCTCGGGCGACTGAGGCCAATACCGGCCTGAAAAAACCGGCGTTGGTCCCGGCCGTTTCGCGTTTGTTCGGGCCCAACTGGCTCATCGGACTGCTATTCGCCTGGGGCCTGGTAATGGCGGGACTGTTCACCCTGCCCAATTACCGCCTGCTTTTACCCTCTTATTTCCCCCTGCCGAATTTTCCGACCTATTGGCTGTTAGGAACTGGTTTCATCCTTCTCGTGGCCCTGTGGCGGATCGCCACTCCCGTCGAGGAGAACCAATGGGATCTATCCCCCTGGGTGGCGAAGTTCTGGTTCGTCCTTTTCATGGCGCTGGGAGCCTGGCTTAGGCTCAAGGACGCGGGACGGCCGACCGCGGGGTTCTGGGACGACCACGCCTGGATCATCACCGATATCCGGGACGTCATCGATTGCGGGGCCCGTCCTCTTCTCTTTCCTTTCGGCTGGCGGGAGCCCCTGTTCCCTTATCTTTCGGCCTTCTTTTGGATACTCCAACCCAAGGCGACAGGTGTCTTCATCACCCATTTAAGCTCGGCGGTCATCGACCTGGCCGCGCTTTGGGCCCTTTATCTGGCCGCCAAGGAGATCGGCGGGAGGCGGATGGGTCTGTTGGTATTGGCCATGGGGGCCATCAGCAAGGCCATGATCGAGGTCTGTGTTTTCGGCTACGGCTGCGATACCACCGTTCTGGCCTGCTCTCTGGCCCTTCTTTTTTTCCTCCGGCTGATGAAGAAGCCCGACTGGAAACATTTCCTTTACTGGGGCCTGGCCCTGGGGTTCGGCGCCACCTGTTATGTCCCGTTCCGCATTTGGACCCCGGCCATGCTGGGCTGCGGATGGCTATGGGTCTACTCGGACCCCCGGGAAAGGTCTGGAAACCCGTTCCGTTTGATCCTGGGATTGGGCGGGATGGCGGCGCTGGTCCTACTTTTCGGCGTCACAAATTCCTTCCTGCCTGACGAGAACCCTTTGATCAAATTCGTTTCCAATCCCATCGTCATCATCCTGGCCGCCCTTCTCCTGGCCTTCAGCGCCTACCAGACCCACCGACAGGCCCGGCAGGGAGAGGGGGGAAAACTACTGGCCTGGGCCCTCGGCGCCCTGGCGGCGGTCCTGGTCATGACGCCTTTTTTCATGCACCCTTTCTATTCTTCCCACGTCTCGGACCTTTCGGTGTTCAGCAAGAAGCTTCCGCCCGTTCCCGGGGGCGGCTGGTACTATTTCTGGAACAATATCGTCTTCAGCCTGGCCATCATGTTCGGGCATGGTTTCGGTTTGACCCAGTGCCCTGGGGCGGGGGATTGTTTCTTCGATTTTTATGTTCCGGCCTGCGGCGTCCTGGCGCTGGCCTATTTCATCGCCCGGCCGACCGGCGCGAAGCTCCTTGTCCTTTTCATGTCCGCGGTCAGCCTCCTGCCTTTCCTGCTTTCCAACGCGCCCCACACGTTCCGCCTGGTGGGAACGGACGCCCCGCTTCTGTTGATCGGCGCCTGGGGTTTGAACCGCTTATGGCTGGCCTTCATCCAGATCGGGTCCCGGAAGGTCGGCGGGATGACCTGCGCCATCCTCCTGCTGGCTTTCGGAGGATGGGAACTGGACCGTAACACCGCCCTGATCGCCGATTGGCAATCCCAGAAAGGGCCGTCGGCCATCCTGGACGAGCAGGTGAGCCGGGAGATCCCCGGCCATAAGGTCTATTTGTTCCCCTTCGCCGATTTCTGGACCTATGGCCAGAGCATCCTGTGCGACGGGGAGGAGATCTACCGGGTGAACACCACCATTCCCGTCGTCCTGAGGCAGGACGAAAAGGGGGAGGACCTGGCCCTGTTCCTGGCGGGGAAGGACCTGAAAACGAAAATGGAATTGGACAAGGAATTTCCAGGCCTGACCTGGAATGAAAAAAGCACGCCCTACTCGATCCCTTTCATGAGGTGGACGGAAATCCCCATCGACCGGATAACGGAGGGACAAAAGGGATTGGTCCAGATGCGTCGTTTCCCGCGCTTCAGCTGGCTGCGCCGCTGTTACCGCACCTATGGGGTGGGACGGGGCATGATCCTTTACGAGGACCGGGTGAACCATTGGAACGATGATTTCGACCTCATCCCCGTCGACGCCAAGGCCGATTACAACTCCATGCGATTGGAAGGGGATTGGTACGTGACCCGGGAGGGGGAATATTCCTTTGGACTCCGAACGGCGAACACGACCTGGATGATCCTGGATGGGAACAAGATATTGAGGGTTCGGGGCGGTTTCGGCGACAATGTGCCCAAGAAAGCCACAGTTTTCCTGAAAGCCGGGATCCATCATGTGGAAATCGTGACCGCCTTCATGATCGAGACGCGGGTCCCCGTGGTTTCGGTGACCGCGCCCGGGGCCAATGGCGGGGTTCCGTTGGATGAATGTTCGTTATCGGCGGCGCCATGAGTCCCAGCGACAAGAAGGGGAATAAAAAAGCCGAAAGGGCGATCTTGAGAAAGAAAGCAAGAAAAACCCCCGCGCCTAAAAAAACCACTCTTGAAGTCCGGCCGAAGTTGGCGGTCTCGCGCGCCGCGGCTGGAAAAACCGCCAGCGTGCTCTGGGTCTGGGCCCTCCTCGGGGGATGGCTGTTGACGCTGCTCGCGTTCCTGAGCCTGCCGAACCTCCGGCCGGTATTGCCCAAGTGGTGCCCCTTGATCAATTTCCCCTTTTGGCCCTTCCTGATCGCGGGTTTCGCGGTCATGGTGGCCGCCGCTCGGAAAGTGCCGCAGGAATCCGCCGAATCGGATACACCCCGCCCCATGGCCGATCTTTTCTTTTTCGTCCTGCTGGGTTTGGCTTTCTTCCTGAGGATGGATGACGCCTACCGCCTGCCGTCCCTGGCCTGGGACGATCATTACACGATCCTATCGGGCATCCGGAGCATCCTGGACCTGCATAACCGATCCTTGTTACTGGCCCCGGACCATCGGCCTCCTTTTTTCGCCTATTTCGCCGCGGGGTTATGGCTCCTCATTCCCAAGGCCACAGGTATCACTATCGTCAGGCTGGCTTCCACCCTGATGGACCTGGCCGCGGTTTGGGTCTGTTACTTGCTGGGTAAGGAAGTGGGCGGGCGCCGGATGGGACTGATCCTGATGGCCATGGCGGTCATGGCCAAGCAGCTGGTCATGACCACCAAGTTCGATCTGGGGATCAACGAGACCTACCTGGCCTGTTCCCTTATCCTGCTTTTCCTTTTCCGGGTCCTCAAGAAACCCAGCCTTTCCCATTTCCTTGAGCTGGGGTTGGCCTTGGGATTCTCCGACTATACCTATTCCATCGTTCGCCCCTGGATCCCGACGGTCATTATCGGCCTTCTGGCTTGGATCATGATCAGGCCCTCGACCAGGCCCCGAAGCCGGGCCGGGTGGACTTTGGGGGTTGGTTTGGCGGTCGCCTGGGCCGCGCTTTTCCTTGGATTGAATACTTCCATGTTCCACACTTCTTTTTTGACCAAGTTTTTCATCGAGGGATGGGGAAAGTTCCTGGCGGCGGGACTATTAGGGGTCAGTTATATCCTCGTTTGGCGCAACGGGCCGGGGGAGAAGGTCCTGCGGGACTGTTCCACGGGTATCCTTTTGACGGCGCTCATCGAGGCCCCTCTTTGGTTGGACCCTTTTTACAACGTCAACAACAACATCCATGTCACCGCCCAGATCCTTTGGTCGCCCCAGTTCGGACTTTCCCTATGGGGCGTCATCCAAAAGATCGTCGAAAACATCGGGGTGGCGTTCGTCTATCTTTTCGGGGCCTCGGGGATCAGGGAATTGCGTATCCCGCCGCTATCCGATTCCAACCTGGATTTTCTTGCGATCGCTTTTTGCCCCCTGGGGTTGGCGGTCCTGCTGACGAAGATCGATGAGCGAAAGATCGCCGTCCTTGGCCTTTTCCTGGCCGGACTCGCCCCTGTCATTCTTACCCCCGGTTTCCAGTGGCCCCACTGGCAGGTTTCCATCATCCCCCTCCTGTTCGCGGCCGCCTGGGGCGTTTACCAATGGCGCCAATCGATTTTCTTGGCGGCCGGACGATGGGGCGGCTATTTGGGGTCCCTTGTATTGATAGGGATGGTAGCCTGTTTTTGTTGGTTCAATTACCAGTGGATGAACACCTGGGAAAGCCAAAGGTCCACGGACCTGCTGGGCGCCGACACCATACGAAAAAATCTTTCCCAGGATAGGGTCTATCTGGTCCCGGCCTACCCGAATTTCGTCCTGGCGACCGAGGATCTGCTTTGTGAAGGGGAGGATATCCACCAGGCCGGCGCATCCAACCCGATCGACCTGACGCCGGGTGAAAAGGGGAAGGACCTGGCTTTCGTGGTCTATATCAGCGACCGGGCCACGCAGGACAAGCTGAACAAGGAATTCCCGGGAGGGAACTGGGGTGAGACGAAGAACTATATGGGCGGGTCGGAATTGTGTTGGCGGGAGGTTCCATTCGACAAGGTCCCGGAAAACCCCTCCCAAATGGTCTTTGTCCGCCATGTTCCGGAGAGTTATTGGCTTCGAAGGTTCTATGGGAAATATGGGCTGGGCAGGGGATTGATCCTGGCCGAGGACCGGGTCGCCCGATGGAACGAATCGCTCCCCCCCTGTGCGGCGCCTGATGGCAGGGTCAGGGTCTCGGGAAGATGGGATGTCACGGTTCCGGGTCCCTACCAATTGAAAATACACACCTTGAACCTGACCCAGGTATTCATCGATGGTCGGAAGATCTTGGACGAGCCGGGGCGGACCATCTATGAAAAAGCGGAGAACCTCTCAGCCACGGTGGAGTTGAGCCAGGGCCCCCATGAGGTGGAGTTGGTGGAGGCGTTTACAAGGGAAATGAACATACCCGATGTCACGGTCTACTCGATCAATGGTTTGTGGAAAAAGTCCATGGATGAGCTTACGGTAACGGAAGTGAAGAAAGCCTCCCGATAGTCAGCGCCGTTGATTTTAGTCGTTAAAGGACCAGGTCAGGCCATGATCTGAGCGGTCCGAACCGAATAAGAGCAAAAAGGAATCCCGAATGTCTCCCAAGAAAAATACGCGAAAGGCAGTCCGTATAAAAGGCGGGACAGTCAAGTCCGCCGGAGTCCGCCGCCCCAAGGTCATTCCGTCGCCGGACGGTAAATCAAGCGCACCCGCCGCTTCGCCCTTTTTCGGCCCGAATTGGCTTCTGGCGCTTTTATTCGTCTGGGTCGCGGCCATGGCCGCCCTTTTCAACCTTCCCAATTACCGGCTCATGCTTCCCGAGTCCTTGCCCCTCCCCCAGCTCCCCTTGTTTTGGACCCTGGGGATCACCTTGGCGGTCTTGACCCTTCTTTGGCGTTTGGCCCCGACCGTTCCGGAAAACCAATGGGACCTCTCGCCCTGGACGGCCCGGGCCTGGTTCTGGGTCCTGATGGGACTGGGGGCCTGGTTGAGGCTCCGGTACGCGGATCAGGCGGCTCCCGGTTTTTGGGATGACCACGCCTGGATCATCACCGATATCCGGGATGTGGTGGATTTCAAGACCTATCCCCTCCTGTTTCCCTTCGGATGGCGGGAAGCCTTCTTCCCTTATCTGTCGGTCTTTCTTTGGTACCTCTTTCCCCACGCGATCGGCGTCCCGATCGTCCATTACAGTTCCGCCATCATCGACCTTTTGGCCCTCTGGGCTTTTTACCTGGCGGGGAAGGAAGTGGGCGGACGACGGATGGGGATCCTGGTCCTGGCGATGGGAGCGATCAGTAAATCCATGATCGAAGTGTGCTTCTTCGGGTATGGAAGCGACACCACGGTCACGGCCTGCGCTTTTTCCCTTCTGTTCTTCCTGCGAATGGTCAAAAAACCAGATTGGAAACATTTCCTCTACTGGGGATTGGCCATGGGTTTCGGGGCTTACTGTTATGTGCCTTTCCGTATCTGGACCCCCTTCCTATTGGGGGCCGCCTGGCTGTGGGTCTATTCCCATCCCGGGGAACGGTCGAAGGACCCATTCCGGCTGTTATTGGGACTGGGGGGGATGGCCACCCTGGTACTGCTTTTCGGCGTCAAGAATTCCTTCCTGCCGGCGGACCATGGGCTTTTGGGTTTCCTGACCACGCCCGTGATGGCGGTGCTTTCCGCGGTGGTCCTGCTATTCAGTTATGTCCGGGTTGGGCGGCAAGGGATCGACGGCGAGGGCCGAAGGCTCTTCGGCTGGGCCACCGGGGCCTTGACCACGGTGCTGTGCATGATGCCTTTATTCCTCAATCCGAACTATTCCTCCCACGTTTCCGACCTTTCCATATTGAACAAGACTTATTCCCCCACGGCGATGGACGCCCTGAAGCATCTCTGGGATAACACGATCTATGGTTTTGTCCTGATGTTCGGCCCCTCCAACGGCCTCCAGTGTCCCGGCGTGGGCGACTCATTCTTCGATTTCGCGGTGGCCGCCGCCGGGTTGTTGGGGTTGGCCACTTTCATCGCCCGCCCCACCTGGGTGAAAGCGTTCCTGATCGCCCTATGCGCGGTCTCGTTCCTGCCCTTCATCCTTTCAGGCTCGCCCCATACTTTCCGTTTGGTCGCTATCGACGCCCCTTTGATCTTCATCGGCGCCTGGGGTTTGAACCGCCTTTGGCTGGCCTTCATTCAAGTGGGGTCCCCAAAGATCGGAGGGGCGGTCTGCGGACTCTTATTGATCCTCCTGGGGATATGGCATCTTCAACAGAACAACGTCATTTTCCAAAAATGGCTAACGGAAAAAGGGTCGTCCGTCATCGTCCAGGAATTGCTGGATAAGGAGACCCCCACGCATCGGGCCTATCTTTTCCAATATCCGAATTTTTGGTCCTTCGGGCAGGGGGTGCTTTGTGATGGCCAGG
Organism: candidate division FCPU426 bacterium; assembly: GCA_963830915.1. Lineage (GTDB taxonomy): Bacteria > Oederibacteriota > Muellerivitia > Muellerivitales > Muellerivitaceae > CAWHOE01. The sequence continues at coordinate 22,785 of CAWHOE010000019.1, forward strand.
ATGTCTATCGGACCAACCCGACCAACGACATCGACCTGGTGGAAGGGGAGCGGGGCAAGGACCTGACCTTGGTGATCCACGGAAGCGACCTGGACATGAAGAAAAAATTGGATAAGGAATTCCCCGGGCTGGTTTGGCAGGAACAAAACGCTCCTTGGGCCACTCCCTTCATGCGTTGGGCCGAGGTTCCCATCGATAAAGTCCCTGAAAAAGGTCCGGGGATGTTCCATCTTCACCGTTTCCCGGCGTCCAGCTGGTTAAGACGTTGTTACCGCATCTACGGTATGGGAAGGGGGATGATCCTCTATGAGGACCGGGTCATCCATTGGAACGATATTTTCAATACCCTGCCCAATGACGCCATCGCCGATTATAATTCCATGCGGGTGACCGGCGTCTGGGACGTGAAAAAGGAAGGGGAATATTCTTTTTCCATCCAGACCGCCAACGCTTTTTGGCTCAGCCTGGACGGGGATAAGATCCTGAGCTGGGACAGCGGCCCGGCGGGCAACGTGAAGCGGATGAAACGGCTGCGCCTCTCGCGGGGTCCGCATCAAGTGGAATTGGTGACCCGATTCAATTTCGAGAGAAGCGTTCCGACCGTATTCGTGACCCAGCCAGGGTCGGGTAATAGCGGGCCTCTGGATGATCTGGCGGCTCAGACCACATTGCCCTGAAATAACAAGAACTTCCAGGAGTCACCTTTGCCAAGAAAAACAAAAAAAACCATCCGACCTACCCGAGTCAAGCGGGCCGTTCCCGCCGCCTCCCTCCAGGCGGCCCCGGCCAACACCCTTTTAGGACGTTTGGCGCCCTGGGGTGTCATGACCGGATGGGTCCTGGCGGCGGTAGCGTTTTTCACCCTGCCTAATTTTCAACTGATCATGCCTTGCCACCCGTTATTGTACCTGCGCTTTTTCCCGATCCTGATCCCTGGTTTTATCCTGATGGTTTTCTTCAACCGGCAGATACCCGAACCGGTGGAGAACCCCGATATCTCCAGGACGGTCGCCCGAGTCGGATGGGTCCTGATCTTTGGCGGGGCGTTATTCCTCCGGATGAACCATCCCCATGAGGCTTTCGGATTGCTCAGCGCGGACCACCTGAATTTCGGGAAGGAGATCAGGGGATTCCTGGATTTCGGGGATTATCCCAAGATCCTGGGCTATGGCAATTCGGAACCCGAATACGACTTCGTTTATCTTATGTCGGGACTTTGGTGGCTTTTGCCGAAGATCACCGGCTTTTTGATCTTCCGGCTGACCAGTACCCTGATCGATCTGGCGACCGTCGCGGTCTTTTATCTATTGGGTAAGGAAGTCGGCGGACGCCGGATGGGCCTCATCCTGATGGCCATGGGGGCGATGAGCAAGGCTTTGATCGACTATGTCCTGTTCTCGGACGGGCTCACCTCCCTGGTGCTGGGTTGCGCCTTGACCTTTCTTTTCCTTTTTAGGGTATTCAAGAAACCCAGCCTGTCCCACTTCATCGAGTTGGGTCTGGCCATCGGTTTCTCCTGCTACACTTACGCGCCCTACCGTCTTTGGGTGCCGGCCCTGATCGTCGGGTCGCTGCTCTGGCTGGTTTCAAGACGGGAGAACCGCCCCCAAACCCCGGCGGGATGGACACTGGCCCTCGGTCTTTCCGGGGTCTGGTCCTGGTTTTTCCTTTCCCAAACCTTCCATTTACCCGCGTGGATGTCTTACACCGAACTATTGGGCGAGGGATGGGGGAAGTGGGCGGTCATCGCGTGCCTGGGAGCGGCTTACTTCCTGGTTTTTAGGAACATCAAAAAGGAAAGAACGGTTTTTGGATGGGCCACGGGGTTCCTGGTCGTGGCGGTGATCATGATCCCCAATTGGTTGAACCCCAGTTATCTGGCCCATACGGCTTATCTCTCCATCATCCACCCCCGATATAATCTGACCCTCTTGGATATGGCGAAAGACGTCTATTCCAACGTCGCGGATTGCTTCCGCCTACTTTTCGGGCCCTGCGCAAGCCATGACCTTCAGCACCCCCCCCAGAACGCCGATTCCTTCCTCGATCTCTTCATACCGCTCTTCGGGATCCTCGGCCTGGCCCACGTGATCACCCGAATGAGCTGGCAGAAAGCGACGACCCTTTGCTTTTTTGTGATCGGGCTGCTTCCGTTCATCCTGACCTTGAACTCCCATACCGCCCGGGTCTTGGCCTGCGTGGCCCCGGTATTCCTGATCGCCGCCTGGGGCGCCGATCGTTTATGGCAGGCCTGGTCCTTGACCAAGTGGCCCAAGCATTTCCCCAACGGCAGGGAATTGGGCTATGGATTCCTGCTTCTTTTCGCCATCTGGGGCGTGAAGGCCAGCCTTCACTCAACGGACGCTTGGCGCTCGATCCGGTGGGTGGATCCTTTGAGTTCGGACGTCATTGAGGCCGAACTTTTGAACGACCGGGTCTACCTGGTTCCTTTCCCCAATTATTTCGTGATCGATCCCCAGGATATCCTGTGTGATGGGAGGGATGTGCATAAAGCCTATGAATCCAACCCCATCGACCTGGCTCTGGGCGAGAAGGGAAAAGACATCGCGGTGATGATCTATGTGACGGACCGGCCGGCGGAGGAGAAGTTATATAAGGCGTTCCCCGAGGGGCGCTGGTACGACAAAAAGGACTGCTTTGGCACGATCCAGCTGAAGTGGGTGGTGGTCCCGTTCGAGAAGATACCAGAGACGCCGGGGAGTTTCATTTACATCCGCCGGGTCCCGAAAAGCTTTTGGAACAGGCGATTCTACAGTGATTACGGATTGGCCCGGGGATTGGTCCTTGGGGAGGACCGGACCGCCCGTTGGAACGATGACTTTCCGCCGCCTTTGAACCAGTTCGGACACGCTGTCCGGGTCTCAGGGACCTGGCCCGTGACCGAATCGGGGACCTATCAATTGGCGGTGCAGACCTACAACCCGACCCAGTTGTTCGTGGACGGACACAGTGTTCTGAGGTTATACAACAACAGCCGTGTCACTTCCGTATCGGTGGACCTGGATCTGTCCCCAGGGGATCATCAAGTGGAATTAACGACCGCTTTCATGCACCAGAACCTAATACCTGAAGTGACGGTCATTTCCAAACAGGGGCACTGGCAGAAAAGTTTGGATGAATTATCGGGGACAACCGAGGGTCAGCATCCATAACAGTTGAATATATAAAGAAAGATCAAATGAAGTCAAAACGCTATTTTCCTCGATTCTTTTCTCCTTTCCCTATGTTTGTATTTTGTTTTGCGGGCTTTGTTCTCACTATCATTAATCCCGGAACCAGCTTGGCTGTTCGTCCTATGTCCCAAACGATGGCCCTTGTGGCGGGTGAAGAGACGGCTGGTTATCGCGATGGTAGTTTTATATCGGCTTTTTTCAACAAGCCCCTTGGTCTGGCCGTAAGTCCTGATGGAACCAAACTTTTCGTCGCCGATTCCGGCAATAACCGTATTCGGGTCGTTCGTTTGGACCAGGATAATCAAGTAACTACCCTTGCTGGGCAAGACATGCCGGGAAAAAAAGACGGTCCACTTACATCCGCCCAATTCAATGAGCCTAAAGCTATCGTTTGTCTTCCGGATGATCGTCTTGTGGTTTATGACTCTGGAAATAAACGCTTACGGCTCATTGATCTAACACGGGGTACCGTATCCACTTTGGCGGGGAACAAACCGACGACCCAAACCGATGGACCTGCCGAAAAAGTTGCCGTGGATGATATTTGGAATATCACCTATCTGCCCGCGGCCGATTCCATTTTCTTTACCCAACCGGATCGCATGGCCCTGAAACGATTGGATCTAAAAACGGGAATGGTATCATCGGTTCCCGTCACCTCAGTGGGTATCACGTTTCCGGCCGCGCTTTGTTCAGAAGATGACAAACTATATTTAGCGGGTCGGGATTCACGCTTGGTTTTCTCATTTGTTTGGAAGGATGGCGCTTTAACGGCGCCCGCCACAGTAGGGAGTACTCTATCGAGCGTTATCGCCCTTTCTAAAACGAGCGAATTATTCGATGCCTTTCAGAGTGTTTCCACAAGCCCATTTCAACATCTTTGGCCGACCAACCAGAGCGTTACTTTAATGTCCGTCGCCGGAGACATTGTGGAGGACTGGGCAATTAAACCCATGGACTTTACGGCGCCTATTGGTTTTGTCGCCGACCCTTTAAACCCGAGGAAATTTTATATATCAAGTCCAGGCTTTAATATCATTACCTCCTTTTATGATACTTCCAGACCCACTCAAGATTGGTTCGACCTTTCCCAATTTCCCGTTCACAAACCCCCAAAGACTTTCCGCATTCTTTTAGTCGGGGATTCTAAAACCGTACGAATCTCCAATTATGAATTCACACCGGTGTTCCATAAACTCGAAGTTCCCTTACTTATGCGGGAACTGACTCTTCCGAGACAATTGGAACTGGAACTAAACACACTGGCGGTCCTAGACGATATTCCAATGAATTTCGAGGTTCTGAACGTTGGCCATTTAGGAAACACGCCTCTCTTCCTATGGCCAACCTATGAAGTGCCCGATCTAGTACGGAAGAACGATATCGACCTTGTCCTAATCCTTCAATTCCAGACTGATGAAAGTGAATTTCCTTTTAAATATTATTATACGAATCCGATTAACGCCGAAGGAATCCCAGAGTATTTAATTGACCCAGAATACCTTTCGAGGCCGCCTGAAGAAAGAATCCGCGGAAGCTTGTCCCGGAAGTTCCTCAATATTTGCAATGACTTGAAATTAGTGAAGATCGATAAGGGCAATTTTATTTTTGACCAAAATTTATTTTTGAAACCGGAGCTTCACGATCTGTTGGTGGAAATGTATGGGAAGCCGCTCGATATTTTGAGCAAGAAACTATCAACCATCAAGACCTCTGGCGGAGAGCAGGTTCGCCTGTTGCTTTGCTCAACCCACAGCTATGTTTTTAAACCCAACCTGGAGGATCCTAAAATCTGGGTAGATGTTGCAAAAAAGTACAATTTACCGTTCTTGAACCTGAATGGTGAAGTGTCCGCTTTGCGACTTTCTTATTTTCCTTTGAATGAAATAGGTTTATCAGACCACTTGAACGCGGATGGTCAGATATTCTTTGGCCGACTCTTGGCCCACGCACTGATCAAAGATCGTCTTATTCCATGGGTCTCGCCAACTCCGACCCCTTAACTGCTTGACTTCCAGGGTGAATTCCTCTTCCCTAACCTTGAGGGTGAGGGAAGATAATAGGGCCTTGGCACAGGTGCCCCCGGAAAGACCAAGCGCCCACCGGAAGGTCCTCGGAAGCCATCGGAAAGGCTAGTCTGTCCATCGGAAGACCCTCGGAAGACCATCGGAAAGGCCAAGCTGTCCATCGGAAAGCCCTCGGAAGCCCATCGGAAAGGCTAGGCTGTCCATCGGAAGGCCCTCGGAAGCCCATCGGACAGGTTAGGCGTCCATCGGATGGCCCTCGGAAGCCCATCGGAAAGGCCCGGTGACGCCTAGCGTTAGCGGCCAAACGCCTAGCGTTGATGGGGTAACGCCTAGCGTTAGCGGCTAAAACGCCTAGCGTTGATGGGGATAACGCCTAGCGTTAGCGGCCAAAACGCCTAGCGTTGATGAGGTAACGCCTAGCGTTAGCGGCCAAAACGCCTAGCGTTGATGGGGTAACGCCTAGCGTTAGCGACCAAAACGCCTAGCGTTGATGGGGTAACGCCTAGCGTTAGCGGCCAAAATGCCTAGCGTTGACGGGGTTAACGTCAGAACGGGACTTACCGATTTAACGGAAAGGCCAGGCTCCCATCAGAAGGGATATTTACGGTCACCGGGCCTCTATAATCAAAGGCCCGTTATAACCAATACTCAGCCTAAGGGGGTTCGGCACAGCACAACTCATAAAACTCAGTTTTTGGCCGGGTCTTACTAGTGGATGAAAACCATCTTATCCCGTGGAACTCTCCTAATTCGGCTCCTTACTTCTCAGCTTTCAACGACATATTAGTCCGATAGATGAAAAATGAGTCTTTTTGAGAAGTAAAATGGGGAAAACCGCGGGTGATAAAGTCTGAAAAATATTGCAGTTTGTAAGGCTGGACATTTTAATGATGATGTAATTTTACGATTCAAAAAGATCGGGGAAGAACAAAAGAATGAAAAGTCGAATGGCTGGATTGTTTTTGCTTCTTTTTTTTCATGCTTTTCCAGCATTTGGCGTCACCCCGATGGATTTTTATAACACACTGGTTGCAGGGGCCGACAACGCCGGCTACAAGGATGGTCCTTTTTATGATGCCCGATTTAACAATCCCTCCGGGCTTGCTTTCGATGACAAGGGAGAACGGCTTTTTGTGGCCGATACCAACAATCATCGTGTCAGGGTGATTTACCTGAATGAGGGAAACCGGGTAGAAACAATAGCGGGTAAGGATATCGCTGGAAAATCTGACGGACCCCTTTCTGTGGCGTCGTTCAATGGCCCAAGCGCCATAGCTTTTTTGCCAGAGGATCGTTTGGCTGTGGGTGATCTGGGCAATGGCCTTATTAGGCTCATCGACTTGAAAACCCAAAGTGTCACCACCCTGGGCGCCACGGGTGGAGTTTGGGACATGGTTTATTATCCCAAGGACGACAGCCTTTGTTTTTCCCTGTACGAAGGCCAAGGGCTTTACGAGATGGGCCTGAAATCGCGAGCGATTTCCCCAATTTTCAATACCAACCCCCTTGTTCCCAGCCCTAGAGCGCTTTGTGTGGACGAGGGCCAGCTGATCGTGGCGGACTACGCCCTGCCGAGCATCTACCGGGTGGATATAGCCGCCACCACGACAAACGCGCAAGCCGCTGTTTCCTTGACGGAGGTGGGAAAGGGAAATCACGTTTTGGGACTCGCCGTTACCGACGGGATTATTTACGCCTTACAGGCTGGAGAGGAACCGTTAGCGCGGATAGCCCCTTTCTATAAACCGGTGAGCTTGGCAACGGCATGGGGGTTCATGATTGATAATCGGAATAAGAGCGCGGAACCTTTACTTCAATTTCCGGACGCGCAACCGGTTGGATTCGCGGCTTCCCCAAGGGAAGCCCGGAAACTGTATATCGCTCATCCGGGCGCTTCCTTTCAATCCATTGTCAGCGTCAAGGATTACGATTTTGACCAATGGTGGACGAACCATTCAAGCGTCGAGGCGAACCATTCTCCGACTGATTTTAATTACCCAACGGCCAAACCGCCTAAAACCTATCGGATCCTGGTGATCGGGGGATCGATGGCATTTAACGAGGCCCCTTTCAAACCCAGTGAGAAGGATACCGAGCCCGGGATCGGCCTTGGACAAGCTGGGGACCAATCGCTTTTGACCGACACCATTGCCAAGAGACTCGAGTTTATGCTGAACGCCCAGGGAGCCTTGCAGGATGTAGATATCCATTTTGAAGTGCTGAACATGGACTGTCAGAATTCATCACACTGTTCTTGGGTTTATTATGAAGTCCCCTCACTGGTGGAAAAATACGATGTGGACCTAGTCTTGGATATGGCAAATCGGCTGGGTTACGAGGATTATTTCGAAAGACCGATCAATAAATTCAGGGATCCCATCCGAAAAGGATGACCCAATATACCTAAAGAAACCTTTGCCCTCACGAGTACCAGTCGGTGACACGGCTTTGGTCTATAAGCGCGGAAAGAAAAAAGGACTGATCATGGATCATCGCCCTCTGCCGTCCTGGCAAAAACTCTTGGAATCCGGGGACCCAGAAGATCCGCAAGGGGCTTCTCAATATGGAAGGAAGGATACTGGGGCTTCTTTCCGGCAGGCTCCAGTCGATGAAAAATAAATCGGGGGATTCCCCTAAATTGGCCGTTTTTTTCGCTCCCCGGGGAGGAGATCCCGATAATGACGATTGCGAGTTATTCTGGCGTGACCTCTGCGCCGAAAAAAATATCCCCTGGCTAGACCTCGCCCCCCCTTTCAACACGTTGAAAACCAGTTACTATCCCACCGGCCAATCAGGCGGATGGGTGGATTTCACCGTCTATGGGAACAGTTTAGTTTCCCTGCTTCTAACCGAGGAACTGATCCGGGATAATTGGATTCCCTTCAAGGCACCCCTGGGATTCATTCAAAAAGAGGAAAAATGAGAAAGAGTTCCTTTTCGCTTATTGTCCTGTTTCTTCTTCAAATGGGCGCAGTTTGGGCCATCACACCCATGGAGTACTTCAACAGCCTATTGGCAGGGGGAGATGACCCGGGATTCAGGGATGGGACCTTTTATGAGGCCCGTTTCCATCAGCCTGCCGGACTGGCCATTGACGGAACGGGAGAGAAGCTTTTCGTGGCGGACAGTAGCAATCATCGGATCCGCCTGATCCATATGGATGAAAACAACCGGGTGGAAACCCTGGCCGGGACGGGTGTGATCGGTAAAACGGATGGTGCCTTGGCCCAGGCTTCTTTCAACACTCCGACCCTGCTGGCGTTGTTGCCGGGGGATCGATTAGCCGTCAACGATTCGGGGAACGGTCTTATTCGCATCGTCGACTTGAGATCCCAAAACGTGACCACCCTGGGTTCCGCCACGGGTGTTTGGGATATGGTCTACCATTCCAAGGAGGATTGTCTTTACCTGACCCAATTTGGGGGCGAAGCTCTATTAAGGATGGACCTTAGGACAGCGGCTATCTCGGTCGTTTTTATTAAAAATCCATTGGTCCCCCATCCGCTGGCCCTATGCGTGGATAAGGACCAGCTTTATGTGGCGGACAAGGATTTAGATTACGTTTATCGCGTGGAAACGGTGGCCGCGACGATCACGGCTCAAACCCCGACGACCCTGACCATGGTTGGAAAAGGGGAGAATATCCTTCGGATGGCCGCGACCGATGGATCTCTTTACGCGATCCAATCGGGGAAAGACCCCTTTGCCCAGGTTGTTCCCAATTATAAAAGGGTTAGATTACCAACTCCCTGGGGGTTCATGGTCGAGGATCAAAAACCGGGAGTTGAGCCCTTTCTTCAATTCACAAATGACGTTCCTTCAGGTTTCGTCAGTTCCCCCGTTGAAAACCGTAAATTTTTCATCTCATCCCCTTGTGTCGGAACCCATTCCATCTATAGCGTCAAGGATTACGATTTCGCCAAATACTGGGGGTCCTATTCTCACAGTTTGGTTTATGGGGGGGACATTTCAGATTTTAATTATCCAACCGTAAAACCGCCGAAAACATACCGAATCCTCATAACGGGAGATTCCAAAGTTTATTCCGCGCCAGCCATGAACGAGGATACGACCCATTCCAAGATGGTTTTTACTTATACAAAACAGTTGGAACTCATGTTGAACACCCAGGCGGCTTTGGACGGGATGGATATCCATTTCGAGGTTTTGAACATGGGGCGCGGAGGTTCCGCCATCAGCACGTACCTTTATGATGAGGGCCCTTTGCTTGTGGAAAAATACGACATTGATTTGGTACTCGGGGAGGCCATACTTTCTTGCTTCCAGAATTATTTCACCAATCCCATGCGGCCTATCGGGATCCCTTCTATGGGAGTGGATCCTGAGTTTCTTCTCAAACCAATAACTTCCCGCGTTCCCGAGGGCGCTCCGGCCCGCTTTTATCAACGCGCGAAAGAAAAAGGTTTCCTTCAAGATGGGCTTCCAATCATTCCTTCTTACACTTCTTTTCTAGGAGATGAGGTCATGCGCAAGGCGGTGGTGGAGATGGATGGGAAACCGCTCAAATTATTCAATGAAAAGCTTCAAACCATGAAAACCAAACAAGGAACCACTCCAAAGTTCTTGGTTTTTTTCACGCCCACGAGATTTTTTGACAATAACGATATGGTTGAATTTTTTTGGAAGGATGTTTGCGACCAATATGGAATTTCTTTTCTGGATCTGACGCCCGCTTATAACTCCTTGAATACAGCTTTTTATCCGAACAACGAGGCGTGTTGTTCAAATCATTATTTGGTTTATGGGAACACCCTCATCGCTTACCTTTTGACACATTATTTGGTCAGCCAAAAATGGATACCTTACAGGAACGCGGCGGAGTCGCCTTACAAAGTAAACAAATAAAACCAACACACCATGTTTTGATGACGCCTGAAATATTAAAAACCATTCAATTGAGTGAAAACAGAACGCTTTTTTGAACCTTTGAAAATTTAATATGAGTCATGGGATCGGTCTGGTTGGAATGCGAAAATCTTGATAAAATATCTCGAGAATTTTTGAGCCCATTCCTATTTTGAAGCGTTTAAAGGATAAAAATGAAAAAGAGTTTCATGGGCTCTGGTTTTCTCCTTGCCCTTTTTCTACCCTTCTCGTCATCAGTTTTCGCATTGAGCCCCATGGTCCAATTTCAGGACCTGGTGGCAGGAGAAGGGGATGCCGGGTTCGAGGACGGGGCCTTCTATTCCGCCCGGTTCAACCTTCCTAGCGGATTATGCTTGAATGAAGATGGTTCTGTTTTATATGTGGCGGATTCGTCGAACAACCGCATTCGCGCCATCTTTTTGGACAAGAAAAATGAGGTCGAAACCCTCGCCGGAACAGGTAAAACAGGACGGATCGACGGCCCCCTTTCTATAGCTTCCTTCAATCATCCTACGGCTCTGGCTGCGCTTCCAGACGCAAAAATAGCCGTCAATGACCTGGGGAATAATCTGATTCGATTGATCGACTTAAAAAACGAGACAGTTTCAACATTGGCGGAAGTAAGCAGTCCCTTCAATATGGCCTACTTGCCATCCGATCAGAGTCTTTATTTCTCCCAACCTGGTTCAGGTACTCTTTCAAAACTTGATCTGAAAACACACCTCGTCGAAACCATATTAATCAACAATCCTCTGTTACCCCGCCCGGCCGCCCTGTGCGTTTCGGATGGGAAGCTATTTTTGGCCGACCTCATCCTCCCGGGGGTTTATGAGCTTCAAATGGAGATGAAAAAGCCGGAGGTGTCCCAGGCAAAGCCCCTGAACTCCACTCCGATCCCCACGGCGACCCCGATACTTTCCGTTTCATTGAGAACTGTGGGTTCAGCCCATAAAGTTCTCGCGTTGGCTGGGTTGGGGAAATCCCTTTACGCATTCCAAGCTGACACTAAGGAGCCCATTTTTAGACTTTATCCGGACTCGGCGCCGATCACTTTCGTTTCGATTTGGGGCGACCAACTCTTAAATCCGGAACCCGGCAATCTTTTAAGACAATTCCAGGGGATAACCAACTGGGAACGAGCCGGGTTTATCGCTGATACCCGATCTGAAGGGCGTTATTACCTTACGAATCCTTCCTATGGAATCATCTCCACTTTCCGGGACTTGCGGTTCGCTGAACGTCTCCGCCCAAGCGAATCGGTGAACAGCGGAGGTATTGTCGATTTTGAGTATCCCTTAATAAAACCAGCACATACATTTCGGATTCTTTTAGTTGGAAGATCGTACCTTTTCTATACGGCTGATGATCATAAGTTCGAGAAACCAGGATTAGAAGCCGAGAGTGTTAATCTTATGGATACTCTTGCGAACCGAATGCAACTCTACTTGAACACAAGGGCTGCTCTTGAGGACGTATCTTTACATTTTGAGGTCTTCAACGGTGGTATGCACCACGCCAACAATGAGATGAATGTTTGGTCTTATTATGTCGTTCCGCCCATAGTAAAAAAATATGATGTGGATCTTGTGGTGTTACTGAAAGACCCGGGTTTGGGATTTAACGTTTATTTTCAGTCGCCTTTGGATTCGCAGGGAGTGCCTGTCGACCGATACGATCCTGAGTTTGATCTTTTACCCAACTCGAAGAAATTTAAATCCGGCACTCTGCATGACTTTTTTGAACTCTGTAAGACCAAAAAAATGATGCAGCCATTGGCCGAAAATCAATGGGTTTTTCCAGACATAGACAGCATGGTCGCTGATCCTGAAATAGAAAAAAACATGATCAATATAATTGGCACTCCACTCAGGCTATTACGCAAAAAAATGGATTCTATGGGTGTCGGAGAACAACATCCGCGACTTGTTTATTGTTATTTCCCTATTTCTCAAGCTGTTACGTCAAGAGGCCAGAGAACTTTTTGGAAAGACTTATCCCGTGACGCCGGAGTATCTTTTTTAGATCTTTGTGACGACTTGACTGTTCTGGGGATGACATATTATCCGTATTCTGCAACCATGGGATCCGATCACTTTACCGTGAACGGCATGAATGTTTTCAGTACGGTTTTGGCTTTTGAATTAATCCAGAATAAAATTATCCCATTCGAGAAAACAGCCGCGAAGTGAATTTTGGCGCAATAATAAATCGTCACTATTCAAGGAAGCGGTTTATTGCGTTCAATATATATTATGAATCCACGAGATTTATATTGTAATAAAGATGATTGTGATCTTGGTCTGAGAAAGTTAAGGGGGGGACAGTTTTAATGCGTGAAAAAAAAACTGGAAATAAAATGGGAAGTTACAAAGGGCAAAATCCTGCGCAAAAAATGGGTCGCTCTAACAAAATGTTGTTTTCTGGTCGGGTTGATTTTGAAAAACATAAGGATATCTATCGCGAGGAAGTCCAGGGATCCATTTCGTTTATTGGAAAGGATGTTGATTTTTTCACGGCGGTCAAGGCCCGCCAACTGAGGTATTTAGCGGAAAAATATGTGGGTAAACCTTCGGGTTTGAAAGTATTGGATGTGGGTTGCGGTATCGGCTTGACGGACCGATTCTTGGCGGGACATTTTGGCAAGGTTTACGGGGTCGATGTCGCCAAAGGGTTGGTTAGAAAAGCCAAGGAAATAAACCCCTCCGCTGAGTATCGTTCGTACAAGGGAAAGGTTTTGCCCTATCCGGACAGTTCCATGGATATCACCTTCGCGATTTGTGTTCTGCACCATGTCCCGCCCGAGCAGCATGACGATTTCATGGGGGAACTTCAGCGGGTCACCAAAGAGAACGGCCTCATCGTCATTTTTGAGCATAATCCAGTGAATCCATTGACCATCTACGCCGTCAGCCGATGCCGTTTGGATGACGACGCCATTCTCCTATCCATGGGGAAAACCCATCGTTTGATCACGACGCGGAACCTGCCGATCGTGGAGAAGGGATATATACTATTCACGCCTTTTCGCGGGGCAGTCTTTACCCTTTTAGACAGGGCGCTGAGTTGGCTTCCGTTGGGCGCCCAGTATTACGTGGCCGGTATCAAAAAAGGCTCTCGCTGACCCTGCCGAGTCGATCTACCGAGAAAGGTTCGATATGAAAAAGATCTCGATCGTTTTGGCGTTTCTTGCCCTTCTGAGTTTTAGTCCTGCCTTCGTATCCGCCTTGAGCCCCATCATCCAATTCCAGGATCTGGTAGCGGGAAATGGGAACCGGGGTTTTGAAGATGGCGCTTTTTACTCCGCCAGGTTCGACCATCCCTATGGCATGGCGCTTAATCTCGATGGATCAATTCTCTATTTAGCGGACCAATCGAATAATCGTATCCGGGTCATTTATTTGGATAAGAAAAACCAGGTCGAGACCCTGGCCGGGACAGGGGTCGCGGGCAGGCAGGATGGACCCGTATCCACCGCGACATTCAACGAACCCACAGCCTTGGCCTATTTGCCTGGGGATAAACTGGCTATCTATGATCTGGGAAATAGCCTTATCCGGCTTCTGGATCTCAAAACGCTGAATGTTTCGACCCTGGCGGGCGGTGGAAACGTTTCTGCCGATTCGGCGGACGCGGCGCAAGTAGGGTTGGGCCAGATATGGAACCTGGTTTATTCTTCCCTGGATCAGAACCTATATTTTACCCAGCCGGATGAAGGGCTCTTGAGGAAATTGAATATTAAGACCAACCGGATCGAGACGGTTCTTAAGGGGGACCCTCTCGCGCCTCATCCTGGCGCGTTGGCATTCGTGGATGGAAAACTTTATTTGGCCGACCAAAAACTCCCTCAAGTCTATGAAGTGCAAATGAAGGCCGGACCGGCGGTGGCGCCGATCACGCCGACCGTGACGCCCACCTTTGCCCCTCTGGCGGAATTAAAGGAAGTCGGCAAGGGAGTGACTATCCTCGCTTTGGCCGGTAATAAAGACGCTTTGTACGCCTATCAGTTCGACCCTTCCGCGCCGATCGCGCGGATATTCCCAAGCCCCGGGCCCATCACTTTTTCCTCGGTGTGGGGATATAACTTGTGGAACCCAGCGCCGGGCGACTTGCTGCCTCATTTTCAGAATGTGAATTCATTCGACCATATCGGATTCATCCCGGATACACGAAACGACGGGAGGTTTTATCTGACGAATCCCTCTCATTCGGTCGTTTGGGCCTTCCGGGATTCGCGCTTAAGAGGTCATGACGACCATACCAGCGGCGAGGATCTGGGGAATAGCGGTGGTATTCATGATCTGGAATATTCCTTCAAAAAGCCGCCTGGGACCTACCGGGATCCTTCTCGTGGGGCGTTCTTACCTTTATTGGACGGCGAACGATAAGAAATTCGAGCAGAAAGAAACCATCCCCGAAAATTCCAACCTGATGATCACGATCGCCAAGCGGTTGGAACTTTTATTGAATACCCAGGCGGCGCTGGAGGACAAACCCCTCCATTACGAGGTGTTGAACGGGGGGATGCACCATGCCACGAACGACATGAATACCTTTCCGTATTATGTCGTGCCGCCGCTCGTCAAGAAATATGACATTGACCTGGTGGTGTTCCTGCGGGATCCGGCGTTCGGGTTCGAGTACTATTTTCAATCGCCCCTGACCTCTGAGGGGGTACCTGGCGGACCATTATGATCCCGAGTTCGCGGTCAAACCCAACAAGGACAAATTCAAGCCCGGGCCCATTCGCGATTTTTTTGACCTGTGCAGAAAAAAGAAAATGATGAACGAGGTCTCGAACACCCTTTGGGTATTCCCGGATATCACCGGGATGATCCGGGACCCTGAGGTGCGGGAAGGGATGTTCTCGATCATCGGGAAACCGCTTGGAATGCTCAAGCAAAAGCTGGAAAAGAACGGGAATTGTCGAATGGTTTTCGGATATATGCCGACCGCTGAGATGAACCCATTCGCCGACCCGGACAAAAGGTCCTTTTGGAAAGATCTTTGCGACAGGGAAAAAATCCCCTTCTTCGATTTGTCGGACGATTTTGTGGCCCTGGGATTTACCTATTTTCCCTATTCGGGGAGCGCCGGTTCGGGCCATTTAACGACGGAGGGTATGTCCTTTGTCGGCATGCTGGTGGCCCATGAATTGATCGCCCACAAATACATCCCGTTCGATTCGACGAACCCGTAAAATGGCATCTATGTCCCATTGTTCAAGAATCGCGTTCCTTCTTGGTCTTATATTCCCGCTTTTAATCCCCGCTGGCGCTCGCGCCCTGACCCCGGTCGTCCAGTACCAGGACCTGGTGGCGGGGGAAGGCGCGCCCGGCTTCGAAGACGGGGACTTTTATTCCGCTCGATTCAATTATCCCATGGGTCTGGCCCTCAACACGGATGGTTCGATCCTATACGTGGCCGATTTTCTGAACAACCGAATACGAGCGGTCCTCCTGGATAAAAAAAACGAGGTGGAAACCATCGCCGGGACAGGGGAGATGGGGAAAAAAGACGGGCCTGTCTCACTGGCGACTTTTTACCAACCCGCCTCCTTGGCTTGGCTGACCGGGGATGGTATCGCTGTCAGCGATCAGGGGAATCGGTTGATCCGGATGATCGATTTGAAAACAATGAACGTATCCACGATCGCCGGAGGCGGCTTGACGGGGAAACAGGATGGGGATGCGCTTCAAACCCAGATGTACCCCGCGCGAGACCTGGTTTATGACCCGGTCGGGAACTATCTCTATTTTACTCAGCCGGAAGCGGGCGCGTTGCGCCGGTTGAACTTGAATACCCATTGGATCGAAACGGTTTTAAAGGACAATGTTCAGGTACCCAATCCGGCCTCTCTTTGCCTGGCCGATGGAAAACTTTACTTGGCGGATAAAACCCTTCCCTCGATCTATCAACTCAAGATAAAAGAGGGGAAAAAAGAGGCGGCACCCGAAGCGAAAAAAACAACATCGACTGTCGCAGCCCCGGCTGTGATCCCGGCGTTTGAAATTGGTCTTGAGCGGGTGGGCCAAGGGCAAAGCATCATCGCTCTAACGGGGATGGATCAATCCCTCTATTGCTATCAAGCGGATCCTCAGGCGCCTATCATCCGGATCTTCCCCAATCCCATGGGGGTGACCTTTGTATCGGTATGGGGGGATATCTTGATGAATCCTTCGGCGGCGCAATTACTTCCCCAGTTCGAGGGGGTGGGGGCGGGGGCGCAAGTTGGTTTCATCCCCGATCCTCGTTCCAAACGCCGTTTTTATGTGTCCAATCCGGCGATGTCGATAGTTTCTTCCTTTAGGGACTTGAGCATGTACACCGTTCATAGTTGCTATAATAACAGCCTCCGCATGACCGAGTTCGAATACCCCTATGAAAAACCCAAAGGAACTACCAGGATCATGTTGGCCGGCAGATCGGTCATCTATTGGGGGGTCAACGATCATCAATTCGAACAGAAGAATCCAGCGGCCGAGGACGGCAACATCATGATCACGCTGGCCAAAAAGGTGGAACTGACACTGAACACCCAAGCGGCTTTGAATGACGTTCCGGGACATTTTGAGGTGTTCAACGCTGGCATGATCCAATCTCATCAGCTTTATGTCTGGCCTTATTATACCCTGGCCCCGATCGCCCAAAAATATGGTCTGGACTATCTGGTCATTATGATGGACTCGGGAACCTCATTGGCCTCCTATTTCCAATCCCCTGTGACGCCGGAAGGCGTCCCGGCAGAGTTCACGGACCCGGAATTCGTGGCTAAACCCGACTCTGAAAAATTCAAGACCGGCCCCCTTCACGAACTTTTCGAAGTTTGTAAGAAGAAAAAAATGATCGATAACGAGCTCAAACCGGATTGGGTTATTCCTCCGTTGGGGACCATGGCGGCTGATCCGGATGTGAGGGAAAAATTGGTCGATGTTTTGTCCCCCGCTTTTCAAGCGATCGAAGGAAAACTACGTTCAACAGCGGCTGGGGAGGGGAAGTCATGCCGTTTAGCCGTGTGTTTTTTCCCTCTTTCCATCGACACGCTCGATACAAAACCCTTGAGAACTTTGTGGAAGGAGATTTGTGTCAAGAACGATATGCCTTTCCTTGATCTAACGGACGATTTCACCGTTTTGCGACCGACCTATTCCCCCTATAACGAGATCGGGGATGTTCATTTCACGGCTAATGGGCTAGGTCTATTTAGTACGATCTTTGTTCATGAACTTATCAAGAGTAAATTGATACCTTTTGAAGCGATGAAACCATGACATGCCATAGAAAAATCTAAAATCAATTAGGTAAGGGAAAATTTGAAATGAAAAAGATCTCGATGGGTATGGCTTTTCTTATCCTTTGGATCATATTTCCGTCCATTGTGTCCGCCCTAAGTCCTATCGTTCAATTCCAGGACCTGGTGGCGGGGGAGGGACCATCGGGCTTCGCGGATGGCCCTTTTTACACGGCCCAGTTCGACCATCCTTGTGGTTTGGCGCTGGATCCGGACGGCACCCACCTTTATGTGGCGGACCAGTCGAACAATCGTGTCCGTGTCATCCGATTGGATAACAAGAACGAGGTTCAAACCATCGCCGGAACGGGTGAATTGGGTAAAAAAGATGGTCCGGTTTCCCTGGCTTCTTTCTTCCAACCGAACGCGCTGGCCTGGCTTCCGGGCGGCCGGATCGCGGTCAACGACCAGGGGAACCGATCGATCCGATCGATCGACCTTAAAAGCGGGACGGTTACCACCTTAGTGGGAGGGGCTTCGGCTGGACTGGAAGAAGGGGAAGGCCCGAAGGTCCAACTCGGGGACATTTGGAACATGGTTTATCTTCCTTCGGACGAACATCTTTATTTTTCACAGCCGGGCGCTGGCGTTCTCTCCAGGCTGGACCTGAAAACCGATCGTGTCGAGACCGTCATGAAGGCCAACGCTCAAGCGCCGAACCCGGCGGCTCTTTGCGTCTCGGATGGGAAGCTGTACTTGGCCGACCAAAAACTGGGTAAGATATTCGAGGTCCAAGTCGTCGCGACAAAGACCGTTCCTTCTTCGGACAAGACACCCGCCTTGGCGACCCGGACGCCAGGGTTGACACCCATACCGACCTCGGTTCCCACGATGGCCGTCAGCATGCAATCCGTGGGACAGGCTCAGACCGTCATCGCCTTGGCAGGGTCCGGCAAGTCCCTTTACGCCTACCAGGCTGACCCGGAAGCCCCGATCTTACGGGTATTTCCTGACTCCGGGCCCCTAACCTTTGTAACGGTCTGGCCGGGGGGGAGCAACGCGATCAAACATCCGGCTGCTTTCATGCCGCATTTCAGGGGAACGGGAAAGGACAGCCGGGTTGGTTTTGTTGGGGATCCCCGATCATCGATGCGTTTTTATGTTAGTAATCCAACTCTTTCGAACATCTGTAGTTTCCGCGACCTGAGGCTGAACAGCGTGGCGGGATCCAGTAATTCTGGAGGAATGGGTGATTACGATTATCCTTTCGCCAAACCAATCGGTACTTACAGGATCTTATTGCTGGGCCGTTCTTACCTTTGTTATGTGACCCCAAACGCCGATGAGCAAAAATGCATGCCCTGCGCGGACAACAAAATGGCGGTCCTCGCGAAAAGGTTGGAGCTGACATTGAATACACTCGGCGCGTTGGAGGATTCTCCATTCCATTACGAGGTGTTCGACGGGTCAAAGGTCATGGACCAACCGCTTTATCTATGGCCCTATTATGTGGATCCTCCTATCGTTCAAAAATATGACATCGACCTGACAATTGTCATGATGGATCCTAGTCAGGCCCTGAACACCTATTTCGTTTCGCCGATAAATTCAGAAGGTATCCCTACGGAAATGATCAATTACGATTTCATGCTCAAACCCAACGAGGAAAAGTTCAAGTCCGGCCCTTTGCATGATTTCTTTGAACTTTGCAAGGCCAAGAAACTGATCTCTATCTCAGCCGATAAGCAATGGGCTTTATCCGATTTAAACGCCATGGTTGCGGACCCGGAAGTCCGAAAGCCCCTTGTCGATCTCATCGGGAAACCGTTGGAAATGTTCCGGGAAAAACTGGACGCGATCCAAACTGCGTCTGGGAATTCACACCATCTATTGTTGTGCTTGTTTCCAGTAACCGATGTTTATGACGGTGACCCTTTCGTCACAAAGGGGCAAAGACTATTTTGGAAAGAGCTGTGCCTGGCCAAGAAGATACCTTTCCTGGATATTTGCGACGATTTTAACGCGTTGCGTTTCACTTGTTTCCCGATCGCCGGCGACGATGGCGGAGACCATTTTGACGCTAATGGACACACGTTATTGAACACCGTTTTATCCCACGCCTTATTGAAGCAAAAATTGATCCCCTTCGAGGCTACCAAACCGTAGGATCGTCGAAAAAACCTTGGAACGAGGTGAAAAATGAAACTCAAAGGCAAGAAGATCCTGGTGACGGGAGCGGACGGCTTCATCGGAAGCCACTTGACCGAAGCCCTGGTGGACCGAGGGTATGACGTCAGGGCATTCGTCTATTACAACTCGTTCAATAGCTGGGGCTGGCTGGACAGCTTTCCCAAGAATAAACTGAAAAAGATCGATGTTTTTCCGGGCGATGTCAGGGACCCCAACGGGGTCGAAAAGGCCATGAGGGATTGCGATGTGGTCTTTCATTTGGCCGCCTTGATCGCCATACCCTTTTCCTACCATTCGCCCGATTCCTACGTGGATACCAACATCAAGGGAACCCTCAACATCCTTCAAGCGGCAAAGAAACTGAAGGTCAAGAGACTGTTGGTCACCTCGACATCCGAGGTCTATGGCACCGCCCAGTATGTCCCTATCGATGAAAAACATCCTTATCAGGGGCAGTCGCCCTATAGCGCCACCAAGATCGGGGCGGACCGCCTGGCCGAGTCCTTCTGGCGGTCCTTCAACCTGCCTTTGGTCATCGTTCGTCCCTTCAATACTTATGGTCCCCGGCAGTCGGCCCGGGCCATCATCCCCACCGTCCTGACCCAGCTATTGACCGGGGTCAAAAAGATACAGCTGGGCAACCTGGAACCTACCCGGGACTTCAATTACGTCAAGGACGTGGCGGAGGCCTTCATCCGTATCGCCGAGGCGGACAAGGCCCTGGGAGAGGAGATCAATATCGCCTCCAACCAGGAAATATCCATCGGACAGCTGGCCGAACTGCTCATCCGGCTGACCAAAAGCAAGGCCAAGGTGGAGAAGGACCGGCAAAGGGTGAGGCCTGAGAAGTCCGAAGTGGAACGTCTTTGGGGAAGCAACGGAAAGCTCTATTCATTGACCGATTGGCGCCCCAAATGGGACCTGGAAGCGGGGTTGAAAGAGACCCTGGAATGGTTCAAACGGTCTGAAAACCTCTCCCGCTACAAAGCCTGGCTGTATAATCTTTAGACCATGAGAGCCATCCTCCTAGCCGGGGGCAAAGGCACGCGCCTGAGGCCCTACACCACGCTCATCCCGAAACCCCTTGTCCCATTGGGCGGGGAGATCTCCATCCTGGAGATCGTGCTCCAGCAATTGAAGAAGGCCGGGTTCACCCATATCACCCTGGCGGTCAACCATCTTTCCAAACTGATCATGGCCTATATCGGGGACGGTTCCCGTTGGGACCTCAAGATCGATTACTCCTTGGAAGAAAAACCCCTCAGTACCATCGGCCCCCTGACCCTGGTGAAGGACCTGCCCGAGCGATTCCTGGTGATGAATGGCGATGTGCTGACGGACCTGGACTTCAAAAAGTTCTATGACGACCACGCCAAGGCCGGGAGTCCCATCACTGTGGCGGCCTTTAAAAGGGAAAACCTCATCGACTTCGGGGTGATGCGTTACGACAAGGACCATTTCCTGACGGGCTTCGAGGAGAAACCAGTCCATTCCTACGATGTCAGCATGGGGGTCTATTGCCTGGATCGTTCGGTCATCGAAAAACTCCCCAAGGGTGAGAAATACGGTTTTGACGACCTGATGAAGGATGGGTTGAAGAGCGGGGAAAAGGTCCGGATCCAACCTTTCAAAGGTTTTTGGCTGGATATCGGCCGGCCCGAGGATTACCAATACGCCGAGGACCATTTTCTCGAGATCAAAAAGACCCTCGGGCTGGTTCCATGAAAGTCCTGATCACGGGCGCGGCGGGTTTTACGGGCCGCCATCTTTCCGCCCTTCTCTCGAAAGAGGCGGGGAACCAACTGGTCCTGATCGACCGAAAAGCTTCTCAAGGTATTTTGTCCTGCGACCTGGCCAAGCCCGAAGAGGTGGAAGGAACATTGAAGGATCAGGCTCCTGACCAGATCTACCACTTGGCCGGGACCTTTACCAATGACTATGGCCTGGATCACGCGTCCAATGTGGAAAGCTCCAAGAACCTGATGGACGCGGTCGTGAAACTGAAACTTAACCCCAAGATCCTGCTGGTGGGAAGCGCGGCAGAATATGGGGATGTTCCGGAAGCCGAGAATCCAGTGAAAGAAAACCGGCCCCTTCGCCCAGTCAGTGTCTATGGACTTACCAAGGCGATTCAGACCCAGCTGATGTTTTTTTACTCCGCGACGACCACCCTTCGTCTGGTGATGGCCCGGACCTTCAACCTTATGGGAAAGGGCGTGTCCGACCGCCTGTTTGTCGGTAAGATATATCAACAGATCGATGAGTTGAAAAAAGGCAAGCTTCAAAAGATCACCACTGGTTTTCTGGGGGCTGAAAGGGACTATCTCCCGGTGGAGGAAGCGGTTCGAAAGTACAAGGTTCTGATGGAAATGGGCGCGCCCGGCGAGGTCTACAATGTCGGGAGCGGCAAGGGGATCAAGATGTCCAGCCTCCTCTACAAGATCCTGCAGGAGAACGGACTGTCCATGGACGTGGTCCTGGAAGGGGCGGTGGAAGCCACCCCCAAACACAATGTCATGAGGATGGTCGCGGATACTGGCAAGTTAACGGCGTTGGAAAGCGGGAAGAAACCATGAAAACCCTGACGGTCATCAGCCCGGTCTATAACGAAGCCGAGGTCATCGAGCATTTCTGCGGGGAATTGAAAAAGGAACTGGGGAAACTCAAGGGGCGTTATAAAACCCATGTGCTTTTTGTCGTGGACAAGGGAACGGACGGGACCCTGGACGCCCTCCGCCGGGTCTGCCGGAAGGATAAAAGCGTTTCGGTCCTGGCCCTTTCCTCTCGTTTCGGGCACCAGATGTCACTGCTGGCTGGCATCGACCACGCCGATTCGGACGCGGTCGTCATGATGGACTGCGACCTTCAGCATCCCCCGGCGCTGATCCATGAGATGGTCAAGGAGTATGAAAAGGGGAGCGCAGTGGTGTACGCGGTGAGGAAGGACACGGACGAGATCGGATGGTTCAAGCGCGCCGGGTCCCGGCTTTTCTATTGGTTCATCAATAAGATCTCGGATATTCCGATCAATGAGAACGCCGCCGATTTTCGGCTCATTTCCCGGCCTGTCCTGAAGGTATTGAAGGAGCAGGTCCGTGAAAGGAATATCTTCTTTAGGGGCATCATCAGCTGGCTCGGTTTCAAGCAGACACCGGTGGCTTTCACCGTGCAGAAAAGATACGCGGGAAGCACCAAATATTCCCTTCATAATCTTCTTCGTCTCGGGAAATGGGGGGTCCTTTCCTTCAGCAAGAAACCCCTGCAGGCGGCGGTTTTCTTTGGGGTCCTGTTCGCCCTTTTCGCTTTCGTCAACGCGGCCGTAACCTTTGTCCAATACTTCATCTACAAATCCCTGCCATCCGGTTGGACCACCATCGTCATCCTGCTGTCCTTCCTGGGCGGGGTCCAGCTCATCTTTCTGGGCATCATCGGGGAATATATCGGCGGGATCTTCGATGAGGTGAAGGGACGGCCCCATTACATCGTCGAAGAAAAACTGAACCTTCGGTGAGCGCCTGTGTCCTTTGCGGCGGGAAGAAGAACCATCCCCTCTACGCGGGCGTTCTGCGGTGCGAGTCCTGCGGTTATGTCTTCGCCGATGTCCGTCTGACCGACCAACAACTCTTCAAGCTTTACCGACGGGATTATTTTTTCGGCGAGGAATACATCGATTACATCGCCGACCGGAAGGTGTTGGAAAAGAACTTCGCGTTGCGGTGGAAGGTCCTGCGGGGATTCCTGGAGCAACAATCCCACAAACGCCTATTGGAGATCGGATGCGCCCACGGATTTTTCCTGAACATGGTTCGGGATGAGTTCGACGAGGTCCGGGGAATCGATGTTAGCGAGGACGGCATCAAGTACGCCAAGAAAACACTGGGGTTGCCGGTCGTCAGGGGGGACTTCCTTGAAAAATCCTTCGGCCGAAAAAAATTCGATTTGGTTTGTCTTTGGGATACCATCGAGCACCTGCGGGATCCCCATCTATACCTGAGAAAGATCGCCCAGTTGACCCAGCCGGGTTCATTGGTCGCCATCACTACCGGGGATATCGAGAGTCCCAACGCCAGATTCCGAGGGCAAAAGTGGCGTCTGTTGCACCCGCCGACCCACCTGCATTATTTTTCCAAGAAAACCCTCGCGGCCCTGTTGGACCGGAACGGGTTCGACGTGGTTTATAGCCGATACTGCGGTTTTTACAGGAGCGTGGATAATATCGCTTATAACATCCTGGTCCTGCGCCAAAAGAAAAAATGGCTCTACGAGCTCATCAAAAAAAGCGGATTGGCATCCTGGGATATATATCTGGATATGTTCGACATCCGTTATGTGATCGGCAGGAAACGGTGAGATCAGGCCAGGGTTGGCCCATGGATTTGGCAATAATTCATCGATTTGGCGGGGTTTTACTTCAATGGCAGAAATCTTTATTAACTAATTTGGTCATATTGGGAATTATCAATGGGCATTACGCAGTGTATAATCCAAGAGCGTTGACCATTTAACGAGGTAATAGTGATCTTCCAACACCGTTCCTATTTGCAGTTCTTATTGGTATCCGCTTTTTTCATTACGGCCTTCAACGGCACCCTTTATGGTCAGCCCGCGCCCGAGGTCAGCGACCCGGATTTGTCTTTGCCGCCGCCGCCGATCACAACCCCGACTACAGCCTCTCCAGCCGCGACTTCCGTTGGGACACCCGCCATCACCCCCCCTGTGGTCTCGGCCCCGGCGCCTTCCGCTAGCGACCCAGATTCGGCTTTGCCGCAACCAATGGTGACAACCCCGACTCCGGCCTCTCCAACCGCGACTTCGGTTGGGACGCCCGCCAGCACCCCTAAGGTGGCCTCAACCCCGGCAGCGTCCACCGGCGCCCCGGACCTAGCTTTGCCTTCCATGCCCCCGACCCCCAGCCCTTATGAACAGGCCATGGCGTTATTCCAAAAGAAACAATATTCGGCATCCATCCCGCTTTTTCAACAAGCGGTCAAGGGAAACCCGGATGATTTCAGGGCCTTCTATTATTTGGGTTCGGCCCAGCTTTTGACCAAAGATAAACGGAACGGGATCGTATCCCTGTCCATTTCTTGTCAAAAGAGGCCCAACGTCAAATTGAGCGCCTATGTCAAACGGTTGATGGGCACACTTACGGACCAGGAACAACAATGGGTGGAGGCGAAGGTACAGGCTTTCATGACCGGGAAGAAGATGGATCTTCCCGATTTTGTCAATTATCCGGAATTCGGCATTCGTGTGGAATCTGGCATGGTGCTCATGAATCTGGCTGATTTCAAGGCGGAAGCCCAGTCGGGAGCGGCATTTGGGAATGTTCAAGAGACCTATGACCCGGGTTATCGTTACGTGGGAATGGTGCCGACATCATTCCCGAGTTTCAACCTGGAACCAGTGGTGAAATTGGGAACTCATTTCGAGGTGGGTTTGCCGGTTGCTTATACGCCGGTGGGCACAGTTTCAGAAACTATCCAAAGCAGTCTCTACGGAAACAGCTCCCAGTCTTTCGCCATCAGCGCTTATTCCATAGGCCTGAACGCCCGGTACCTGGCCGGAGAAGGGGACTTGCAGGCTTTTCTCGCGGGCGGGCCGCTGGTGGTGCCGGTCATGATGAACGTCACTTGCTCGAACTATCCAATTTTAACTCCTTTCTACCCCAATGGTTTAGGCTCGGGTACTGGCAATTTTTCGTGTGTTGCCGTGGGAGGGCAGGCCCAGGTGGGTCTGGATTGGCATTTGGATGATCATTTCCTGGTATCCCCCTCGCTCGGCTACCAATGGGTTGTAGCGAACGATTTCACAGGAACCCTGGCGGGGAGCGGAAATACGGTAAAATCACGGCTTGAATTCAATACCAATCCGGTCAACGGCAGTCAAATCACCCAAGTGCCAGTTGGGAACCCGGATCCGAGCGGCATGCGGCCCCTTCAGGTTGATTTGAGTGGTATTATTATCGGGCTATATCTTTCAGCTTTTTTTTAGAGAGGATCGTGGAAAGGGTTCATGAGGAATTTTCGAGTTAATTTCATATCGTTTTTAATGCTTGTAGCCGTGGGTTTACTTCCGATGGCCTGCCATAACACCTACAAGAACAATCCAACCATGCCTATGGGTATGACGGCCACCTTGAGCCCGACCAATACTATTTTCAATACCACGACAAATACGGCCACTGCTACCAACACTCGGACGGCTACTTATAGCCCCACCATTACTTTTACAGCCACCCTGACCATCTCGCCGACCTCCACCGCGACCGCGACCATGACCCCCACCCCGACCGACTCACAGACGGCCACCAATAGTCCAACCAATACCAATACTCCCACGATCACCTTTACTCCAACTCTTACCGATACCACGACCGCTACATCGACCGCGACCAACACATCGACATTCACCGACACTTTCACCCCGACCGATAGCGCGACCAATACCATGACCTCCACCAGCACATTAACCCCGACACCCTCGCCGACCGCCACCAACTCTTCGACCCTTACCGATACCTTGACCCCGACGTCTTCCTTTACCCCGACCGATACTCCGACGAATACCTCGACGGCGACCCTAACCTATACCCCAACGAATACGGCGACTGTTACTGCCACTTTGACGCCAACTAATTCCGCGACCTTGACTGACACCTATACCCCGACCAATACAACGACCAATACAGCGACCCAAACGTTGACGAATACCCCAACCATTACCGATACACCGACTGATACCGCGACCGCAACCGCCACTAAGACCACGACTAACACGGGTACGGTCACGGACACCTATACCCCCACCAACACCAGGACAAACACGGCTACCCAAACCCCGACGAACACCACTACTATTACCTCTACCCCGACGAACAGCGCTACATCGACAGCTACCCAGACCGGGACCAATACGGGAACCATCACCGATACCTTTACACCAACTAATACTCGGACTAACACGGCCACTCAAACCCCGACCACCACCACCACCATTACGTCTACCCCGACGAACAGCGCAACTTGGACGGCCACTAAGACTGCTACCAACACGGGTACTATCACGGATACTTATACTCCGCTCGATACCCAGACCTCAACCAATACGGCGACCATCACGTCTACCCCCACGAACAGCGCGACATCGACCGCCACCAAGACCGCGACCAATACGGGAACCATCACGGACACATTCACGCCTACCAACACCAGGACCATCACGGTCACTTATACTGCGACCTACACCCCGACTATAACGGCGACCATGACCGCGACGAAAACTGCCACCATCACATTCACTCCAACGAACACCACGACGATCACTCCGACCAAAACCGCGACCAATACGGGAACCATTACAGACACCTATACCCCGCTCAACACTCCAACGAATACGGCCACCAAGACCCCGACGAATACGGCCACCATAACCGACACTCCGACCAATACCGCCACCATGACGGCCACCAAGACGGCGACCAATACGGGGACCATCACCGATACATTCACGCCCACTAACACAAGGACCATCACCGACACGAATACCCCGACCAGCACACCCACGAATTCGGCGACCCAAACCCCCACTAAAACCGGATCTAATACACCAACCATTACTTCTACATTCACTCCGACTAACACGAGAACAAATACGGCCACGTTGACTCCGACCGCTACTCCCACTTTTACAACCACCAATACACCGACAAACACGCCTTAATCAAAACCGAAATAGAAAAAAATTAAATCATCGGGCCAATAAGAGTTCCACTGGAATATGGAATGATCGATGAATTATTGGTTGGTATGGGTAAAGCTGAAGATGTGAAATGTTTCAGCTTAAGGGATTGGACCCTAAACGAAGGATCAAGGCACGACCGAGATATTTCAAAAGAGTGGTCAACCCCAGCTTGGACTCGCCTCGAGTGCGGTCGATGAACTCGATGGGAACTTCAATCACTCGAAGCTTGGCCCGATAACAACGGAAAAGGATCTCGGACACGGTGAAGGGGTCCCTCGCCTTCAGGGTATCGACTTTGATCTTGGTCAAAGCTTCCTTTGAAAAGGCCCGGAAACCCGAGGTCGGGTCGTTGGCTTTCAACCCCAGCACGAATTTCAAGTATTGCTTGGCAAAACCACTGGTAAGTTGCCGGTGGATGGGTCGGTCCACATCCTTTCCTCCTGGGATGTAACGACTGCCCAAAACCACATCGGCCTCGCCTGATTGGATCGGGGCGATCAGGGAAGGGATGAATTTCGGCTGATGGGAAAGATCCCCATCCATTTCGACAACCGCGTCCGCCCCCATGGACAAGGCCTTAACGAAACCGTCTCGGCCCGCCCAACCCCTGCCTTTTACAGCCTTTTCACGCAAGAGTAAATGAAGTTTCTGGTCTGTTTTCATCATTTTTTGAACTTCCTCGAAGGTGCCGTCCGGGGAGGAATCATCCACCACCAACACCTCGGCTTGGGGGACGTTTTGATACAGTAACGAGACCAACTCGCCGATATTGGTCCTCTCGTTGTATGTGGGGACCATGATGATCGTTTTCATTTGACCCGTTCCTTGAATGGGATCGCCGGAAGAACCTGACCGTTAAAGGACTTTTTTTAACTGTCGCTCGACAGCCGCTAACATATCTTTCTCTTTCAGATTGTCCATGCAGGAAACTTTTTGGGTGCATTGGTTCTGGTAATAACAGCCACAAGGGATGTTTGGCAGGACCTTTTCACCTTGTCCATAAAGGTCGATCTCGACATCGGAAGTTGGTCCAAAGTAGGCGACCAGCCTTTTATTCAGCGCGATGGCCACATGCAGGGCCAGGGTATCCCCGGTCACCAGGACCTGGCACAGATCCATCAAAGAGGCGAACTGGCGAAGGGTGTTGTCGGTGCCAGTGGAGAGGCAAATTCCCTTTAGTTTTTTGGCTAAGGCCGGCATCAATTCTCTTTCTTCCGGCCCGCCGTAAAGTAGGATGCCAACCTTTGGATATTTCTTTTTAAGGGTCTTGGCCAGCCATGAAAAACCATCCAACCGCCAACGTTTCATGGGCCAGCGTCCTCCTGAACCGATATTGAAACCGACGACCTTCTTGAATTTAGTGAGCTTGTTCTTGCGGGCGAATTCCTTCGCCCAGGACCTTTCTTTTTCGGTCAGGACCAACTGGGGTTTTTCCCCTTGGTAAGTCAGGCCAGCTAGCTTGAAAAGATGGTCTTGATAGGTGCGTTGGTTGGCCCTTTTGACCGTGTCGAAAATGCCCATCTCGAACCAGGTGTAGGAGGACTCTTCCAAGGGAACGACCGCGCCTTCTTTGGACAATCCGAAACCGTGTTTTTGTCCGGCATTAGCCAGGTGCAGGATGGCGGCGGCTTTGCGGCTCATGTCGAAATTAAAAGCGCGGGCGAAGAGAGTGGCACCCAGATATCCCGGCAAGGCTCCGTCGGGTGTAAGAAGGACATCGATGAATGGATTCTTCTCCAAAAGCGGTTTCGAGGAAGGCTCGGTGACCCACCAAATGGAAAGCCCTGGTTTGGCTTTAAGGGCGGGTAAAAGAGAGGTGGATCGGAGCACGTCACCCGCGGCATCCAATTTAATGATCAAGACCCTTTCCTGGACCGGTTCATATCGGGGACAGTCCTGGCAAATGACACCCTCGGTCTTATGGGGGGCGCAGGGTTTTTCTCCGGTAAAATATCGGCAATCGGGTCGAAAATAAAGCATGATCTTCCTTTGCAAGCATTGTAAAGCGTCAGACCCACCGTACCAAGTTTTTTGAACTTTTTATGGACTCTTGTCTTATTTATTAGGGGAGGTCGATTTTCGAGCGGTAGCATAGAGAAGCAGGCTGTTGACCACGAACACATCCGTTAGTTCGAAACCGTTTTGGCTTAACGTGGCCTTCAAGCGGGTTTTAGTGAAATGGTGGATATGTCCACAACGATATTTGTGATAAAGGCTGCCGCGGATATAACCCATGTAAAGACAATTGAGATTGAAAAGGGTGAAGAATGGCCCAAGGAAATAATCATATGGAACGGTGATCAGGAAAGTGCCGTCATCCTTGAGGATTCGTCGTACCTCGGCAAGAACGCTGACATGATCGAATACGTGCTCTAGAACCTCGGACATCAGGATCAGGTCGAACCCTTTGGTCTTGAGACCTGTCTTGGCTAGATCGGCGCAGACCTTGTAATCCTTTAGCCGCTTGTTGCGTTTAGCCCATTGGAGCATCTTTTCATTGATATCCACTCCGAAAACAGGAAGATGCGGGGTATTCCACCAGCAGTTTCCGCATCCCAAATCGGCCATCTTGGTCCCTTTCTTGAAATTCTTTGAGACGAATTCGGTAAGGCGTTCGTAACGGGAGCGGTGATACCAGGCCCGGAATTTGCTGACCTTCTGTTCATTGGTGTTATCGTCATAATAGCTTTCGTTCATTTCCCGATATTCGACCTCCGCCATTTTGGCCGAGCTGAAGGTCGCGATCCGGTTCAAGAGGGCGTTGGAAACGGCCAGGATCGCCAGACAAGTCAAAAGCCCGATCGGGAGGGATAGGCCGAAATGAGCGATGAAAATCCACAAAAGAGCCGCGCTACCGACCGATACCCAGAAACTCAAGAAGATATGGATGGGTAGGGAGGTTCGCATGCGGATCTCTTGATTCACATAAACCACGTTGTAATAGAAATAATGGAATACTTGGTTGAAGAAAGTTCCGAGGAAAAAAGCCAACAAAGGGTTAACCGAGAATTTTTGGGCCAGGATCAGGGTGACCCCGGCGTTCAAGAGAGCTCCCATTAGTCCGCCGAATAGAAAGATAAGAATGGACGGATGGCGCCATCGATTTACGACCCTGTGTTCGGGCATAGTCAACCTTTCCGAGCGACGATGAAATAACAGGCCCCTGGCCCGCCATTTCGATTCAATGCGTCCTTAAGCCACCAGGAAGCCAAACGCTTGACCGGTTCCCGAGGTCCGAAAACCCATTTCCCGGTCAATACCCAAAGGATCTTGGAAGGTAAGGCCATGATCATCCATCGCTCGTAGGTGTGGAAAGTCTTGAGAGGAATGAGATATTCGGCTTTTTCCATCCTCAACCCGGCTTTTTTCAATCGTTTCGACCAGACCGTAGAGCTGTCCACGTGATGATGCTTGAACACCCTATTCAGACTGGTCACATACCAAAGACCTAATTTCGAGAGGCCGATCCCCGCGAGTAATCTTTGGAAGAAGGTATCATTACTGAAGCACTCGCTGGGCACCGTGATCATCAACCGCCCCCCTCGCTTGAGCACCCTATGGATCTCACGCAAGGCTTGGTCAATATCCGGGATGTGCTCCAACACACAGTTGCTTACCACGGTCTTAAAACTGTTTGGCTTGAGGGGCAGGTCGGTGGCGCTGGCACAGATGGCTTTTCCATAACTGCCGCTTGCCGTGGCCCGTTCGATCTCCTTCGGGTCAAGGTCGATCCCCACTTCCAGTTTTTCACCGAAAGCTGTTCGACAGAGGAATCCGTCACCACAGCCTACGTCCAGGACGGGATGGACCAATTTTTCTTGGCTGAATCGATGGCATTCCAAAGCTCTCCAGAAAGCCATGGCCACAGGTGTGTGGGTGAGATATTCCTTGAAGAAGTCCACCCTGCTTTTTTCGATTTTTTTCAATGGGGCTCCATATTTGAACTAGGACGATCCTCGTCCCTGCCTCGATTAAATCTTCTTAGCGTAATGCTTCAGGACCTTTTGCACGGCAGAGATGACATCTTTGACATCCTGGTCAGACATGGCTGGATAAAGGGGAAGTGAAAATAGACGGTCGGCCAATCGGGTCGCCTCTGGCAGATCGGATCGCTTGATCTTGTATTTTTGCTGATAAAAGGGGTGCAAGTGCAGGGGGATATAATGGATCCCGGTCCCAACATTTTCCCCTTTGAGCGCGGAGATGATCCCGTCCCTGTCCAATGAGAGTTCCTCAAGCTTCAATATGACGATATAAAGATGGTGATTGGTCAGGCGGTCTTTAGAACTATATTCAGGGCGAGAGAAACCTGGAAGGCCCTGGAAGGCCTGGTCGTACTGTTGGACGATCTGGGTACGGCGCTCGTTGAACCCGTCCAATTTATCCAACTGATGCAGGCCGACAGCCGCTTGGACGTCGGTCATGTTGTATTTAAAACCAGGTTCGGTCACATAGGTCTGTGGTTTACCATCCGAGGTATACCGTTTCCAAGCGTCCTTATCCAAACCGTGCAGTACGAGGCGTCTTAAACGGTCTACCCATTTGCTATCGTTGGTCGTGATGGCCCCGCCTTCGATGGCTGTCATGTTCTTGATGGGGTAGAAACTGAAACATGTGAAGGTGCTGAGTCCGCCTATCTTCTTTTTACCGTAAATGGAACCCACCGAATGGGCCGCATCCTCGATCACATGGATCTTGTGTTTCTTGGCCAAGGCATGGATCTCCTTCAGGTCGCATGGATAGCCTGACATATGGACCGGGATAATGGCCTTGGTCCGTTTGGTGATCTTTCGGGCGATGAGCTTAGTAGCCAGGTTCAATGTGGCTGGGTCGGCATCCACGAAGACAGGCTTTGCGCCAACGTGTTCAACGACATTCACGGTGGCGGCGAACGTCAAGGTCGGGACGATGACCTCGTCCCCCGGACCGATATCCATGACCTTCAGGGCCAGGTGCAGGGCGGAGGTGCAGGAATCCACGGCGATACAATGTTTGACGTCAAGATAATGGGCCAGTTTTTCCTCGAATTTTTTAGTGCGCGGGCCGGTAGTGACCCAGCCTGAGCGCAATGTCTCGATCACTTCCTTTTCCTCTTCGGGTCCGATGAGGGGGAGCGCGAAAGGAAGGAAATTTTTTCGTATGGGCTCGCCGCCCTCGACGACGGGACGAACCACGAAGGATTTAAGGGTGCGGATGTTGTAATATTTGGCGTCGTTCTCGTCGGGTATAGTGCCGTCCCTCAAGGCCTTGGCGATCTCATTGATGGCGAAGGCGGCGTCATATTTGGGGATGAAGCCCAATTCAGAACGGATCTTGTCAAAAGCCACTCGGTAGGTGCGTTTGTCCGCGTCATCGGGTGTCCATTCCAATTCCACGTCCTTCAAGTTGGAGGCGACCATCTTGGCCAGATCGGCGATCTGATAGTTCTGATCATCACACCCCACGTTGAAGACCTTGCCGGATACTTTGGGCAGAGGTTCCTTGATGACTTGGCAATAGATGCGGGCTACATCCCGCACATGAATGAAAGGCCGCCATTGTTTGCCGCCGCCCATGATGAAGATCTTCTTTTTAGTGACGCCGTTCATGGTCATGAGGTTGATGGCAAGGTCAAAACGCATGCGGGGAGAGAGCCCGAAGACAGTGGAAAAACGAAGCGCGGTGGGGTGGAACCCCTCGCCTTGCAGTGAGAAAAGGTATTCCTCCGCCTTGATCTTGCTCTCGGCATAGGCCGAGACGGGGTTCTTGGGTGATTCCTCGGTGAGGATCTGGCCTTCCCCAAAACCGTAGACGCTGCAGGAGGATGAGAAAATGACCCGTTTCACCCCATCGCGTTTCGCCATGCGGAACAACTGACAGCTGCCATCCACGTTAACATCCTCGGTCAGGCCGGGACTCAATTCGCAGGAAGGGTCATTGGATAGGGCGGCCAGATGGATGATCGAGTCAAACTCTTTCAGGTTACGGCCGCTTTTTTCCAGGTTTCGAATGTCCATTTCCCAGGCTTTGACGGTCTTTTTCTTGAGAAGATCACCCAGGGTCGATTTTCCAAAATAGAACTTCTCCAAAATGGTCACCTCGTGACCTTCCGAGACCAACATGGGAACCAGGACCGACCCGATATAACCAGCGCCTCCCGTTACTAAGACACTCGACATAATTCTTTCCTTTCGAGGTTTATTGATGATCCGTCGGGGTGATGGCGGCTTTCAACCCCGAGGTCACTGCTTTCTCCATACATAATCTAGCTTAAAAGGCCCTGGTTCAAAACCGTTTCTCATATAAAAACGCAAGGCTCCCAGGTTTTCGGTCTGGGTTTTTACCCCCAGGGTGAATCCTACCAGCTTCTCGGCCCTTCTCCAGCTTTCGGCCACCAGCAGGCTGCCTACGCCCTTGCCCTGAGCGGCAGGGGAAACGGCAATGAGGTCGATCCAAAGGGAGCGATTTTTATCATCTTTTTTTAATGTCACGAAACCCAGGACTTTTTTATCGAGGGCCACGATAACCTCACTAGCGTACCCGCCCTTTACCGAGTTCTTGGCCCATTCCCCGTAGATTTTCTTGGCCCCGCCAGGGGGTAGTCCCGGCTCATGATAGAACCTACCCTCTTCAAAGGCTAAATGGGCGATCCTCACCAATTGGAGGGTATCTTTTCCCTGGGCTTGCCTCAAAACGATGTTTTGACCTGGAACGGAAGAGGGCCTCAGCTGTTTCATCCGAAGGGTGGAAAGACCTCCGGCATAAGTAAAACCGATCCTTTCAAGGGCTTGAATGTAAGCGTGTTCGGACATGGAGAGCCGTGCGAAGACGGACGCGGCATTGAGTTTTTCGAACACATCGGGGAAAGAGGATACGGATTTTTTCAATGCTGTCCATGATCGGCCGGCGGCCCACCTTAATCCCAATCGAGTTTCTTTCAGGATGGAACTTTCCCAGTCAAGTTTAGCAAGGCAAAGGGCGGCATCCGCTTTGGCTCCCTGTGGGGTCATCCAAACCATTTCGGACGGATCGGGCAGGTTGAAGTCACCTTGTCGACAAGGTAGGGTCTGAAGGAGGGACCGCAGGCTTTGGGAGCTGCCCTTCGCTCTGGTGAACAAGAAAGACTCCTGGATGAATTTATGATCCGGACCTGTTTGCGCTCAATAGATCCTGTCGATGACGTAACGGGGCCGTTTTTGCACTTCCGAGTAGATGCGGGCCAGATATTCCCCCATCAATCCCAGAAGCACGAACTGAATGCCGAAAAGGGCCAGCATCACCGCGATGAATGAGGTCAGACCTGAACCCCCTCCGCTTCCGTGGAGCAAACGGTATACCAACAACCAAACCCCCAGGCCCAATCCCACCCCTGAAAAGAGGAAACCAGCGTAGCTCACGACCCTAATGGGGTAATCTGAAAAACCTATCATGATGTTCAAGACGAAATTGAGGAGGGAAAAAAACTGGTACTTGGATTTCCCGCGGGTGCGGGGATCATGGCGCACGGGGACCTCGATGACATTTCGACTCAGGATGTTCATCAACGCGGTGATATAAGTGGCTCGTTCCTCACATTTGAGAAAACGCTCGATCAACACTCGGCTATAGGCGCGGAGCATGCAACCGTAATCGTGGAGTTTGACGGTGGTCACTCGGGAAATAAGGCGATTCACGATCCTGGAGGGGATCGTTCGCAAAAGGGAATCCTCGCGATGTTCCCGCCAACCGGCGGCGATATCGTAACCCTTTTCCACGGCGGCGACCAGTTTGGGGATCTCTTCGGGAGGATTCTGAAGGTCCGCGTCCAGGGTGACGATGACTTTTCCTTTGCATTCAGCCATCCCTGCTGTTACTGCCGGATGCTGGCCGTAATTCCTGGCGAAATGAACGACTTTCATGTGGGGATATTTTTTCTTCAAGGTCAATAACAGTTCCAGGCTTCCGTCGGTACTGCCGTCGTTGACGAAAAGGGCCTCATAACTTTTCCCGGTGGTTTTCAATACCTTGAAGAGCCTTTCGCAGAGTTCTTCCAGGCAAAGTTTCTCGTTGAAAACAGGAATGATCACCGAAATGGCGGGGAAAGGGGAGGTGGGCATGGTTCCAGGTGTCTCCTTAGTGGATATTGAATGGTAAACCAGATTAGCCACAGTTTATCAGACATTCGGAAGCCTGGGGAGGGCTTCCTCCTCCGATGGGGGACCTTTCCGGCGAGGATTTATCAGGTAAGGGAAACCTTTTGAGCGATTTCGCGGCCTATGGGCAGGGAAGCGGTCGCGGCGGGTGAAGGAGCGTTCAAGACGTGAAGGACATTTTCGGCCTCCAAGAACTTGAAATCGTCCAAAAGAGCTCCTCCAGTATCCAGGGCTTGGGCTCGGACACCTGATCCGCCAGTTACGAGATCTTTACCCTCGATGTCCGGCACCAATTTCTGCAGGGCTTTGACAAAAGCGGATTTGAACAAGGATCGATAGATCTCGTGGAGCCCATCGCCGCCGTATTTGAAGGCCATGATCCAGAATCCTGGATAAGTGAGGGTTTCCAAGGCGTCCCTTAAATTGAAACTGAATTTTCCATAACCTTCCCTTTTATAGGCCAGGACGGCGTTAGGACCGGCTTCCACCCCGCCGTGGATCATGTTGGTGAAATGAACACCTAAAAATGGGAATAGCGGGTTAGGGACAGGGTAGATGAGGTTTTTGACCAGAGACTCGGCTTCGGGTTTCAAACTGTAGTATTCCCCACGGAAGGGAATGATCTTTACTTTCGGGGATAAGCCGCATGTTCGCGCGACCCGGTCGCTGTGAAGTCCCCCGCAATTGACCAAATACTTAGCCTTGAAGTCTCCCTGGTTGGTTTTCAGGATCCAAAGGTTGTCCTGGCGGGTTGCCGAGAAAAGGCGGGTGTTGGTCTGAAGGGTTCCTCCTGACTTTTGGATCAATTCAGCCATCTTTAAACAGACTTCTTTGTAATCAACGATACCTGTTCCGGGCACCTTAAGGGCTTTAACGCCTTTGGCGTGGGGTTCCAATTCTTTCAAATGGTCGGGACCGATCAACTCCAACCCCGCCACTCCATTGGCCAAGCCCCTCTGATGAAGTTGTTCCAACAGAGGGATCTCCTGGGGGCCGGTGGCCACAACGACTTTTCCCGTAATGCGGCAGGCTACCTGGTGGGTCTGACAGAATTCTTTCATTTCCCTGGCGCCCTCCACGCTCAAACGAGCCTTGAAGGAGCCTGGTTTGTAGTAGAGTCCGGAATGGATGACGCCTGAATTGTGGCCCGTTTGGTGATAGGCCAAGGAGTCTTCTTTCTCGATCAATAAAAGGGAGGATCCCGGATATTTTTCAAGCAGGGCTTTGGCAGTGGCGAGGCCCACGATGCCCCCGCCTACCACGGCGAATTGATACGGGTTGTTCGACATATAAGTTTCCTTTCGCGATAACGGATTCAGGGAATTTCCGGGCCCAACGGCATATCTTTTTGAAGGCTTTCGATATCTTCCTTGGAGATCTCCATGGTTTTCACGAAAGTCAGGTGCCAGGGACTCTGGAGCTCTCCCCAGACCGCCCTCGGATACAACTGACGGAGTTTATCCAAGTCCAACTTATTGGGGATGAAAAGCAACATGACGTTTCGGTTAACTTTGTAGTTGATCGGCAATATCAGGTCCTTGTTGATATCGGTCATCTTGATCTTGTCACGGGTCAGTACATTGACGGTGGAAGAATCGTATTCCCAATCCACCAACAGATGGCAACGGGGGTAATTGGCCTTGAGGAAATCCGCGACCTCGATCTGATTGAAACAAAGAGGGTCCCAATATTTATCCCCGTAATTGGCTTTCGTGTCGCTGTAAGTGAAATAATAAATGCGGGAATTCCAGGCGACCGCCGATATCACGACCAGGGCCAACAAGAAGAACCCTGTTCGTTGGATGCCCCGTGAGAATCCTGAAAAAAACCGGAATAACCAATCCAGGCTCCAGCCGGCCGCCAGAAAAATGAAAGGGACGATGAAGAAGTTACGTAACCCATTGACATAAGTCGGGTCGAAACTGGGCCATTGTATGGAAAACGCGTTGGCCGCCACCCCGAAAGCGAACCCTGGCAAGATATACCAACTCAGCCGTTTCCGGTAATGGGTGAAAATCAGGACCAAAGCCAGGAGCAACAAGGCTCCCACTAAGGGGTCCAATTGGGGGCAGGGCGGACAGAACCTTTGATCCTGCGCTTTGTTCTGATGAACGAAGGTCAAAAGGGTCCAACCGATCTTCTCGAATATCAGGCCGTAATTACCCGTTTGTTGGACGGCATTGAAAACGCTCAGCTCGCGCGAGCGGGACAAGAATTCCGAAAGATGGGTCAAGGCGAAGATGAGATAAGGACCGACCCACCAAAAAAAAGCGAAGATGGTCAAGGCCAAACGGCCGGCATAATTTTTGAGGAACGTTCGGCCTTCCGATAGGTGAATGCCCAGCAGAACCAACCCGACCAGGAATGGAATCAGGCGGCCAGGAAGATACTCCATGAAGCAAAAACCGACAAAGATCCCCGCTAAAGCGAAATCCGATTTTCGGCCATCCATCAGGGCTCGGGCCAGGAAATAGAAGGATAGGATCTCATACAGGACCAGGAGGATATTCTGGAAAGGGGAAAGACTATAAAAGAGGTACCACCATCCGGTCGACATCAGGAAACCGCTAACAGCGAAGGTCCAGTGGCGAAAAAAAGCCTGCATAAACGATAGAAGAAAAAGAGCCCGGCCACAGAAACCAACGCCGAGAAAGCCCGGGCTGAGGCGCAGGAGGTCCCGAAAACTTTCAGGAACAGGGCCAGGATACAAAAGTGCATGGAACCGTTCCCGCCCCAACCGATAACGTAAGGGGATTGGAGGGACCCATCGAGGACCCTAAAGGCGTCCGTGATATTGTTGGCTTCGTCGATCTGGAGGCCGG
Organism: candidate division FCPU426 bacterium; assembly: GCA_963830915.1. Classification (GTDB taxonomy): domain Bacteria; phylum Oederibacteriota; class Muellerivitia; order Muellerivitales; family Muellerivitaceae; genus CAWHOE01. Next base: position 60,987 of record CAWHOE010000019.1, read on the forward strand.
TGATATGTTGCCCAATGAAAGGGAATCGCATCAATACGGCGATCAATAGGATCAAGGGTAAGACGATCTTTTCGGATAGGGGATTTCGGTCGGCAATGGTTTCCGGGACCTTATCTTTGATGAGCCAGAAGAGACCCAAGGCGATCACCCATGAGAATAGGGCTGGAAAGATCAGATGCTGTGAGAAAAGGAATTGACCGATGGAGGCCAGGATAACGGTGGAAATAAAGATCAATAAATCGCGGCGCGAAACTTTCAATTTTTGTTTAGGAAATGATAATTTTGCTGAGGCCGGTTTATTTTTCTCCGAGGAAGGGAAAAGACTTGTGGGAAAAGCTTTCCATATCAACCAGGCGGCTAAAACTTGAAGGGGGATACCCCAGGCCCAATTAGGGACCGGGCCAGTCAGTTGTAATGATCCGATGAACCCCGATAGGATCCCTCCAACCCCATAAAGCCAGTCGAGGGTGTGGGTTTTTTTGGCTTTTTTGATCTTCGCTCTCATGGAAAATTCCGATATTAAATAAGTTTAAGATCGATCATACCAATGGTACGGCGTATCCAGGCGGCGTCAGGGGTTACTGAAACCGAGATTTCAATCACTGAAACGGTAACGGATCAAGCAAACCATCGCCACGATGCCATCCCGCCAGGTGATCTTCTTGCCTTCCTCGAACCCCCTGCCGTGATAAGAAATGGGAACCTCGAAAAGTTTGTATCCCTTTTTCAGCACCTTGGCGGTCACCTCGGGTTCGAAGTCGAAACGATTGGAACGAAGTCGTAAAGAACGAAGGATCTCGCCCTTGAAAGCTTTATAACAGGTTTCCATATCGGTCAGTACAGTGTCGTATAGGAGATTGGTGACAAAGGTCAAAAGCTTATTGCCCACGAAATGCCAGAACATAAAAGCGCGGTGAACGCCTTTGAAACGTGACCCATAGACCACATCGGCCTTTCCTTGTAATAGGAGATCCAATACTTTCTCGTAGTCGGACGGATCGTATTCAAGGTCCGCGTCCTGGATGATGACGAAATCCCCCTGGGTATGGGGAATGGCTGTTCTGATCGCGGCTCCTTTGCCTTGATTGTGATCATGCTGAAGGATCAGCCCTCCAGGAACCCGAAGGTTTTTGAGGATGCGGGCGGTCCCATCCGAGGAGCCGTCATTGACAATAATGATCTGTTTTCGGAGACCGAAGAGTTTTACTTTTTGGACCTTTTTTAACAACGGGAGAAGGGTATTTTCCTCGTTGTAGACCGGAATGATGATGGAAAGAAGAGGCTTTTTTTTCTGGGCCATGAAACTCTTTCTTGGCAGCTGATCTGAAACGCGCGATTCTTGAATTCCCAAACAGTCCAACGGTTTCAATTTTGCCCATTCGATCAAGGAAAACAAGGAAAAAGAAAGACTTCTTCGCTCTTTGGCCCAAACCAATAAAGGTTTTAGTCCCTAAGGTCGGGTAATTTTGATCATTTTTTATAAAATTTCCCGACCTTAAGGACCGGGCACAATGACCGTGGTTTCGCTTGGTAAACCTGAGGCCGTTTACTCGTTTGGATCCGACTGGCTCGGTTAGGGTTTTCGGCTTGGTTTTAGGCCGACGCAAAACAATGAAAGCCCGATAGGCCTGGGAAGATATTTCTCGATCCTCGCGATCAAACGGACGACTCGATCATAGAGAAGGATCTGGGACTTTGGGATGATCTTACGTTTCAGGATCTTGCCATTGAACCACCAGCCAAGCACGCCCAGCAGGTTCAGGTAACGGCAAAAGTCCACTTGAAATCCAGTTTCCAACATTTTATCCCGCAAGTCTCCCAAGGCGTATCGACGGAAATGGCCATAACTCTTATCCATCGAACCGTAAAGAGAAGGAAGGGCTGGAACGAAAAGCAGGAGTTTGCCACCTGGCGGTAGGAGCTTATAACAATGTTCGAGGACTTGACGATCGTCGAACAGGTGTTCCAAAACGTTCACGCAAACGATGGTATCGGCCTTGAACGCCTTTAAGGATAGTAGGCCTTTTCCGAGGTCGACTTTTTTAAAAGAGATACCCGATCTTCCTTTCAAACGGGCCTTGGCCGCCAAAAGGTATCCGGAATGGAGATCGACCGCCAGGATCTTGCCGTGAAGGGCCAGGTCGCCCGTCAGGTTGCCGGTACCGCACCCGATCTCGAGGATCCTGCCGCCAAGGAATGGCTGGAGCATTTGATAGATCCAGTGGTTGTAATGGACCGCCTCAGCCAGGTCATCGAGAGTTTCCCTCTGACCATCCCATTTGTTTTTTTGACTAGAGGACAACTGGGTTCCTTTATCTAGATGAGTTATTTGCCTGGGAACAATCTAACTGAAGTATGGTGCTGACACAATGGAAAGGCTGGTCAAAGGCGGGTCAAAGGTTCTTTTTGAGCCATTGGATGGTCGTGTCGATGGCCTCGGCTTCCTAGGACGTACCACAAAAGGGGCGGGTGCCGGCAAGGGGGCCGGCACCGAGACCAATCATTGAGATCGAAAAAAAGCTTACTGGCCCGCTGAAGCCAATTCAAAACCATCCTTCAGGGTGTCGTCGGTCGAATCCTTGGCCACCCAAAGGTCGTATCGGCCTGGCTCGATCACATACTTACCCTTCTCGTTATAGAAACCGAGTTTCTGACCCGAGAGAATAAAGGTGACCGTCTTTGTCTCTCCTGGGGCGAGAGAGACCCTTTGGAAATCCATCAACTTCTTGACGGGCTGGGTGATGGAAGCCGCGCTGGTCCTATGGATGTAGAGCTGGACGATCTCGGTGCCGGCGGTTTTTCCGTTGTTGGTGATATCAGCCGTCACCTTGAGATTTCCCGAGGAGGAAAGGCTATTGGAGTCGAGGGCCAAGTGCGAGTAGTCGAAATGGGTGTAACTGAGGCCGAACCCAAAGGGGAATTGGGGTGTGTTGGGCGCGTCGATATATTTGGATTCCCATTTCTCCTTCCCCTGGGCCGGACGGCCGGTATTCATACGGGAATAATAGATGGGGATTCTGTCCTAGATTGCGGGGGAAGGTGACGACCAGTTTGCCCGAGGGATTAGTATCCCCGAAGAGCACGTTGGCCACCGCGGCGCCATGTTGGGTCCCCAAAAACCAGGATTCTAGGATGGCGGGGATATGATCCGTTTCCCAGGGGATGGTCAGGGGTTTTCCGTTCATCAAGACCAGAACTACGGGAACGCCCGTGGCTTGAACGGCCTTCACCAATTCTTCCTGACGGCCCGGCAAGTCCAGGGAGGTGCGGCTGGCGGCCTCGCCGCTCATGTTCCTGGTCTCCCCCATCACAAGGATGGCGACCTGGGCCTGACGGGCCGTCTTGACCGCGTCATCCAGGACCGATTGGGGCGCGCTATTGTCATCCGGCGAGGGGCCGGGTGAATAAAGCACTTGGGTCTTGGGAGAGACCTTCGCCTTGATGCCGGCGAGGACCGTGGTCACTTTGTCCAAGGCGTCATCACCTCGGCAGGACCAGGAGCCCAGGGGATCCTTTTGGGAGTCGGCGAGAGTTCCGATCACCGCCACGGTTTTCAAGTCTTTGGATAGAGGAAGGGCGTTTTGGTCGTTCTTCAAAAGCACGATGGATTGTTCGGCCTCCTCCAGCGCTAAGGCCAGATTGGCCGGGGTCAAGGTCAATGAGTCCTCTTTGGCTTCGTCCGTGTAAGGGTTATCGAAAAGCCCCAACTCGTATTTGACCTTCAGGATGCGTCTGACGGCGTCATCGATGAGGGCCGGTGAGATCTTCTTTTCCTTCACCAAGTCGGCCAGATTCTGCCCGTAAACGTTGGAGTGCATATCCATATCGACACCAGCCCGCAGACCTTTCATGGCCGAGTCCTTGTCGTCGCTGGCGTAACCATGCTGGATCATCTGTTTGATGGACGCCCAATCCGAGACCACGAAGCCTTGGAATCCCCATTCGCCCTTGAGGATCTCTCGCAAGGTGTGCTGGTTGCCCGAGGTCGGAACGCCGTTGAGGTCATTGAAGGCGCTCATGAGGGTCCGAACACCCGCTTCCACGGCGGCCTTGAATGGAGGCAGATGGATGTCACGAAGGGTCACCTCGGACATATCGGTGGTGTTGTATTCGCGGCCCGATTCGGCCGCGCCATAACCCACGAAATGTTTGGCGCATGCGGCGATGGAACCAGGATTGCTTAGGGATTTTCCCTGAAATCCTCGTACCCTTGCCGCGGCAAGAACAGAACCTAAAGTCGGGTCCTCGCCCGAGCCTTCTGATATACGGCCCCAACGTGGTTCGCGAGAAACGTCAACCATGGGCGCGAAGGTCCAGCGCACTCCAGCGGCGGAAGCCTCGCTGGCCGCGACACCCTCACAGCGTTCCAGAAGTTCCGGGTCCCAGGCGCAATCCTCCGCCAGGGGAATGGGAAAAATGGTCTTGTAACCGTGGATCACGTCCAGCCCAAACAATAGAGGAATGTGGAGACGGGATCTTTCAACCGCGGACTTTTGATACTCGTTCGCGTTCTTGGCTCCGAAGACGTTCAGGAAGGAACCGATCTTTCCCTCGCTCGCCGCGACTTTCATGGCGCCCTCGGTATCCTTCCAGGGGCTGAATTGGACCATCTGACCGATCTTTTCCTCGAGGGTCATTTTGGATAAGAGGGCATTGACCTTGGCGTCGAGCGGGGAAAGGGAAGGCCTGGCTTTTTTCATGGGTGTTGGGACGGCAGGAGGAGTGTCCGCGAATACTCCGGGAGAAAGGAACCAACCGAGAGATAGGATCAACAGCGGGATTAGAATTTTCATAAAGCCTCTTTCGTTAGGTTGGGATAATCCGGTGATTTTAACCGATGGCTTCTAGGTCGAAGAACAATTCTTGATAACAAAGTTATGCCCTTGCGGTTAACCTCTTGGGCGCGCTGATTTTGGAATCCTCCGTTAATATCCATGGGGTTTTTCGCATTGACGCACCTTTTTGCCTATGACATACTGTAAAACACTTTGGGCCTTTTAACGTATCATCTGGCATCGGACGGTCCTATTTTTTAACCGGCGGAGGTTTTATGAAAAAAATAAGTGTGTTGTTAGCGTTTTGTGCCTGCCTTTTCATTCTTTCCACCTGGGGAATTTCCGGTTGCGGTTCCCAAAGCAATGGTACCAAGATCAAGATCTCTTCTTGGGGAGACCTTCAAGAGAACCAGATCCTCGTTGATCTCATCGCCGATTTCCAGAAAGCCCATCCTGACATCCAGGTCGAACTGGAACGTATCCCTTTTGGTGAGTATGTCACCAAGCTGTTGACTCAGATCGCGGGAGGTTTGGCCCCGGACGTTATTTTCGTCGAGGTCAACAACTTCGTGGATCTTTTCCTTCGCGGGGCTTTAGAGCCCTTGAACCCCTATATCCAAGCCGATCATGTGGATCTGAGCGCCTATTATCCCCAGGTCCTGGACAGGTTCACAGTCGATACCCAAACCTACGTAGTACCGCGCGATACGGCCCCTATCGCGGTCATCTACTATAATAAGAAAGCCTTCGATGAGGCCGGCGTCGCTTATCCCACCGATGATTGGACCTGGGAAGATTTCGTGGCGGCTGGCAAGAAAGTCATGAAGACCGACGCGAACGGGAAAGTGACCCGTTGGGGTTTCGTGGACGATTGGCCGCTCTGGGATGAGTGGGTTTATGACGCGGGCGGAAGCTTTACCGACAATGTGAAGCACCCGACCAAGTGGACCTTCGCTATCGATCCGGATTCCTTGAAGGGTATCCAGTTCCGCACCGATTTGATGGATAAATACAAGATCATGTTGCCTCCCTCGGGCCTGTCGGCCATGGGCGGAATGGGTACCTCCGATATGTTCATTAATGGAAGCGTGGCCATGTTCCTGTCTGGCATCTGGAAAACCCCGACCTTCCGCAACATCAAGGACTTCAAGTGGGATGTGGTGATGTTCCCGAAAGGGCCCCATGGCTATCGGGCTTTCTCCACGGGCGGCTCGGGCTATGGCATTCTGAATTCTTCCAAACATAAAAAAGAAGCCTGGGAACTGGTGAAGTTCATTTCCGGCGAGGAAGGGGCCAAGAAGTTGGCCGCCACTGGATTGGCCCAACCGGCCATCATGAGCGTTTCCAATTCTCCTCTCTTCCTGGATGGGCAAGACCCGAAGAACAAGAAGATGCTTTTGGAAGCCATGAAATACGTGAAATACAATCCGATGTGCAAGAATTGGTTCGAGGTCCATGACAGCGTCATTGGTCCTGAGTTGGACAAGGTCTGGAACGGGACCGAGACTCCCGCCGAGGCCATGGACAAGCTCAAACCGGTTCTCGAAAAAAACGTTCCTCAAACGAAGTAATCCAAGAGGTCCAAGGAGATGCGGAAAATGACATCGGCCGAACGAAAAGAAGCCATCAGCGCCTTCGTATTCATATCGCCGTTCTTGATCTGGATGGTGTTCTTGATGGGAGGCCCCATCCTGGCGGCTTTCTTCCTGTCGTTCTGTAAATGGGATATCCTCACTCCCATCCAGTTCGTGGGGTTGGACAACTATAAGGAAATGTTCTTCAACGACGCGCGTTTCTGGAAGGCCCTGTTCAACACCGGTTATTACACCTTGCTATCCGTGCCCATCGGCTTGGTGCTTTCCATCGTGGTGGCCATCCTGATGAACCAAAAGGTCAAGGGCATCGCCCTTTATCGGACCATCTATTATCTGCCTTCGGTCGTCGGGTCGGGTGTGGCGATGGCGGTCCTTTGGAAATGGATCTTCAACGCCGATCATGGCCTTTTGAATTATATGATCTCTTTCCTCACGACCATACCCATGGCGGATTGCCCCAAGTGGCTCGCGGATGAGACCTGGAGCAAGCCAGCCCTTATCATCATGAGTCTCTGGGGTGTGGGTTCGGGTATGATCATCTACTTGGCGGGGTTGCAAGGTATCCCGACAGCGCTCTATGAGGCGGCTGAGATCGACGGCGCGAGCCGTTGGCAACAGCTTTGGGCGGTCACCCTGCCCGGACTTTCCCCGGTCATCTTCTTCCAGTTGATCATCAGCATCGTGGGTTCCTTCCAGATCTTCAACCAAGTTTATGTCATGACGGATGGGTTGGGCGGTCCGGCCGATTCCACCCTGGTCATGGTCCTTTACATCTATCAGAAGGCCTTCAAGTATTACCAGATGGGTTACGCCTCGGCGCTTTCATGGGTGCTCTTCATCGTCATCATGTTGGCTTCCTGGCTGCAGTTCAAGTATTCCAAGTGGGTCTATTACGAAGGCGAACTCCGCAAATAGGATGGAAAAAATGAGCGAAAATTCTTTGGCAGTCTCCCCGGCTGGGGGTTTTTGGGCCAGCAAGAAGAAGATCGAGAGATACACCAGGATATTCACCTTCATCGTCCTGGGTATCGGCGCGATCACCATGCTTTTCCCGATCGTTTGGATGATCTCCACTTCCTTCAAGGAAGCCACCCAGGTTTTCGCCATTCCGCCGGTTTGGATCCCGAACCCGCTCCATTGGGAAAATTACCCCAAGGCTTGGAACATTTCGGGGATGTACTCCAGCGATATTTCCGGTTTCCTGTCCGGGTTCTACACTTCGGATGACGGCGCATTCCTGGGCATCAAGTTCCAGGGCATCAATTTCACCACCTATTTTTTCAACACGCTCACCATTTCGGTCCTGAGCTGCTTGGGAACCACGATTTCCTCCTCGGTGGTGGCCTTCGCTTTCGCCCGCCTTCGTTTCCCGGGACGCGGTCCCTTGTTCCTCCTGTGCCTGGCCACCATGATGGTCCCGCCCCAGGTCACCATGATCCCGTCCTTCATCCTCTTCAAGAGCATCGGCTGGTACAACACCTTCTATCCTTTGATCGTCCCGGCGTTCCTGGGCGGCGGCGCTTACAACATCTTCCTGATGCGCCAGTTCTTCATGAGCATCCCTTATGAAATGGACGAGGCGGCCAAGATCGACGGATGCACGGACCTGGGGGTCTATTGGCGGATCCTGATGCCCCTTTGCAAACCGGCCTTGACCACCGTCGCGGTCTTTTCCTTCGTCTGGAATTGGAACGACTTCTTGAATCCCTTGATCTACCTGGATTCCAACAGCAAGAAACCCTGGCCCTGGGGTTGACCAACTTCGTCTCCCTATACGGGCAGGATTACCACCTCTTGATGGCGGCTTCGCTCATCATCTCTTTCCCCATCGTCTTGATGTTCCTGGTCGGACAAAGGTACTTCATCCAAGGTATCGCGACCACGGGCCTCAAATAAGTCAACTCGAAGAATCACGAGCCCTTGCCCCGGAGTTTGGCGCGAGGGCTTTTGTTTTAAAGGATCGTTGAAAAGCGCTGAACACTGTTGAAAAGAAGCGAACAACACCCACCCAACACTTTAAGATAACCCCAAAATTCATCGGCGTTCACACGCTTGGTTTCGTTGAATCAGGGAAGTTTTTTCAAACAAAAAAAGGAGATTTGGAATGAAGAACACGCTTTCCCCGCTGGGCAAGGAGAAGTTTTTCTTCACGTCGGAGTCCGTCACCGAAGGACATCCGGACAAGGTCGCGGACGCTATCTCGGACGGTATCCTGGACGCCTGCTTGAAACAGGACCCTATGAGCCGGGTTGCCTGCGAGACGCTGCTGACCTGTAACTGGGTGGTGGTGGCCGGAGAGATCACGACCAACGCGTCGGTGAACTGGCCCCAGGTCATCCGGGACACGATCCGCAAGATCGGCTATACGGACGCCAAGGCCGGGTTGGACGCCGACACCGCCGGGGTCTCGGTCGCCATTAACCGCCAATCGCCTGACATCGCCATGGGCGTGGACACGGGCGGAGCGGGGGACCAGGGCATGATGTTCGGGTTCGCCTGCCGCGAAACACCCGAATTGATGCCCCTTCCCATCATGCTGGCCCACCGCCTGGTCGAGAAATTGGCCCAGGTCCGCAAGTCCAAGAAACTCACTTATCTCAGGCCGGACGGCAAGAGCCAGGTGTCGGTGGAATACATCGGCGGGAAGCCGGTACGCGTGGACGCGGTGGTCGTTTCCACCCAGCACGCCCCGATCAACCAGGCCAAACTGAAGGCCGACATCATCCGTCACGTCATCCGGCCGGTCATCCCGACCCGCATGATCGACAGCAAGACCAAGATCTTCGTCAACCCGACCGGCCGTTTTGAGATCGGCGGGCCCTTGGGCGACACAGGCCTCACCGGCCGTAAGATCATCGTGGACACCTACGGCGGCTACGGCCGTCACGGCGGCGGGGCTTTCTCAGGCAAAGACCCCTCCAAGGTCGACCGCTCGGCGGCTTACGCGGCCCGTTGGGTCGCCAAGAATATCGTGGCGGCGGGATTGGCCGACCAGTGCGAGGTGCAGATCTCGTACGCCATCGGCGTGGCCCAGCCCACCAGCGTTCTGGTGAACACCTTCGGGACCGGGCGCCTGCCGGAAGAGCAGATCACCCAGTTGGTGCGCAAGTTCTTCGACTTGACGCCGCGGGGCATCATGAAGGCGCTCAACCTTCGCCGTCCGATCTACCAGAAGACGGCCGCCTACGGCCACTTCGGCCGCAAGGACAAGGATTTCACCTGGGAAAAGACCGACAAGGCCGCCCAGCTTCGCAAAGCCGCAAAATTGAAATAGTGTTTTTCAACCACCAAGACGCCGATGTTCGGGAAATTCCCGGAACCAACGGTGATCTTGGTGGTTCATCTTTTTAGGGAGGAATTTTTTAAATGAAATACCATGTGAAGGATTTGAAACTGGCGGCCAAGGGCAAGGACCGCATCGAGTGGGCCGAGCGAAGCATGCCGGTCCTGCGGCTCATCAAACAAAGATTCACCAAAGAAAAGCCCCTGAAGGGAATCCGGATGGCGGCCTGCCTGCACGTCACCACCGAGACGGCCAACCTCTTGATCACCCTCAAGGCGGGCGGCGCCGATGTGTATACCTGCGCTTCCAACCCATTGTCCACCCAGGACGACGTCGCGGCGGCCCTGGTGAAGAACTACAAGATCCCCACCTTCTCCATCAAGGGTGAGGACCGCAAGACCTATTACAAGCATCTGAACGCGGCCTTGGACGCCCATCCGAACATCACCATGGACGACGGGGCCGACCTGGTCTCCGAGCTCCACTCGGCCAGGGCCTACCAGGCTCCCGAGATCATCGGCTCCACCGAGGAGACGACGACGGGCGTCATCCGCCTCAGGGCCATGGAAAAGGACAACGTCCTGAAGTTCCCGGTCATCGCGGTCAACGACGCCAAGACCAAGCACTTCTTCGATAACCGCTACGGCACGGGCCAATCCACCATGGACGGCATCATCCGCGCGACCAACCTGCTCATTTCCGGGTCGGTGGTCGTGGTCGCCGGCTACGGCTGGTGCGGACGCGGCGTGGCCATGAGGGCGCGCGGTCTGGGCGGCCGGGTCATCATCACCGAGGTGGACCCCATGGTCTCCCTGGAAGCCGTCATGGACGGTTTCGAGGTCATGCCCATGGCCAAAGCGGCCCCGATCGGCGACATCTTCGTGACCCTGACGGGCGACATCCATGTCATCCGCAAGGAGCATTTCAGCCGCATGAAGGAAGGCGCGGTGGTCTGTAACTCCGGCCACTTCAACGTGGAGCTGGACCTGGCGGGTCTCAAGACCATCTCCAAGAAGGTCCGTCCCCTCCGCGATTTCGTGGAGGAATACACCCTCAAGAACGGACGCAAGGTGTTCGTGCTGGGAGAGGGACGCCTCATCAACCTGGCCGCCGCCGAAGGGCATCCGGCCTCGGTGATGGATATGAGCTTCGCCAACCAGGCCCTGGCCGCGGAATACGTGGTGAAGAACCACCATTCCCTGCGCAAGAAGGTCTACTCGGTGCCGGAAGCCATCGACAAGGAGATCGCCCGCCTGAAACTCAAGGCGATCGGTATCAGCATCGATACGCTCACGGCCGAGCAGGTCAAGTACCTGTCGAGCTGGGAAATGGGAACCTGATCCTAGGCTCCATGTTTATGTGATAAGGCGGGCCCTTCCCGGGCCCGCCTTTTTTGTTTGCGGGCACCTCAAAAAATCCCCTTTTTGTTTTTTGGTATTAAAAAATAAGACTTTCGCGGTGAATTATTCGAAGTCTTCTTAGGGTTTTGTCTTTGTTTTTCTTGGTGCCCTTGTGCCGATTTCCAAAATGAACCGATATGGAAATCGGTACTATACCGACCTCCTTAATTGTTTAGTTGAAGGTCGGCATGGTGGTTCAATCGCCGTTATTAGGTTTATAATCGTCGGGTCTGAAAAACACCCTGGAGGAAACGATGCCATCTAGAACCCTCGCGCTTTTATCCCTTTGCCTCATCATCCTCGCCGGCTGCGCCAAATCCCCGGGCGGGAACGGCCCCAAGATCGGGCTTTCGCTGGATACCCTCAAGGAAGAACGCTGGCAGCATGACCGGGACCTGTTCGTGGCCAGGGCCAAGGAACTGGGGGTCGAGGTGCTGGTGCAGGCCTCCAACTCCAACGACGCCCTTCAGAACAACCAGGCGGAGAATCTCCTGACCCAGGGCGTGAAGGTGCTGGTGGTGGTGCCGCACAACGGCAAGAGCGCGGCGACCATCGTGGACTCGGCGCACAAGGCGGGCGTGCCCGTCATCGCCTATGACCGCCTCATCAACGACAGCGACCTGGACCTGTATATTTCCTTCGATAACGTGAAGGTCGGGGAACTGCAGGCTTCCTATCTGGTGGACCGCAAGCCCAAGGGCAATTACGTATTGATCGGCGGTGCCCCCACGGACAATAACGCCAAGCTGTTCCGCCAGGGCCAGATGAACGTCCTGAAACCCTACATCGACCGGGGCGATATCAAGGTCGTCGGCGACCAATGGGCCAACGACTGGCTGCCGGTGGAAGCCCTCAAGATCATGGAGAACGCCCTCACCCGCAACAACAACCAGGTGGACGCGGTGGTGGTCTCCAACGACGGCACGGCGGGCGGCGCCATCCAGGCCCTGGCCGAACAGAAACTGGCGGGAAAGGTGCTGGTTTCGGGTCAGGACGCCGACCTGGCGGGATGCCAGAGGATCGTGGCGGGCACCCAGAGCATGACGGTCTACAAGCCCATCCTGAAGCTGGCCAACCTGGCCGCCGAGGTGGCGGTGATGATGGCCAAGGGCCAACCCCTCACCGAGAAGACCACCACGGTCAATAACGGGAAAAAGGACGTTCCCAGCATCCTCATCCCGCCGGTCCAGGTGGACAAGGCCAACCTGGATTCGACGGTCATCGCCGACGGCTACCAGAAAAAAGAGGAAGTTTACAAAAAATAGTTCTAAGTTCTGAGTTGGCAGTTTTAAGTTGAAGGTATAACCGGAATAACCGCCGATGAGTTATGTTTGATTACCCGAACTTAGAACTCAACACTCAGAACTCAAAACTTTGGAGCGCCCATTGCCACTACTGGAACTTCGAAACATCACCAAGGATTTTCCGGGTGTCCGGGCCCTGGATGGTGTTTCCTTCGATCTTGAAAAAGGGGAAGTGCACGCCCTTTGCGGCGAGAACGGGGCGGGCAAAAGCACCCTCATCAAGGTCCTCTGCGGTTATTACCCTTTTGGCTCCTGGGGCGGGGAAGTCCTATTGGACGGCCAGCCGATCCATTTCATGAACCTGCGGGACTCGGAAGACAAGGGCATCGCCCTCATCGCCCAAGAATTGGCGATGGTCCCGGGTCTCTCCGCCGCTGAAAACCTGATGCTGGGCCGGGAACCGGTCAAGAACGGCATGATCCAATGGGACCGGGTGAGGGAAGAGGTTCGGAAGGCTTTCGAACTGGTGGGGCTTGAGATCGACCCGGATATGCCGGTTAGGGAACTGGGCGTGGGCCAACAGCAGATGATCGAGATCGCCAAAGCCCTTTCCAAGAAAGCCCGCATCCTGGTCCTGGACGAGCCCACCGCGGCCTTGTCCGATGTGGACGCCAAACGCCTGCTTCAATTGCTCCACCAGCTCCGTTCGCAAGGCGTCTCCTCCATCTATATCAGCCACCGCCTGGAAGAGGTCTCCGGCATCGCCGACCGGGTGACGGTCCTTCGGGACGGCAGGTCCATCGTGACCGCTCCCTCCTCCCAACTTTCCCGGGACCAGATCATCGGCCACATGGTCGGGCGCAAAGTGGAGAACCTCTATCCCCGGCCCCAGACCCAGGCGGGGAAAACCCTCCTATCGGTCAAGGACCTGCGGGTGGAGGATCCGGCCAATCCGGGCAGGTTCGTGGTGGACGGCGTTTCTTTCGACCTTCGCGCCGGGGAAGTGTTGGGCCTGGCGGGGCTGATGGGGGCGGGACGCACGGCCCTGGTCTCCTCCCTCTTCGGGGCGGCCAAGGGAAAGGCCTCGGCCCAGGTCGAGGTCGGCGGAAAGTCAGGCCTCCTGTTCAGGTCCCCCCGGGAAGCGGTCGAGGCGGGGCTGGCCCTGGTCAGCGAGGACCGCAAACGCTACGGCCTGGTATTGGAATCCTCCATCGAGGAGAACCTCATCCTGGCCTCCATGGGCCGACTGGTCAAAGGCGGTTTCATCGATGGGGAAGCGGCTCGGCGGGAAAGCCAGGGGCAAGTGGACTCCCTGCGGGTCAAGACCCCAAGTCTCAACACCTGGGCCAACAAGCTGTCGGGGGGCAACCAGCAAAAAGTGGTCCTGGGCAAATGGCTCATGACCGCCCCCCAAGTCCTGCTTTTGGACGAGCCCACCCGGGGCATCGATGTGGGCGCCAAGGCCGAGATCTACGAGTTGATCGGGCAATTGGCCAAGAAGGGGATGGGCATCCTGTTGGTTTCTTCCGACCTTCCGGAACTGTTGGGGTTAAGCCACAGGCTGATCGTCCTGAGCGCCGGAAAAATGACGGCCAAGCTGGAAGCGGCGGAAGCCATGCCGGAAAAAGTCATGGCCGCGGCGGTGAGCCATTGAGAAGTCCGGCGTCGGCGCGCGGGAGCAAAACCCTTAGCTGGGTCCTCTTCCTATCCCTGGGCATATTGGGTATCTGGCATTTCCACGACAGCGAGTTCCTTTCCAACTTCCAGGTCGTTCCCGGCGGGCGGGGGGATAACCGTTTGGTTTGCGCCCTTTTGGAATATACCCATCACGCTTTCCTGGGCGCCGGCCATTATTTTTCCCCCGCCTTTTACTTTCCCTCGGACCGCACCTTGGGCTATTCGGACGCTTATCTGTCCCACGCCGTTCTTTTCCATTTCCTGAGGACCATGAAACTGGACCTCTTCTCCAGCTATCAGATCTGCGTGCTGGTCTTCAATATCCTCAACTATCTTTTCTGTTTCCTGATGCTTCGAAAGGGGTTCAACTTCGGATGGGCCGCTTCCTCGGTCGGCGCTTTCCTCTTCGCTTTCAACGCTCCCAAATTCAACCAGATCAGCCATACCCAACTCCAGTTCCTGTGTTGTCTGCCGCTGGCGGTCTGGGCCCTGGCCGAGTGGGTCAAAGGCGCGGGGAAGATGGGACAGGTCAAGGCGTTCTGGCTTCTTTCCGCCGCGGGGCTATGCCTGAACCTGCAATTGATGACCGCTTTCTATCCGGCCTGGTTCTTCCTTTTCTGGATGAGCCTGTTTTTCCTTCTTTCCCTTTGTCTCAAATCCACCCGGCAATATTTGGCCGGACTCCTCAAGAGCTATTGGCAAGCGCTGACCGGCGCGGCCATCGTTTTTCTGGCGGGGCTCATCCCATTCCTTTGGCTTTATCTTCCGGTCGCCCGGGACCTGGGCGGGAAGGATTACAGCGAGGTCAAGATGATGATCCCGACCTTGGGGTCGTTCCTGTGGATGGGTCCGGGGCACAAAGTCTGGGGAAGGTTGTGGGACCAGTGGTCTGTTTTCCAATCCTTTCCTATCGAGAATGAGGCGAGGATGGGTTTTGGATTGGCGCTATCGGCCATTATTTTAGTCGCCGCTTTTGCAGCTTTATGGATCGTTAAAAATTTGAAAAATAAAAAAAAGAACCGATTTCTTAAGACCGTTTACGATGAAGCCGGAGAAAACAAAACCCTGTTCATGGTTCTAACTACCGTGACCACCGTTCTTTTTTGCGTGATCGCCTGCCAGTATCCCGGTGACTTTTCACCCTGGCGTTGGGTGTTCGATCTGGTGCCGGGGGCCCAGAGCGTACGGGCTGTTTCCCGTTACGCCATATTCCTGGCGTTGCCCCTTTCCATCATCCTGGCTTTTATCCTGGATGGCCTTCTAAAACACGCTGGTCGGTCCGCTCTCGTAAAGAAAAAGACGGTCCTTTACGGCCTGACCATTTTCGCGGCGGGGTTCATCGTTCTTGAGCAGACCGCCTTGCCGTCCTGGAATGGGTTCGAGAAAACGAAGGAACTTTACCGGTTGGAATACCTGAGTGAAAAGTTGTACCTCAACTGTCCGATGTTCTATGTCACGGTGGACCCGAGGGTGCCCTATAACGCCACGGACATCCAATTGGACGCCATGCTCATCTCGGCGGGGACGGGTATCTCGACCTTCAACGGTTATAGCGGGGCCAGCCCGCGTGACTGGTGGCTATATCGGGTGCGAAGCCCCAAGTATGGACAGTATGTTAAGAACTGGATGGATCTGCACCAGATCCAACAGCCGGCCTGCGAACTTCATATCGATCAGTAAATAACAGGAGGGAAGCATCCATGGAAGCGACAAAGAAAGGTTTCAATATCCCCTGGCGGGCGCTCACGATGGTGGGGGCCCTGGCCCTGATCTGGATTCTCTTTTCCATCACCACCGGCGGAACCTTCCTCATTCCCCGGAATCTTTCCCTTCTCATGCGCCAGACGGCGGTCACTTCCATCCTGGCGGTGGCCATGGTGCTGGTCATCGTGGCGGGCCAGATCGACCTTTCGGTCGGGGCCATGTGCGGTTTCCTGGGGGCTGTTTCCGCCGTGTTGTTCATCGACCACTCTTGGCCCCTTTGGGCGGCCCTGGCGGCCACCCTGCTTCTGGGCGCCCTGTTCGGCCATCTCCAGGGAAGGCTGGTGACCTGGTTCAACATCCCGCCTTTCATCGTGACCCTGGGAGGGATGCTGGTTTTCCAGGGTTCCCTTCTGGGTATCACCGGCGGGGTGGCCATCAGTCCCACGCCCGATTATCTCTATATCGGCCAGGCTTATCTGCCCAAGATGGTGGGCTGGGGTTTGGCGGGATTGCTTATCCTTCTGTTCCTCTATAAGGCCCTGAAGTCCAAATCCCTCGCCAGGTGGACCTGGGTAGGGTTGGCGGTCATCACGGCGGTATTCACCACGATCATGAATTCCTACGAGGGTGTCCCAATCCCGGTCCTGTTGATGCTCACCCTCGCCACGGTCTTTTCCATTGTGGCTAACTACACCCCTTACGGACGGCACCTCTACGCTATCGGGGGCAACCGGGAAGCGGCCTTTTATTCCGGTATCAACATCGAGAAACATCTGGTGATGGTCTTTACCCTGATGGGATTGATGGCGGGGGTGGCGGGTATCGTCTTGACGGCCAGGGTGGGCGCCGCGACCTCGGACGCCGGTAGGATGATGGAGTTGGACGCCATCGCCGCCGCGGTCATCGGAGGGACATCGCTGATGGGAGGACGCGGTACGGTTTGGGGCGCCATCCTGGGAGCTCTGGTCATGGCGTCTTTGGATAACGGCATGAGCCTGATGAACACCGAGGCCTTCTGGCAGCCCATCATCAAGGGAAGCATTCTTATCACCGCGGTGGCGTTGGATATGGCGGGTCGAAAAGGGAAGAACTAACAACCAAGAT
Organism: candidate division FCPU426 bacterium; assembly: GCA_963830915.1. Lineage (GTDB taxonomy): Bacteria > Oederibacteriota > Muellerivitia > Muellerivitales > Muellerivitaceae > CAWHOE01. The sequence continues at coordinate 77,769 of CAWHOE010000019.1, forward strand.
TAAATCAGCCACCGATTAACACCGATGAATATGATTTCAAAAAACAAATTTTAATATTGGCAAAATTTTAATCTGTGTTCATCTGTGTTTATCTGTGGCGAAAATTTCGTTCGGTGTTTTTATCAAAAAATCTTTACTCTGTGTGACTCCGTGCGACTCTGTGGTTCAATTTGTTTGGTGTTTTTTAAAGCGGTTTTCGCTGGCCGATCATGTCCGATATGACCACATCCGGGTGGTGGTACCGCTTCCCGCCAGCGGTGTTATCGCCGAACTGAAGGGAACCATTGGGGCACCATTGCAGACAGGCGAAACATTGCTCGCATTCGTGCAGCCAGACCGGGCCGCCTATCTCCATATCGATATTTCCCACAGGGCATATCTCCACGCAGATCCCGCAACAGATGCAGTCGTCGTCCCTGTAAAAATTCCCATCCAAGGTCGGCAGGGTTTGCCAGATATCCCGGCGGGTCTCACCCGCCAGTAGGACCGAGCCTGGAACGTAATCCAAAACGTTCCCTTTTTTAGGAGCGGGCTCCCGCTTGGGGCCGGTCCGGGTCCAAAGGGTGGTCTCGAAGGGGCCTTTCTGTTTGGCGTTCACGGCCTTGATGATCGCGTCCCTTTTGAGTTCCCAATCGTCGAACATCTTGAGCTTTTCTTCCCGGGTCAATTCCAAGAGGGTCCCGTCGGTGGTCAGATAGTTGTAGGGCATTTTCACGGCCCAGCCGGCCGACAGCAGGCCTCCATGGGGCCGAATGAGGGTCCGCAAGTAACGGACCGCGGCGCCTGGGCCCAGACCGCCGTAGGTGCAGACAGCGAAAACATAGGGGTCGCCAAGGAATTGGGTTTTCTCGATGAAGTTCCGCATGATGACGGGAAGGCCCGAATGGTAGACCGGAAAGACGATGCCCGTCACATCCGCGTCGATGATGACGGTGTCCTCGTTATTCATCGCCCAGGAGATGGGGATGAGCTTCGCCTTCATTTTGTTCGCCAGGTCCCTGGCCACCGCCAGGGAATTTCCAGTGCCTGAGAAGTAGTAGATCTCTCTCAGCATCGAAATACCCCCATCGAATTCCGGCATTATGCCCTCGCGTTGGAAAGGGCGGCTCGGCGGGCGAATAAAATAGACCTCTTGCCCCCTATTTTACTCTCATATTCCTGGGCGGAATATTCGACATTTCGGGGTCAAAACTTAGACTAACATTTAACAATGAATGTTCTTGGCAGGCGTATTATATGAATCATATTCAGGAGGTATTTATGACACCTGGTCAATGTTACATCATCGCCATGGGAACCCTGTTCCTGGTTGTTTTCAGCTGGAAGTTCTCCATCCGGGCCAAGCGATATCACGGCATCGCCCGGTTCTTCGCTTTCGAGAGCCTTTTGGTCATGATCACCCTCAATTCGGGCCCCTGGTTCCAGGCCCCCGGTATACCCCAACAGATCGTTTCGTGGTTTTTCCTGGCCATTTCCATATATATGGCCCTTCATGGGGCCTTCTTGCTGGTCAAAATGGGGAAGCCCAAAGGCGACCTGGAAAACACCTCCAAACTGGTGACTACCGGTCTTTACAGCCTGATCCGCCACCCCCTTTACGCTTCGTTGGTCTATTTGGGGTTCGGGGCCTTCCTGAAACAGGTCACCCCTGTGACCGTCCTGTTGGTCGTCATCAACACCATCGCGCTATTCATTACGGCCAAGGTGGAAGAGGGGGAGATGCTCGCTAAGTTCGGGGAGGATTATGGGAACTACATGAAAGTGACGAAGAGATTCATTCCGTTTGTTTTTTAGGTGTTTGATAATGAAATATCGCCAACAGAAACCTAATGTTCGAGAAGATATTTGTGAATACTACATTCTTTGATCCCAACTTCCATAAGGAGATGCAATGAATTTGCAGACTCAAAAATCGTTGGTAATTCTAGCTATTGTTCTTTTTATATGCTCGTGGACTTATGTTTCCAATGCCGATGAGGCCTTTAATGTTTCTGGGGTTTTGAACAATTACGAAAAAATCCACACTGGACCAGCGACGGATTATGACAAATCATTTCTCGACCTGGTAAGAGAATTGGACGAAAATATTGCTAAGTCGCCCCCAAAAAAGATGCTTATTGCGATAGAGCTGGTGAAAAGAGCCTTGAATAAAACCGAGAATATGGATAACCGGCGGACCTATTTGAAGATTCTTCATGACGGAAATTATTCCGACGAATTGCATGAGAAAGAACTGGGGGCGCTTGAGTCGGCGGCAGGGGATGTCCATGAGGAACTCGGACTAAGAATTCAAGCAATTTTGTTATTACAAGGATCTGCCTATAAAAACAATAGATCTGTCAAAGCGATAGAGAAAGAATTGGGATTTGAGAGCGTTAAAACGGATACGCATTATCGCACTGGGTTTAATATATTGCTGGCTAATCATTATGACGATCAAGAAGTAAGAACTTTTCTCTACGATTACCTGAAAACAAAAAATTCACCAAACATAAAAATGAAAAAGGATTTAGTCCTCGGGGTTATGGGGATGAAAAAGGATGAAGGGGCTGTTGAAAATATTATCGCTTTATTGGACAACCCGAAATTAAAAGGCACCTATACTTTTTCGTACGCCGCTTATGTACTCGGGTATATCGGTGGAGAAAAGGCGACCCGCTATTTGATCGGTCTAGTGCCAAAGGTTAAAGATTGGCTTGATCGTGGCATGGTTGTTCAATACATTGGGCTCGCGAAAAACAATTTGGCTCGTGATTTCTTGTTGGAACAACTAAAAGCTAAAGGCGAAACAATAGCAAGTATAGACATTCTTAACGGGTTTCAATTCCTTGGCGATCCTACCACCATTCCTATCTTGCGGGCTTTTGAGACTGATCATCAATTGTCAAATGATGAAAAAGAATTATTGGAACGCACGATTAAAATAATCGGCCAAGGTGGAAGAGGGGGAGATGCTCTCCAAGTTCGGGGAGGATTATAGGAATTACATGAAGGTGACGAAGAGGTTCATACCGTTCGTATTTTAGGGTTGAATTGGGAAAATCTCTCGTGCTGGTACCAAATATTCAGGAAGATATTTTGTGAACACTACATTGTGGGGTGTAACAAAAGTCTTTCCGTATTTTGTAGCTAGCTGGATAAAATTCCAACCTGCCAGAGAGGGTTGTAAAGACCAGCAGAGGGTATATTAGTTTCTTTCCATCGCCCCGGCTAAAGAGGGCAACCCGACATAGCTCCAGGGGTAGTTGGAAAAACAGATCTGCATTCTCCCCAGACAGGAAGAGGGGGGAGGTGTACCTCCAAAAATTGGAAGGTGGGGGTGAACGGAACGACCAATTCCGCCAACGGTTGGCAGAATCCCTAGAAGAACATGACAAATTAGGGTTCTGGTTGGAGCGGTTTTATAACAGTGTTATAAAACCAGTGCTAGTTAGGCATAGACCGTAGGTTCGCTTTTAGTCCGTTTTTAGGAATGGATTAGAGGCATGAGTTTATTTCCGAGATGGCCCGAAATTTCATTTCCTGTAAACACCCATGCCCTGAAGCCCCAAGGCGAGTGGTGTGTTTCCTGTAAACAGGTCCCCAATTTCTGTAAACGACCCTGTAAATCCTGTAAACAGATGGGTGATTCCTGTAAACGGGCCTGTAAATCCTGTAAACAAACCTACCATGAGCCCCCAAGGCGAGTGGCGCGGTTTGGTTGTACCAACTACTTGAAGCAGTTGGTAACCAGGCTGTTTCCAGTAAACTCTAGCGTTTTCCAGTAAACAGCGGAGGCATTTCCAGTAAACACCCGAATTTTCCAGTAAACAAAACCAGTAAATCCAGTAAACAACAGCCTGTTTCCAGTAAACAACAGCCTGTTTCCAGTAAACAACAGCCTGTTTCCAGTAAACAAACTCCTATTTCCTGTAAATCCCGTAAACAAAGTCCCTATTTCCAGTAAACAAAACCGGTAAATCCAGTAAACGACAGCCCGTTTCCAGTAAACTCTCGCGTTTTCCAGTAAACGCCGGAGGCATTTCCAGTAAACAAACCAGTAAATCCAGTAAACACACCTGCATGAGCCCCCAAGGCGAGTGGCGCGGTTTGGTTGTACCAACTGCTTGGAGCAGTTGGTAAAGTCCCATTGGCACGATCAAGGATTAGGTCCGGCCGGAATCGAACCAAGGACGATAGGTTTAAAATTCGCTTGCCGAAGGAAGATTTTAGGCTTATAAATGTAAACGCTTACAAATAATTACATTATTTTTACATCGGAGGAGTTATGGCCAGCTTTAAACCCAAAAAGGAACATCGTTTCTCATTCGGTCTATGGTGCACCGCCAACCGGGGGGCGGACCCCTTCGGCGAGGCCACCCGTGAGCGCCTGGACGCGGTCAAGAACATCATCGAACTGGGCAAGCGCAACGTCTACGCCTTCAACTTCCACGATGACGACCTCATCCCATTCGGGGCTTCCTTGCAGGTTCGCAACAAGATCATCAAGGCCACCAAGAAGGCCATGAACGATTACGACATCAAATGCGGTATGGCGACCACCAATCTTTTCTACCACCGGGTCTTCAAGGACGGGGCCTTCACCAGCCATGACCCGAAGGTTCGGGCCTACGCTGTCCAGAAGGTCATGAAGAACATGGAACTAGGCGCTGAATTGGGCGCCAAGATCTATGTGTTCTGGGGCGGGCGGGAAGGGACGGAAGTGGACGCTTCCAAGACCCCGGATGAGGCCTTGAAGCGGTACAGGGAATGCATGAACTTCCTCTGCTCTTACAACCGTCAACAAGGTTTCGGTTATCGGTTCGCCATCGAGCCCAAACCCAACGAACCCAGAGGGGATATCTTCCTGGCCACGACGGGCCACGTCATGGCTTTCATCGATACTTTGGATTATCCCGAGATGGTCGGGGTCAACCCGGAGATAGAACATTCCCGAATGGCCAACCTGAATACTTATCACGACTTCGCGCAGGCTATGGAAGCGGGCAAACTTTATCACGTGGACCTGGGAGCCCAGAAGCCGGGAAGGTTCGACCAGGACTTGAGGTTCGGTTCGGAAGACATCAAGGAAACTTTCTTCGTTGTGAAATTGTTGGAAGACAACAACTGGCCCGGAACCAGGAATTTCGACGAGCATCCTTACCGCAGTGAGGACGAGAAGGGGGTTTGGGATTTCGTGGAAGGAAGCATGAAGACCTATCTTATCCTCTGGGACAAGGTGAAACAGTTCAACGCGGACAAGAAGGTCCAGCAGATCCTAAAGGCCATCCATGGTTCGGACCCCAATCTGGAAAATATCATGAAGCGTTATTCGGCGGAGGGGGCGGACAAGCTGAAGAAATACAGCTTCGACCCGGCGGCCCTGGCGAAGAAGAAGTTGCCTTATGAGGAATTGGACCAGCGGACGCAAGAGATACTGATGGGAGTTGTCTAAAGTAAAACATTATTGAACCACCAAGGCACCAAGGGCACCAAGAACAGCGAAAAACATCTGGGTTTAAAAAAAGATTATAAAAATTCTTTGCCTTACTTGGTGCCCTTGGTGCCTTGGTGGTTAAAACTTTTTGAGGTTAATTTTTATGGGTGTGAATATCCAACAGATCGCCGATGAGGCGGGAGTGTCGACAGCGACCGTATCACGGGTTGTGAACGGCCAGAATGTTCGGCATGAAACCGCCGAAAAGGTTCGGGCGATCATGGAGAAATTGCAGTATCGCCCCCACCGTTTCGCTCGGGGATTGGCTACCCAGGCCACAGGTTTTCTTGGCGTTGTCTCTCCGCCTTTAGATGATCCTTATGTGGCATCGGTCATCTCCGGTATCGAGGAAGAGGCCAAGCGCCAGGGCAAGCTCATTACCTTGAGCGTTATCCATAATCCGGGGGTCGATGAAAGGGAAGCGGTCCACACACTCATTAATCCTCCTCTGGCCGAGGGTTTGTTGGTACTCCTTCCCACCCAGGATATGGAAAAGCAAATTCGGGAACTGGCCCACAAGAAATACCCCATGGTCATCGTCAGCGAGAAAAGGTTCGAGGAGTTGGCGCCTTCGGTCCTCATCGACAACCTCAACGGGGCCAAACAAGCGGTCCAATACTTGGCGGGAAAAGGCCATCAAAGGATAGGTTTCATCACAGGCCGGCCAGAGTTGACAGACTCCGGTGACCGGCTGGAAGGATACCGCCAGGCCTTGGTAGAGGCGGGTTTGAAGGTGGATGAAAGCCTCATATTGTCAGGCAATTATGAGCTTTCAGCGGGAGTGTCGGCGGGCCAACGATTCCTGGAAATGGCCAATCCTCCCACGGCGGTTTTCGCCTCCAACGACCGAATGGCCATAGGCCTATTGAAAGCCCTGCAAGTTGCCAAAAAAGAGGGGGCGTTCAAGGTCATGGGTTTTGATGATATTCCAATGGGTTCGCTGACTTCGCCAACCCTCACGACCATGGGTTACGACTTGAAGGAGTTGGGGAAACTGGCCGTCCATAAGTTGACCAGGATCATCCAGGGGGAAGAGAAGAGCAGGTCGACGTTGATGTTGAAAACGCATTTGGTGGTTAGAGATTCAGCTTAAGGAAACAACAAAATCTTTACCACAGAGACACAGAGGCACAGTTAAACAAAGATAGGGATTAGGCAAAGGCAAAGGGGAATTAACCACAGAGTCGCACAGAGTCACACATGCCACATTTCTATAAATCCGTAATGAATGTGGAATGGTCCCACTTTCATTTATTCTTTTTAGAAAAGTGGGACAGAGTAAAACAAAAATTGTATTTTGAAAAACAGGGAGGGGTTATGAAGAGAATCTTGACCGTTTGGGCACTATTACTTACGGCTTGTCTCAACCTGTCCTGCGTGCCTCGCAAGGATGTGCTGACCATTCGGGTGGCGGACTTCCTGACCGACCCGGCCCTTATCAAGATATTGAACGCCACCGTCCTGGATATCGAGAACAAGAACCCCGGGGTCCAGGTGACGCTGGAAACCACACCCTACAACGACTACCAGCAGAAGATCATCACTCAGATAACCGCCGACGCCGCTCCTGACATTCTGTATGTAGAGGCGAATAATTTCGTCGACCTGTACCTTCGCGACGCGTTGGAAAACCTGACCCCCTACGCCCAGAAAGACCAGGTGGACCTGAAGGTGTATTACCCCTCCATCGTCAAACGCTTCAGCCCCAATGGAAAGCTCTTCGCCATTCCCCAGGACATCGCCCCGGCGGGGCTGATGTATTACAACAAGAAGATATTCCAGGAAGCGGGAGTGCCTTTCCCGACCGGCGACTGGAGCTGGCCCAAGGATTTCCTGGATGTCTGCCAGAAGCTGGTGAAGAAGGACGCCACTGGCAAGGTCGTCCGCTGGGCCTACGACGAGGCCTATCCCATCAATTTCGAGAATTTTATTTTCAGCAACGGCGGGGACTGGGTGGACAATACGGAACACCCGACCCGTTTCATGGGTGACAGCCCCCAGGCCCTAGAGGCCGCCCGCTTCCGCTGGGACCTTATCCACACCTATCATGTCGCGCCCAGCGTGACCGAGATGCAGTCCTTCAGCTTCGGCGGAGGCGTCCAACAGATGTTCGTCAACGGGCAGATCGCCATGATGGCCTCGGGTATCTGGCATGTGCCTCAACTGCTCAAGGCCAAGGACCTGGATTTCGACGTGGTGGAATTCCCCAAGGGTCCCAAGGGCCTAAAAGGTTGGTCCTCGGGCGGTTCGGGTTACGCCATTTGCAAGAGCTCCAAACATAAGGACTTGGCCTGGCAGATCATCCGGCAGTTGGCCGCTGAGTCGTCCATTTCCGGATTGGCGGCGACCGGCATGATCCAGCCGGCCCTGATCAAAATGGCCAATTCGGACACCTTCCTGAAATCGCCAGGTCCAGCCAACAAGGGTATATTGTTGAAGATGACAGAATACTCCCACTTCTCGCCCTTCTTTACCAACTGGGGAGAGATCTATTACGGGGTCCTGGGGCCGGCGCTTGACCCGGTCTGGATGGGAAAGACTACGCCTGAAAAGGTCTTGCCGGGCATTACCAAGAAGATCAACGAGAAGTATTTTAAGAAAGCCACAAATAATTAACCACCAAGGCACCAAGGGCACCAAGAAAACCTTATTTATTGATGAGGAAAAAACCAAAAAGACTATTTTTTTGAGATGTTTCAATTTATGAAAAAGATGTAAAACCAAACTTTTTTGTTTTGCCTTTCTTGGTGCTCTTGGTGCCCTTGGTGGTTCAAATTGCCTTTAGTTTGGGTTTTGTTGTGATTCTAAAAATATAAAAGGGAAATGACTATGAAATGGACCTTGGACCAAGAAGGCGGGTGGGGGCTTAACTTCGGCGGCAAAAAAGCGGCTTGGGCCGGGGAGCCCCTGGAGATGGAAATGGGGGGCAAGGTCTACCGAGCGCCCTGGCAAGGTCTATGGGACGGTCAGTGGCATGGTTTTCTAGCGGATGATATGAGCCCTTTTTTGCGATGCGATGTTTCTTTCAAGACCAGGTACTTTAAGGGGTTCAAGGTTCTCGAGGAAAAGAGGACCTACAAAGCCCTGCGAAATCTCCGCAAAACCTTGTTAACGGTTCGGGTTTTCATGGAGCCGGTGAGAAGGATCCAGGACGGGTTCCTGGTCATTCCGGCCCTTTGGTATGGGGATAACGAAGCTTGGAACAACAAGATCATCTATCCCAAAGGATTGGATAAGGATTGGAGTTTCAAGGCGGATGGGTCCTCATGCCCGGCGGTTGTCTGGACCACACCCCGGTCTTCCTACGCCTTAGCGGTGGACCATTCGGTTTACTTCCCGGTCAGGCGTCCCGGGATGGACGACATCCTGGGTATCGGGTTCGCGGACATGAAGGCCAATCCCCAGGCGGTCCTGACTTTCCCCGCCCAGGAGATACCCAAGAGCTATCCCTGGGGAAGGAAGTTGAAAGACCCTCTCGAACCCAGGATGGATTGGAAGAAGGGACAGGCCCTCACCATTACCCTTTACCACAGTGTGGATAAGGCTGACCTGGCCTATCACACCAAAGTTTGGCGGGCCCACGGCATCCGGGTTTCCAAACCCTTTCGTTATAAGACCTCCCAGGAACATCTCAAGAAAACAGCGGGGCTTTTCGCCCATTGCCTCAAGGAAAGCCATTATCGGGAAGGCCAGGGTTTTTCCCACCGCAACGACATCAGTGAGATCCATACGGGTTGGTGCGGGGGTTTGGCGGCGGCCTACTCCGCCCTGAAGTGGGGCGACCTGTCGGGTGACATGACCTTGCGCCGGATGGGCGAGACCATGTGCGACTTCATCAGCGCCGAGGGAGTTTCCCCCTCGGGCATTTTCTATTCCGAATACACCAAGGGTCTGTGGCTTCAAAAGGTTTTTTGGGGCAAGGCCCAGGGCATCCATATGCGCAACCCGTCGGAGGGGGCCTGCTACCTGGCCTTGATCCTCCAACATGAGGAAGAGCGGGGACATTTCCATTTCCGTTGGGATGAGGCCTTGCGGAAGAATCTGGACGCCATCCTCAAGATGCAAAGGAAGGACGGCGCCATTCCCCACGAGATAAACGGCAAGACGGGCAAGGCCCTTTCTTGGGTCGGCGCCACCTCAGGGGCATGGGCGGGGGCCCTGGCCATCTACTCGCGCGTTTGTACGGATAAAGCCAAAGGCAAGAAATATCTGGCCGCGGCGAAAAGGGCGGGGGATCATTACCTGAAGAATTACGTGGAACGGGAAAGATATATCGGCGGTCCTTACGACACCTACATGGTCCCCAATATGGAGGACCCTTACAACTTGCTCCTGGCATACAGCGAGCTTTATGAGACCACGGGTGAGAAAAAGTGGCTGACGGCGGCGAAAAAGACCGCCGACCATCTGCTTTCGTGGCGCTATCTGTATGACGTCCGTTTTCCCGATGGGACGGTCTGCCGTCAGCAAAAGGTGAAGACTTTCCATATGTCCCCGGCGTCTGTGTCGAACAAGCATATCCAGAACTGGGATACCCTGGCCGATACCTATCTGGAGCGGTTGAGCCGATGGACCAGGGATCCTTTCTATGCCGACTGCGCCTTGCAACATCTGGAGGCGTCCACCCAACTGGTGCAAAAGGGGCAATTGCCCAAGAAAGTGCCTTATGGTGGACAGTCCGAGCAATGGTATGCCACGGACTTCAATTGGTTCGGCGACAGCGGGAACTATTCAAAGGGGAACATGTGGAAGGTTTCGGTGGCGTTGCCCAAGGCGGGTTTTTTGATCTCGTTGACGGACCTGCTAACGAAAAAGGCGAATTAACCACAGATTCATGGGATGCACATGGATGAAAATACGGAAATGGATTTAGAAATTTTTTAATTTACTCAACTTTGGTAAATTTTGAAGTCGTTTTATTTTCCCCCTCTGAAAGAGGGGGACGAAGGGGGAGTTAGTCTTTTCAAACCGCATCGGCAACGCCTAATACCCCCCTTCCCCCCTTTTTCAAAGGGGGGATAGTGTTGGCAGCGTACCTTTTAGAATTTGCCAAAGTTGAGTAATTTAAACCCATCGGCGTTTATCGGTGTTCATCGGTGGTTCCAAAGAAGTAGGAGGATTCAATGAGTTACGTCATCGGCTGTGACATAGGCACATCGGGGACCAAGGCTATCCTGGTCTCGGAGACGGGCAAGGTCATCTCGAAAGTCACTGTGGAATATCCCCTCCTCACCCCCCATCCCGGTTGGGCGGAGCAAGACCCGGAATCCTGGGTAAAGGCGGCCTTTCAGGCCATTTCGGGGGTTGTCACCATAACAAAAGTTAAACCTGAGGACATAAAAGCCCTGGGATTCTCCGGCCAGATGCATTCCTCCGTTTTCCTGGATAAGGCTGGAAAAGTGCTTCGTCCGGCGCTTCTTTGGTGCGATACCCGCACCCATGAGCAATGCGTTGAGATCACCCGAATAGTCGGGGAGAAAAACCTGAAGAGCTGGGTTTCCAATCCTGCCCTGGAAGGATTCACCCTTCCCAAGATCCTCTGGGTCAAAAAAAATGAATCGAAGACCTACGCCAAAATCGCTCAGGTCTTGATGCCCAAGGATTTCGTCAGGTACCGCCTGACCGGGGAACTGGCCACCGAGGTTTCGGACGCGGCAGGAACCCTATACTTCGACGTCAAGAACCGCCGATGGTCCAAGGAGATCCTTGCGAAGTTGGGAATACCCATAACTTGGTTCCCCAAAGTGGTGGAATCGCAGGAAGTTTGCGGACATCTGACAACCCAAGCCGCCAAGGCACTGGGACTGAAAGCCGGTACGCCGGTGGTGGGGGGCGGGGCGGACAATACCTGCGGGGCGGTGGGGAACGGCATCATCAAGACCGGGGAGGTAATGGCCAGCCTCGGTACCTCGGGCGTCTTTTTCGCCCATTCGGACAAGGTCAAGGTGGATCCGGGGATGAGGGTCCATACCTTCTGTCACAGCGTACCGAACAAATGGTATCTCATGGGGGTCATGCTCTCGGCGGGGATGTCCCTGAGATGGTATCGGGACACGTTGGGGCTCACGGAAAAAGAAACAGGGAAGCGAAATGGCATCGACCCCTATAACATCCTGAGCGCCGAGGCGAAGACGGTGGGCGAAGGAAGTGAAGGGTTACTGTTTCTCCCTTATCTCATGGGCGAAAGGACCCCGCATAAGGACCCGGACGCCCGAGGAGCTTTCGTGGGCGTCAGCGCCAGGCACGGGCGTGCCCATTTCGCCCGGGCGGTTTTTGAGGGTATCACCTTTGGAATGAGAGATTCCCTCTCCATCTTCCGGGAGTTGAAGGTGCCTATTCGGCGGGTGGTGGCGACAGGCGGCGGGGCGGTCAATCCCTTCTGGCGGCAATTGCAGGCGGATATCTACGGTGAGGAAGTGGTGACGGTCAACAGTCAGGAAGGGCCAGCTTACGGGGCGGCCATTTTGGCTATGGTAGGTATTGGGGTGTTTCCCTCGGTTGGGGCCGCTTGTTCAAAGTTGATCAAGGTCGCCAGCCGGACTTATCCCCGGAAAACCTCGGTTTCCAGATATAACGAATGGTATGGGGAGTTCCGGAAGCTCTACCCGGTTTTGAGGGGTTCCTTCAAGTCGATCCAAACTACTATATAGAGGCTGGGTAAACTGGGGCCTGAGGGTTAAACCTAGAAGGAGCTGTATGAAAAGGCTGGATCAGTCCGGGCAGGCTTTGATCATCTGGGCTATTTTATTGGTTTTGGTGGCTGGGGTTGCCTATTGGGCCTATCAAGTCGGGTCTTCCGATAAATCCGTCGCCAGCGCGCCAGTCACGGTATGGATGGTTCCCAGTCCCAACCCGCCCAAGCCTACCCCAACCCCCAAGCAAGTCTGGTCCAAGGCCTGGCCTCAAGGTACCCAAACGCCCCATCCCAAACCGGGCACCAAGCCCAAGCCTAAGCCGCGACCCAAACCCACGCCGACTCCCATATTCCGTTCTTTCAACCATTAAGAGATTCCGTCCCGCTTGGGAGAGGTCCGGAGGCCTAGCCAGCCAAGTCGTCCTTTCTAAAAGTAACCACTTAGTTACCTTTTACAACCCGAATTCCCTTTATTCTGGCGCATGCTTTAGGGTATCTTTTTATCGTTCTCTAGACGATCTCACGGGATTTTGTAAACACCTCATTCCACATCCGCCGGCCGACTCGAAGATCCCAAGGGGACATATCAAAAACCGTTTCAATTCAGCCAGGGAGGTATGAAGATGCCCGATAAAGCGAAACTCATCATCGAGGGGAAGACATACGAATATCCCGTGATCGTCGGGACCGAAGGGGAGAAGGCCATCGACATCTCCAGTCTTCGGGCTGACTCCGGCTACATCACCATGGACAACAGTTTCGGCAATACCGGTTCCTGCGAGAGCAGTATCACCTTCATCGACGGGGACAAGGGTATCCTTCGCTACCGGGGCATTCCCATCGAGGAACTGGCCGCCAAGTCCTTCTTCACCGAGACGGCCTACCTGGTCATGTACGGAAGCCTACCCACCAAGGACCAACTCCACTCGTTCTCCGAGCGGTTGAACAAATCCTCACTCATCCACGAGGATATGCTGCACTTCTTCACGGGCTATCCCAAGGGCGCCCATCCCATGGCCATCCTGACCAGCGTGGTGGCGTCCCTCTCGGCTTTCTACCCGGTCAAGGACAACCTGGACCCGGCGGCGGAAGAGGTCATCATCGCAAACCTGATGTCCCAGATACGCACCATCGCGGCCTTCTCCTATAAGAAGTCCATCGGCGAGCCGATCGTTTACCCGTCCAACAAGCTGAAGTTCGTCGAGAACTTCCTGACCATGATGTTCGCCTCGCCGGTGAGGGATTACAACCTCGATCCGGACATGGTGAAGGCCCTGGACCTGTTCTTCCTGTTGAGCGCCGACCACGAGCAGAATTGCAGTACCTCGACGGTGCGCATGGCGGGTTCCAGCCTGGCCAATATCTACGCGGTCATCGGGGCGGGCGTCAGCGCCCTGTGGGGACGACTGCACGGCGGGGCCAACCAGGAAGTCATCGAGATGCTGGAACATGCTCCGGGACACCAAGACCACGCCGGAGAAATTCATGGAGGACATGAAGAACAACAAGGGCAAGTTCATGGGCTTCGGGCACCGTGTCTACAAGAACTTCGACCCCGAGGCCGCCAAGTCATCAAGAGACTCTGCCACAAGCTCTTGAAAAAGCCGGGCATGACCGACCCGACCTTCGACATCGCCCTTGAAGCTGGAGGACTATCGCCATGCAGGACGATTATTTCCTCAGCCGCAAACTCTATCCCAATGTGGATTTCTATTCGGGACTGATCCTGCGGGCGGCGGGTTTTCCCGTGAACATGTTCACGGTCCTTTTCGCCATCGGGCGGGTGCCGGGATGGCTGGCCCATTGGAGCGAGATGCGGCATGACAAGGAGACCCGTATCGCCCGACCCCGGCAGGTCTACCAGGGCCCGGTGAACAAGACCTACGTCCCCATCCAGGACAGGTAACAGAAGGAAAAAGGCCTTCCCGAAAGGGAAGGCCTTTTTTTTTGTAACATCCATCCTTTAACCCGGGCTTTCGGGTCCTTCCTTTACGAAATCCATCCGCAAAAAACCAAACAGGAAAAGTGCATATTTATACATAAAGTGCATCTTACTGATGGTGGTTCCCCCTTTGAAAAAGGGGGCAGGGGGTATTAGTCTTTATTCGGAGCAGTTTTGCAAGACTAACTTCCCCTTGTTCCCCCTCTTTCATGCTGTTCCTCATATGAAATTAAAATAATGAGAACAGTATAGTGCTTTAGCACAGAGGGGGAGATGTTGCGACCAGTGAATTGGAAAAATTCTAACTTAAGGTGCGCTTTGCGGCTAAGCATAAAAAAGCGTGCGTTCTTGGCTTGATATTGTTTGATTTGTAAGGTTATGGGGCTTTTTTACGACGTATGAATAGGGAGGTTAGAACCGAACTCCGAGGTCCACGCCGCCGCCCAGGGCGATGGAATTCTCGATGTCTGGCACGCTCCTGGTGAGGAACGAAAGATCCAGGTTGAAAGCGGGTTTATCGATCCCGGCTCCAACGCACCACATCTGAGAATTGGAGTAGTGGTCGAAAAAGGTTCCCAGGCGGATGGCCAGGAAACTTTCCGGATAATACCTTTCCAAACCGAAATTCCAATTGGTCTGGTGGTTCACCCACTCGGCCTGTCCCAAGAGGACGATGTTCTTGTCGGGCGGGGCGGCGGTCAGGCCCACTTTGACCGCGTAAGGCATATTGGCGTTGACCGTCACGTTCTGGGTGCTTGTCACTTTCTCTTGTCCAGTGTTTGGGTCCAAACTCAATGTCTGCTGTTGAGCGGTCCAATTGAAATTGGACTGGATGTTCTGGAACAGCATGGCCAACTGAAGGGCGTCCGTGAATTTGGCGAAGAACCCCGCGTCCATGCTCAATCCCAACCCGTCGGTGGAGGTGGTCCGGGTGTATTGGTAAGAATTATTGGAGGAACCCTGTTGGAACCCTCCGATCAGCTGGTCCTTCTCATACCAGACCCCGTCATGATATTTCAAGGATCCCCCGACGGAGAAGAAGGGGAGGGAGCCCAGGGGCAGGTCCACCGAATAGCCGACCAGTAAGGTGGCGATCTGTTGTTTGATCCGGTCGTAATCCAAATTGTAATTATTGGCGGAAAGAACACCGCTGTTGCGGTCGTTGAAGAAACGGATGGCGTCCAAGGTGGATTGGGTGGTCAATTGCTGGTCCCAAAGGACCCCGCCCGCCATGTTGTTGTATTTCACCGCGGTGAGGCTTAGATACTCCTGGAAACGCTGGAAGGGATCCTGGTTGGACGCGGCGACCGCGCTGTCGTTGAGTTTCAGGATAGGGGACCCGGCGTTACTGGTGTCGTACGCCGAAAACCCCGTGGTCAGGGTCCAGGCCGTTGTTCCAGGATTGGGGAGGGCCAGGAGGGCGGGGTTCCAGTACAGTCCATCCGCTTCCATAGGGGCCCCGGTGGCCGCGTTCCCAATGGCCAGGGCGTGTCCATCCTGGGCCAGGACAGCGGAAGGCCCCAGCAAGGCCAAGCAAAGGATCAAAAATCCATAACGTTTCATAAGCTTAGTTTAACCGTGGAATTGTCCCAAAATCAAAACAAAAGGGACGGGTCATGGGTTTCCCGCTTGGGGACTTCCCATTCGCTTGTTACAATCTGGCCCATGAGAAAACTCAGGGTCAAGGGCCCGCTTCCTAAAAGCAAAAAGAAGCCATCGAATGTCCAGTTACTTTGGGGGATCCTGGCTGTCGTTGTCTGGTGTTTTGCTCAATATTGGCACAGCCGACAGGGGATCCCCTTCTCTGTCCTGGTCTGGGCCAAGGGTTTGATACTGATCTTCGGCGCGACGATCATTTATCACCTGGGGTCGGCCCGCCAGTTCTCCTGGCTGGGTCTGTTTCCTCTGGGCTGGCTGGCGCTTTGCGGGGCCCAATGGGGAATTTGTTCCGATCCTCAAAACACTGGTTGGTATTGGATGACCTTGTTCCTGGCGGCGACCATCCTGGTCTTCAGTGTCTCGGATGGAAAGAAATTGCTCCTCGGTCTCGCGCCCCTGTGGACGGCTTTGGCGCTCCTTTGGAAGCCTTCCGCCTTATTGGGACTATCCTTTGTCACCGCCCATAAGGGACGGTTCAAGAACGACCGATGGATCCGATGGGGCGGTATTGTCATAGCGTTGTTACTGGCGGCCTGGGTCCAAGGTTGGAAAGGGCTCCTGACCAACGGTTTGGGACTCTACGATATCCTGGCGACCCAGAGGTATATGGGATTTTTCGTGCTGGCCTGGCTGGGTTTGGTGGCTTTTCCCCGTAAGGGGACCTTCCGCCATGGGGCCTGGCCGTTTCTATTACTGACCGCGGGTTATTTCCTTTGGACCGATCCTTCCCATCCCCGGCCCATGGAGGATGAGATGTATCGATGGGTGCTGATATTCCTGGCGGGTTTCGGGTTCGAGTCTTTCAAGCGGGATGTGATGGACAGAAGCTGGCACGCGGTCCTGGTATGGGTGGCGATGGGGATCGCTTTGTGTGTCGGCATCCTTTGAGTCCCCCGTCGTTTTATGGTAAACTCCGTGCTTTAGCGGGTATTTTGAAGGAGGAAGATTCCATGAAATTCAAGGTCATGCTATCCATGCTGTTGGCGATCCCGGTTTTGGCCATCGCCCAACCCAGTCCCATTACGCCCGGGCATACTCTCGCGGCTGGTCAACCGCCAGCCGCGGTCTCTGTCCCCGCCCCAACGGCGACCCCCAATTCGGCCCAGGCGCCGGTGGTCACTTGCGGCAAACCCACTTTCGATTTCGGGGACCAGGAAGAGGGACCGGACATTACCCATGAGTTCGTCATCCGTAACCGTGGAAAAGGTCCTCTCCGCATCAGCGGTGTTTCCACATCCTGCGGTTGTACCGCCGCGGTGGTGAAGAAGCAGGGAACGAAGGACGAGGCGGCTACCATGCCGGTGGAGATCCCGCCAATGGGTAAGGGCACCGTCAAGGTCACCTACCATACTAGCGGCCGCCCGGGACACGCCGAGAAGGTCATCACCATCTCCAGCAACGATCCCAAGACGCCCCAGTACCAATTGAAGATCACCATGACGGTCGTTCGAGAGGTCGATACCTTGCCGGATCGCGTCTATTTCTACGGCATCAAGAAGGGTGAGCCGCACGATTCATCCGTGAAGGTGCTGGGCAAGGCGGGGAACGATTTGACGGTCCTTTCCGCCGAGTCGACCAACAAGGTTGTGACGGTCGAGATGACCCCCTACGCCGAGGCCACTCCAGGAACGGAACGCAATGGCGCTATGCTGAAAATAACGGTCCCGACCACCCTGCCCATCGGTAGTTTCACCGACGACATCCTGGTCAAGACCGACGATCCCAAGAAACCCGAACTTCACATCCCCATCATGGGTGAGGTGGTGGGCAGGGTCCAATGGAACCCGAAGAGCCTTTATTTCTCCGCGGGTCAGGAACAGCCGGTGACCATCTCCCTGACGGTCAATCCCCCTAAGGGATTCGCCATCCGACGGGTGGAATCGGCCAAGCATCTGTGCAAACCCTACATTCACCGGATCCCCGGCCAGGATGGGAACGACCAATACCAATTGATCGTCTCGGTCATCAAGAATATCCCCAAGGCGAGCGACGGCAAGGACCAGGTCCTGGTCTATACGAATGACACGGATCAGCCGCAGTTCACGGTGGATGTACAGGCCAGTCATTAGGCGAAGCCGAGCTTCATAACAGAAGATGCTCTTTTAAAAACCCCGGTCTTTTGATCGGGGTTTTTCATTTTTGGCGACTTTTTCGGCTTGACGGTCCGAGGTTTTTTGTAGGGTCGCCCTTCCTTCTCAGCTAGAATAAGGCGTTCCCAAGCCCGGACGGATGTTCGGGCTTTTTATTTCCACAAGGGCGGACCATGGCGGTTCAAGCGGTAAAATCCAAGGATTCCATCAAGCTTTACATGCGGTTACTGGCCTACGCCAAGGAATACCGCTGGCGGGTGGTCCTGACCTGGTTCTTGATGATCCTTTCGGCGTCAATGACCGCTTTTGTCATGCTTCAGCTCAAACCCATCGTTAACGGTGCATTTGTAAAGTCTGAACATCCGGTAGAGACCTTCCACCAGCTGATTTATTTTAAAGTGCCTTTGACTCTAGGGGCTGCTCTTTTGATGGCCATTTCCAATTACGGCAGGGAATATTTTATGGGCTATCTTGGCCAACAGGTCATCCAGAAGCTCCGCAACAACATCTACTCCCATTTCTTGGTCCTGCCCATGTCTTATTTCAATTCTAAGCGAATTGGAGAATTGGCCGCCCGCATTACCAACGATGTGCAGGTATTGCAGGATTCAATTAAGAACATCGTGGGTAACGGCGCGTCCTCGGGCATAACGGCAATCTTTCTTATTGCACTTCTCATTTATCTGGATTGGAAATTGGCCATCCTGGCATTGGTGGTATTTCCTCTGGTCCTTTATCCCATCTATAGTTTTGGACGCAAGATCCGCCGGGCCTCCAGCGAGGGCCAGCAACTGCTGGCCGACCTGAATTCCCAGATCCATGAGACTCTCATGGGCGTTAGGGTGGTAAAAGCATTCGGTATGGAGGATTTCGAACGACATAAGTTCAAGCAAACCAACGAGAAATTCTTCGGGGTGGCCATGCGGTCCATCCGGGCCTATGCGGCGTCCTCCCCCATCGTGGAAACGATTGGATATATGGTGTTTTGTCTTTTGTCCATCTGGATGGCCTACCGGGTATTATTTCTGAACGATTTTACGGTCGGTGATTTTATAGCTTTCACCGCCGCAACTATAACCCTTTATCCTAAATTGAAAGATTTTAATGGTGTCTGGGGCGGGCTGCAGTCCGCGTTGGCCTCGGTCGAACGTTGTTTCGCCATCCTGGATACGGAAAACCCCATGGTGGATGTCAAAGGTGCGGTGGAAGTGGCCCCTTTGCGGAAAGCCATCGAGTTCAAGAACGTGAGCTTCGAGTACATCCCCGGCCATCCGATCCTGAAGGATATCTCCTTCAAGATCGAGAAGGGCGAGGTGCTGGCCTTGGTGGGGCCTTCGGGTGGCGGCAAGACCACCCTGGCGGATTTCATCCCGCGTTTCTATCAACCCACGAAAGGTCAGATCCTCTGGGACGGGCAGGACATCTCCAAGGTCAAGTTGGCGTCCTTAAGGTCCCGCGTCGGCATCGTGACCCAGGAAACCATTCTCTTCCACGAGTCCATCATGAAGAACATCGCCTATGGCAGGCCCGCCGCCACCTTCTGGGATGTCCAAAAGGCGGCCGAGGACGCCTACGCCAAGGAGTTCATCGCCAACACGCCCCAGGGTTTCAACACGGTCATCGGGGACAGGGGATTGAAACTTTCGGGGGGACAGCGCCAGCGCCTGGCCATCGCCCGGGCCATCCTGAAGAACCCGCCGGTCATGATCCTGGACGAGGCCACCTCGGCCCTGGATACCCAGAGCGAGCATTGGGTGCAGATGGCCTTGAACCGGCTCATGGGCAATCGCACGACCCTGGTCATCGCCCACCGGCTCTCGACTGTCCGCAAGGCCGACCGTATCCTGGTCATCGACAAGGGGCGTATCGCCGAACAGGGCAAACATTCCACCCTGGTCCACAAAGGCGGGCTCTATTCCAAACTTTATAAGATGCAGTTCCGCACTCCCTCGGACATGAAGGAAGAATGAGAAAGCCCAAGCTCACCCGGCCAGCCGTGTTCCTGGACAGGGATGGAACCCTGATCCATGACGCTTCCTATCTCAGCGATCCCCGTCAGGTCAAATTCTTCGGTAAGACCGCACAGGCCCTGCGTCTTTTGCGGGAGGACGGCTTTCGGCTATTTGTGGTGACGAACCAGTCGGGAGTGGCCAGGGGATATTTCCCCGAAAGTTCGGTGAGAAAGGTGCACGCCAAGGTCCAATCCTTACTCAAATCCAAAGGGGCGGGGATCGACGGGTTCTTTTATTGCCCTCATTATCCCGGAGGGAAAGTAAAATCATTGGGTAGGGATTGCGCCTGCCGAAAACCCAAGACTGGCATGGTCAAACAGGCGGCGCGGAAGTTTCCTCTGGACCTGAAGAAGAGCTACATGGTGGGGGATAAGATCGACGACGTTCTATTGGGGAAAAAGGCCAGCCTTAAGGCGAGTGTGCTGGTCCGGACAGGTTATGGCCGCCAAAGCGAGAAGGAATTAAAAGGGCGTAAACTGGGGAAAACCCCCGTGGTATCGGATATCCTATCCGCGGCCAAGTGGATATTGGCCGACCGGAAAATCCATAAAGGCAGCGTTGAATAGTGAAAAAAACAAACTTTCCCTCAAACTTCGCGACCAAATGTCCGGGTATCCTGCGAAAACTCTCGCGTTTTCGGCTGATGGTGGCGGGCGATCTGGTGGTGGATGAGGCCATCTACGGCGACTCCGAACGAATTTCCCGGGAAGCTCCTGTCTTGATCCTGCGCTATACCCATACGGATATCACCCCCGGGGGAGCGGCCAACGCGGCCAACAACGCCGCCGACCTGGGCGCCTCGGTGACTCCCTTGGGCGTGGTGGGCGAGGATGAGCAAGGCGCCAAACTGCTCCACTATTTCAAGATGAAGAAGATGGATACCTCCTGTGTCCTCAGCTTGAAGAACCGTCCCACGACCGTCAAATGCCGCATCATGGCGGGAGCGCACCACACCGCCAAACAACAGGTCATCCGTATCGACAAGATCGAGGATAAGGAAGTGTCCCGGGCGGTGGAGGCCAAATTGATCGGCCGGGTGACGACATTGGCGCCCAAGATGGACGCCCTTCTCATATCGGACTACGGCCTGGGGGTCATGACCGAAGGGCTTCGCCGGTCCCTGCTATCCGCTTTCGCGGGCAAGATCATCACCGTGGATTCAAGGCATAAACTGATGGATTACGCCGGCGTTTCTTTGGTCACCCCCAACTCGGCGGAAGCGGGGCCGGCGGCCGGCCTGGAGATCCGGGATGATGAGAGCCTTCAAAGGGCTGGGACGATCCTGCGGGAAAGATTAGGCTGCCGGGTGCTCATCACCAAAGGGCCGCAGGGCATGACCTTGTTCGATCAGACCGGCTCGGTGAGCCATCTGCCGGTTTTCGGTCTGGATCAACCGGTGGACCCGACGGGAGCCGGCGATACGGTTTCGGTGGCCGCGACCCTGGCCCTGGCGGCTGGCGCTGATTTTACCCTGGCCGGAGCCCTGGCGACTGTCGCGGCAGGGATCGTGGTGGGCAAGAGGGGAACGGCCACGACCAACCCTGAGGAAATTCTCCGGGCCCTTAAGACAAAACCATAATCACGGCTGAAATCAATAAAAGACTCGAACAGAGGGTTCAATGGCACAAGTCATACTGGATCATAAGGAACTCGCCGATAAGGTTTCCGCCTTGAAAGCCCAGGGTAAAAAGATCGTTTTTACCAATGGATGTTTCGACCTGTTGCATGTGGGACATGTCCGCTATCTGCGGGGGGCCAAGGCGTTGGGCGACATCATGGTACTGGCCTTGAATACGGACGATTCGATCAAGCGTCTGAAGGGCCCGGAACGGCCCCTGCTTCCGCTGGAATACCGGATGGGCATCCTTTCCGCCTTCGAGATGGTGGACCTGATCACGGCCTTTGAGGATGACACGGTCACGCCCCTGCTCTTGATGCTCAAGCCCGATATCCACGCCAAGGGGACGGATTACAGCCCCGAGACCGTGCCGGAGAAGGACACGGTGGCTTCTTACGGCGGCAAGGTGGCGGTGGTGGGAGACCCGAAGGATCACGCTTCCCGGAACCTGATCCAGGAAATCCTGAAAAAATACGCCAAGAAATGATCCCTGGCCGATCGAGGAGCTTTCATTGACGTTGCCGACTCCCAAGCACATCCTGGTCGCCCGCACGGACAAGATCGGCGACTTGCTCCTGTCCCTTCCCGTCTTTCAGGCCCTCAAGAAAGCCTTTCCCCGGACCCAAGTGACCGCTCTGGTCAGTTCCTATACCCAGGAACTGGTCCGGGACCATCCGGCCATCGATCGTGTGGCGACCGTGGAAAAGACCGACGGCGTTTTCAAATTGGCCGGCGGCTGAAGGAGATCGCTCCCGATACATTCCTTATCCTTTATCCCAGGCCCAAGCTGGTCCTGGCGGCATGGTTGGCCGGTATCCCGGTCCGGATCGGGTCCGCCTACCGTTGGTACAGCCCTTTCCTTAACCAAAAGGTCCCGATCCATCGGTCTTCCAACGACCGACATGAGGCGGAGTACAACCTGGAAATGTTGAAACCGCTTGGGGTCATCAGCGCCGACAAAAAGATCGAACTTCCCTTGAGCAAGTCGGAACGGGATTTCGCGGGGGATTTCCTTAAGGAAAAAGGGCTTAAATCCAAGACCCGCTTTGTGGTCGTCCACCCCGGCCATCGGGGTTCGGCCCTTAACTGGAAACCCGAGCGCTACGCTCAACTGGTCGAGCGTCTCTGTAAGACCAAGGGCCTGAGGGTCGTCTTGACGGGTGGAGCGGAAGAGACCGCTATCATCGCGAGGGTAACGGCCAATTTGCCAGGACTTTCACCCGACCAGAAACCTGTCCTGATCATAGGCGAATTGGGCCTGAAGCAATTGGCGGCGGTTTATGAGAACGCCCTTTGTTTCGTGTCGGGTTCCACCGGGACCATGCACCTGGCGGCCGCTGTGGGAACGCCCACGGTTTCCCTTTTCAGCCCGGCACCCGAAACCACGGCCGTTCGGTGGGGGCCCTGGGGCAACGAATCGACAGTGCTGGTGCCCAAGGGTCTGACTTGTGAAGCCTGCAAGATAGGCCATTGTGAAAGCCACGATCCCATGGATGGGATCGATGTTTCGGATGTACTGGAAGCGGTGCGCGGACACCTTCCCAGGGCCAAAACCAAATGAAATTCCCCTTAGCGTGGTCGATGGCCATACTTCTCTTTCTTCCCCTGCAGGGTTGTTCGCTCCTGTTCGTGGCCAAGGGTGGCACACGGGTCTCGAAAGGAACCGCCGAGAAGGCGCCGGAGGCCGCGTCCCTTTCCAGGGAAATGAACAAGCCGATCGTCACGAAATACAAGGTCCGTCCGGGGGATTCGCTGGACGATATCTCCCGATTGTTCTACGGGAACACTTCCCATGTCGGGAAGATCGCCAAAGAAAACCGGCTGGATAGAAAGATAAATTTGAAAGAGGGGACGACCCTGAGGATCATCGCTCCGGCCTTCTATCCGGACCTGAGCAAACTGCCGGTCAAGGTCACGAAAAAGAACCAAGCCAAGAACCAGCCGACTCCCTTGCCGACCGTTGACCCTTCGGAGATCCAGGGGATGGTCGTGGAGAAGGTCGCGAGACCAAAAGTGAATACGGCTTTTGGACCGGGGGAGAGGTTGAAATTCGAGGTGAGGGCCCTTTCTATGTTGGGCGGTTACGCCACGCTGGAAGTGGGGGACTATACCAAAGTGGCTGGACGTCCCTGTCTAACCTTGACCGCCCACGCTAATTCGGTTTTCCCGCTCACGCCCATATATCCCGTCGGGGATGTTCAGACCAGCTATTTCGATTCGGTGGATTTTTTGACCTGGAAATTCGAGAATCATATCCATGAGGGGGATTACCGGGCCAATAACCTGGAACTTTATGATCAACTGAAGCATACGATGACCCGCAAACACAACGAGGAGGCGGCTGAGGAAAAGACGATCGCGCCCTTCTCGGAGGATCTTATTTCCTGCTTCTATTATTTCAGGCTTTTACCCATGCAGGTGGGGAAAACCTACGCCATTCCCACCCAATCCAGCGGGAAGAATTACCAACTCTATGTACGGGTTCTCAGCCGCGAGAAGGTGACGGTCCCGGCTGGAACTTTCGATTGTTTTCGGTTGAAACCCATCGTCAAAGAGGACACGGTCTTCCGGAACAAGGGGGAGATCGATCTGTGGGTGACCGCGGACCAGCGGCATATGCCGGTGAAGGTTGAGAGCGGTATCGTCATCGGGAGCATCGATATCGACCTGGTGGACGCCACTTTGCCCTCCTTGACCAAACCTTAAAACCCTGTAATCCGCCATTTTCAAAGGAAATAATAGAGAGTTTTTTATAACCTATCCCGCGTTATAACCGGTTTAGGAGAGTGTTATAATTGACCCCATATCACACGGGTTCTCTGTGAAAGGCTCTTTTATGCGAAAATTCATCTCGGTATTTTTGCCTTTAGTAATGATCCTGTTCATAGCCTGTTCCAAAAAATATGTGGTCGGCCCCATTTCCGTCGCTCCGCCCACACCAACCAATACGCCTATCGTTATTTTTACCATCACCCCTACCCCAACCTTTACGGCGACGCTTTCGCCAACGCCATCCTCGAGTTCCTTTAACAGTACCTGCTCCGGCGATTCGACCAGTATCTCCGGGTCGGGGACCGCCGTGATCGGTCCATCCAGGTCCATCGTACCTTTTTGTGATGGATGGGTCCTATACGGCAACCGATCGACGAACCAGGTGGTGGCTTATAACGTCATTTCGCTGGTAGCAGGTCCCGTTTATAACATGACGGCGGCGCCTGGGGACATGGCCTATGATCCTTCGACCAACTATTTGTATTGTGTATTGGATGGAGCCACAGTTATCGCTCGTCTTGACCTGACCCACGGGTCGACCACCAATATCCCCATCGGAGCGGTGGGGAATCATATCGGTCTGGGGCCAAGCGGACAGGTTTTTGTCGTGCAAGGCGCCTGGCCTACCCAAACCCTCGCCATATTGAACGGACCCGCCGGAACGGTCCTCACCACAACCGCCGCGCCGGATATCTGTTTCCCCGTTTATGACCCGGCCATCAATGTCTTGTTTTTGGGTGTTGAGAACACATCGCCAAGTTCTTTGACCAGTTACAACTACAATTCGGGCACCTACGCCCTGACCCAGATCACCCAACGTTTGGATGTGGGGTCCAATGGGGAAGATATCGCTTTATCCGCGGATGACAACCATTTGGCCTTTCCGGTGGGAAGCGGTAATGGGGGTTATGTGATCTACGATTTTGACCCGGCGAATATCAACACGACCTATGGGAGTTGGAGCACCGGGGCCTATCCCTATACCGCTGGGTTCAGCCCTGATTCCCAATACTTGGCCACCTCCAATGGGGCGAGTGTGTTCGTTTATAGTGTGGCGACCCACGCCGTGGCTAAGACGTGGCCCGCTATCGCCAGCCTGCCCGGTATCGCCCGGGCGCGTTTTTCGACCGGGGGTAAATACGTTTATATGCTGATGGGGGACAAGACTTCGACCAGCGCGCCAGCCTCGATATTCTGGGGAAGTTTCCCCTGATCACGAGTTCCTTGGGTTTAGAACCCTGTTTATGTTCCGCCCCGATTAGATCTTGAAATCGAAATACCTTGTCACCTGGACACGGATCTGCTGCCAGGGGAAATCGGCGTTGTTCATCAGGTCGTTCAAGTTCCTATCGTCCGCCGGGTTGCCCCCGTGCCACATTTCCTTTTCGGCGTCAATCCCGACCCCGATACCCCAGCCCGAGTCCTCGATATATTCCAAACCCAGGCCGTATTTTAAGGAACTGGCGGTGGCGGAGGAATATTGGTCGCGTTGGCCGAAATAATCGAAACCCGCCTCAAGGTAAGGCCGCCAGTTGCCGGTCAGCATGTCATAACGCAAGTCTAATTCGGAAGGGAGAAAACCGCGGTTGATGCCGATCCAGACCTGCAGGGGATTTTGCGTAAATAATCCCAGTTGGAAAGAATCGGAGAGAGTGCTCAATTGTTCAGCCACGGCCCAATTGTAATCAGCCGCCCGGTGCAGGTTGTGAACGCCGTCGAAAAGCTCGAAATATCCAAGTCCGTTTTTTGTCATGGGAGTGAGAAGCCGTTGTTTTGGGGGGAGGCCCTGGTTCAGGGAAAGATACATGTCGTTGATGATCCCATCTTGATAGAACAGGTTATGACATATCCCGCAATCCTCCAATATCAGGCTGGCGTCGAGGGTGGTAAGCCCGTTCAGCACCGTTAGTCGGTCGCCTGCCTGCCCCAAACGATCTTTACCTGAAAGGGCGAGGGCGGTCGAAAGCGCCTGATCTTCCGTGGAAGCGTAAAGAAGAAAGGGACATCCCTTTTCCACATATTTCTCCCGCAAGCCCCCTTTCCCTTCGAATAGCTTCTTGAATCGCTCGGTCTCGATCTCGGCGGCGATCAGGACAACGGAGCCGACCCTGTGGGCATCCGCCAAAGGTAATTGGGCTAAAGTCTCGCATAACAGTCGGGTGCCCATGCTATGGGCGATCAGATGGACCTTGCGGCCGTTGGATCTATGGAGGATGTCCGTCAGGAAGACCAACGCGTGGCGGATAGTTTCGGGGTATTCGACCGTTTTAAGGTCTTGATCGAAGCTGGTGACGCTTCCCAAAGAGGGCCAGCTATATAAGATAGGTGTGCCCTTCAGCTGGAGATCGTAAGCTATTTTGGCGGCAAGAACCGCCCCGTTATGGAAGTCGGTGTTGTAACCATGGATGAATACGAGGGTGTTATCGGTTTTGTCGTTCTTTAAAAGCATATCCAGTTCATCGGGTGTTAAGGATCTATTTTTGACCTCGGTGAAAGGAGGGCTGTTCTTGGGCTGGAACTTCAACCACGAGATCATTTCTCCGGTCTTCCGACGATACCGAAGATCCAAAGCCACTTCGCTCAATCCGTAGTGGACCTGAGGATCCTTCTTCCCGCTATAACTTGGGTTTGCCCCGTTGGGAGTTTCCGCCCGGTCCGTGCCATAGAGAATAGAAACGATAGGGATGAAATTCATGTCCAGGTCGGGTGACGGGGAAGAAGTTACGGCCCATGAGGGAAACGGTAAAAAGGCTGAAAAGCAAAGAGTCTCAACCGCGATCGAAAAAAGAAATAAGTGTATTTTCAAAATGTTCCTCGCCCCTTGAATGAGGGAATATCATACCGGTAAACAATGCCTGATAAAGAACCCCGTTCAAAATTCCTTTAATAAGCCTTGATGATGATAAAGTATCCGTAGTTGGACGCTATTTTAAAATGTCCTTTAAAAAGTCAGGGTCGACTCATGCCCCATTATCTCAATTCGACACAACGGAATTTGCTTGGGCCGAAGGTGCCTTCTTTGTGGATCGTGTTCATTATTTCGCTTTTGGCCAATTCGGTCCTTTCTTTTTACCGGTTTTCACCCATGACGGCCATCTTTGTTGGAGCCGCTTTCTTGGCAGCTCCTTTCGCATGGCTTGGCGTCTCGGGAAAATTTCGATCCGATGACCATGTTTTGAGAATGGATATGGGAGATGTCCCCGGTTCCCTGGTCGTCATTTTGGTCCTTGGCGCTATTTTGGCGAGATTGTGGCAATTGACCTCCCTGTCCGGATGGCCCCTGGCTGACGAGGGGATCAACGCCTTTTTTTCCATGGAACTTTTGAAGTCTTGGAACTGGAACCCTTTGATCGGCGTGTCCCAACATCCTGCCGCGTTCAATTGGGGCGAAGCGCTGTTCTTCAAGTTTTTGGGGCCTTCTTTGTTCAGCTTGTGGCTCTATCCCGCCTTTCTATCGATCCTTACGCTGGGGTTGATCTATTGGGCCGCCCGCCAATTTTTCAACCGTTCTTTCGCCCTTGTTTGTCTCATGTTTTCATTGTTCCAATATTGGCTTTTGTGGTGCGGCCGTTTATCCGAAATTTCCCTGGCCCTGCCGCAGGAAATGTTGACCTTGATATGCGCGGGATGGGTGCTCAAACATAAAAAGGGAAATCCGGATCGGCGTTATTTCCTGTTGGGGGCGGCCCTTGCCTTGAATTTTTACATGGCCACCTCGTCGATCGCATTGGCGCTGTTCGCGGCCATGGCCTTTTTTCTCTTCGGGTTCAAGGAAAGGATCGAAGGAACGCCAAGCGGTCGAGCCGGATTTCTCATTGGATTCTTCTTGATCCTGGCCCCGTTGGTCTATTTTTCCATGCGACAAGGCTATGGAAAATATGTCAACAGCCTTTGGTTTTTCGAGCCTTCCTCCCTTTATGAGAACGCTTGGATCGGCCCGGTCTCCAATGTGACGGGAATATTCTGGGGCGCGAGGGATTCGTCCCTCTGGGGCGGTTTTTTGAATCCCTTGGAGACGTCGCTGGTTTTTATGGGCGGATACTACGCCTTCCAACAACGTCATTCCCCATTGATGCGATGGACGCTAGTTTCTTCCCTGGTCAGTCTTCTTCCGGGCTTGGCCAGCAGCACCATCGAGCATTTTCGGGTGATATTGATAGTGCCGTTCCTGCTGGTCTTTTGCGCGCTGGGGTTGGGCTGTTTATTGACCGAAACCAGGGAGACTTTACGGGGTTGGTTGATCGGGGCGGTCTTGATCTTGACGATGGGTCTCAATCTTTTCCATCTTTTCGGACCTTACCACCAAGCCTGGGGGATCCCGGGCCCGGAATGCAGCCGCTTCAAATCCATCGAGCAATGGAGAGCTTATGATCGGCTCAAGGAGGTTTCCAAAACGAGGGGGCCGGGCCGTGTATTTTTTGAATTCTCCTTGAGTATGCCCGATGAAACCATCGCCTTGGCGGTGTGCCCGTTCGACGCCGAACAGAATCCCCATTTGTCCGCTCCCAAATGGGTGGCGCTTATCACGAACGCCCAATGGCAAGACTCTTTGAAGAGGCGTTTTCCCAAGGCCGAGTGGATATTTCTTTCCGAACACCTTTCCATGGCCGAGGGGGGCGGTTTACTGGGGATCATCCCATCCGAGGAATTGGATGAAAGGACATTGGCGAAATGGGAGAAGGCCCATGAGATCTGCCATCAAGTGGCCGCGGTTTTTTTCCATTATCCCGACAAGGTCAGGGATCAAAAGATCGTTGACCTGCTACGGGAAAACGCAAAGGCCTTCGAAGAAGACCGGCTTTTGGCGTCCATTTACTGGAACAAGCTGGAGTATTTCCAATCAAGGGATGGAAATGTCAAGGGCGCCATCGAAGCATTGCGTATGGGGTTGAAAAGCGGATATCGGAGCTTCTTTTTCGAACGTCGGCTCAAGGATTTGACGGGGATGGATAAAACAAATCCCTGACCATGTTCGAGATGGTTCGGCGGATCTTCTTGGGGTAGGCTTCCCTCTTTCCTCAATAAAGGGTGTCGGTCCGTCTTTCGCCCAGTAGGTGGTAATTTTTTTCCTGGATGGCCTTCACGAAAATTTCCCTGTCCCTATAGAGCGACTTGGTTTGGAAATTATGGACCCCCAATCCGATATGAAAAACGATATTGCAGACCAGGAGGACTTTTGCTGCGGTCAAGAATCGCCTATTGTCCGCCCAAGGGCTGAAGGCGTAGAAGCCATAAAGCATGACGACCGGCAGGGTCAGGTAATAGGTGTGGGCCGCCGGGGCCTTGATGGCGAAAAGGAAGCTGAGATAGACCAACCAGAACGTCGAGAGGGTCAAAAGCCTCAGGGCGGGCCAATCCTTTTGAGGATGTTTATTCCTGAAGCCCAATCCCAATAACAAGACGGCCTGGAGGATGCCCAGGATGAAGGCGATGACGGTGAAAGGCGCGGTCCATGGGTTTTGGCCCAGATAAGCCAGGCGGTCGGCGGTATTGGCCCCAATGAAGCGGGCGACCTCACAACAAGCCAGGGAAAGGAAACGGGCCAAGACGGTCGGGAAAGAGGAAAGGTTCTCAAGGTTCAACCGGATGGCATGGGAGACACCCCCGCTTTCGAATCCGTATTTCAGGTAAGTCGGCAAGATGAGGCTGGCTGTGATCATACATCCCAAAAAGAACGAAAGGATGGGGATGGTTTTGTTGCCCTTCTCCTTGAGCTGATAAAAAAGTGAAACCAGGGCGAAAGGGAAAAGGATCACATAAGACATATGGAATTGGGCGGTCCAAAAAAGCGAGAAGCCCATCATGAAATTGGCGAGCTTGGGGGATAGGACCCGCAAACTCAAAGCCGGCATGGTTTCCAAGAAGCCGACAAAGAACAAAATGCCCCCGAAAAGCATATAGGAATCGTTGTCGATATTCGTGGACCAATTGAGGACCCAAGGGGCGGTCATTGTCCAGGTCCAAATGATCCATTTTGGAAAATTCGGTAGGCGCTTTGCGCTATACCAAGCGAGGAGGCATAAACCCCCGAACGATAGCAAGTTAAGAAGGATGTAAGGCGCTTCTGGGATAGGGCATATATAGAAAGGAAGGCCTACCGCCAGCCCCTGAAGGGCTCCGGGAAGCTGAATCTTTTCCGCCACATCCGGCCCGAAATAGGGCCAAAGTCCGGTCGTGAAGAATTTCAAGCCGATGAGGTATATCTGATGCTGGTCGATGAACCATATCTCGGTACCAAGACCAAAAGCCAAACGGAAAAGAAAGGCGATGACTAATAGGAGGACAAACCAAGGAAATGTCCTGGCGCCGGGTCGGGAGAGGGGAGAGGTTGCCACGCGGTTATTATTATTGGCCCCCGCGCGTCGTTCAAGTATATTACCGCCCTGTTGGCCGGGTTATCCCGTGGAATATATCTTGCCTCGGGGTTAGAATGAGCCGACATTTTCAAAACCCGCCCTGTTTTCGGGTGAGCGACAGGAGAAACCGTTATGACCGATAAGATCCGTGGACGTATCGAGGAAAGCATCCAGGTCAAACAGACCTTGTTGGCCCGCTGCCTGCCCCAGATCGAAAAGGCCGGCGAGATCCTGGTCAAGGCGTACTTAAGAGGCAACAAGGCGGTCTGGTTCGGCAACGGCGGAAGCGCCGCCGACGCCCAGCATATCGCCGCGGAGCTGGTGGGCGACTACTTGAAACGCCGCCGGGCCCTCATGTCCCTGGCCCTGCACACCAATACCTCCACCCTGACCGCCCTGGGAAATGACTATGGTTATGACCAGATCTATTCCCACCAGATCGAGGGTTTGTGCCAGGAGGGCGACGTGTGCGTGGGGCTCTCCACCTCCGGTAACTCGGAGAATGTGCTGAAAGGCGTCATCGCGGCCAAGAAGGTCAAGGCCCATACCATCGGATTATTGGGACGGGATGGCGGCAAGATCGCCAAGGAGGTGGACGTGGCCATCATCGTTCCGGCCTCGGCCACGGACCGTATCCAGGAATGCCACATGATGATGGGGCATATTTTTTGCGAGCTCATTGAATCGGCGATGTTCCCCTGATGTTCGTATCACAATCCTAAAGAACCGAGACCAATCATGGATAAACCCTCCATCCTTTCCACGATCGACAAGTCAGAGCTTTTGACCCTGGTGGGTAATCTCCAGGGCAAGAAGGTCGTGGTCATCGGGGATGTCATGCTGGATGTCTATATACGGGGGATGGTGGCCCGCATCTCGCCCGAGGCGCCCATTCCGGTGGTCGAGATCAATGAGAAAGACAAGAAGATGCCGGGCGGCGCCGCCAACGTGGCGGCCAACATCACCGCTCTTGGCGGTAAATCCTCCATTATCGGCACGATGGGACAGGATGAGGCGGGGAAGGAACTGGTCAAGGAACTCAAGGCCCGCCACGTGGATACTTCCGCCCTTTTGGCGTTGTCCGACCGGCCCACGACCGAGAAAACAAGGGTCATCGCCCACACCCAACAAGTGGTTCGCATTGACCGGGAAGTGAAAACGGCCCTGAAGGAAAAACAACAGGATATGGTCATCCAAAAGGCCCTGAAGGCTTTGAAAGACGCTAACGGCGTCATTTTCGAGGACTACAACAAGGGTCTGCTCACCCCCAAGGTCATTCGCAAGGTCATGGCCTACGCCAAGTCCAAGAAAATGATCATCACGGTGGACCCGAAATTCCATAATTTCTTCGAGTTCAAGGGCGTGACGGTCATGAAGCCCAATATGAAGGAAGTCACGGAGGCCTTGGGCCCTGAGGCGGTCGGCGAGAATTTCGAGACCATCGGTTTCAAGGTCATGAAACGGCTTAAATGCAAATCGGTGGTCCTGACCCGCAGTGAGCACGGGATGACCATATTCGAGCCTAAGATGCCGCCCCGCACCATCCCGACCGTCGCGCGGGAAGTCTATGATGTGTCTGGCGCGGGCGATACGGTCATCGCCACGCTGACCCTGGCATTGGCCGCGGGAGCCACCCTGCTCCAGGCCGCGACCCTGGCCAATTACGCCGCCGGCATCGAGGTGGAGAAGTTGGGTGTCGCCACCGTCTCGGCCGATGAGCTCAGCCAGCGATTACTGGAAGAAATGAACCATTGACCGGCCGCCGAACCCCATGATCCTCGCCTGTCCGCTCTTCTGGGTCTATCTGGCTTTCCAGCTTCGGATACTCCACTTTCTGACCAACGCCGTCAGTTTCCACCCACGCTATGGGTTCCATGCGGGACTTTGGACCATTCTTTGGACCATCTTTTTCATCACGACTCAGATCATCACGAGTATCCACTTGTTCGGCGCCTGGGATGGAGACTTGGTTTCCTGGCATCTCCTTTCCCCTTCTTGGAAAATCTATACGGGGGCGATTGGATTCTGGGGGATACAACTCTTCCTCGACCATCCTCTCTGGGCCCTGATCCGCAAGAAACCCGTGGATTACCGGCTGATATCCCGCAAACCTGTGAAGATCTCGCCGCCTTTCAAACCGCCGATGGATTACCTGAAAAACCTTGGGATGCCCAACCAGGTTTATCTGCCGGAAATATTCGAATACGAGGTCAAACTACCGGGCTGGCCAAAGGAATTTTCCGGTCTGACCCTGGTCCAGCTTTCGGATATCCATTATGGGAAATATATCCATAAGGAATATTTGAAGTTCGTTTTCGACGCTGCCAAGAAACTGAAATGCGACCTGCTGGTTTTCACAGGTGATTTCATCTCTTTTCGTAAGGACATCCCGGCCATAAGGGGTTTGCTCAAGGGCTTCCGGGCGCCCATGGGCGTCTACGCCCTCCTAGGGAACCATGATCACTGGGCCAATGGCCCGGCCATGCGTAAGGCTCTGGAGGAAGATCACATCCATGTCCTTTCGAATGAGATAGTTTCCTTTAAACGTAAGGGAAAGACCTTGGACTTGATGGGGGTGGACGACCTTTGGACGGGCGAGAAAAATATTGGACCCCTATTGAACGCCAAGGGCGACGCCAAGATCCTTTTGGCCCATCAGCCGGCCCATTTCCCCTTGGCCAAGAAGCTGGGCGCCCAACTGCAGTTGTCCGGCCATTGCCATGGTGGGCAGATCTGTTTCCCGGTTATCGGACCGGTCATTATCCCCTCGCCGCAGGGAAGGAAATATGCCGGAGGATTCGTCAGGGAAGGGAAGACCACCCTGTTCGTTCACCGAGGCTTGGGTTGTTATCCGCCCTTGAGGACCCTCTGCCCGCCCGAGATCGTGAAGCTCACCCTTCGGCCGGAATGATCCTTTTCGATCCGCGGGACCATTGCCGCTTCCGACAAAACCAAGATGACATAAGCTAGCGGTACTTCTTGCCAGCGCCGAGCGGTTCCACTATAATTATGCATCCTGAATGAAATAGAGACGCTTTGGAACCCTATTTAGAACCCGCCAAGTTAGCGCCGATCCTCAAAAACCGAAAAAACCTCGGGCAAAAAGTACGTCTTCACCAACGGAGTGTTCGACCTTCTCCATTTGGGCCATGTCACTTACCTCCAGGAAGCCCGCCGTCAGGGGGACCTTTTGGTGGTTGGCCTGAATAGCGACGCCTCGGTGCGCCGGATCAAAGGCCCCCTGAAACCCCTCCTGCCATTATCCGAAAGGGCTGAGATGCTGATGGCCCTTTCCTGCGTGGATTACGTGAGTTTCTTCGAGGAAGACGACCCCTACAACATCGTGAAGATCCTCCAGCCCGACATCCTGGTCAAGGGCGGGGATTGGGCCCTGGACAAGATCATCGGGGCGGACCTGGTGCAATCCTGGGGCGGCAAGGTCATGAATATTCCCGTGGTTGAGGGTCGGTCAACGACCAATCTTATCCAAATGGTCGTGGAGAGATTCGGCGACAAGAATAAATCTTAAGTTTGCTTGATAAGAAAGGGTTGGTTTCGAAGATGAAAGTGATCGGTGTAATTCCTTCCCGGTTCGGAGCGATGCGTTTCCCGGGCAAGCCTCTGGCGATGATCGCGGGTGTGCCCATGATCGTGCGCGTCATTCGGCAAGCCCAAAAGGCCAAGCGTTTGAATGAGGTTTGGGTCGCCACGGATGACCGGCGGATCGCCGAGGCCGTGGAAAAGTCGGGAGCCAGGGCTGTCATGACACCGTCCTCCTTGAAATCCGGGACGGACCGTATCGCCTACGCCGTGCGCCGTCAAAAAGCGGATATCATCGTGAATATCCAAGGCGACGAACCGGTCATGGATCCCAAGGCGATCGACGCGGCGGTGGAAGTGCTACAAAAAGACAAGCGGGTCTTGATGTCCACGGTGGTCCTGCCATTGAAGGACAAGAAGGAATGGCTGAACCCCAACGTGGTCAAGGCGGTGCTGATCCCCAATGGCGATGTCCTTTATTTTTCCCGGGCTCCGATCCCGTTCCCGAGGGAGGGAGGGATGCCCAAGGCCTATCAACACATGGGCTTATACGGCTACCGTCCCGGCTGGTTACAAAAAATGGCGGTCTTGAAACCCACGCCCCTGGAATTGACGGAAAAGCTGGAACAATTAAGGGCCATGGAGAACGGTGTGACGATCCGCGCCGCGATACGCAATGTGGCCTCCATATCGGTGGATGTGCCGGGGGATGTGAAAAAAGTAGAACAATACTTGAGGAAACATTAACCAACATCATCAAGAGGAAGATAAACGGTGAAAATACTCGGAGGTTCGCATGACTAAATATATTTTCGTGACCGGCGGGGTGGTCTCATCCTTGGGTAAGGGGATCGCGTCGGCTTCCATCGGCCGATTGCTAGAAAGCCGGGGGCTGAAAGTCACCATCGCCAAGTTCGACCCCTATCTGAACGTGGATCCTGGGACCATGAGTCCCTATCAACACGGGGAGGTTTTCGTCCTGGAGGACGGCGCCGAGACCGACCTGGACCTGGGCCATTACGAAAGGTTCCTCTCGGTCAAACTATCCCGCAACAACAACGTGACCAGCGGCAAGATCTACCACGCGGTCATTTCCAAGGAGCGACATGGCGATTACCTGGGTAAGACCGTACAGGTCGTCCCTCACGTGACCAACGAGATCAAAGAGAAGATCTTCAAGGTCGCCAAGGAACATAAGGTGGATGTGTGCCTCATCGAGGTGGGAGGGACCATCGGGGACATCGAGAGTTTGCCTTTCCTGGAAGCCATCCGGCAATTCCGTTTCGACGTGGGCAAAGAGAATACCTTGAATATCCATTTGACCCTGGTCCCCTATATCGCGGCGGCGGGAGAATTGAAACCAAACCCACCCAGAAAACGGTGGCCGAATTGCGGGGAATCGGTATTTTGCCCGACATCATCCTTTGCCGGACCGAGAAGGCCCTGCCTGAGGAAGTCCGGGCCAAGATCTCCCAGTTCTGTAACGTCGAGCCTGGGGCTGTTTTCGAGGCCAGGGACGTGGCTTCCATATACGAAGTGCCCTTGATGTTCGAGTCCGAGGGTTTGGACTCCTTCATCGTCAACAAGCTCCGGTTGAAAACACGTAAACCCGACCTGACCAAATGGAAAGAATACGTCCATAAGACCTACCATCCCAAGAAAGTGGTGGAGATCGCCCTGGCGGGCAAATACGTGGAACTGCATGACGCCTATAAGTCCATCGGCGAGTCCTTCAACCACGCGGGAGTGGCCAATGACACCAAGGTGAAACTGCGATGGGTGGACAGCGAGGATGTGGAAAAAATGGGGCCCAAAGCCTTGTTGAAAGGCGTCTCGGGCATCCTGGTACCGGGCGGTTTCGGGGACCGGGGTATTGAGGGAAAGATCTCGGTCATCCAATACGCCCGGACCAACAAGATCCCATTCTTCGGGATCTGCCTGGGGATGCAGTGCGCGGTCATCGAGTTCGCCCGGCATGTGCTGGGACTGAAGCTGGCCAACAGCGGGGAGTTCAATCCCAATACCCCGGACCCGGTCATTTCCATGATGGCCGACCAGTTGAAGATCCAGGGTTTGGGAGGGACCATGCGGTTGGGATCCTATCCCTGCAAGGTGGAAAAAGGCACCAAGGTTTATCAGGCCTATGGACAGGCCCTTATCCACGAAAGGCACCGCCATCGTTATGAGTTCAACAATAACTACCGGGAATTGGTGAAAGCCAAAGGGATGAAACTTTCGGGCCTTTCGCCGGACGGCAACCTGGTGGAGATGATCGAATTGACCAATCACCCCTGGTTCGTGGGGGTGCAGTTCCATCCTGAGCTCAAGAGTCGGCCATTGATACCCCAGCCCTTGTTCCGGGAATTCGTGAAGGCCGCGGTGAAATACGGCGGCAAACCCATCAAGCAGCCGCCAGTCCATGAGAGCAAGGCCTACGCCCGATGAACTTGACCCAGCTGGGCCGTCACGGCAGGTTCTTCGTCATCGCGGGACCTTGCGTCATCGAGGGGACGGATTTTTTGATGAAAACCGCGAAGACCCTCAAGGGCATCGCCGATGAGCTGGGGATCCCCTTGGTGTTCAAGTCTTCCTATGACAAGGCCAATCGTTCCTCGGGGAAGGGTTTCCGGGGGCCGGGCCTGAAAAAGGGTCTGGCCGACCTGGCGATGGTCAAAAAGAAATGGGGCCTGCCCATCCTGACCGATGTCCACGAGATCGGGGAAGTGAAACCCGCCGCCAAGGTCGCGGAGGTGCTCCAGATCCCCGCGTTCCTTTCCCGCCAGACAAGCCTTTTGATCGAGGCGGCCAAACATGGGGAAGTGGTCAATGTGAAGAAGGGCCAGTTCATGGCACCCTGGGAAATGGCCAATGTGGTGGATAAGATGCGGAACGCCGGGCAGAAGAATATCTGGCTGACCGAGCGGGGAACAACATTCGGTTATAACAACCTGGTGGTGGATTACCGAGGCATCCCGGAAATGCGAAAGACCGGCTGCCCGGTCATCTTCGATGGGACCCATAGCGTCCAACAGCCCGCCGCCAAGGGAACTTCCAGCGGGGGGACCCGGGAACACGTGCCGACCTTGGTCAGAGCGGCGGTCGCGGCGGGAGTGGATGGTCTATTCCTGGAAGTGCATCCTGACCCGCCCAAGGCCAAATCGGACGCGTCCACCCAGATCACCTTCGAGACTTTCAGGCAGGTCCTTAAGGATTCCATTGCCATTCGTAGAGGTCTAAAACTCTAGCGACATCCGTATCCATCCCTGATCCAACCGAGGTTCCATGCCCTACCGAATCTATAGTGACGGCGCTTGCCGGGGAAATCCCGGGCCTTCGGGGATAGGGGCGGTCATCCTCAACGACAAAGGAACGGCCGTTCACGAGATCGCCAAGTACATCGGGGTGACCACCAACAATGTGGCCGAGTATGAGGCGCTTTTGGAAGCCCTGGACTATTGCGTGAAGAAGAAACTATCGCCGGTGGAGATATTGGCCGACAGCCAGCTCCTGATCCGCCAGCTCTCGGGCCAGTACAAGGTCAAACATCCGAACATCATCCCGCTCCATCGGAAGGCCAAAGAATATATGGCCCAATTGGAGATCACAGGGGTGACCCATGTCCTGAGGGAATTCAACAAGGCGGCGGACAAGCTGGCCAACCGGGGCATCGACGAGCACTTTAAAAACGAATAATCCCCCTCGAAACCGGCCCATCCGAGGCTGGATTTTGGCTTCTTTTCCGCCTATCATGCCTCTTGGAAGCAGGTACGTGATCGCGGTCCTTCCGGTTTCCGGAGGGGCTGAGGAAAGTCCGAACTCCGCAGGACAGGATGCTGGGTAACGCCCAGTCGCCCGCAAGGGTGAAGGAAAGTGCCACAGAGAATATACCGCCATCAGAAGCCGCGAGGCTCCTGGAGGTAAGGGTGAAAAGGTGGGGTAAGAGCCCACCGCGTCTTCAGCGATGAAGGCGGCATGGCAAACCCCATCCGGAGCAAGATCAAATAGGGAGGCTTCAAGGCGGTCCGCCTTATTCCTTTCCATACCGGAAAGGGAGGCCTTCGGGTAAGATCGCAAATAGATGGGGCCGGTAACGGACCTCGCGAGAGAAATGATCACACTCACAGAATTCGGCTTATAACCTGCTTCTTTTTTTATTTTCAAGGACGGTAAGAAAATAAAAATTTCTTAATTCCCATTAATTTCTGTTTATTCTATGGACCGTCTTTTTCAGGACGGTTTTTTTGTTTCCTGAAATAATCGAACAGGATCCGAGGGAAACGTGCAAAAAATATTGGTCAAGGGCGGTAAGACCCTCCGGGGTTCGGTCGAGATAAGCGGGTCCAAGAACGCCACCCTGCCGGTCATGACGGCGGCCCTCCTGGGGGAAACCCCCTCGGTCATCCACAATGTTCCCTACCTGAACGATATCAAGACCATGGCGGAAGTGCTCCGCAAGCTGGGGTCCCAGGTCGTCCTGGAAGACCATCAACTCCGCATCGACCCGGCCGGGTTCGATCAGTACGAGGCCCCATACGAATTGGTCAAGACCATGAGGGCGTCCATCTATTCCCTGGGGGCCTGCTTGGCCCGTTTGGGGGAGGCGAAAGTTTCCCTGCCGGGCGGATGCGCCATCGGGGCCCGGCCCATCGACCTTCACTTAAAAGGCGTGGAGCAGTTGGGGGCCCAAGTGACCATCGAGCATGGTTACGTGCACGCCAAGGCTTCCCGTTTGAAAGGGGCCACCATCCATCTGGCCGGGCCCCATGGGCCCAGCGTCGGGGCCACGGTGAACGTCGTTTTGGCGGCCACGGCCGCGGAGGGGACGACCGTTATCGAGTCCGCTTCCAGCGAGCCTGAGGTCGAGGATATGGTCCGTTATCTCAACGCCATGGGGGCCCAGATCGAGGGGGCGGGGACCTCCCGCCTGGTCATCCAGGGCAAGAAGCGTTTGAAGGGGGTCGAGTATTCGGTCATCGCCGACCGTGTGGAAGCCGGCACCTTCATGGTGGCCTCGGCCATTACCCGCGGCGATGTGTTATTGAAGAAGGCCAACGCCAAACATTTGGAGGCTGTTTCGGAAAAACTGCGTCAGATCGGCGTGAGCGTGGAAGAGGGTAAGGCCGGCATCCGCGTCCGAGGGAACGACCATTACAAACCCTCGAACGTTATGGTCCTCCCTTACCCTGGTTTCCCCACGGACATGCAGGCCCAGATCATGGCCCTGCTTTCGGTCGTGCCTGGGCTGAGCCTGGTCACGGAGACCATTTGGGAGAACCGGTTCATGCATGTTTTCGAGATGAACCGCATGGGCGCGGACATCACCATCGACCACAGCCACGCGGCCGTGAAGGGCGTCAAGAAACTCACCGGGGCGCCGGTCATGGCGTCGGACCTGAGGGCCAGCGCGGCCTTGATCCTGGCGGGGTTGGTTGCGGAGGGGGAGACCCTGGTCCAGCGCATCTACCACTTGGATCGCGGATATGAGAAAATCGAGCAGAAACTTTCCGCCCTCGGGGCGGATATCAGCCGTGTAGACTAGAGGGACCATGAGGATACTGAACTACAACAACAAAAAAGACCGGGGCCTGGTGGAGAAACTCATCCGCCGGGAGCCCTTGGTGGCCCTGAAGGGCGTGGGAAGCCGAGCGGCCTTGACCCGCAAGGTCTTCGGGAAGGCTTTGACCCCTGAGCAAGCGGTCTTGAAGATCGTCACGGACGTGCGCCAAAAGGGCGACCGGGCCCTCTTTAGCTATTGCCGGAAAC
>CAWHOE010000020.1:0-22855 GCA_963830915.1 candidate division FCPU426 bacterium
CATTCCGGGCAGACCGAGTGGCTGATCTCGGTGCCGGTGCGCTCGTTGATGTAGCTTTCGATCTGCTGCCAGTAGTTTTCGTCGTCCCTGACCTTCTTGCAGTAGGAGCACATCGGCATCATTTCCTCGAGGCGGTGCACCTGGGTCGTGTACTTCAGGATCCGCTCTGCGACCCTGAGGCGCGCCCAGAGCCTCGACATGTCGATCGGCTTGCTGAGGAAGTCGTCCGCGCCCGCCTCTGCGGCCGCCCGGATGTTTTGAACCGAGGCCCCGGCCGCCGTCGAGCAGGACAAAATAGACGTATTCGACGCGCTCCTGCGCGCGGAAGCCGAAGGTAACGCGGTATATGCCTGAGGAAAGTCTGATCTATACGGCCGCCGACGTCGTTAAGACGCTGCTGAACGAATCGTGAGTGCTGGACAAAACCCTCGACTACCGCTGGTTTCATAAGGAATTCTCTTGGCACTCTTAGACGGGAAGACCGCCCTTATCACGGGCGTGGCAAATCGTTGGTCGATTGCGACTGGAATCGCGCGCGCGCTCCACGCGCACGGCGCGCGCCTCGCGTTCGTTTATCAGGGCGAGCGCGTTCGCGACGAAGTCGAAAAGCTCTCCGCCGACTAGGCGGGAGCCCATCCTATCCGTGCGACGTTCGCGACGACGCGGCGCTGGCCGAGCTCGCGCTCGCGCTGCGCCGCGATTTCGGCCGTCTCGACACGCTCGTCCATTCGATCGCTTACACCAACAAGGAAGATCTGCAGGGCAAAGTTAGACTTTGCCCTGCATGACCGACCCCAGTGCCTGAAGCTGTCCCTCCATAAGTCGTCCAAACGGAGGACACACCGTTCAAGATCTGAACCCGATTATTATAAGTATCCCCCACACAAATGTACGTGAATCCACTTACAAGCCTGACCGCGATCCCTAGAGGGCCATAAAAGAGTCCCGGGGTAGTTCCGTAACCCCCTATCGAATAGGAATAAGCGAAATAAGGGGTGGAGGTTGGCGTAAAGGTGATGGTGGGACTATTAGAAGCCGTGTTGGTGGCGGTAGAAGTGGCGGTATCGGTGGGGGTATCGGTAGGGGTGATAGTGAAAGTATTCGTTGAGCTGGCCGTTTGGCTGTTCGTGGCCGTATTGGTAGCCGTGGAGGTTGGGCTGGAGGTGAATAGTGGTGTGTTGGAAAAAGTGGGCGTGGCAGTTTTAGTGGAAGTCAAAGTCGCGGTGGAACTGGGGGTACTGGTGACCTGGTTAGTGGCGGTTGGACTATTGGAAGTTGTGGCGGTAAAAATGGGCGTAAAGGTATTCGTGGGGTTGGAAGGCGAAGTGGGACTGCCGCTTTTGGAACCGCAAGAGACGAATAACCCGGCGAAAAGAAACAACAACACAGCGCTCACGGCATAGTGATACCGCTTCATGGACTGCCTCCCCTGATAGAAACAAGATCTAATATCGTTAAACCCGCGTGGATTTCCTGAAATTATCAGCTTTGGGATTTATTAAACAAGGTCATTCCTCTTCAAAGAAAAAATACTAGTTTCCTGTTAGTTACCATAGACTGTTTTTTTGTTGGGTTTTTACCACGACTTAATTTGAGAAGGCGTGGAGGGACAATTTTGTAGGCTGTTCAGAGGGAAATAGTTCGCGCGAATAGTCAATGACCCAGCGGCATCCGATAAAACGTCAACGTATCGGGAAACCCACTCCCCCATAAGGATTGGTATCCTCGGGCGTTGGGGTCGGAATGGGGGTGTTGGTCGGGGTGGACGTGGGGGCGCCAGGGGTGACCTGGACCTCATCCTTGATCACTTTCAAGCGCACGATCCGGTCGTTCTGGATGTCGGTCAGGTAAAGCCGGTTCTTGGAATCGCAGGCAATGCCACGGAAATGGGGATGCGAGGCCGGATTCAGATCTGGCTCATCGTCCTGCCATTGGCCGATGAACTCGAATCGGTGATTGAAGAATTCCACGCGGGCGGACACGCCATCCACCACTGCAATCACGCCGCCTTGATTGATGACCACCCCGGCCGGTTCCTTGAATTGACAGGGGCCTTCCCCAAACCAGCCTTCCATCGTGACAGGAGCGGCGGTCAGGGTCGGGTCCGGGGTAGGTTCCATTGAGACCGAACCAGAATCGGAAGTGACCGGCATCTGCGCGTAGTTCGAGACTGGTTCCCTGTCATTGAAAACCTGGACGCGAAAATTGCCCGTGTCCGCGATGATGGCCTGGTCGATATTATTCAACGCCATTCCCAGAGGAAGGTTCAGGGCCCCATCCGAGGTACCAAAAGCGCCCCAGACAAAATTGAATTTCCCCGTGTTGCTGAAATTTTGGACCCTGGAGTTGAGCGAATCCAAGACCCAAATGTTCCCAAAATGGTCCCGGGCCAAAGCCCTCGGCTGGCTGAACTGCCTTCGCTTGACGCCCTCCTTGCCCCAGGCGGTCGAAACGAGTCCATCATGGTCGAGGACCACGACGCGGTTGTTGTAACCGTCGGCGACGTAGATCATGCCATCTGGTACCACCAATACCCCTAACGGATGGTCGAATTGGGGCGGATTGCGCCACAAAGCCACCGTCCCGAAGGACCCAAAGGAGGTCACGGGCTTCCCATCGTCCGTCCATTTCAGTATCCGGTTGTTGAGGGTGTCGGCGATATAGAGGTTGTCATCCGGACCCACGCATATCCCTTCCGGATCGTTGAGTTGGTTCAGTTCCGTTCCTTGGATCCCCATTGGGTGTCGTATGTGTAGAACTTCTCCCCAGTCCAGCTGATAGGAGGCGGAGTGGGCGTGATGGTGAGGGATGGTGTCTGGGTGCCAGTGGGTAGGGACGCGGGCGTGGGGGTATCGGACAGGGCTTGGGCCCAAGCGGCATGGGGACCCAGGACGTATAGGATCAAAAGGCCCAGGAAAACAAGGATTGTTCTTGAATGGTATTTCATGAGATTCATGCTAACCACATCATTCGACCCCGTCAACCACAGGGGTAAACTTAAAGATCGATAATAGGTTTAAAGGACAAATTAGCGGTCCTTCCCAAGAGTGAAAAAGCTTTCTTCAGATGCTATCAATTAAAGACGTAACGTAATTCCGCGCCGACCAGGTCGTTATACCGGTCAACGATCGTATTATCCAATTGGGGTTTGCTCAGGTAGGTATTCCCGCTCTGGCCGTAGAAGTCATGGGAATAAAGCAGCGAGGCGGCCAACTTGCCTGGGGTCACCTGGTAATTCAGCGCCAGGATCAGGTAGGTGATATCGCTGGGCTGGTTGGTGAAGTCGATGACCTTGTCGGCGGCGTTCACATAGGAGGCGCTGACGTTCTGGTTGAAGGTCATCGAGACCCCCGCGTTGAGGGATAACCCCTCCGCGAAACGGGTCTGGGTGGTGGCATCCAAGGAATAGACCCAACTGGGTTGATAGCTGGTGGTGATGCCGTTGTTCTGGTTCAACACATCCTTTTCGTCCAGATAGGTGCCGTCGCCCACCAGGTAGAGGGTGAAATCCTTGCCCTTATAGCTGAGGGCCGTGCCGAAAGCCGCCGTGGATCCACCCGGGCCACCGACCCGCTCAAGTCGGCGGAGGCCGACTCGGCGTTGATAAGGTCCGGAGTATAGGATGCTTTCAGGTCCCAGTTGAAGGGCGCGCCCTTCTCATCCAGCACCCGACAGACCAGGGCGATGGTCGGATCGCTCATGCCATAGGAGGAGGTCAGGGTGCTGACCCCGGATGGATCCTGGGAATCGGTCCCATTGAGCTGATAAAAACCGCTGGCTCGTAGGGTGAGATCGTCGGTGAGGCCAAAGTCCAGTACCTGGGTGAGGGTGGTGGTTTTGACACTGGTAGAGGCGGTCATTTTGCCCTGGTAATTGTCCGTGTTGGAGTTGACTTGGTTATAGCTGAATTCGGTGCTTCCGAAAAACTGGCCACCCTGGGGAAGATAGGTGGGATCGGACAATACCCTGGAGGCGTCAGGCGACAGGTCGAAGGCCCAGGCCCTGAACGGAAGGATCGACAGAAGCAAACCAAGCGCCAAAAGCCCGAGGCTTGTTTTCAGGTTAGGTTGAAAGCGCATGATGTTCTTCCCTTCTTTGTCCAGATCTTCCGACCGGTCCGTCACAAATTATAGGTAAGGCCCAGCGAATAGGCCGTGAAACCCTCGGTGGTGGCGGTCGCGTTCTTGACCGTTTGTTTAAGGATGGGGCTATAAACCACCCCAGCGGGGAAATCTTCCTGTCCCACCTGCGCCGAAAGGGTCAAGGTGAGGCTGGGGATGAACGTGAGGTTGGTGGCGAAGGTGACCGAGGGTATCTGCAAGGTCTGCTTCAAGAGATGAACGGCGGTATGAAGGATATTCTGCCACTGGTACGTGCGGGAATAGTCTTTCTCGCCGGTCACGCTGAGATCCAGGACATCCCAGGGTGTGAAGGTCAGGACTGCCCCACCCGTCAGGTCCAGGCTGTCGATCTCGTCGATCTGGTCCGAAGAGGTCCCCAAGACCTGGTTTAAGGGGGCTTGATGGCTTTGGGGGCTGGCCTCGGCGATCAACCCGAGCGAAAGGGGTTTGACCATCTGAAAGGTCAGGGTCAGGTTGCCGTCCAGGCTATTGAGGGCCTGGGCTCCTTGCTCGAAGGCCACGGTCAGGGCAGGCTGGAAGAAACCGAACCCCAACCCCCCGCCCGCTGAAAAGGTACCGTAACTGGTGGAGGTGCCTTCCAAAATCTGCTGTCCCCCGCCCGCCACGAACATCATGTAATGGCCGCTTTCGGTGAAATTGTAGGTCGCGGTGGCCGTGACCTCATTGGCGATCTGTCCCGAGCCTTGCTGGACCGGCTGAAGGGAGAAGGTATAGCCCACCTCTCCCGACCAATTGGGCTCGAAGCCCTCATCCTCATCGTCCGCCGACTGGTCATCCTCATCGGCCTCTTGCGAA
Organism: candidate division FCPU426 bacterium; assembly: GCA_963830915.1. Lineage (GTDB taxonomy): Bacteria > Oederibacteriota > Muellerivitia > Muellerivitales > Muellerivitaceae > CAWHOE01. Next base: position 4,938 of record CAWHOE010000020.1, read on the forward strand.
ACGGAGCCGGATGCTGGCGCGGAAACCGCTTTCGGCTTATCGGTTACGGCCGAAGTGGTTTGGGCGTTCGCGGCCGCGCAGACGCCCAGGACCGCCATCAGGACCGCGAAAAAGATGTTTCGGTCATTCAACGACAGGATGGTTTCTTTCGATCGATTTTGTTTCATAGGAAAAAGGTCCCTTGCAGTTCGGCCTCGGTCTGGAGGCTATTACTGCCTGAGTTATTGACGTTCACCCCTTCGCCCAGGACACCCTTGGCGTCCAGCCGGAGGTTCTTATCCTCATACCCCAACCCCGAGGTCAGGTCCAGATAAAGGGTGTTCAGGTCTTTGCTGACGGTGTAAATGTCATCTTCCATCACCAGCCCGCCCCTCAGGGCCCAGTTGGAACCAACCTTCTTTTCGCCCCCTAGCGCCAGGTGGTAATAGTTGTAATCGGTGGCCGTGGTGGAATTGTCGGCGACCAATTGCACCTCGCTGATGTAGCTTTGGCCGATGAATTGAAGGCCCAGATTGTAATCCCCCGGCGATTCCAAGCCGATGCCGAAGGTGCCATTGACCTGCTGGCGGTTCTGGTTGTTGTAGACATTGGCGTTCTTTCCGATCAGGTCGATGTTGTAGAGATAGGCCGTGAGGGAGCCGCCCAGCTTGAGGTTGGTCTTGTCCGACAGGGGCAGGGTCAGGCGGAAGAGGCCCAGGTTGGTCATGTTCTGGTACTGGGATGAAACATAGGGGCCCAAGTCGGGGAATTCGGTGACCGCCTGGGACGCGGTCTGGAGGAAGTGGGTGTAATCATTGGTGACGAAAGAGGAAAAGCGAACGAGAAGCCGACCCGGAATTTCGTACCGGACCTCGGGACCGAAATAATAATAGTCGGTGGTGGAGGTCTGCTGTTGGAGGTTGAAGGCCGGGCTGTTGTAGTAAAAACGCTGGGTGTTGAGGTTGAGGACGTCATAACCCAGCTGGGTCTCGAAAACCCCGCCGATCTGCCAGTTGGGGCTGTCCTTGTCCTGTCCGTCTGGGAAGGTGGTGATGATCCCGCCCCGGACATGGCATTTGTTGTCCTGGCTGGACCCGGAAGCCAGACCCACAGTCGTGCTGAACAAACCCGGATCGTAGCTGTTGTCTATTTCGTTGTCGCTCACTTCCAGACCTAAGGCGACGGGGCCGGCGTCGTAAGCGGCGCGGACCAGGGAACGGAATTGCTGGGTGCTGTAAGTGTCGTAGTAATAAACGTTCTGACCCTGGGGATAGAGGAAATCGCCAGCCAGTTGGACGGCCCAGTGGGGATCGGGAAAGAGCATCAGGCCCTCGTACTTGATGACCGAGTCGTTCGTTAGCCGGGGGATGGTGCTGAAGGTCTGCTGATAGGAACCGGCCGTGACGGGCAGGGAGCTGGAATAGGTCCATTGGCCCGCCAGGTCCAGGCGGTCGTGGGTCTTGAGGAGGATCAAACCGGCGGGATTTCCGTCCAGGAACATGTCTCCGTTGTTGGTCTCATCGTCCATCACGGAAGTGATGCCCCCCGCCGAATCCACACGGGTTTCGGAGGCGAAAAGGGACAGGGGCAGAAAGAGGAAGCTAAAGAGGGCCAGAAGGCCGAGGCATGAACCTATTTTTTTATTCATCGTTATATATTTCCGCCATAGGGACTTAGGGTAAGCCGGTGAATCCGGGTTTCAGGGAGCCTATTGTCCATAAAAACATGGCGGAAATCGAGAGTTCCTTCCAATTGTCGCCCCGTGACCGTTGATCATCCTTCCCCTTTCTTCCGAAGACCATTTTTACAGAAGGAATCCATGTTTTTCCCCATCTCCATGGAATAAAGCCCTATTTTCAACGTCTTATATATGAAGACCCCGAGCAAAGGGTAAGACGGGGCGATCGGTTAGCGGTACAATTGACTGGATGTTATCCAGTTGGGAACCCGAACCGGGGCGTTCAAGAATAATATTCTCAGAGGTGGCAACTATGAAGAAAAGTCTGGAAAGCTTAAAAGGATTTTCGCTTTTACTGCTCATCGTTCTGGTCGCTCCATTCCATTGGGCCTGCACATCAACGACCTCTCTCCCTACATCAACCACCACGAACAATACGCCCGGCAACATACCCATCACCACTTTGTTCAGTCCATTGACCGGCGCGACGGCCGGCTACACGGGCGGTAGCGCTTCTGGTTTTGGCGGCATCTCGGCCGCTTTTCAGTCCGCGCTTAACTCCTCCTCTTTCTCGTCCGCCTATCCCACGGCCTCCGCTTATTCCACTTCCTGGATGATCGGCATGGTCGAGCAGATCGGGATCAACGAGGTCTTGGGTGGAACACCCATCTCCGAGAGCATGGGTTACGCCTGCGTGGCCCTGGCGGTCAGCGGAGCGGCCGTGACCGACGCCACCGTCTCTATCGCCAACAGCGGTGTGACCGTCCCCATGAGCTATTGGATGTCGACTTCCGCGTCGGGTCTTAATTACGCCCTCTATGGGACCGGCACAGCCTCCACCGCCATGTCACCCATCACCATCATCGGCAATACGGCCACCGCGATCCTGGCGAGCACATCGGCCGGCACTGCCGTTTGTTCCATGACCGAACCCGGACCGGTCGTTATGACCCCCAGTGGGGCCATCGTCACCGCTTCCGCCGCCAATCCCGGCAAATACGATGCCGGACTGGTGTTCGGAATCAGCGGGACAAGCTATTCCCTGGGTTATCTGTCGACCTCCAGTATCGGAAGTCCCTTCACCTTCCCTTCCTCGGCTTATTCGCTTTCTTCCCCCGCGACCTTCATGACCGGCTATATCGCCGCCGATTGGTCGACTTCCGTGAGCGGCACGGCGGGCCTGAAGGGTGGGATGATAGGTGTGGATTACGGCTTGACCCAAACCACCAAATAAGACCTGTTCGTAAAAACAAAAAGCCCTTCCCCCGTCAGGGAGAAGGGCTTTTTTATTCGTTATGACTTCTAGGCTGCGGACCCCATCCTGACCAGGATCAATGGAAAGCCACAATTTGTTGATGCCCGCCATCCGTGACCCAGTAATGTCCAGAACCGTCCGTAGTAATCCCATTCGGATTTTTCAAAAGGGAAACGCCCGCCTGGCCCACAATGTCGCCGGACGGATCGAATTTCACGATCATTCCACCGTCAAAACAAACAGCGTAAGTATTACCGGACCCATCGAAGGTCATGTCGACGGGGTCAAAGGTGATACTGCTGGGAGCGGAAAACGATTTGATGTAATTACCGGACGGACTGAATTCCGCCAAACGGTCATTACTTCGGTCGGCGACCCAAAGGTTCCCGCTGGGATCAAACTTCAAATTAAAAGCTCCACTAAGTTTGCCCGTTCCACTGGTGCCAAAGGTCGTTTGGTAGTTGTAGGTTGGCGGAACGGCGGCATTGTTAATGGAATAGACCAAGATAGGCGAAGTGGAGGCTCCAATGCAGATAACATAAACAGTCGTACCGGCGCTATTCACCGCCGCGCCGATAGGCGGAGTGAATGGAGATGTCATCTCGCCGTTCCCGAAATAGGTTAGATAACCGCCCGCCGCGTTATAGACCGCGACCTGTTGATGACTATAGTCCGGCCCATAAAGATTGTTGTTGGTCGGGTCAAAACCCAGGTAATAGACCCCGGACTCATAGGCGATCGATGTGTCATAATTGGTGATAGGTGTGATCAGACTGCTGCCCACCGTGGTCCATTCCTGGATACTATTAGAAGAATCACCGACCCAAAGCTTCCCGTTGATCCAATCGATACCCATGGGATTTGAGAAAGAAACGTTATTTCCAATGGTGGCGTAGGCGGAAAGGACGATGGTGTTGAAGTTGGGGATGGGGGTGGGGGTGCTCGTGGCGGGACTGGTGGGTGTCGATTTACTGCTTCCGCACCCGGTCCCCATCACCGCCAAGCCGATAGAACAGATCAAGATCAAGACTGGAACCCTAAGCTTCATTGTCGTCTCCTTTGAATATTTTGTATTGAATAACGCTCCCCATTATTCCCAAACCTCGTCAACTAACAGACGGGGGATAGCTTTCCTCCCCGTCAAAATCCCAGCTTCCGTCCCATATCCCCGACCGCGTTCCCGACCGCGTCCTTACCCTTCTGCTGGACCGTATCGGCAAGGCCGCCGTTATGGGAGGCGTTCTCCCCGGCGGAGTTCGTTTCCCCTTGCGAATCCTGGCTGTAGTTGGCCCCGGAGTTGGAAAGGGTCCCGGTCAGGGGTGTTTCCTTGCGTTCCAGGACCTTGTTGTTCCCATCCAGCGTCAGGTCCACCCGGTAGCGGGTGAAGCGCTCGACCCGGTTGTTGCCTGTATCCAGCACGAAAACCTGGCCCTTGCTGTTGACGCCCAGGGCGGAAGGATTGCGCATTTCGCCCAGGCCGATGCCCTTATGGCCGAACTTGGTCCAGAGCCTGCCGTCGCCGTTGAACACCTGCACCCGGTCCGCCTGGCTATCCAGCACGAAAAGATGGTCCTCGGCGTCCACCGCGGCGCAGGCCGGGGTTTCGAACTGCCCGTCTTTCGAGCCGTACTTACCGCTCCAGGTGGCCACGAAATCCCCACTGGGGGAATATTTCTGCACGCCGTAATCGGTCATGTCGCCACCCGGGATCCAGTTGGCCACATAGATATTGCCCTTTCCATCCACCGCGATGGCGTTGGTCCTGGCAGCCTTGCTGGGATATTCGGCCAATTCCTTGCCGGCCCGGTTTCGCTTGTAGATGTTTCCCCCGCCCCCGTCGGCGCTGTAGGCGTCGTAGAGGTAGCCGTCACGGCTGAGGAAAAAGCCGGCCATCCAATTACCGCCCGTGCTGTTATTGAAGATGACCTTCTTATCCGTGTTGAACCCCACCATCTGCAGGCTTCCGCTGAAATAGAAGTTTCCGTCCTTGTCCACCTGAATGCCCTTGACGCCCCCCAGGTCGAACTCACTGGAGATGTCGTTGATCTTCTCGAAACCCTCGTAGGAGGCCATGAACTTGCCTTCCCCGTCGAATTTCTCGACCCGCTTATTGCCGTTATCGTTGACGAAGAACATGGTCGGAAGGGTCCACGCAGAGCCCCACGGGCGCCTTGAACTTTCCCTGTGCCGTTCCGGCCCCGCCCCATTTCAGGTCGGCTTTGTACTCGATGAAGCTTTTGTGGATGATCGTGGGAACCGGAGTGGCGTCCTGGGCCTGGGCCCGCGCCCCCGCGATGACCAAGAGCGACAGAAACACGAGAGTTTTTTTCATTTCGATTCCTTTCCGAATGATGGACGGCTGGGTCCAATTTTATCGGCGAGGGATTCGAAGGGTGGTTTTCTTGGGCATTGGGCGAAAAATTAACAACAATTTTTTAAACAAATGGTTTCACGTAAATAAAGATGGTTCTTCGATGGAAAAAAGGTTGGGGAATCTGTCCAGGGCACCGTTTTACTACTGGGAACAACCAGCTTGTTTCAAAAATAGGGCGGCCAGGTGAACCCATCCGCACTGCCATCGTCGCTCCAGACACAGTCGAATTTGTCCTCCACCCAGGCGGTCTTCGGACTGGACCAATGGAAGGTGTGGAAGGATCCGGACCGGGTGATCTGGTTCGTTCGCGCGTTCTTGCTGTCGTCCACCACGAAGATCTTCACCTCACGATCGGTGTACTCGAAGACCTTGATGTATTCCACCTGGTCTGTCATCTGGAAATGGGCTTGGGCGAATCGATGGGCGTAAGTCTGGGTCAGGACCTCGACATAGAAGTAGGAAATCACGGTTACCAGTACGGTCATGAAACAAATGATGGATAAGGACAGGAACAACAGCGATCTGGCCCTTTTACCCCATTCGAGTTTCATCAAGTGCGCCGCCTCCCCAAAGTGGTGACTTTTCCCCTCTGATCAAAGCGAACATTTGATACCAGCCAAGATAGGGAGATAGATATTAGCCCTAGAGAAGCCCTTATCAGGGTTTATAGAATCGTCAAATTCGCCCCAAGAAATATATGATTTTGTTTCCAAGAACACATCGAAACCCCGAGTCAGGACAAAATTTGCCCCGACCCCGATCTGGGAACCTGGCCTGACGTAACTGTTTTTCAGGAAATCGAGTCCCAACCCGAAATAGGCGTAGGGTTGGAAAAGATCATCGACCAGAAAGTTGTACTGGCCATTCACCATGATGGGCACTTCATCCGTTAGCCATTCCCCGCTGAGGAAATAGGAGAAATGGTCCCCGCAATCCAACCCCAGGGCGAGCGTACCGGCAAAATCGTTAAAAGCGCCAGTCGTCGTATCCACTTCGGAAGTTATACCATTGATGGCGGGGCGATCGAATTTTGTGAAAGTCCATTCTGAAAAATAGGACCCAGCGCCCGCTTTGATGAAAAAAGCGTCCTTGGAAACCACTTTCGACATATCGGTGGATTGGCCAAAGGCGGGGTAACCGAGCGAGAATGAGACCAAAACGAGCATAAACTTCAGGAATATTTTCATTTCTTCACCTCAATTTTTAAAATACATACAAAACATATCAATCCCTATTTTCCTCCCTTTTTCGACAGAAGTCATCCCATCAGCGATATACCCGGGCGACATCCTTGATTCCGGAAGGTTCATAAGTTAAGACGTCCATCCATTGGTAAAAGTGCGTGAATATCTCTAAGAAATATGCCCAATAAAAATACAGGAATTGAACATTTTCAAAAGATGACTCGAGGCATTGATTGGATTAGATTTAAAAGGAGAGCTTGGTTATTCCCACTCGATCGTGCCGGGAGCTTTGCTTGTTAAGTACAGATTTGATTATGCCTTCGGCTTTAGAGGATATCTGCACAATCACGAGTTACTCCCATTCTATAGTTCCAGGAGGTTTACTCGTGATGTACTGATCCTTTATTTCCTTCGACGATCAAGGAAATCAGCACAATTACCAGCTACTCCCATTCAATTGTACCTGGTGGTTTGCTGGTAATGCACTGATCCTTTATTGCCTTCGGCGGTCATGGAGATCAGCACGATCACGAGTTATTCCCATTCTATAGTTCCGGGAGGTTTACTCGTGATGTACTGATCCTTTATTTCCTTCGACGATCAAGGAAATCAGCACAATTACCAGCTACTCCCATTCAATTGTACCTGGTGGTTTGCTGGTAATGTCATAAACAACCCTGTTGACCCCCCGCACCTCATTGATGATGCGGTTGGACATTTTGCCCAAAAGGTCGTAAGGCAGTTTGACCCAATCGGCCGTCATGCCGTCGGTGGAATGGACCGCCCGGATGACGCAGACATTCTCGTAAGTGCGCTCGTCTCCCATGACCCCGACCGACTTGACGGGAGTGAGCACGGCGAAGGACTGCCAGATGGCGTTATAAAGCCCGGCGGAACGGATCTCTTCCTGCACGACCGCGTCCGCCAGGCGGAGCACATCCAGCCTCTCGCGGGTGAGGGGACCCAACAGCCTGACCGCCAGGCCGGGACCGGGGAAGGGTTGGCGTCCGATGAGTTCCTGGGGGATTCCCAGTCTTTTGCCCAGTTCCCTGACCTCGTCCTTGAATAACTCCCGTAAGGGCTCGACCAGCTTGAAACGCATGCGTTTGGGCAGTCCGCCCACATTATGGTGGCTCTTGATGGTGGCCGAAGGTCCCTTGACCGACACGCTCTCGATGACGTCCGGATAGAGGGTTCCCTGGGCGAGGAAATCAAAGGGCCCCCTTTTCTTTTCCAGTTCCTTGGCTTTCTTCTCGAAGACCCGGATGAAGGTCCGGCCGATGATCTTTCGTTTTTTCTCAGGCTCGCTCACGCCCTTCAACAGTCCCAGGAATTGGTCCTCGGCGTCCACGTAGTGGAGCGGAATGCCCATCTTACCTTTGAAGGCCTTCAGGACCTGGGGCCCCTCGTTGAGCCTCAAGACCCCGTTGTTCACGAACACGCAGGAAAGCTGGGAACCGATGGCCCGATGGATGAGGGCGGCGGTGACGGTGGAATCCACCCCGCCGGAAACCCCGCAAAGCACCCGGCCCTTCCCCACCTGTTGGCGGATCTGGGCGACGGCGGTCTTTTCATAAGCCTGCATGTTCCAGGTAGCCTTGCACCCGCAGACCTTCTTCACGAAATTCTCCAGGACCTTGGTGCCCTTCTCGGTATGGACCACTTCCGGGTGGAACTGGATGCCATATATTCTCTTGGTCTCATGGACCGCGGCGGCTAAATGGCAATTGGCGGTGGAAGCCAGGGTACGGAATCCCTTCGGCAGGCTGGTCACATGGTCCCCGTGGCTCATCCAGACCTTCAGGCTGTTAGGCAGGCCCTGAAAGAGGTTCTTATGGTCTTTGATCTTAAGGGCCGCCAGGCCGAATTCCCGTTTGTGGGCCTTCTGCACATTGCCCCCCAAGAGATGGGAGATGAGCTGGATGCCGTAACAGATGCCCAGGATGGGGATGCCTTGTGAGAAGACGGCCGCCTCGATGTGAGGCGCGCCTTTGGCGTAAACGCTGGAAGGCCCGCCGGAAAGGATGATGCCTTTGGGGTTCTTGGAAAGGATCTGGGAAAGGGGAGCGGAATAAGGAAGGATCTCGCAGTAGACGTTGCACTCGCGCACCCGTCGCGCGATCAGCTGGCTATATTGAGCCCCAAAATCCAGGACGATGATCGTGTCGTGTCGCAACCAATACTCCAGGGTTTATTTTCTAACAACCATTGAACCACCATGCCGACCTTCAATAAAACCATTCATCGAGGTCGGTATAGTACCGATTTCTAATAATTTATTTTATTAGATAATCAGCACAAGTTCACCAAGAGCACCAAGAAAGACAAAAAATAAATTTCGGGCTAAGGCTTTAACAAACTTTGATTTACAGTTTTCGCCACCCAAAACAAATAGGTTTTTTTATTCGTCGTTCTTTTCTAATGTTTACGGTGTTCTTGGTGAACTTGGTGCCCTTGGTGGTAAAAATTTTTTTGTCTTTAGTCGAAGTTGCCGTAAAAGGCTTTCAAGATATGGGGCCGGAGGGCCGATTCGACTTTGCCGCCCTCTTTCAAACGCTCCGCCGAGGCTTTCTCGCTGGCCTTGAAGTTCTCGATGCTGTCGTATTCCGCGTAGGCCAGGAAGGTATCATCGTTATCCAGGGCTTTTCGGAAATAGGCCTTCAAACATCCCTTGTTCTTTTTTTCCTTCTCGATATATTCGCTCAGGATCTTGATGACATCGGCGTCGTGGCCTTTGCGGATGGAGATGACGGCTATGGATTGGATCATGGTATGTCTCCTTGCCTGGGGTTAATCCAGGTAATAATTCGGCGCTTCCTTGGTGATGACCACATCGTGCGGATGGCTTTCCTGGTATCCCGCCGACGTGATCTGGACGAAATGTCCCTTCACCTTCAGGTCCGGGATGGTCTTGGCCCCGCTATAGCCCATGCCAGCCCTCAATCCTCCGACCAGCTGGTAGACCAGGTCGCTCAACAACCCCCGGTAGGGAACCCGGGCCTCGATGCCTTCCGGCACAAGCTTCTTGGCGTCCGTGACCTCGCCCTGGAAATAACGGTCGGCGCTGCGTCCTTTTTGCATGGAGGCCAAGGACCCCATGCCGTTGTAGACCTTGAACATACGGCCCTGGAGATTGATGACCTCGCCTGGCGATTCCTCGGTCCCGGCCAAAAGTCCGCCGATCATGACCGCGTCCGCACCGGCTGCGATGGCCTTGGTGATATCCCCGGAATACTTAATGCCGCCGTCGGCGATGATGGTGACTTTGTTCTTTTGGGCGACCTTGGCGCATTCGCTGATGGCCCAGATCTGGGGAACGCCCACGCCCGTGACGACCCGGGTAGTGCAGATGGAGCCGGGACCGACCCCGACCTTGATGGTATCCGCGCCCGCGTCCACCAGCGCCTTGACCGCCTCGCCGGTGACCACATTGCCCGCGATGATGGCCAGTTTGGGATATTTCTTCCGGATGAGAGCAACGGTCTTCAGCACTCCGGCCGAATGGCCGTGGGCCGTGTCGATGACCACCACGTCCAGCCCGGCCTTCACCAGGCTTTCCGCCCTCTCTTCCGTGTCCTTGGAGACGCTGATGGCGGCCCCGACCCTCAAACGCCCGGTCGAGTCCTTGCAGGCGTTGGGATACTTGATGCGCTTATTGATGTCCTTGATGGTGATGAGGCCTTCCAGGTTGCCCTTCTTGCCCACGACCAACAGTTTCTCGATACGGTGGGTATGGAGGGTCTCTTCGGCCTTTTCCAGAGTTGTCCCGACCGGCACGGTCACCAGGTGGTCCTTGGTCATGACGGCGCTCAAGGCCAGGTCCAGTTTCTTCACGAAACGCAGGTCGCGGTTTGTGACGATGCCCACCAGCTTGCCGTCCTTTTGGACGATGGGAATACCCGAGATGTGGTAGTGCTTCATGATGGCCAGGGCGTCGGCGACGACCTTGTCAGGAGACAGGGTGATGGGATCCTTGATCATACCCGCTTCGGACCTCTTGACCTTGTCCACCTCGCTGGTCTGCTGTTCAATGGAGCTGTTCTTGTGAATGATGCCCAGCCCACCCTCTTGCGCCAGGGCGATGGCCAGTCGGGCCTCGGTGACGGTGTCCATGGCCGCGCTGACCAGGGGAATGTTGAGCTTTAGGTTCGGGGTAAGGAAAGTGGATACATCTGTTTCTTTGGGGAGCACATCGGACTTTTGGGGCACAAGCATGACATCGTCGAAAGTTAGGGCGGTTTGCAACTTATCCGGATCGATCATGGGGCCTCTCTGCGGGAAGTGGCGCTAATATAAACGTAACCATGAGGGGTGTCAAGGAACAGCCACCGCCAAAGGCCAAGACTTCTATAGCCACAGATTTGCCGATGCTCTATTGAAGAAATAGAGATTATAGAAATCGGTGCTATACCGACCTCAATTTAAGACTTATTGAAGGGTCGGCATGCATGGGATGTATGGGATAAAACAATAATCTTCCCGTTTTGAATACCTCAAACATCAACCAAACAAAATCCCGACTTTAACCACAGATGCAAACAGATAAACACAGATAAAGAACAAAAATTAATTGGATAAAACAGATTCTTATTTATGTTTTGATCAATCTCATGAATCCCACGCATGCCGGCCTTCTATAAAGCTAATAAAGAGGCCGGTATAGTACCGATATCTTTGGATTGGTTTTTGGAAAATCGGCACATCTGTGGCAAATATTAGTTTTGTCAGTAGCTGGGATTAGGCGGGATCAATTCCAGAGAGCGAAGTCGGCCTGGTAGCCTTGGATTCCCTTCTTGACCAGGAACCACCTCACATGATCGGAGAAAACCGCCATGAAACGGTTCTCGCCCATGGTGGAAACTTCCCAATCCTTGTCCTGCTCCAGTTTCTGGACCTTCTGCACATGCTTGATGTAGAGCTGGTCAGGCGTGTCATTGGGATAGAATTCGCTTTGCAGGAAGTCTGAATCCTGATTGGTGCCCTGCCAGGCGTTGGTGGAGACCCAAACCCCGTTAGTGAAGACCGTCACGAAGGAAAGATGGGGTGTGATCTGCCCCGGAGTTTTGAGCACCTCTGAATAGGTACCCACATCGCTCTTCATGCCGATATCGAAGAAGTTGGGCGAGGGCAGTTGGGGTACAGTCATTTGGATGATCGGCGAGAACCCCAGAGTTTGGAGATGGCCCTGGATATCCGTATAAGTGGTGATGTCCATTTCCCCGATCTGGTTGGCACCCACCAGGATGAGATGGACCGGCGGGATGGCAGAGACCAAGTTGACCGGCTTCTGGTTCACCAGAGCGGTGACACCAGCGATGGCGCTAATGATCAAAAGGGCCACGATAACCAACAGGGCATAGGTAGGTATCTTCAGCTTTTTGGCATGGGGGTCGAATATCTCAAAGGAACGGCGCAAGAGGTACTTGGACCAGATCTTGGCCTGGATGTAGTAATGGTGTGCCTTGGAGGCCTTCGGGGCGTCAGGGATTCCCGCTGGGTTCAAGGGACTGTGTGAGGCTTCACCCGCGGGATGGTCAGCGCTGTGGGCTGGGGGAAAGGGCGGCCTGGGAGGCTGAGGATCGTGAATCATCTTGTCTAGGTCCAGGGGTATTGGGACGGATGGGCTGAGAGTGGGAGCTTTCAAGGGTGGCGATTCCAGTTTGATGGGCGGAGGCGCGCTCAAGGTCGGCGGTGTCAGGGTCGGCGGTGTCAGGGTCGGCGGTGTCAGGGTAGCCGTCAGGTCCGGCATGGGCGGTTTGGGAGTGGGCGGGTCCAATTTCGGGGCGGACACCGGACCGCCAAAGAGACCCAGAGGATCGTCATCCATACCTCCCATGTTCTTGAAATTCAGGGGTGAGGCATTGGACTTGGGGACGGCTGGCGTAGGGGTCGGCATAGCCGGTTTCGGGGTTGGCGCGGGCATAGGCGGTTTAGAGGTAGCGGCGAAAGCCTCAAAGGGGTCTACCTTACTGGAAGCCACTGGCGGCGGGGCGGAAGGTTCGGGGTTCGGGGGTTTGGGAGTCGGCGTCGGCATGGGAGGCTTGCCGGTCGCGGCAAAAGCCTCGAAGGGATCGGCCTTGGTGGGAACCCCCGGTTTAGCCGCGTCCTTGGATTTCTTGACCCGGCAATTCTCACAGCAGGGCGCGCCCATTTCCACATCCAGGCAATTGGCGCAAAAGGATTGATTGCACCGGGAACAAAAGCCGACGGCCTTTCGGCCGGGATGATTCAAACAAAAGGTTTCCGGCATTCCCTCAGCCTTTCCCCGCTGAATTCCTCAAAGCGATCAGGTCCATCTCCAGCGCCGCCCCTTTGGGAAGGGCGGCCACTTGAACCACCGAACGGGCTGGCGGTTCGCTCGAGAACCGGCGGGCCATGACCCGGTTCAAGATGTCGAAGTTCCTCAGGTCGGTCAGGAAAACCGTCAGCTTGACCGTTTGGTCCAGGGAGGAATCGGATTCCTTCAGGACAGCGTCCAAGTTGTCCAGGACCCTGGTCGTTTGCGCTTCCAGGTCCCCGTCCACCAGCAGACCCGTCTCCGGGTCCAAAGGGATCTGGCCGGAACAATAGACCATGTCCCCCGCGATCACGGCTTGGGAGTAGGGCCCGATGGGCTGGGGGGCCTTGGAGGATAGTACCGTTTTGCGTTTAACCATTTTAGGTTCCCTTTCCTAAACAGGCAATGAACTATCGTGTTAATACTCGCTCCTCCAAAAGGAGCGAGACAAAAAGGACTTATCTCGGCTCGATACGCCTGGCGCTGACGACCCCCTTGACCCTTCCCAATTTTTTCAGGACCTTTTCCAATTGGTCTGAAGAGGCGATACCCACCAGGAAGTAACCCTGGGCCCACCCGCCGTCCAGCGCTTTGGCGTTGGCCTCGTTGATGATGATGCCCTCCTCTGAAATGGCCAAAAGCATATCCGCCAGCAACTTGTCCCGGTCCTTTGCCTTCACTTCCAGGGCCACTTCGAAGATTTGGCCCGCGTTGCCTTCCCATTTAACGGGGATCATGCGGGCTTCGCCCTCGGGCAATTGAAGCGTATTGGGGCAGTCGGTACGGTGGATGGAAACCCCGCGGCCTCGGGTGACGTAGCCCACGATGGGGTCCCCGGGAACGGGCGTGCAGCAGCGGGCGAAGCGGATAAGGAAATCCTTCTCTCCCCCGACCGAGATGCCCTTGGTGGGGGTCTTGTCGGTCGGCGCCTCCTCGACGGGAACCTTCGCTTGTTTCGTCTCGGATAACCGCTCAACGGTCTTTTCGGGTGTCTCCACCCGGAGGGGATGCTCATCATCCTGGGTCTTGATGGCCAGTTTGTTCAGGACCGTCTTGGGCGAGACCTCGCCATGGCCGATGTTGGCCAATAACTCCGAGACCGTATGGCACCCGAAGGTATCCAGCAGGCCTTCCAGGGCGGTGGATTTGATGACCGTATTGAAATCCATCCCCATACGCACCGCGTCCCTCTCCAACAGGTGCTTGCCCTTATCGACCTCGTCCGCCGACAAGTGGGTGCGGAACCAGTGACGGATCTTGTTCTTGGCCCGGCTGGTGGTGACGATCTTCAGCCAATCCCGGCTGGGGGCGCGGGAGGATTGGGTGAGCACTTCCACGATGTCCCCGTTCTTCAAAACGGACCGGAGGGGCACCATTTGCCCGTTCACCTTGACCCCCATGCAATGGTTGCCCAGGTCCGTATGGACGATATAGGCGAAGTCCAGGGCGGTCCCGCCCTTGGGTAGTTCTTTCACCTCGCCCTTGGGGGTGAACACGAAGACCTCGTCGTCGAACAGATCGACCTTCATGGCCTCGGCGAACTCGGTGGAATCCTTGATGTCCTGCTGGAGGTCCAGCAGCTGCCTCATCCAGGCGAACTTCTGGTCCTCCTTGTCGACATTCCGGCCCTCTTTATAGATCCAGTGGGCGGCGATACCTTCCTCGGCGGTGCGGTGCATATCGTAGGTGCGGATTTGGATCTCCAGAGGCTGGCCTTCCGGCCCCATGACGGTGGTATGCAGGCTCTGGTACATGTTGCCCTTGGGCATGGCCACATAGTCCTTGAAACGCCCCGGCAGGGGCTTCCAGATGGTGTGGACCATCCCCAAGGTCTCGTAGCATTCCTTCACGTTATTGGTGAGCACCCGGATGGCCATCAGATCGAAGATCTCGTCGAAGCTCTTCTGCTGTTGGACCATCTTATGGTAGATGCTGGAAAAATGCTTGGACCGGCCCTGCACCTGGGCCGTGATACCCGCCTCTTTCAACTTGGACTCGATGAGGGTCTTGATACCGTTCAGCATATTCTCCCGTTCGGCCTTCTTCATGGCGACCTTCTTGACCAGGTCGTAATAGATATCAGGTTCCAGGTACCTCATGCAGAAGATCCTCCAGCTCGCTCTTGAGCTTGGCGATACCCAGGCGGTGGGCCAGGGGGGCGTAGATATCCAGCGTTTCCCGGGCCATCTTTTCCCGGCGGTCGGGAGGGAGGAACTCCAGGGTGCGCATATTGTGGGTGCGGTCGGCCAGCTTGATGAGGATGACCCGGACGTCCTTGGCCATGGCCACCAGCATCTTGCGGGTGCTTTCGGCCTGGCGGATGGAAGCGTCCTGGAACTTACGGGTGGATATCTTGGTGACGCCGTCCACCAGGTTGGCGATCTCCTCGCCGAACTCGGTCTTGAGGACGTCCAGGGTGACGGGCGTGTCCTCGATGATGTCGTGCAGGAGGGCGCTAGCGATGGTGACCGAGTCCATATGCAGTTCGGCCAGGATGTCGGCGACGCCCACCAGGTGGGTCAGGTATTCGTCGCCCGAAAGGCGCTGTTGACCCTCGTGGGCTTTCTTGGCGAACTCATAGGCTTTTTGGATGAGGGGTTTGTTCAGGGAAGTTTCGGACGGGGAAAGGATCGGCGGCGTGG
Organism: candidate division FCPU426 bacterium; assembly: GCA_963830915.1. Lineage (GTDB taxonomy): Bacteria > Oederibacteriota > Muellerivitia > Muellerivitales > Muellerivitaceae > CAWHOE01. The sequence goes on from CAWHOE010000020.1 coordinate 20,327, forward strand.
CCGATTTATCGAGAAGCGATTGGATGCCCATCATAGTCCCCTTGCCGCTCCCTGGATCCGCCGGCGCCTCCGGTCCAATGACAGACCCCGTAAGGCCCGCCATCGTCGAAAAGAAGATCAGGAATGCCTAGTTAATTTATCACCATAGGGCAGGGGAAACAATGACTCAAGACCTCGGAAGAAATAGGTTCGGATTATTTTGGTTGAAAAGCCGGGGTTTTCTACTGAATGCCACGGATGAATAAAGGGAAAACCCAAAGACAAAGGCAAAACTCTTTAGCCACAGATGAACACAGATAAACACAGATATGATTTAAACAAAAACAATAATCTTTAATTTTCAATCGGAGTTTATCGGTGTTAATCGGTGGCTAAGATTTTTTTCGTATTAGAAATAGTATCGGGAACCGACATTGGGATAGAACTGGATGTTGGATGTTCCACCGCCGCCGATCCAGATGGCCGGGCATAATTGAACATAAATATCCACGGGCACGGTGGCTTTGTTGAACAGGTAAGAGATACCCACGATCCCCCTGGCCTCGATGGCGATGGAACCGCCCAATCCCAATCCCCCGCCTACCCCGAAATAGATGGGCATCAGGCCTTGCTGGGGATGGATGACGTCATAGTCGTGCCAGAGATAATCCAATTGAACGACCGTCCCCCCTCCAAGCTTCAGGGCGGCCTGGAGGGCGCTTTCGTGATCCAACCAAAATTTACCGGTCGCGCCCCAATTACCCGGGTCGCCTAGTTCCAACCCCAGACCCAAGGGACCGCCGACCTCGTTGTTTCCCTGGGCTGTGCTGTATTTCATCCTGTCCGCCGTCCGGTTGCCAGCTGGAAGAGGAGGAAGCCCATTGTTGGAGGTCCTCAAGCTGTCAGCGAATTTCTTTAAGCCGGCGTTATCTGGATTCAAGGCCAAGCTCTTGTCGAAATTGGAAAGAGCGTCGCTGTTATCCCCCATCTGGTAATAATCCTGCCCCATGATCTGGTAGGACCTCCAATCCTGCGGATTGAGTTGGACCGCAGCCTGAAGGTACTTGATGGAATTTTGATATTGCTTCGATTGGTACATCTGAAGACCAGCGTTGTAATAATCCTGCGAGGTGGCGGCGAAGAGGGATGATGCCGTAAGAAAGGTCAGGAGGATCAGAACAGAACGAAGGTGTCGTGTCATCATTCACTTCCTTTTAATCAGGATGGGGCAGATGTTGGTTTTGTATTTAAATTTATACCCGGTGTAACTTCAAGACCATTTTTAAAACATTGCTTAAATTCCGTGGATTTGAACACCCTGTGACTTCAAATATTGCAGGACCGTCGGGTCGCCGGGGTTGATAGCGTTGGCTTTTTTCCAGGCCGCGATAGCGTCCGTTTTACGTTTCAACTTGATATAGCAGACACCCAGGTCCAGGAAGGTTTGGAAATCATTGGGAGCGAACACCAGATAATCCTCGAAAGCCTTGGCTGATTCCTCATACCTTCCCATTTGGAAAAGACTGACCGCTTCCGGCCAGAGAGGCGCGATGTAATTGGGGACGAGGGATTCGGCCTTCTGGCACAAGGCCAAGGTATCCTGGAAATTACCCTGCTGGACCCTGATATTGGCCATGTCGTAGTAATTCTCCACATATTGCGGATTCAGGCTAAGCGCCTTCATGTAGGCCTGAAGGGCAAAGTCCTTCTTATCGGCCAGGTTCAGCGCGGCACCGCATGCGTTCCAAACCTTGGGGTTATAGGGAGAAAGGACAGAGGCCCGGTTGGCGTAATACTCAGCGTTCTGCCCCTTCCCTAAAGAGGTCTCCCCCACCGCGTCCCGGTAAGCAATCGAAGCCCCCACCGTATGAACCGCGATAAGGCCCGTGATGCCAAGGGCGAGGACCAATGCGACCGTTTGGGTTTGGCTGAAAGGTTGGGCAACTTTTTGGTCTTGTGATTTTTTCAAAGCCAGAGGCGCCGCCAGGAACAACCCGAAAAGAACGGCGGTCGGGGCGACCTGCAGGGGAAAGTTGCTGAGGGACTGTCCCAAAAGGGCGACGACCCCGCCCGTCACGCCGATCATCAATTCCTTGTCTTCCTTACGGCTCTCAGGGTTCGAGATGAATTTCCAGACGGCCAGCGCGAAGGCGGCCAAAAGTCCCAGGAACAGGACCAGCCCGGGCAATCCCCCTTCCACCCAGAACTGCAGGAACTCGTTATGGATATGTTCGGTGTAGGTATAGGGATGTTGGGGATATTCCGCCTTGGTATAAGGCCTGCTTTGGTAGAGGGGATAAAGCACGCCGACCTGTCCCAGCCCGATACCGAGCCAGGGATGGTCTTTCACGATCTCCCAGGCCACCCGATAGGTTTCGAGTCGTTGTTGGACCGAGACCTGGGAGGCGCTGAATACCGCCCACCCGCCGTGTCGGTTCACATAGGTTCCCGCCCCGATGACCAGGATGGCCAGGCATACCACCACGAAGACCACGTTGCGCCTGAATAGGTCCCGGCCCCAGGGAAAAAAGAATGTGATAGCCATGAACA